>CAZBME010000015.1:9367-79745 GCA_964492965.1 uncultured Syntrophaceae bacterium | reverse complement strand
CCAGCTTTTTCCGGACGTGCGGGACATTCTGGACGCCGTTGTATTCGGCGATCAGGCTTGCTGCTCCGGTCATGGTTTCGAGGGTTCCCGTCATCTTGCAGGTGCCGAAGAGGCGGTGGTAACTGGCGAAGGCATAGGCCAGGACCTGGGAGAACTGCCACTCGCCGCACATGAAGACCCGTTCCCAGGGGACGAAGACATCGTCGAAGATGATCAGGGATTCTGACGGCTGCATATGGTCCGAAACGGGATAGTCAAATTCGCACTCGTCACCGTAAAGCCGGAAGTTCGGTTCGACGCCTAAAAGTTTGACGCCGGGCGTGTTGACGGGCACGGCAAAGCCCAGGGCATAATCCTTGTCCGCCTCGCCATGCGTCCGGCAGGGCAGGCAGAGGAGTTCATTGGCGCAGGGCGAGGCGCTGATATGCACTTTGGCGCCCCGGACCACGATGCCGTCCTTCTGTTTGTCCACGATCTTCAAGTAAAAGTCCTGGTGCTGCTTCTGTTTTGAGGGATGCAGGCTCCGGTCTCCCTTGACATCCGTGATGGCGCCGGTGATGGCCAGGTCGTTCTTCTGCAGATGTCTGCGGTAATTCTCGACGCGCTCCATGTATCCGGTTCCCAGGTTTTTGTCCATGACCTGGGCGGCAACGGAAAAGGCGGCCAAGGCATCGGCGCCCATGCAGTGCACGATCACGCCACCGCCGGATCTGATTCCGACCGTATAGCATTCACGCCTTCGGAGCATATCTGCCGGCGTTTTCGGAGAGGTGAGCAAGAAATTGATATCCTCGCCGTCCTTGTCCTGCGTCACAAAGAGATCCCGGTAATCGGGATGGTTCGGCAGGACATAGTCCATGGTCGCCGTTCTGATGATGGTGCTCACCGTCGGATGGGTTCGGACATCGGCTACCTTTTCTCCCAGGCACCAGACTTCCCGTCCGTCATTCAAACTTTCAAGATACTGTTCTACTGTTTTTATCATCCTCATCCTCCTTTTATTTTATGAAAATGCGCGGTAGAAACGTTGCATTTTTAAAAACATACATGGTTACTGGGGCGTAGAGAACCCGTATCGGCAAGGAAAAATGATCAAACCGTCTTTTTTATATTGATGAGAATTTACTTTTAACGGGGGGAGTATAAGGCAAGGGGAGCTTGTATGTCAAAGAGTAAGTAGCGTTGATCATCATTTGAAATCTAGGATTTAACGCCACTGACTAAAAGCTCATACATTCACTCGTCAGGATTGAAATAAAGGGTGGGAGCATTTATTATTAATATCATAATAAATATATTGACTTTTTAATAATACCGGCGCAAATTTCCAGGTAAATATAAAACCTTCTCATCAAAATCCCTAAGATATTCAAAAGGCGTAGAGATGATGATTTTGCCTGGAAAATACCCCGTTTCTCATCAATGAGGATGGGGTTTTCTGTTTTTTGTGATCGGTTTATTTATTCTGAAAAAAAGGACCGCTATCTATATTTCCTGGCGCATATTGGATATTGGGGTATTCCCTAATGGCTTTGATTTATACTGGATGTCCCGCATTGGTTAGTATTTTCAGAAGAGCAAGCGAAAAAGGCAACATCAAATTGTAACCGTATATTTTTATAAGGACGAAGCGATGAACAATTGGCATCCCGGACAGAAGCAGACCGTATTAGTGGTGGACGATATGCCGGACGACCTTACCTTGATTAGCGGCTTGCTTAAGGACAGCTATAAGGTAAAGATAGCTCACGACGGGAAGCGGGCGCTCACGGTTGCCATGTCGGGTACACCTCCCGATCTTATCCTTATGGACATTATGATGCCCGTCATGGATGGTTATGAAGCCTGCCGCTATCTCAAGGAAAACGCTGAAACGAAGGATATCCCCGTCATTTTTCTCACAGCCAAAGCCGAAGAAGAGGATGAGATGAAGGGCTTTGACCTCGGCGCCGTAGATTACATCACGAAACCAATCAGCCCGCCCATTGTCTTGGCCCGCGTGCAAACCCACCTGCGCCTTCGACGGCAGCAGATCGAACTAAAAGCTCTGAACGATCTGAAAAACCACTTTATGGGAATGGCGGCACATGATCTTCGTAATCCGATTAACGCGATAAAGGGTTTCAGCGAATTTCTGGTTGAGGAACTATCGCCTTCACTGACCCCAAGCCAAATTAGATGTTTCGATATTATCCACAATTCGAGTGAGTTCATGCTCGGACTTATCAATAATCTTCTCGATATATCCGTGATCGAATCCGGTCACCTGACCATCGAGAAGCAGTTGGTCGATTTATCTGTTCCGATTACGAGAATTATTGAAACCAACAGGTTGTTCGCTTCAAAAAAAGATATGAAAATAGCCCTATTTCATCCAGAAGGGCTGCCTCAGGTTTTCGTCGATATAAACAGAATCGAGCAGGTGCTCAACAATCTCCTTTCCAATGCGATGAAGTATTCTCAACCGGGCACGGATATTATTGTGCGTCTTCGTTATGAGAGCAGTGAAATCGTCATATCTGTTGCCGACCAGGGTCCCGGCATTCCGGAAAGAGAACAGCACAAACTTTTCAGGGCCTTCGGGAAAACCTCTGTCGAGCCTACATCCGGAGAACGCAGCACCGGGCTGGGTTTACTCATCGCAAAGAAAATCGTCGAAGCGAATGAGGGAAGAATATGGTTCATATCGGAAATGGGAAAGGGCTCAGAGTTCTTTTTTTCCCTTCCGGTCATGACTGTACAATAATTAGTGATGTCATTCATTAAAACAGAAGGAGGCGACATGTATTTAAAACGTGATGCAGTTCTTATGTTATTGGTGTTTTGGCTCGGTATCGTCTGTGTCTGTATAATGCCAAATCATGTTTTTGCAGGTAACCCGGGCTTTGACGATAAAGAAATAAGGATTGGTAACTTTAGCCCCCAGACCGGTGTTGCCGCCGCGTGGGGAGGACACGGTCGAAGTCCTAATATCGTTTATCAAATGATTAATGAGCAAGGAGGCATCTACGGCCGAAAAATTAAATATTATGTAAGAGACGATCAGTATAATCCCGCCGTAGCCAAAGCAGTTGTTAAAGAGCTGGTCGAAAAGATCGGCATATTCGCTATCACTGGTATTGTATCGAGCGCCTGCGGGAATGCCGTGAAGGATTATTTGGCTGAGCATAAGGTCATTATTTGTACTGCGGGGACAGCCGGCATAAGTCCGGTCCTGGAGGCCAACATAAAGCCCGGCGTTCCGCCAAACCGCTATCTTTTTTCTTTTGTTCCGGTTTATGAGGATTCTGCAAGTATTCTCACCCAATTTATTGTCAAGAAACTTCAATTAAAAAAGATAGGTGTGATCTATCAGAATGACGTCTTCGGCATTAACGGGTTAAAAGGGGTCAAGCAACGGCTGGATGCCTATGGGATGCAATTGGTTGCACAAATACCTGTTGAAACGACCGACAAAGACTTTGGCTCCCAACTGTTAAGGCTAAAAAACTCGGGAGTGGACGCCGCTGTTTTGTGGCTGAATCCGTCTCAGGCAATATTGGCTGTCAAAACCGCTAAATCGATAAACTATAATCCCCAGTTTTTCTCCTTTGACGGCAATAGCGATTATCAGTTGCTGCACAAAATCTCGGGAGGCCTCTGGGAAGGCGTTATCACTCCGGCAATCTATCCCATGCCGCAATCAAAAGACCCTGCGCTCTTGAAATACCGGGAAGCCGCAAAGAAATTTGCGCCGGAAGAACCATGGGGAATTACAACAATCTCCGGTATAACGGTTGCTGAACCCCTGATCGAGGCATTGAAGCGTGTAGGACGGGATCTAAGTACAGAAGCTGCAGTTAAGGCGCTCGAGTCATTTAGAAATTGGAAAGGACTGGGACCGCCGATCACTTGGACGGCGGATCGTCGTCAGGGAGCGGACGCTGTCCAAATCCATAAATGTGGTCCTGGCGGCAATTCCATATTGTTGCAGGATTGGACCGCCAATGATCTGTGTGCCTGGAAAAAATAGCAAAGAGGCGCCAGTCTCGAGGGTTTTGGTTGCGGCGGGGGCCCTCCCAGAGGTTGACAATTTCGGGAGGATAAAATCTGGATTCCCGATAAAAGCCGCTGCGGGAATCACAGGTGTTACAAGAATCCAGACGATGATGGTTTTGGGATTTCGTTTGCGATCAGGCCCCTTCGAGGGGCCCGCAAGCATAAAGCCTCCAGGAGAAAAGGCATGCAAAAAGTAGCGATTGTGTTCGGTAGTCCCC
Source organism: uncultured Syntrophaceae bacterium (assembly GCA_964492965.1). Classification (GTDB taxonomy): domain Bacteria; phylum Desulfobacterota; class Syntrophia; order Syntrophales; family UBA8958; genus CAZBME01. The sequence continues at coordinate 75,489 of CAZBME010000015.1, read as the reverse complement.
GGACAGGCAGCAATACGGATATTCTGGTTAAGGAAGCTCAAAAAGGGCTGGCCGATGTCGGGATTTCCAGCGAAATATTTTATCTCAATGAGATGGATATTAAAGGCTGCCAAGCTTGCAATCAATGTAAGAAGAACGATACGACAACCTGTGTCATTAAAGACGACATACAAAATATCCATCAGGCAATCGAATCCAGCGCTGGTTTGATTGTGGCATCGCCAATTTATTTTGCGGGTGTTACCGCTCAGACCAAGACATGGTTGGATCGGATGTACCCTTATATCGATAAGCAGTTGAATTCCAAACTGCCCAAAGGGAAAAAAGCCGCTTTGATTTTTACGCAGAATCAACCGGATCAAAATCTCTTTTTGCCTGCGATCAAGACCTTTCGCGCGGTGATGAAGGTCTTTGGTTATGAGATAAAGGGCAGCCTGTTAGCCTGCAACCTTGATAAGGACGATAAACCAATGGTGACCGAAGACAGGGATATAATGCAAAAAGCCTATCTCCTTGGAAGCCACTTGCTGGAATAGCCAAAGGCATCGCCGCCATGGCCCAATGATAATCCATGACCGGCACCCGGCACAGACGACATGAGCCATGAGGGAGAAATTATTATGGAAGATCTGGAAAAAGAGAAGACCGAAGGTTTTGATTGGTCTTACATGGCAGATGTTTTAACGAAGAAGCAAGAAATTGGTGATGAATACCAGATTCCGGGTTTTGGCCTGGGCGCCGTGCTGTTTGCGTTTACGGCTCGGGCGGTCATGCAGGAGCTTGGACAGGAAAAAGGAGAGTTATTGCTGAAAAAAGCCATCGAGGACTTTGGCCGTGCCAGAGGAAAGCGCATTGCCTCTATTGTTACCAGTCTGGGCAAGCCGCTGACTTTGAAGAACTGGCTCATATACAGCGACATAGACTCACGCAATTTCGACCCGCACCCGGATCTGGATAACGATGACCTTGTCGTGAAAGCCGGAGAGTGTGCTTTCTGGAACGCAGCCCAGGCGTTTGGTCTGGGAGGCGTCGCGAAGTTTTACTGTAAATACGTCGATTATGCCATACTCGAAGGCTATAATGCCGACGTGAAGCTTATCCTTGAGGATCGCCACCAGTCGGGTAAAGACCACTGCGTTTTCCGTTACATTATGAAAGAGATAAACAAGTGAAGCCTCTTATACGAAAACAGGCACAAGCATAGATGTCAATCCATAAAATTCCCGTCCAGAAACTCAGCCCTGAAGCCTTGCGAGGCGTGATCGAAGAATTTATTTCCAGAGATGGAACCGATTATGGCGAAGTAGAGGCTTCTCCGGAAACAAGATTCAAACAAGCAAAATACAAGCTTGAAACCGGGGTTGCCGTTCTCATTTTTGATGATGTAGCAGAAACCACCAATGTATTTCTGGCGGATGACCCCATCTTAAAGAAGCTTGATGCAATATAATCGATGATCAAGCATTGCCATCATTTTTTGAAAAGAGAAAATGATCTATGACTATTTCAGAATGGTTAGACAGCGAGGAAGCCGAAGGCAAGGATGTGTCTTGCATGGTCCTGCCTGATGATCTGGATGATGAAGAAGGTCCTGACGAAACCATCTTTTTTGTGGAGCTTAGACCATGCAGTATTCTCTGCACAGGCCGTCATCCTTTTTCTACGGTTGAACGGTTCGGAAACTGGTACTATTGCAGAGGCCATGACAAAGAGAAGGAGAAGGGGCCCCACACGACACAGCCGCAGTGGTGGATGTTCACGAAAGATAAAGGCCTGGCGATTAAAACGGCTAAGTCACATATAGAAAAAGGCTGACAGGCATGGCTTCCCCGGGATTATCCCAACCCCGTCAATCACCCGACCAAGGAAAACTGGCCCGCCTTGAATCTCTCAGTTATTCAAGACTTCTTTTCCATCATTTCGTTAAATAGATTTTAATCATTCATTGAAAAAGCAGCCGCCATCCGCCCTGAAAACAAATAAATTTCCCCATCCGGATTTCAATAACATCCTTTAGATACAACTACTTATAGAGTATTTGGCTTTGTATCAAAAAAGTTGGCACGCTTTAAGCAATACATAAAGTCAAACAAAAACAAATAATAAAAAATGGACATAGGAGGACACAGATCATGAAAAAGACATTCGGAACAATGATGGTAGCGGCCACGGTGGTTCTTTTCACGGCAACTTTCAGCTTTGCGGAATATGCAGCAGCAGGTGCGGGTAACTTTCCTTACTTCCAGTTGGGCGCCCTGATTGTCGGCGGGATGATCATCATCTCCATGAAACAGAAATTTGAGAAGATGTACACGAATGAAGCAGTCGGTGCCTTCGCTCTTTACACGGTCTTGATCGCCCTGTTCACGAGCCCGGTTATTGATGCAGTGAAAACCATGGTGAGCTAAACCAGGAACACTAAAATACAAGAACAATAACTACTGATCTGTGTTCCTCCAAAAAGAAAGCCCTTCTATAAAATTTTATAGAGGGGCTTTTTGATTTATCAGTCGCTCTTCCAAAAAGGTATATCTCTATAACATATTGGGCGCATACCGTCATTCCGACAAGGGCCGGAATCCGGGGAAACAATTTCTATTAATACCTTTTGCAAAATACTATGACTCATTGTAAAATTATCGATAGTGTTTCGGCAAGTCATAAAACCATTTCATCACTTAAGGAGGAGAATCCATGACGGAACAGTCGCGCATCAAGTTTAATCCGATCACGAAAGAGATTGAGATTGAAGGGTCCGAGAAGTTTGTGAAAACCTATTTTGACAAAATTCAATCCATGTTGGTCGGCATGACGGTGAGTTCCGTCAAGGTTTCTGCGAGGGGAACGGCCCGTCAAGCAAAAACCGGGGAAGAAAAACCGGCGCGGAACGCGCGTGAGCTAAAGAAAGCGGTCCCCAAAACCGCCGAAGGGAAGAAAGCGAAAAGGGGCAGTAAAATGAATACGGTCCTGCAGCTCATTCTGGATAGCAAGCAGGGTATCACGACAACGGAATTGAAAAAGAGGACGGGTTTGACGGATAAACAGATCTGGGCTGTTATTTACAGAGCGGAGAAAATGGGTAAGATCAGGAAGGAAAGGCGGGGGATATATATTGCCGCATGACAGGATAGGGGATTCAACAGAACCGATCATGATGAAGGGAGACAGGCGCATGAAAGCCATTGATGTCCAGGTGCAGACTTTCACCAGAGAGTCCATGCCTTACCACCCCGATCCGGAAGGCATTGAAACGCTGGCCCGTAACGTATTCAAGAGAGAATCCGCTTTCATGCCGGAGAGAGAGTTTATCGACGGGATCAGAGATGCGGGCGTCAAGGCCATTTTAATGAGCCCCATGGGCTTTGCCAAAGCGGGTCGGGATATGGCCGAGATCAGGGAAATGCATGATTACATGGGCCATCTTAAAAAGACCTATCCGGACACCGTTCTCGGTTGTTGGGGCGACATTGATCCCCGGCTCGGTTATGCCGGCGCCCGGGAACTGGAAAGATGCATCAAGGATGCAGGCATGATGGGTATCTATACCGGTGCGATTCTGACGGGCATCCCGGTGAACGATAAATTATACCGGCCTTTATTTGATGTATGTGCCGAAGCCGGCCTTCCGGTCAAGTTGTCCGTCGGCATGACGGCCGTCGGTCAGGGAACGCCCGGCGGCGGCGGGGTTCATCTGGGCTATGAAAATCCCATCCCCTATGTTGATGAGGTTGCCATACAATATCCCAACATGACCATCATTGCCGCCCATTGCGCATGGCCGTTCCAGAATGAAATGATCGCGGTGTTGATGCATAAAGCGAATGTCCATAACGAACTTCACGGCTGGTCTCCGAAGTACTTCCCCCCGGAATTGAAGCGTGAGATCAACGGACGGCTCCAGGACCGGTTTATGTTCGGTTCCGACCATCCCTGGTTTTCCTATGAGCGCCTGTTTCAGGACTGGGTGAATGAAGGATATAAAACCGATATTCTGGAAAAGGTGTATCTCAGAAATGCCGGCCGTATATTGGGATTGGCATTATAGGTTAATTGAGACCTTTGAAAAATGCCGCAGTTGAGTAGCAGGCAAATCGATGTCCCTGTTTCTCCGGTCCTGTCGCCCCGTGCTTTCGGATTGGGCGTCCTCCAGGCCCGCCTTACGATGACGCCCTTGTCATTCTCCTAGCCTCCGGCTCCGCGAGAACTTGGTTCAGGAACGTTCGCCCCTGATAGCTCTTTGCCATGCCCAGCATACACCAGCATCAGCAGAAGAGATGCAGCTTGCTCCGATCCGGTGGATGCGGAGGTTGTGACTTTACCGAAATTCCCGATATAATCAGCTTTTCCATATATTCATTTGCAGGCATTTTCCCGACGGATTTCCTCAATGATCTCTTCCGGTGTGGTGATCACCCTCACACCCTTATTTCTCATCTCATCGAGTGCGACTGCCGCAATGTCGGAAGAAACGCCTCGACACAGACTGCCAATGACAGTGGTTTTGTAGTTGGCCGCAACAAGGTCCAGAGATGTTGCCCTCACGCTGTATTCTGTGGCAATCCCATAGACGATAACATTCTCAACCCCATTTATCCGCAGTATGGTGTCCATTTCTGTTTTTGTGCCGTTCCCGTCCTGAAAGAAGGAATAGCTTTCAACATCATCGTTTTGCGCACTCTTTACCACTGCAAGAAGGAGGTTGTTGTCTATAAGTACACGGGCATTCTCCGTCCCCTGGATACAATGGGGCGGCCAGAGAACCTGCGTTTCTCCACCAATCACCACTGTCTCGAAAGGTCTCTTTCCCGGATGGCTGGTAGCAAAAGAGACGTGATCAGGGGTATGCCAATCCTGAGTGCCAAAAATAGCGACGCCAAGCTCTTTCAGTTGCCGGGTGGTGGTCTCAACACTTTTTACATAACCTTCGTCCGAACCGGGCACGGCAAGGCTACCCTGCTTCCATTCCGTAAAGTCGCCTTGTATGTCTATAACAATGACTCCCCATTTATTCACCATTCTTCTCCTCCCGATTATTTTGGTCGTAACGAAAAATTCAGCCGGAGCGTAGCGGTCGGCTGTTTTGCCTTGGGCTTTAATATAAAAACCTTACCCATGTACCCAGAATAATCTCTTGACAGAACCGACGGCATCTTTCAGGGGGGGGCTTTTCGGGCCAGGACCTTCCTCGGTTTGACCCCGTCGGAGGGGCCGACGACGCCTTCCGCCTCCATGCGCTCAATAATCCGAGCGGCGCGGTTGTAGCCGATTTTCATATAGCGCTGAACGAGGGAGATGGAGGCCTGCCCCAGATCGGTCACCAGTTCCACCGCTTCGTCGTATTTCTCGTCGTAACCTTCGCTGCTCTTCTCGGCGGTTGCCGTTTCCTCTTCATATTCCACGATCGATTCATCATAGGCCGGTTTGCCCTGCTGCTTGACAAAATCCACGATCCTGTCGATTTCCTTATCCGACACATAGGCGCCGTGGATGCGCGTCAACTTGGAGGTTCCGGGGGGCATGAACAGCATGTCTCCCGCACCGAGAAGGGCTTCCGCGCCCAGTTGATCGAGGATGGTCCGGGAATCGACCTTGGATGAGACTTGGAAAGAAATCCGCGTCGGGAAATTGGCCTTGATCACCCCCGTAATGACATCGACGGAAGGCCGCTGGGTGGCCAGAATGAGGTGAATGCCGGAGGCCCGGGCCATCTGGGCGATGCGGGCCAGGGATTCCTCGACATTGCGCTGGGCGACCATCATCAGGTCCGCCAGTTCGTCGATAATGATCACGATATACGGCAGCCGGGGTATCTTGAGGCCTTCTTTTCCGATCAGCCGGTTGAAGGAATCGATGCCTTTAACGCCCCGTTCTGCAATCAATTTATAGCGCCGTTCCATTTCTTCCACGGCCCAGCGCAGGACCAGGGAAGCCTGTTTCGGGTCCACGACGACGGGATGGAGCAGATGGGGAACGCCTTCGTAGGAGGATAACTCCAGCCGCTTGGGGTCGATCATGAGAAACTTGACCTCTTCCGGGGAGGCCTTAAACAGGATACTGCAGATCATGGCGTTCAGGCAGACACTCTTTCCCGACCCGGTGGTGCCGGCAATCAGCAGGTGGGGCATGCGAATCAGGTCCGCAATGACGGGAATCCCCACAATATCAACCCCCAGTGCAATAGGCAGCTTCGAGCGGGATTCCATGAAGGTGTCGTGATCGAGAACCTGCCGCAGGGACACCGACTCCCGCTCCTGATTGGGAATTTCAATGCCGATGGCGGCCTTGCCGGGGATGGGGGCAAGGATCCGAATGCTGGAGGCCTTAAGGGCCAGCGCCAGATCGTCGGAGAGATTCGTAATCCGGTTGATCTTAACGCCTGGCGCCGGTTCCAGTTCATACATGGTGATGACCGGACCGGGCCGGACTTCCACAACCTTGGCCTCGACGCCGAAATCGGAGAGCTTCTTCTCCAGAATGCGGGAATTGACCACCAGGCTCTCCCGCTTGACCCTCGTATCCTTCCGGTCGGTCTGTTCGAGCAGGGTGACCGGCGGCGGGCTGAAACGGCCGCTCGAATCAATAAAATCGAAATGCACCTGTTTGACCCCCGGCTCCTGTTCGGGACGGGGCTTCTTCACCACCACTGGGGGACGAACTTCTTCAATCACCAGGATATCGCGGGATTCCGGTTCTTCTTTGAGAGGCAACGGTGTCGGGACGTCAATTTCCGTGCGGTTTTTTGTTCTCCATTTTTCCATTTGCCCCTTCAGCTTTCCCCACAGGAGCGACAGGAAGATCATCAAACGGTTGTTCAGGGATACAAGGGACAGGTCCATGGTCATCATAAGCGAAAGGATGAGGACTAAAAGAACAAGGATATACGAGCCCACGACATTGAAATAGTAATTCAGATAGGTCTGAACGCCGTATCCTACAATGCCGCCGGCGCGGAACATCAGGCCGTAGACTTGAATCTTGGTGATGAGGAGGGCCATCAGGCCGGAAAAGGAAAGGAGAAAACAGGCAAAGCCTCCTGCAGCGGCCCGTCCGATCTCGAAGGAGGGTTCCCGGAAAAACCGGTAGGCGCAGATAAAAAGGATGACAGGCAAAAAGATGGCGCCAAATCCCAGGAGGCGAACCATGATATCGGCGGTATAAGCACCGAAAGAGCCGATGAGATTATGCACTGCGACATCTTCGGCTACGAAATGGGTAAAGGAGGGGTCCAGGGGATGAAAGGAGACGAGGCACAACAAAAGGAAAAGACCTGCCGCAAGACAAGATATGCCCTTCATTTCCCATGGCCTTTTCACAAACGAAGCTTTTTCTGCCATAGGTGAGCCTATCCGGGTCTATTCCGCCCTGGGGGCGCCGGGCCGTCGCCAGGCATTGAAGTTTTCGACAATAACCCCTCGCACCTTTTCAATCAGTTCGTGACGGGTCTCCGTTGTGTAAGGTGTCACCTCGATCGGCTTGCCGATGACCATGGTAATTGTCCCAGGATTGATCTTGAGGGACCGTTTGGGCATGATTTCCGAGGCGCCGATGATCGATATGGGAACAATGGGAACACCGGCATGCAGGGCCAGGTGGAACATTCCCTGTTTGAAGCCCTTTATTTTCCCGTCCCGGCTGCGAGTTCCTTCCGGGAAGCTCATGACGGACTTACCCTCCCTTATTTTCTGGGCGGCAACGCCAAGGCTTTGCATGGCGCGTTCATGATTTTGCCGGTCCATTTCGATGTAGCCGGCATTTCTCATGGCCCTTCCAAAAGCGGGGATCCGGAAGAGTTCCTTTTTGGCAATCCACCTAAACTGACCGGGAATAAAGGCCAGAACAATCAGAATATCGAAATCGCTTTGATGATTGGACATGAAAACTTGTGGCTTGCTGCGTAAAACATTTTCCAGCCCGATCATGTCGACCTTGACGCTCGATATCTTCAGGATGATGGCGGCCCATATCCTCGCCACTTTATGGAGCGAGTTTTCTCCGGCCCTTAACAGGGCCAGAACAATGACAAAAACTGAAAAGAACGCCGTAATCGCAACGCTGATGGCTACCAGGAATGCCGATCGGATCATATCCCCCCGTTCTGTGATGGATCTTCCACGATAAGCTTTTGAAACACCTCGATATTTTAACCGACCGCCACCGCAAAGTCAATGATAATGTGGTTTACGAAGCGGAGATGCCATGAATACCTTACAATGTCAATTATTTCGAGACGACTCTTTTGTCCGGGAAAGGCCTTTCCTTCATCCCGATATAGATCTGCCGCGGACGCTGAATCCGCGCATTTTCCTCAAGGGCTCCCTCCCGCCAGTGGGCGATCCAGCCGGCCATCCGGGCAATGGCGAATATAACCGTGAACATGTTTTCCTCGATGCCGATGGACCGCAGAAGAATGCCCGAGTAAAAATCAATGTTCGGGTACAACCCCTTTTCCTTGAAGTAATCATCCTGCAGGGCTTCTCCTTCCAGCTCCCGGGCGATTTCCAGCAGGGGATCGCTTGCATTGAGATCTTTGAGGAGGCGATCGACGCACCCCCTCAATACCGAAGCACGGGGATCGTAGGTTTTGTAGATACGATGCCCGAACCCGTGGATTTTTGATCCGCTTTTCGACTTGGCGGAAGCGATCAATTCCTTTACGGTTATCTTCCCGGCATGAATTTCTTTGAGCATGTTGATGACTTCCCGGTTGGCGCCGCCATGGAGAGGACCTGAAAGGGCGCTGATACCGGCAGATACGGAATCGAAGAGATTCGCCTTGGAAGAGCCGACCATTCGCACGGTCGAGGTCGAACAGTTTTGCTCGTGGTCGGCATGAAGCATCAGAAACAGGTTCAGGGCCTCGATCACCATGGGTGATGCGCCATATCGCTTATAGGGCAGAGAAAACATCATGTGCAGAAAATTACTGCAGTAATCCAGGGCCGGATCGGGATACTCGAAGGGCATGCCGATGGATTTCTTGTAGCTGAAGGCGGCAATTGTCCGGACCTTGCTGATCAGCTTGGCTGCTGCCACCATGAAGGCATCCGTATCCCCGGGATCGATCGCCCGCAACTCCGGATGGTACAGGCTGCTGCACTGGACAGCGGCTGAAAGAATCGGCATGGGATCGCCGTAAGGCGGCAGTGAATCAAAAAATTTCAACATCCCCTCATGAAGAATCTCCTGGTTTGTTAAAAGATCCCGGAAGTAAAGCCTTTCTTCGGGCGTCGGCAGATTGCCGTGAATCAGAAGCCAGGCCGTTTCCACAAAACCGACGTTTCTCACTGCCAGATCCTGGATGTTATAACCCCTGTAACGCAGGACGCCCTTTCCGCCGTCAATATAGGATATGGCCGAATAACAGCTTCCCGTGCTCATATACCCGGGATCACATGTGAGGATGCCCCATTTTTTATAGAGTTCGCTGACGTCAATGGCCAGGCCCCCTTCGGTGCCCTGGATAGTCCGGAGGCGAATGGGCGCCATACCTTCAATGATCAATTCCGCGTATTCCTGCTTTTCCATATGCTAAATTCCATTTCTCATCACATTTCAAAATAATCCATTGCTTAATATTACATCTCCGGAAAAAGGGCAACGCATATCATAGGCATCAAGATCATTAAAGAAAAGAATTGCGTTTTATCCCATGCCGTATAAAAGTAAGAATCACTTTTTACCTTTCCGGGCCGGAGGTTGATCATTGATCTGTCCAAAATGCGGCGCACAGCAGGGAGAAGGAAAGCTTGAATGCATGGGTTGCGGTGTTATCTTTGCCAAGCTGACGCCGGAAGACTATGGCCATATCACGCCGGAAATCGAGATAAAGCCATCGGACCCGGCCACGGAAAACCGATGGGCCGATACGATAAAGGCCTCTCTCCTTGGTTCCGGCCAGGAAGAAAACCCCTTTTTCTGGGCGGGCAGGATGCTTGCCTTTCTGATCATTCTGATCTGGGGGTGGAAATTCATCGCGACGCCCATGGCCAGCGATTATTTTGCCCGAACCTTCCTGCATGGGGTCAATCTGGCCTTTCATGAAGCCGGGCACGTCATTTTTGGTTTTTTGGGCCATTTTCTGGGCGTTTTAGGCGGATCACTCGGTCAGATCCTGATGCCTCTCATCTGTATGGGCACTTTCCTTTTTTATCGAAATCCTTTCGCCGCATCCGTGGCACTCTGGTGGACGGGGCAGAGCTTCATGGATCTTGCGCCCTATATCAATGACGCTCAAGCCCTGCAACTGCCACTGCTCGGCGGCAACATCGGGAGCGACAACCCCGACTTTCACGACTGGCATCATCTCCTGCGAGACCTGGGATGGCTCAAATACGACCACATCATGGCCGTATTTTCCAATCAGATCGGTGCCCTGCTCATGATCATCGCCTTTATATGGGGAGGCTACCTGCTGTACCGGCAATTCAAATCGATCCGTTTGGGCAAGATTTCCAAATAAGGAGAGTCCTATGAAAATTTTCATAACCGGCGGCACCGGTTTTGTCGGCACAACCCTGACAAGAATCCTGGCAGATCAAGGTCACGAAGTCACCCTGTTGAAAAGGCCGGCGGAAGCAGCGGGAAGCATCCGGGCCAAAGCGTCGGTGCTCATGGGAGATCCCACGGTCCGCGGCCCCTGGCAGGCAAGAGCGGCCGGACATGATGTCATCATCAATCTGGCAGGGGCTTCCATCTTCAGCCGCTGGACGGCACAGACCAAAAAGCTTCTTCTGGAAAGCCGTATTTTAACGACCCGCCATCTCGTCGAGGCCATCGAATCCGCCGGGGGCAAATCCATGACCTTGCTCAGCACATCGGCCGTCGGCTATTACGGATTCCATCATGATGAAATGCTCAAAGAAACGGATCCTCCGGGGAATGATTTTCTGGCCAAACTGGCCGACGACTGGGAAACAGAGGCCTTTGCGGCCCAAAGATTCGGCGCCCGCGTGGTCGCCTGCCGCTTCGGCATCGTCCTCGGGCGCCATGGCGGCGCCCTGGCGCAGATGATGCCCCTCTTCAAGGCCCGGCTTGGCTCTCCCCTGGGCAGCGGGGAACAATGGTTTTCCTGGATTCATGAAGGTGATCTGGCGAGGATATTCCTTTTCCTTCTGGATACGGCCAACATGGAAGGCCCCGTTAATTGTACGGCCCCCTTTCCTGTCCGGAACCTGGAGCTGACAAAGGCCCTGGGGGACGCATTGCGCGTCCCGACTTTTCTCCCCGCCGTTCCCGCCTTTCTGATGAAAATAATCCTGGGAGAATTCGGAGATGTTCTCCTCAAAGGCCAGCGAGTGATCCCGGCGAAACTGCTCGCCTCAGGTTTTGAATTTCAATATCCTCACATTCAGGAGGCCCTGGCGGATATTCTGAAATAAACTGATCCTTTTTATCGGCTTTTCAACCAGTCGATGGATGATTTTATCACCTGATCGTTTCCGACCAGGCCCATATGGTCAGTCCCGGGGATGATTTCGACACGGCTATTTTTCGTATGAGACTTGAAGATGCCTTCAAAGTGATCGGCATACAGGGCATCGTCATTCCTGCCGACCATGACATAAATCGGCACGGCGATATTTTCCAGGTCCTTCTTGTAATGGCGTGGCGCATAGGACACATTCAAGCGATAGGAATAGTCCATGGTTTTGAGGGCATCCCGGTCACCGGCAGGCCGATTGAAATGAAGTACCGGTAAGTGATTGAAATAGTGAATGCCGAAATTATTCAGCAAGGTCAGACCGATAATGCGTTTGATATTCGGCGTTACCCAACCGCCGGAATGGGGTCTTGTCGTCGGGGCGTCATAAGCCAGATAAGGGGCAAAAAGTAAAAAGCCATTAACCTTCGGCAGATTTTTATTGCCGCCATAACGGACTGCTAACCCCCCGCCGGATGAATGTCCGCCCAGGATGATCTTTGCGTCGCCATATTTTTTCTTGTACTGCCCGATGAAGTCTTGGATATCGTCCTCATACTGGCCGATATATTCAATATCTCCCCGTCTGTAGGCGGAATATCCATGGCCTCTCAAATCAAGAACGGCGACCTGAGCGACCCCTGAATCAGCGATGGCGGAGGCCATTTTGATAAAATACCGGCCCTCTCCGCTTGACCCGTGAAGCAATATGAGCAGGTTATGGGACGTGCTTTTATAAAAGCGATAGAAGAGACTCTTGCCGTCCCGGGCTGTATAATAATCCGACGATCCACGATCGATTGACGTCATGATCGGTAAATTCCGAAAGTCCAGGGTTTTGGGGTCGCCGCTTTGCTTTAAGGGTATGGGCCAAAATGTCAGGATCAGGCTTATTGAAAGATAAACAAGAAAACTTATGCAAAAATAAGCAAATGCCCGCTTCACATTTCTTGCGCCCGGTAAATTCATTTAGTTTTTTTCTGGGTGCAGACGGCTTTTTGCAGACCGGGCCACAGGCTGCCGGCCACAATCGGTTTCCAGAGCGCCTTGGGGTTGCCCGTTGAAGCCAGAATGCGGTCCTGATAATCATAATAAGTCAGCTTTCCATGACGGATCCGGCTGTTCCGGCAGTCGATTTCCTTATTCATCTCCAGATACTTGACCAACTGGGCGGATTTGCCTACCCGTTGGAGGTCCTGTGTCACCTGTCCTCGAAACAGGCTGTGCTCCGCCAGGGTGATGCGCATCCAGGCACTGAGGATATCCCCTTTTGGGGCCGTGCGATCCAGATCCACATAAAGAGGGTCCCGATATTTGGTAAACCCGATAAACTGCCATTTCTCGCTTCTGGCCTCCGGTACGGCCATAAAGAAAAGCTGCAGCAGGAAGCTGCCCGCGAGAAGTCTTTTCCTCCAGGATTCGGTCACGGCATTCCCCTCCTTTTATAATGCCATTGACTGCTGATTTCTCTTTATTGTAAAGAATATGGAGATAATACACAATCAAAAAGGTGGCCGGGCAGCATGGTTAAGATCCTGATCCTTTATCATTCCCAAACAGGTCATACGGCACAGATGGCCCAAGCCGTCGCCGAAGGGGCCAAGAGCATCGAAGGGGCCGCGGTCATCATGAAGATGGCCGGCGAGGCCACGCTGGAAGATCTTCTGGCCGCCGACGGTCTTGCTGTGGGTACGCCGGAAAACTTCGGGTACATGTCCGGGATGGTCAAGGATTTCTTTGACCGGACCTTTTATGCCGCCCAGGATAAGGTTTTTCGAAAACCCTACGTCGTTTTCATCAGCGCCGGAAACGACGGTACCGGGGCGCTCCGGGCCATCGAACGGATCGCCCTGGGTTACAAATTTAAAAACGTTTACGCACCCGTCATCGCGAAGGGAGCCATTTCGGAAGAAATCCTGGAGCAGTGCCGTGAATTGGGCGGTACCATTGCCGGCGGCTGCCTGATGGGGATCTATTAGCAATTGCAAAAAAACGTATTGGTGATGCTGTCTGTTCCGGGGGGCCGAAAAGTGCGACGGTCGCGATCAGACGTCCCCTCTTGTCTGCCTGCACGCCATCATGACATTTTCCGGAATCAATCTAACGGCAATCCAGATCAACAAAGGCACGATGATCAAGTCATCGAGATGCCCGATCACCGGGATAAAATCCGGGATCAGATCGATCGGGGATAAAGCATAGGCAACTGCGGCGCCGAGCAGGAATTTTGAGGTACGCGGCGTTTGTGGATGTCCGAGCACCCGTTTATAGAATTCAATTTCCTGCAGGAAGCGTCTGACCAGGTTTCGCGAATGTTCAATGAATTTCATTTATGGGAATCCCCTATTGCTGGGGATAAATGACGACCTTCATCGAATCGCCGCCCTGTGCCACCAGTTGGAAGCCCTGCCGGGCCTCCGCCAGGGGCAGGCGATGGGTAATCATCGCCTCTACGGGCACACGCCCGAAACGGATCAGGTCGATGGCGACCCTGGCATCATAGGGGCTGTTCCCATAGGAGGGCATCAGCTTGATCTCATTGCGCCAGAATTCATTCAGGGGGACGGATAACTCGACGCCCGGTTCCGTTGTGGCAAAGCAAAGAACCGTCCCGCCGCGTTCGACAGACTTGAGGGCCTGATTGAAGGCCGAAATGGGCCCGGCGCAGACCACGACGAGATCGGCCAAACGGTTGTCGTTGACCTGCCGGACCCAGGACGGGACATCCCCCCGGGCATCCATGACGGCATCCGCACCGAGGCGATGGGCCATATCCAGCCGGAAAGGGTTGATATCCGTTGCCATAATTCGCCCGGCGCCCAAAGCGCGGGCCATCATGATATGGAGCATGCCCGATATGCCGCTCCCGAGTACCAGAACCGACTGTCCCGGTTTCAAACCGGCGACCCGCTGACCCCGGACGACGCAGGCCAGGGGCTCCACAAACACGCCGCCGTCAAAGGAAACTTCCGGAGGCAGAAGAAAGACGCCCCGATCGACGTTGAGCCGGGGGATGCGGATATATTCCGCAAATCCCCCGGGATCGTAGTTCGTCGTATGCAGCGTTTCACAGGCCGTATGATAGCCCTGTAGACAATAGCTACAGGTATTGCACGGGATATGGTGGGAAACGAAGACGCGGTCGCCGGGTCGGTAAGCGGCAACGCCTTCGCCGACGGCGGCTATCTCTCCGGCAATTTCGTGGCCCAAAACAATGGGCGCCTTCTTGATGCGATACCACTCCATGACATCGCTGCCGCAGACCCCACTGGCGATGACCTTCACGAGAATCTCGCCGGGACCGATCGGGGGCGCGGGCCGCTCTTCAAGGCGGATGTCGTTGTTGCGATAATAGGTGGCGACACGCATGGCCGTAACCTTTCCTTTATTTTTTCTTCCCTTTAACGCCGTTCACAGCCTTTCCACCCTTGCCCTTGAGCTCATTGAACAGCTGAAAGGCTTCTTTCGGTTTAAGATTCTCGTGGATCACGGCATGAAGGGCCTTCATCATCGCCTGCGGGTAAGGATTCTGCCAGACATTTCTTCCCAGGTTAAGCCCCACGGCTCCGTTCTGGATACCGTCATAGACGAAATCAAAAACCTCCAGCTCCGTTTCGCACTTGGGCCCGCCAGCCATGACGACCGGAACGGGGCAGCCATAGACCACCTTGTCGAAGTTCTTACACCAGTAAGTCTTGACCACCCGCGCTCCCAGCTCGGCGGCAACACGGCAGCACAGAGCCAGATAGCGTGCGTCCCGCTTCTCCAGTTCCTTGCCGACAGCCGTGACGGCCATAACGGGAATGCCGTAATCCTCGCACATGTTGACCGTCTCGGCGAGATTCATCAGCGATTCCCGCTCATAGTCGGTGCCTACGAAGATGGACAGACCAACAGCCGTGGCATTGAGGCGGATGACTTCCTCGATGGAGGTCGTAATGGATTCGTTGGCCAGGTCAGCGCCGATGACGGTAGATCCTCCTGAAATCCTGAGAATGACGGGTTTGCTGTTCTCGGCGGGCACAGCGGCCCGAAGCACGCCCCTGGTCACGAACAGGGCGTCACAATAGGGTAGCAGCGGCTTGATGGTATCCCCGGGTTTTTCCAGGCATGATGTGGGCCCCTGAAAATAGCCATGATCAATAGGCAGAAAAAAACAACGGCCATCGGGTTGAATCAGTTGGGACATGCGATTTTTCATTCCCCAGTCCATAGGGTTTACCTCCTGAATAAAATTTTCATGCATCCTTTACCAAGCTTACGCTCCAAGGTAAAGCACTATTAGCTATCATATTTTGGTGGTTGTTTCGACGGATTTGGTTTATAAAACAGGAAAAAATCGCAGGAGGACCTTCCATGGACCGATCCGCTCTCGGCAAAATCACATCCGGTGTCTATATCACCAGTTCGGTAAAAGACGGGAAATGCAACGGCCAGATCATCAACAGCCTCTTCCGGGTAACGGCCAAACCCCTGACAATTGCCATCAGCATCAACAAGGAAAACCTGACCTATGAATACATCCAGGCCAGCAAGGTCTTTTCCGTGTCGCTTCTGGCCATCAATGCCCCCATGGCGTTTATCGGGCTGTTCGGATTCAAATCGGGCCGGGATGTCGATAAATTTGCCCAGGTGGGCAGCTACAAGACGGGCACGACAGGCGCTCCCATCGTCACCGATCACTGTGTGGCCTGGATGGAAGCCAAAGTATTGCAGGAGTTGGACTGCGGCACCCATGTCATCTTCATCGGCGAACTCACCGACTATGACAATCTGGGAGACGGCCCGGCGCTGACCTATGACTATTACAGCAATGTTATGAAGGGCAAATCGTCGAAGAACGCCCCGACGTTTACACCCAAGGAAGAAGCGCAGCCCAAGGCAGCCGTAGGGGCGAAATACACCTGCAACATCTGCGGCTATACGTATGATCCATCCGTTGGAGATCCGGAACGCGGCATCAAGCCCGGCACGGCCTTTGAAGACTTACCGGCGGACTGGACATGCCCTATCTGCGGTGCCGATAAATCACAGTTTGAAAAGCTGGCGTAATTCCTAACGACGAACCCTCGCCCATACCCGGCGCAATCTAAGGGAATTGGTAATGACGGAAACGGAACTCAGGGCCATGGCGGCAGCGGCAAACTCGGGATTCAGGAGGATGCCGCCAAAGGGGTATAAAACGCCTGCGGCAATGGGGATACCGATCACATTATAGATAAAGGCCCAAAAAAGATTCTGCCGGATCACCTTCATGGTTTCCAGGGAGAGGCGGATCGCCATTGGGACAGCCATCAGGTTCTCCGTCATTAGGGTCATATCGCTGGCCTCCATGGCCACATCCGTTCCGGCGCCGACGGCAATGCCGATATCGGCTGCGGCAAGGGCCGGGGCATCGTTGATGCCGTCTCCCACCATGGCGACCACTTCGCAATCGGATTGCATTTTCTTGATTTCCTTTGCCTTATCACCCGGCAATACCTCCGATAAGACCATATCGATACCGAGGGCGTTGCCGATGGCGCGGCCCGTATCGGCGTTGTCGCCCGTCATCATGGCCACTTTCAGCCCCATAGCCTGCAGGGCGAGAACACTTTCCTTTGCCGAATCCCTGGGAATATCCAAAAGAGCGATCAGGCCGAGCATCTCGCCTGCCTCCGACACATAGACCATGGATTTGCCATTTCCGGCAAGACGGTCCGCTTCGCTGCCCAATGTCCCCAAGTCAATGCCTTCCTGATCCATCAGGCGACGATTTCCTAACATGCAGGGGCGGCCTTCAATAACCCCTCTGGCTCCGAGGCCCGAAAAACTGTCAAAACCTTCAACGGGAAGGGCATTGATCCGCTTCTCCCGCCCGGCCTGCACAATCGCCTGTGCCAGGGGATGCTCCGACAATGCCTCCAGAGAAACCGCAATCTTTAAAAGCTTCCCTTCTTCGATGTTCCCGACGGGTATGATATCCGTCACGACCGGCGCTCCCCGGGTCAGGGTGCCCGTTTTATCGAACACAACGGTCGTCAGCTTATAGGCATTCTCCAGGCATTCCCCCCCTTTGATAAGGATGCCGCTCTCCGCTCCCAGGCCCGTTCCGACCATGACGGCCGTCGGCGTTGCCAGACCAAGAGCGCAGGGGCAGGCAATGACGAGGACGGATACGAAATTCAAGAGGGCGCGGCTGAAACCGGCTTCGGGAACCAGAAAAAACCATATCAGGAATGTGATGACCGCTATGAAGAATACAACGGGAACAAAAATAGAGGCCACCCGGTCCGCCAGCCGTTGTATGGGGGCTTTCGATCCCTGGGCTGTCTCCACAAGGTGAATGATCTGGGCCAGGGCCGTTTCCACACCGATTTTTGTGGCCCTGAAGGTAAAACTCCCCGTTTTGTTCATCGTGGCGCCGAAAACATTCTGACCTTCTTCTTTCAGAAGCGGGATGCTTTCGCCCGTCAGCATGGATTCATCCACCGTCGAGCGCCCCGCGAGGACCACGCCGTCCGTGGGAATCTTTTCTCCGGGTCGGACCAGGATGATATCTCCCTTGACAATCCCCTCAACGGCGATATCCATTTCTTCACCGTTGCGGATCACACATGCGGTCCTGGGACGAAGCCCCATGAGCCGTTTGATGGCCATGGATGTATTGCCCTTTGCTTTTGCCTCCAGCAGCCGTCCCAAAATGATGAGGGTGATGATCATGGCCGCCCCGTCGTAATAGACATGCGGCATGATGCCGGCAGCGGTAAAAAAGGCAGGGAAGAAGGTTGCCAGAGCCGAGTAGAGGTAAGCAGAAAGGGCTCCGACAGCAACAAGGGTGTTCATGTCCGTCGTCAATTGACGTGCCGCTTTCCAGGCGCCGATAAAAAACCGGCTGCCGACCCAGAATACGGCAGGCGCCGTCAGGACAAAAAGGACAATGAGGAGGGGGCGCCGGGGAACGGACATGAGAAAGGGGAACCAGTGCTGCATGGAACCGGCGAAGATGATGACGCTTAAAACGGTCCCTACGGAAAACCGGACTTTCAGGTCATGGACTTCTTTGACGCGCGCTGCCAGAATAGGGTCTTCCTGGAGCTCATCGGGGATGCCCAGATAATCGTATCCCTGATCCACTATGGCTTCGCGGACCTGCTCAAGGCGGACCCATGACGGTCGATGCCTGATCGTGGCCCGCGCCGTTGCCAGATTGACGGCTGCATCGGTTACGCCGTCCATTTCCTTGAGCGCCATCTCCACGCGACGCACACAGGCCGCGCAGGTCATGCCGCCTACGGAAATAGTCGTTACCTGAATCTCCTGTTCATTCAACGTGAAATCCTGCTTTTTTCACGGCATCCCGGACCGCATTTTCGTCAGCAGGGTGATTGTCATCAAAGGACGCCTCACCTTTGTCAAGGTTGACCTGGACATTCTTGACCCCCTCGATTTTCTGCAACGCCTTGGTCACAGCCATCACGCAGTGTTGGCATGACATACCGCTGATTTTAATAGTTGTCATCACCCATGGATCTCCTCCCTCTGGTTATTGAAACATGATTTTCTTATCAAATTAGCATACTTCAGCGACATCTACAATGCCGATAATATAAATTAATTGCTTGACAATGCCAAATACTATAAGTATTTTAACACGAATTATCTTTAACTATTCCTGCTTTAAGGATCATTCATGATCATCCGCTGCTGGGGCGCCAGAGGTTCCATACCGGTTTCCGGTAAAGAGTATCTGAAGTATGGGGGAGAAACGCCATGCATCGAGATAAGAACCAAAGATGATGACATTATAATTATAGATGCCGGAACGGGCATCCGTCGTCTGGGCAATGCTCTCCTTGCCGAAGGACGCCATGACTACACCATGTTTTTCACCCATGCCCATTGGGACCATCTCATCGGATTTCCCTTCTTCAAGCCAATCTATCATCAAGCTGTCAGGATCAATATGTTCGGTTGTCCTTTCGCCCAGTCTACCGTCAAGGAGATGCTGTCGAAGGTCATGTCGGCCCCCCATTTCCCTGTTGACTACGAAGAAATCCACTGTGACATCGCTTATCATGAAACCTGCGGCGACGAATTTACCGTAAAATCCATGAAAGTCACTTCCATTGCATTGAGCCATCCCAATCAGGGCGTGGGATACAAGTTCGAAGAGGACGGGAAAACCTTCGTTTTCCTGACGGATAATGAGCTGTCCTATCAGCATCCTGGCGGGCTTTTGTTTGAAGATTACCGGAAATTCTGCGCGGGGGCGGATTTTCTGATTCATGACTCGGAATTTATGGAAGAGGATTATAAAAAGACCTGGGGACACTCCACCTTCAAGGACGCGGTTCGGCTGGCGCTGGAAAGCGACGTGAAAAAACTGGGGCTATATCATCACAATCAGGAAAGATCGGACAAGGGCGTTGATGCCATGTTGTCGGCCAGCAAAGACCTGATCCGCCGCGCGAAAGCCCCGTTGGAATGTGTCGCCCTCAGCCAGAGTATGGAATTTATTCTATAGATAGCATGGCTATCAATAAAATATTGTAAAAGGAGTAAGCACAAATGACCAGAGCATCCGTAAGGAATTTAAAAGCAAGGCTTCCCCTTCTCCTGACCATCTGCTTCGCCCTGATGGTCACAACGGTGATTTTCGGTTTCCCGGCCGTCTGCCAGGCCCATGCCCCGAAAGATGTTGTTTTGACCTATGATAACCAGGCCCAGAATCTGCAGGTCAAGATCACCCATGAAACCCCATGGACATCGCATTATCTCAAGAAGGTGATCGTGAAGAAAAACGGGAATATTGTTGAAACCTATCTGTATGAAAGTCAACCGGACCCGAAGGAATTTACCTACACATACAAGGTTGAAGCCGTTCCCGGTGATGTCATTGAAGTCACCGCAACATGCAGTATCTTTGGCTCCAAGACGGTTTCACTGACCCTCGCAAAATAGACAATTACCGGAAATCTTATTCTGAGACCCCTTGGCCCTCTATCCGGGCCAAGGATCAGGTGCGCCCGTAATCATCGGCAAGACGCTCAATGTCATCTTCCCCGAAATAATCGCCCGTCTGAATCTCAATATAAACGAGATCGCCTGATCCCGTATTCAGGATGCGATGGGCAACGCCGCAGGGAATGTCCACGGCCAGGCCGGAAGACAAGGGTAGTTCCACATTGTCCAGCGTTACGAGGGCCTGCCCCGTCACCACATACCAGTGTTCGGCACGATGGCGGTGACACTGAAGGCTCATGCGTTTGCCCGGTTGAACGACAATGCGTTTGACTTTGTGATCTTTTTCATCCGCCAGAACGTCATATCGGCCCCAGGGGCGGGAGTCTGTTTCCATATGGCTCTCCTGATCGCTTCCGAAAGAAGCGATAGCATTTCGCATCTCATTAACATAAAGTAGCGGGATATTCAGCACCATAATATTAATTTCGTGTTGAAAAAATCTCTCAGGCTTCGGCCAAGAAAAATCTTATGGAACTGGAATATCAATTAATAAGAAGCCGCAAGCGAAAAAAAACCCTCTCCCTGAAAATAACGGGAACCGGAACCGTTGTCATTCAGGCGCCCTATCATACCCCGGTGGGGGAAATCGCCTCTTTTTTTGAAAGAAAAAAAGATTGGATAAGAGAGAAGATCAAGCAAATTAATGAATTTCCGGCAGTTGATTCTCCCAGCCCGCTCGCGCCGGGAAAACCATTCCTCTTTCTCGGGAAACCCTACTCCCTGGAGATCGACGATCACGGAAGCCAAGTGGAGCTGTTCACATTAAGGGATGAACAATTTATTCTGAACGGGCGCATTCGCCGACATGGGAAGGACATCATCCGCGCCTGGTACGAAGCGCAGGCCCGAGCTTATCTTCCGGCAAGAGTTGAGTATTACAGCCGGTTATGGGAACTGAAGGCGGCGGGTCTTCGTATCAGCAATGCAGGCAGCCGCTGGGGATCCTGCTCACATCGGGACGTCCTGTCCTTTACCTGGCGCCTGATGATGGCTCCCCCGCCAGTTATCGATTATGTCGTCATTCATGAACTGGCCCACATCAGGGAAAAGAACCATGCCCATTCTTTCTGGACCCTTGTCTCCCGGATCATGCCCGATTATGAAATACACAAGCACTGGTTAAGAAAAAACGGTTATCGCCTGTGCCTTTAAAGTCCTATCGGGGCGCCTTGCGATAGCCAGCAGCGATGGCCTCTTCTTCGGAAGGAAATTCGACGCGGTGATAGGCGGCAACCCGCTGATAGTATTTCATCCCGGGAAGGTGATAAAGCTTGCTGTCCCGATTACCAATCACTTTGACAACGGACAAGGGCTTTGGTGCGGTTGTTTCTTCCTTCGCAACAGCAAGGCCTGTCTCCGGCACCCCCCTGTTCGGACCCGCGGATACGACATCGGCATTTTTCGTGAAATTCCCGCCGATCATATGGACCAGGAGCACGGAAACGGCATATGCCGCGGCAAAGATGATCAGGGCAATAAAGACGTATTTCCAGGCCAATAACCGCCGGGCCTCGCCGGCGTGATTCCTTTTCCCCTTTATTCTGCCTATGCCCTGCCAGTTGCAGTCATCGCAGTAGTAGAGCCGCAAATTCAGCGCCAGAAGCAGGCGGTCGAATAAAGACCCTGTTTCCGAACCCTGAACCCTCCATGATGAACATCTGGGACAGACCTTTAACGCCATGGCAATAGCCTATTCAGCCGCTTGGCCGCTTCTGAGTATCCGGGATATTTTTCTCCCGGTTGGTTGCCTGGATTCGAATAGCAGTTCGTTTTGCCGTGCAATCTTTTCCCCTTCAACAGATCAAGCTATGACAATGGTTGATATATCAATGACATGTGTCATGGCGATAAGCGAAAATACCAAAATTGTCAAGAATTTTCAGCAGATGATATGAACCTGACCCTGACCCTGATCCAAAATGGTCTCGATGGTCCCACGACAGGGAAAAGGTCATCCGTTGCGTTCTATGAATCCGGAACAGGCTGCGTGCTTCAGGCAGACCTTAGAGGATAGGGATTTCACCTGAAAATCAATAGAACAAGAACTATCAGCCCGAATAAAAACAGCCCGATGGGTACCTTGCGGTGCTGGAGAAACGGCTTGACCATGGCAAGGTTGACCCTGTCTTCCCGATGGTCCATCAGGAACAGGGAAAACAGATAAAGGGCGAAAACGGGCGGCCCATAGAGGCTGAGCGTCCCGGGAAAGCCTCCCCCATGCGGCTTCATATAATAAAACAGCCAGATCGTGAAGGCCCACAAGGCGGCATAGATGATATACAGGTATCGGCGATTCATACGGAGCTCTTATATAATCCATATCGACAACGCAAACATTTTCTTTTAAAAGGGAAGAATCGGTGATAGAAAGCAGGCCTTTTCGCTGGCGGGGATAAAGGGATGGCAGAAAAAACAGATTCGTCAAAATGTCGTATTTTATTGAAGAATACATCACCCGAACAATGGTCCGACTGGCAGTGGCAGTATAAAAACCGGATCGCTTCACTGCCGCAGTTGGCTGCCGTGATGAATGCCCTGCCGGACGACATCAGGCAGAGGCAACCCGTCGTGAACGCTTATCCCATGTCCATAACACCTTACTATTTTTCGCTGATGGATGGGAAAAATGACCAGGACCCCATTCGGCGCCAATGTGTCCCTGATCTGAATGAAATAATGTTTTCCCAGGGCGGGGAAGATGATCCCCTGGAAGAACAAAAACAGATGCCCGTGCCGGGCCTTGTTCACCGTTATCCTGATCGTTGCCTGATGATGATAACCCATGCCTGCTCCGTCTATTGCCGTCACTGTAATCGCAAGCGCCTGTGGGGACAAAAACAGACGCTCCCGAGGAGATCCTACTTTCAACCTATGATTGATTACATCAGGCAGACGCCTTCTATCCGGGAAGTCATCCTGTCGGGTGGCGACCCGCTGATCTTGTCCGACCAGGCGTTAAACCGGCTGCTGGGTTCACTTCGGGCCATCCCGCACCTGGACGTCATCCGGATAGGAACCCGTATGCCCGTTGTTCTCCCCATGAGAATCACCGTGGATCTTTGCAAAATGCTTGGTCGGTACCGGCCCCTGTGGCTGAACACCCAGTTCAATCACCCGCAGGAAATCACCCCCGAGTCATCCAAGGCCTGCGACATGCTGTTGTCCGCAGGCATTCCCGTCTCCAACCAGTCGGTTCTGCTCAAAGGCGTGAACGACAGTTACCAGACGATGAAAGACCTCCTTTACGGCCTTCAGAAGATGTCCGTGCGGCCTTACTATCTGTTTCAGTGTGACCCGGTGAAAGGCACGGATCACTTTCGTGTGGATATCTGGAAAGGAATGGAGATCATGGAAAGGCTCTGGTGCAATATTTCGGGTCTCTGCCTTCCCCGCTTCGTTCTGGATGTCCCCGGCGCCCGCGGCAAAATCCCCTTGCAACCCTATTCGCTTCAATCATCGTCGATCGAATCGAAACCATGAATTTTATTTGACAAAATTTTTAAAATGCATTAAAAGCCATCAACTTTTGATTAATGGAGAGTAATATGTACCAGGCTAGCGATTTAAGAAAAGGATTAAGACTCAAACTGGATGGCGATCCCCATATCGTCACGGAATTCAATTTTGTAAAGCCCGGCAAGGGGCAAGCCCTTTACCGTTGCAAGCTTAAAAACATGATATCGGGCGCCCAGTTTGAAAGAACGTTCCGATCCGTGGATTCTTTTGAACCCGCTGATCTTCAGCAGAAGAAAATGCAGTATCTCTATGAACAGGAGAATAAATACTGCTTCATGGACAATGAAACTTTCGAGCAATTTTACCTGACGGAAGATCAAGTCGGTGACTCCAAGAATTATCTGATAGAAAATATCGAGGCGGAAGTTCTGTTTTTCGGGGAGAGGCCGTTGGATGTGACCCTGCCCAATGCTGTCGATTTGATCGTCACTAAGGCCGACCCCTGGGCCAAGGGAGATTCCGTCTCCGGCAATACAAAACCCGTTACCCTCCAGACGGGCTATATCATTCAGGTGCCGCCGTTCGTTGAAGAAGGCGAGAAAATTCGTGTGGATACGCGCACGGGAGAGTATCTGACCCGCGTCAAGGACTGATAACTTCGTGGAGCCCTCCTGGTCGTTAGCCAAAAAGCATGACGCCTTGTGGACAAGGGCAAAAATGATCCGGTCTATCCGTCAGTATTTCGTTGATCGGGATTACCTGGAGGTTGAAACACCGAACCGCATTCCGGCCCCTGCGCCGGAATGCCATATTGATGCCGTCCCCTCCCTCGACTGGTTCCTCCATACCTCCCCGGAACTCTGCATGAAACGGCTTCTCGCCGCCGGTTATCCCCGAATCTTCCAGATATGCAAATGTTACCGCCATGGCGAGCGCGGAAACCTTCATCTTTCTGAATTCACCCTTCTGGAATGGTACCGGGCAGGCATCGATTATCGGCAACTCATGGAGGAATGCGAGGACCTTATCCGGTATGTGGCCTCACACCTCGGACATGGCCATGCCATCGTACATGACGGGGGCAGTATCCGTCTCGATCAACCCTGGGAAAGGATTTCCGTCAAGGCTGCTTTCGAGCGTTACGCACCCTGCACTCTGGAGGAATCGATTGCCCGGGATCGCTTTGAGGAAACGCTTGCCGGTCACGTTGAAAGTCACCTTGGCCGAACACGTCCTACATTTCTCTATAACTATCCCTTGTCCATGGGAGCCTTGGCCCGGAGAAACGTCGAGGATCCGGCCGTGGCGGAACGGTTTGAATTATACATGGCAGGCCTGGAATTGGCGAATGCCTTTTCGGAACTGACGGATGAAAAGGAACAACGGCAACGCTTCGAGGAAGAAGAAACTCTTCGACGCACCGCTGGAAAGCCCCCCTACCCCTCTCCGGAGGCGTTTCTGCATGCCCTGAACCAGATGCCGGAATCCGCAGGCATTGCACTGGGGCTGGACAGATTGGCAATGATCCTGGCCAATACCCGTCAAATTGACGACGTGGTCGCGTTCACCCCGGAAGACGTTAGCTGAAGGCTAAAAGAATTGTCTTGCAACGGCCTTCAGTCTGAATCCCTTCAGCCTGATGTAAATGGCTTATTGACAAGCGTCTGTTTTTTCATTACAGGTACGGAACACACACATCCATCGATCATGGGGAGACAGAAATAGTGAAAGAAATTCCATATGTTGCCGCCGCAGGCCTGAATGGGCAGTTTCACGGCAGTCTTTTCGGCATGATTCTCGATGCCGGATTGATGGTCCAGTTTGTCTTGTTCATTCTCCTTTTCTTCTCTGTTGTATCATGGGCAATCATTTTTATGAAATATTTGGCTTACAGGAAGATCAAGCAGGAAAATGATTCCTTCTTCGATGCCTATCTGAAATCCAAAAGGCTGTCGGATGTTTTTACGGAAGCCAAGCGTTTCAAATATTCGACGGTTGCCGAAGTATTCCGGTCCGGTTACGCTGAACTGGCCAACATGACACGTTCATCAAAGGAACAGGGGCTCTATAGGAAAGACGACCCATCCGCAGAGCCGTCTATTGAAATGCGGGGTATAGACAACATCGAAAGAGCCGTGAACAGGGCGAGCGGCGGCGAAACGGGCAAACTGGAGAGTTTTCTGGGATTTCTGGCCACAACGGGAAGCGCCTGTCCCTTCATCGGCCTGTTCGGCACCGTCTGGGGCATCATGGATACCTTCAAGAGCATCGGGGCCCGCGGTTCGGCAACCCTGGCCGTCGTTGCGCCCGGCATTTCCGAGGCCCTTATTGCAACGGCTGCCGGACTCGCAGCGGCCATCCCCGCTGTTGTCTTCTATAACTATTACATCAACCGGGTGAAGACGCTTTCCCAGGAAATGGACGCCTTTGGGTCGGAACTGCTCAATATCATTGAGCGTAATTATTTAAAATAACGTGCCTTGACATGAGATATCATCGCAGACGCCCCCAGCAGGACAGGTTATTGGCCGAGATTAACGTGACGCCTCTCGTTGATGTGATTCTTGTGCTTTTGATTATTTTCATGGTCACAGCGCCCATGCTCCAGATGGGCATAGACGTCAACCTGCCCCGGGTCAAGTCAAAAAGTGTTGATATCAGCGAAGAAAAGCTTGTCCTGACCATTAATGGCGCCAAGGAAATTTTTATCAATAAGGTGAAAATCCCCGTCAGCGACTTGCGCGTAAAGCTGGAAAGCATTATAAGCGCTCGGATTGACAAGGAAATGTTTATGCGCGCCGACAAAAACGTCCCCTATGGATTTGTTGTAGAAGTCATGGCGGAAATCCGGAAGGCCGGTGTCGACAAGCTGGGGATGATAACGGAGCCGCCACAGGAATCGCGATGAGCTCTTCACGGGGCAGCAATCCTCAGAATGGCCGGGGAATCAGCCTGAACAGCATGCTTTTAATTTCCGTGGCGATTCATGTCCTGATTCTTTCAAGCGGCGCCTTCCTCAAAATGTCGTCGACGCCACGGCTGACCTTCGGTCCCGTTTATGCCGTACAACTGGTCAACACGCCTGCCTCCCTCACGGAGGCAACCCCTGCATCCTCCTTGAGCAAAGACATCACAGCAGCCGATTCCCGAGATCGATCCAGCGTCCTTCGCAAACAAAGCGATGCCTTGGGGAAGGTTCCGATCCGTCGCGCGGAAAGCCCGTCAAGCCGGAATCCCCAAGTGGATCAGGCTCTCGACCGGATCAGGAAAAAAGCGGCGGCGGAAACATCAGCCAATGCACAAACGGGAGTGCAGCAAGACAGGCAGACCTCTTCCAGCAGCGATTCAAGGCTGAATGATTATTACCGCTCCCTCTGGTCCCGAATTAAAAGCCAGTGGGCTCTGCCGCCGGGGATCCTGCCGAAAGGGAGCCTGGAAGCGATTGTCCATGTTCGCATATTGAGAAATGGCAGCTTGATGGACATCGGTCTGGAAAAGCGCTCAGGAAACAGCTATTTTGACAATTCCGCTCTCCGGGCGGTCAACAAATCCAACCCTTTGCCGCCCCTGCCGGAATGGTTCAGGGATAGCAGCCTCGACATCGGCATCCGGTTCCATTCTTCAGAATTGATGTAATGAAAGGCTATACCATCATGACAGGTAATATCCAGAAGTTCGCCGCCGGGCTGGTCATCTTATTTCTGTCCGGAATCATTTCGCCGGCAGCGGCCAGGGTCTATATCGACATCGATGCCCCCAGCTTCCAGAAATTCCCGATTGCCGTTACGGATTTCAATAAGCTCTCCGCCGAACGAGGCAACGACGACCTGCCATCCTGGTTTTCCAATACACTATCAACATACCTGAACATGACAGCATTCTTCAATATCATCCCCCCCCAGGCCTTCCTCGAATATCCCGCCGGCGTTCAGCAGGGATATGAAAATATCAATTACGCCAACTGGTCAACGATCGGAGCGGAATATCTTGTCCGGGGAACCTTCCGTGCGACCCAGCAGAATATTTCTTGCGAAATGCGTCTTTATGATGTGGTCAAGGGGGAGCTCATCACAAACAGCCGCTATTACGGGAAGCCCGAAGACAAAATAAAAATTATCAGAAAAATGGCAGGAGATATTCTCAAGGCCCTCTCCGGAGACGGTAGCATTTTCAATACGAAACTCGCATTTGTCCTCAAAAAGGGCCCCAACTCGGAGGTCCAGGTGATCAACTTCGACGGCTCAGGCCTGACACAGATTACCCAGCTAAAAACGCTGACGCTGTCGCCCCGGTGGTCGCCCGACGGAACGCGCATTTCCTTTACATCCTACAAGGACGGCAACCCCGATTTCTATATTCGTGATCTTAAAAACAACACCCTCAAGAAGGCATCCAATCGTCCGGGCCTCAATTTGTCGGGGGCCTGGTCACCCGACGGGAAGAAAATTCTCCTCTCCCTCAGCTTTGAAGGCAATCAGGAAATCTACGCCATGGACGTATCCGGCGGACAGCTGAAGCGGTTGACCACCAACCATGACATTGATGTGTCTCCGGTCTGGTCGCCGGACGGCCGGAACATTGCCTTTGTCTCGAACCGTTCCGGATCGCCCCAGATTTATGTCATGGACAGCGAAGGCAACAACGTACGCAGGCTGACTTATGTCGGGGGGTACAACACCTCGCCGTCGTGGTCGCCAAAGGGTGGCCGCATTGCCTATGAAGGCAGTGCCGGTGGAACCTTCCAGATTTTTTCCATCAACGCCGATGGAACAGATTCCGTACAAATGACCTCGACAGGGGGTGAACATAAATATCCCTCATGGTCTCCCGATGGCAGATATGTGGCCTTCACCGTCAAGGCAGGGGGCACGCATAAAATCGGGATCATGACCGCCAATGGATCGAATATCCGGATATTATGCGATGGAATCAATCCGGCCTGGTCGCCGGTTGTCGAATAAGGTCCAATTTTAGATTGACCTTTGGGACAATTTTTGCTTTAACAATGAACATTGATTTGGTGTTCCCATAATGACTGGTCAAAAGTGAAAGGAGGGTATGTTAGATGAAGAAATGTCGTATCAGTATAATTACCATCATGGTTACAGTATTGGTTTGCGCTCTCTGGATGGCGGGCTGTTCCAAGAAGGCGGTTCAGCAGGGCGATACAACCGGCGCACAGACGGCGGGAACAGCGCAGTCCGGCGTGGAAAAGGCACCCGTTCCCCAGAAGGCAGAGCCGGGGACCGAGCGTGCGGTAGAAGGAGAGGCCAAGGAAAAGGCAGCAGCAACAGCCGCCATCGACTTGGAGGATATCCGCTTTGATTATGACAAATCGGTCCTTCGACCCCAGGATCGGGAAATTCTTAAAAAACATGGCGACTGGCTCATGAAAAACAATACTTACACGGTTCTTATCGAAGGGAACTGCGATGAGCGCGGCACGACGGAGTACAACCTTGCCTTGGGCGAACGGCGGGCAAACGAGGCGGCAAAATATCTTATCGGGCTCGGCGTTGAAAAAGAAAGAATAAAAACAATCAGTTACGGTGAAGAACGGCCCCTCGATCCGGGCCATACGGAAGAGGCTTGGGCTAAAAACCGCAGGGATCACTTCGTTGTCAAATTAAAGTAAGAAAGAGGCCCTATTGTCCAAAAAATTTTCGCCCCTTTTTCTGATTCTGGGAATCTGCATATTATCGGGATGTGCGACAAATTCAGATCTACGCCTCCTCAGAATAGAAACTGAAAAGAAAATATCAGCTACTGACGAAAAGGCTTCGGCCCTGCAGACGGAAACGGCAGCCTTGCGCAAGGAAATCGAGAAGACCAACGAGTCCATCGCTTCCCTGCGCAAGGTCGAAGCTGAAATGCGGGCGGACATGACGGATATCAGAGATCAGATCCGTCAGTTGAAAGGCCTCATGGAGACCCTTCAGAAGGACATTTCCTCCCAGCAGGGCCGCACCGGAGACGGTAAGGACTTCAAGGAAAAGCTGGACCACATTAATTTTAAAGTCAGCTATATAGAAAATTTCCTCGGCATCAGCAAAAAAGACGAAAAGGCCGAAAATAGCGAAAAGGGGGCAAAAAACGGCAGCAAGAATGGAACTACGGCCAAAGGCAAGGGCGACAAAGAAGCTCTTTACGCTCAGGCATACGAAAGTTTTAAAGACGGAAAATATGAAAAGGCCCGAACGGATTTCCAGAATTTCCTAAAGACCTATCCCGACACAGAGTATTCGAGCAATGCCCAATTCTGGATTGGGGAGTGTTACTATTTCGAAAAGAAGTATGAAAAGGCCATCCTTGAATACGAGAAGGTGGTGAAAAACTACCCGGATGGAAATAAGGTTCCTTACGCTCTTTTGAAGCAGGGGCTTTCCTTCCTGAGCCTGGGTGACAAGGCCAGCGCCAAGGCCATTCTGCAAAGTATCATCAAAGACTACCCAAACACCAATCAGGCCCGCATTGCCAGGGCAAAGCTTCTGGAAATCAAATAATACCGAAGCGTCTTTATCAGGATATCCGCGCTGTGGCTTTGTCGTCGGCTCTCGACGTATTGACGATACACCGGTATCGACTCTTTTTTGCTCCTCTGTTATCCTATTGAAAAATATCAATCGTTTTTAATGTCTTCGTTCCTCAAATCGATGGGTAGTAATCCTGGAGGCACAGGAAGTTCGAAGAGCTGCGCATCGGTTTCATTCGTAAATTCCAGATCGGAGTACCGAACGGTAACCGTTTGCCTGAGACCGGCAACGCTCCCGCCCCGGATCAGGATCTTTTCCGGCATGGCAATCCGGTTTATTATCCCGTAATCGGAAAAGACGACGGTATAGTCGGCCTTTTCGTTGCCTCCATATGTCTTGAGTCTGATCAGGGTCTGCTCCGGTGATTTTATCCAAAGGGACATCCGGAGATCGCCTTCTCTGGAAAATACATTCATCGGTCTGAGATCACCTTCCGCAACGTCAGGCGCGATACAGTCTCCCTCCTTTAAGCGCGGGTAAGTGCCCATGAGGATGG
Source organism: uncultured Syntrophaceae bacterium (assembly GCA_964492965.1). GTDB lineage: Bacteria > Desulfobacterota > Syntrophia > Syntrophales > UBA8958 > CAZBME01. The sequence goes on along the minus strand of CAZBME010000015.1, from coordinate 44,579 downwards.
ATACTACATCGCGAACATCAATGGGGACAGGCATAAAACGGGACAGATGCTTCGAGGCTTCTCCGATATAAAATTCCCCTTTTTGCGGCAGGAAAACCCTCAACCGATCGCCCTTGATAGAAAGCATGAAATCGGGGGGGCCGATCAAAGGGATCGCTTCCATCCTCAGGTTGTCGGGTCCTCTGGCCATGACCGCCATCCGGGCAGGATACCTTCTCCCCATGGTTTGTATCTCGATATCCGCAAGGGCTTTCATGGTTCCTTTAAAGCCATCACGAATGACGAGCTGTTCCAGGTTGGTCGAGGCAGAAGAACAGGCCGCGGGGGGATCGACTTGGTTGATGGAGGGCAGGCAGCCGGAAACGAGAAAGATAAAAATGATAATAAGAATGACCGGGGAAAGAGATCTTGTTGTCATGAGAGGTAAATGTCTCTTTTTCCAATTTCAAATCAACGCGCCATCTTCGTTGGCACCGTCTTGATAAAAGTGGAATTATTTGTTCTGCAGCGCGTCAATTTTTTTCTGGACGGTTTTATTGCCGGGAGTCAGTTTCATGGCTCTCTGATAGGCGTTAAGGGCATCCGTGATTCGCCCGGCTCTCACGAATGCATCTCCCAGGTGTTCAGCAATTGTGCTGTCACCGGGCAAGGCGGCAGAGGCTTCCTGCAAATATTTCAGGGCCTCATCGATCTTGTTTTGCCGAAGATACAACCACCCCAGGCTATCAATGATATAAGCGCTTCCCGGCTTGAGGCTGAGGGCCTTTTTGATCATTTTTTCAGCTTCGTCCAGGTGGATTCCTTTGTCCGCATAGCTGTAGCCGATAAAATTGAGGGCATCGGCATGATCCGGCTCAATCTTCAGAACGGCCTCCATCTGCCTCATACTCTCATCGATCCGGTTCGTCTTCTCATAAAGAACCCCCAGGGTGTAATAAAGCTCTACACTCCGGGGAAAGGCACGAAGGCCTTCCTTCAGGGTTTTCTCGGCCGCAGGGATATCTTTATTTTCCTCGTGAAGGGAAGACAGTACAGCATACATCCCCGCATCGTTTTTGGCCTTGATCGCCTTTTCCATAACAGCAGCGGCTTCCTTTATCTGGCCCTGCTTTTTCAGAATCATGGCGATTCGGATCCTGGCATTTCCATAAAGATCTGATTTGACGGGAATGGTTTTGAGCTGCTGTATCGCCTGCCCGGTTTCCTTTTTTTCTTCAAATGCCGTTGCCAGCAGATAGGCGAAACGGTGATCCGTCGGGAAACTTTTTATCAAATCCCTGAACATATCGATGGCCTGGTCATAACGCCCGCTCTCCAGGTACATCAGCCCCATCGTAAGCCGCACTTCCCGGTTACCCCGGTTTGCCTTGAGAACTCGGCTGAATTCCCTTTCGGCATCATCATACCGCTTCTCCCTCAGAAGCAGTTCCCCTAGCTTGATCCTGGCATTGACGCGGTCGGGGTAAAGAGAGAGATAGTCTTTCAGGGTTTCAATTGCCAGATCCGACTTTTTCTGCTTTTCATAAACCAAGGCAAGTTCTATCAGTGCCGAATCAAAGTTGGGCCTGATGGCAAGAGTCTTTTTAAAAGACCTCACCGCTTCTTCATAGTTTTCCAGTTCTACGAGAATCTTGCCACGGTAATAATTCCCCATAAGATGATCGGGATCGATGGCCAGAAGTCCATTGAAAGCGTTGAGCGCTTCTTGAAACTGCTTTTCATCGCCGTAGACCGTGCCAAGATAGAGGTGGGCATTGATATTTCTCGGATCAAGGGTGATGACCTTTCGATATTGCACAATCGCACGCTTGTAGTCCCGGGTGTTCATATATAATCCGCCGAGGATCATGTTAAGTTCGATATCCTCGGGGTTATATTGCAGGGATGCCTCGCACACGGCCATGGCCTTTTGCATGTCCCCTTTCTCTCCATAAGCGGAAGCAAGCTCCGTCGCGATCTGGGCAGATTGAGGATCGTACTTTATCGCCTCTTCGAATTCCCTGATCGCCCCGGTATTATTTTCATCCAGGTTATTGAGGACACCCATGGAATAATGATAGGTCGCCTGATAGGGTGGCCACGGTCCCGAGGCTTTCGGCGTTTTCGGCGGACGTTTGTCAGATATTTTTACGGCCGCAGCATCAGGATGCTCTGCTGTCTCCATGAGCCAGCCGGGCATTCCCAGGCAACCGCTGAGAATAAAAAGCACTATGATATAGGGTATTTTTCTGAGGAAAAACATGAGAATCACGGCCTCAAGGGACTTTCTTGCTATATATTCTAACCAGTTATTTTTCCTCACAAAAAAGCCGGGTGCTATCCATTTTATAAATTTTTCTTGAATATATCCCAGCTCTTCAGCATGTCATAGGCGCTTTTCAATTGATTATCATGGGTCATATCGCCGAACTCCCTCTTGAGCGGCAGCTCTTTCCTTGAACCATTTTCTTTTCCGGATCGCGGTGGAATCTTGACATCGCGTTCCTTGGCAGGTTCCGTACCGAGCTTTTCCAACTCCTTCGGCGATTTGATATGCCCCTTTAGATCTTTTTCCCGGATATAGTCATCGTCAGTATCCGTCTCGTCGCCTGCCCGGTGGAATTTGACCAGAATGTCCGGAACAATCCCCTCGGCCTGGATGGATCGGCCCTTGGGTGTGTAATATTTAGCCGTTGTCAGTTTCAGGGCGGCCCCCCCTTCAAGCGGGATGACCGTCTGCACGGACCCTTTCCCGAAGGTTTGCGTGCCCAGGATGAGAGCCCTGCTGTTATCCTGAAGCGCCCCGGAGACAATCTCCGCTGCGCTGGCCGAGCCTTCATTGACCAGGACAATCATGGGGCAAGTCGGCTCATCGCCGTTATCTTTGGCAATGGCCTTGCTCTCCATGATTTTCGACCGTCCTCTGGTGGAAACGATTGTCCCTGATTTCAGGAAGGCATCCGATACCTCAATGGACTGTGCCAAGAGGCCTCCCGGGTTGTTCCGCAAGTCAAGAATGAGACCCTTCAATGGTTTTGCCTTTTCAGTAATGTTTTGAAGGGCCTTTCGGAGGTCATCCATGGTCTTTTCCTGGAAAGACGCCAGGCGGATATAACCGATATTGCCTTCCAGCACTTTATGTTTCACGCTGACGATCTTGATGATTGCCCTTGTAATGACGATCTCTTTGAGCTTCTGACTGCCTTCCCGCATGATCGACAAGGTGACTTTGGTATCTTTGGGCCCGCGGAGACGCTTCACGGCCTCCATAATCGTAATGTCTTTGGTCGATTTGCCGTCGATCATGATGATCTGGTCACCCGCCTTGATTCCCGCATTAAAAGCCGGCGTATCTTCAATCGGTGATACAATGGTTAGGATATCCTTGTGGATCGTGATCTCCGTGCCGATTCCGCCGAAGCTGCCCCGGGTTTCAACCTCAAGGTCTTTATACATTTCCGCGGTCATGTAGCTGCTGTGGGGATCAAGGCTCTTCACCATGCCGTTGATGGCGCCCTGAAGCAGGGTATCGGAGCTGACGGGTTCTACGTAATTCTTGTCAATGATACTCATGACCTCATTGAAGGTCTTGATATTTTGATAGATGCTGCGGTCAAGGGCGGCAGAGACATGGCTGTCATGGTAAGGCCCGAAAAACACCAGCCACATCACCAACCCTAGAGCTATAACCCACCCCTTATATTTCACGCTTTTCATTACCGCCTCCGACGAGAGTTGACATATATAAATATCAATAGCACTCTTTTCTGGAAAATTTCCATAACTTTTTGGAAAAACAACATCATCGGACGGTCGATCCAAGCGTCCCGGACACTGATGCGGGGGGCCGCGATATTCTGGGTCCTGAAACAAGTCGGGGAGAAAGGCATGAAAAGCTTTTACACCGTGAGCCTTCTGATGATAGCTTCCCTTTCAGGATAGGCATTGGTAAGAAAATCCCGGTCGCCTGCTTCGAAATCGGAATATTCAAACCCCGGGGCCATGGTCGTTCCCATAAAGGCAAATACACCACCTTCATTCAGAAAAGATCCCTGCCAAACGCCTTTCGGGACAACAAATTGAACATGCTCGCCTTTTCTAATATTCTGCCCCAGGGTAACGGCATTGGAAGTGCCGTCAGGAAAGAGGCGCAGAAGGGTCACGGGATCGCCCAGATAGAAGTGGTATATTTCATCGGTCGGCAGGCGATGGAGGCGGGAACACGTATCAGGTGTCAATAGATAATAAATCCCTGAGGCCAGCAGCCTGGGTTCTGAATACCTCCCCTGCAGAACCTCCGGTGGCAAGACATCGGCAGAACGGTAACTCTGCCTGAAAAAGCCTCCCTCACCGGGAAGCGGTTCGAGACCATAAAAAGTGATAATGTCATTTGCGGTTATCGGCATCGGAGGAATACCCGGCGTCAAAGCTCATGATAATAGAGCCCTACATTGACGATACGTTCATGGTGTTCGAATCTCGTTATTTGGAGCATTGCCCGCTGTAATAGTCTGATGCGTTGCAACGGTTCCCGTTTTGAAAGAAGCAGGTTCCTGGTTCATCCTTCCCGCTGCCTTGTCTTGACGCAGAGTAATATCCCCCTGTAATCGCACAGTATAAAGCAGCCGGCGTCACGCATCCGGCTATCCTGATACCGCCTTCCGGGCATTCTCCTCTAAAGAGAGCCCATTCCTCACATTGACGGTTATCCGCAAATACGCAGACCCCATATTCGCCACCGTCATTTCGTTTCAAGATGGCGTGCGTCCCTCCTTTTTCAATACAATTGACCGTTGCCGGATTGGCAATGCCAGGTTTATGGCCTTCGTTCTTCGCCCCCTCGTCACAGAAGCCGATCCCGCAAGCCGACAGAAAAACAAGCAGAATCATAACCCATCCGCGTTGAAATATAAATAAGAGGCTCATGGACATCGGATGCTTTTTTTTCATGAGGAATTTACAACAGCGTCTCACGGATGAACAAGACGGCATTTTTGAAGAGGGCCAGACCCATGCCTTCTTCGGGTAACGCTTCGCGGGTCCAGCGGGGATGATTGGTGCGATGGAGGTAGGCCTCCGGATGAGGCATCAGGCCGAAGATGCGCCCCGTTCCATTGCAGATGCCGGCGATGGCCTCAATGGATCCGTTGGGGTTGGCCGGATAGTCGATTGCGGGAATCTCACAAGAAGGATCGCTGTATTGAAGAACAATGCTTTCTTCGGCGCAGATACGCTCCAGAACGCCTTCATCGCGGGCCAAAAACTTCCCTTCACCGTGCCGGACAGGCAGGTAGAGGCCTTTAATGCCGCGGGTAAAGACACAGGGAGATTTCTCATTCACCTTCAGATAGACCCAACGATCCTCAAAGCGCCCTGAATCGTTAAAGGACAAAGTTGTCGTCTGGGTCCTGTAGTCTCCGTCAAAACCCGGAAGCAGCCCGAGCTTTACCTGGAGTTGAAAGCCATTGCAGACCCCGAGGATCAGCTTTCCGGCGTCGATAAAGCGGGCAAACTGATCGAAGAGTTGTTCGGATTGGCCGGCCACGGCTGCATGAAGGATCCGGTTGGCGCCTGCTTTGGCCGAGCCAAGATCATCTCCGTCTAAAAAACCACCGGGAAGATTTAGAAAATGATAATCATCCAGACGTTTTTCGCCATAAAGAAGCTCGCTGATATGGACAATATCCACCACCTCGGACCCGGCCAGGCGGCATGCATGGGCCATTTCCATTTCACAGTTGGTTCCGTTTCCGGTGATGACGATGGATTTAACTATTTTTGACATCTCTCCCTCACCTTTACCCTCTCCCGTACAGGAGATGGAATTAAGGCATTAAAAGTTCAGCGGTCCCTGCCAGACCGCTTTTAATTCGTCAATCCATTCTTCAACAATCCGCGCTTCCGACAGGCCGTCAACCGCTAACACGGGGGCAGCTGTCACCGTTCCGATCTGCGCTGCGACACAGCCCTGCAAGGCCCTTTCGAAGGCCTCCCGCTTATCGGGAGAAACCGTCACAATAAAGCGGCTCTGCGATTCCGAGAAAAGGATCTCATCATCCCGTGTTATGCCTTCGACGGGGACATGGGCCAGTTCAATTTCCATGCCCAGGCCGCCGGCAAAGGCTACCTCGGCGAGGGCGACGCCCAACCCGCCATCGGAACAATCGTGGCAGGAGGCAACGAGCCCTTCTCCAATCGCCCGGCTGAGGGCTTTATAAAGGGCCTTGGCCGTCTTCGCATCTACCCGGGGCACGTCATTGCCTATCGCCCCATGAAGGGCGTACCATTCGGAAGCCCCCATTTCCCGGCGGGTTTTCCCGAGCATATAGACCAGATCTCCCGCTTTCTTGGCATCCATTGTCACAGCCTTCCGTACGTCCGCAATTTTACCGATCGTCGAAAAAAGCAGGGTCGGCGGAATGGAGATCTTCGTATTGCCTATGGAGTAGTCGTTCTTCATGCTGTCTTTCCCGGAAATACATGGGATGCCGAAGGCCGTTGCGTAATCGTAAAGGGCCATGTTCGCCCTTACCAGCTGGGCCAGTTTGTATTCCCCATCGGGGGTTTTTTCCGATTGGACGGGATCGCACCAACAGAAATTATCCAGGCCGGCCAGGTGATCCAAGGTCCCTCCCACGGCGATGCTGTTGCGTATGGCTTCGTCAATGGCACAGGCTGCCATGGCGTAAGCATCGATATCGCTGTATCGCGGGCAGATCCCATTGGCGACGACAATGCCTTCAAAGCTGTCCAGAAGCGGCCGGATGACGGCGGCGTCGCTGGGGCCGTCGTCTGTGACCCCCGAAAGGGGCTTCACTACGCTCCCGCCCTGCACTTCATGATCATATTGCCGCACAACCGATTCCTTGCTGCAGATATTCAGGCGGGCCAGCATTTTTTTCAGGGCCTCGCCCATCATTTCAGACAGGGGGATCTCCGGTTCATCGTAACGGGGTGTCGTCCAGCGAGCATTGAGCTGCATCTGGGGAAGCCCCTCGTGGAGGAAATCCATCCGTAGGTAAGCCACGGTCTGTTCACCGTAGCGAATATGGAACATGCCGGTGTCGGTGTAGGTTCCAAGAACAGTGGCCTCAACATCCATCTTCCGGGCCAGTTCAAGAAAAGCATCGATCTTCTGCGGGTCAACGGCCAGGCTCATGCGTTCCTGGGATTCGGAAATCAAAATTTCCCAGGGGTACAATCCGGGGTATTTCAAAGGGGCCTTCTTCAGGTCAAGATCACAACCGCCGGAAAGCCGGGCCGTTTCACCGATGGATGATGATAGTCCCCCGGCGCCGTTGTCCGTGATGCATCGATACAGATCCAGGTCGCGTGCTTTCAAAAGGAAATCGGTCATTTTCTTCTGGGTGATGGGATCGCCGATCTGGACAGCCGTCACGGGCGATCCTTCATGGAGCTCTTCCGACGAAAAAGTGGCCCCGTGGATGCCGTCTTTTCCGATCCGGCCGCCGGTCATGACAATCAGGTCGCCGGTTATGATTTCTTTGGTATGGGTTACTTCGCCGTGGATGCGGGCCGGCATGATGCCGCCGGTTCCGCAGTAAACTAGGGGTTTTCCCAGGTAGCGATCATCAAAAACAATGCAGCCGTTAACGGTGGGGATCCCGCTTTTGTTGCCGCCGTGCTCCACGCCTTCCCGAACGCCCTCGTATATGCGCCGCGGGTGTAAAATGCGCGCCGGAAGTTCTTTATCGTAAGACGGCGAGGCGAAGCAGAAGACATCCGTATTGAAAATCAGTTTTGCGCCTTTGCCGGTGCCGAAGGGGTCCCGGTTCACACCGACAATACCCGTCAGCGCTCCACCGTAAGGGTCCAGGGCCGATGGGGAATTGTGGGTTTCCACTTTGAAAACGAGATTATAGTCGTCGTTGAATTTGATGATCCCGGCATTATCGACAAAGACGGACAGGCACCAGTCGTCCTGTCCCATTTGTTCCCGGACGGCCTTTGTGGCCCCTTTGATATAGGTGTCAAACAAAGAGTCGACCTTAATCGTTTGTCCCGATCCGTCGTCATAGGTAATCAGGCTGCTGAAAATCTTATGTTTGCAATGTTCCGACCAGGTTTGGGCCAGGCATTCCAGTTCCGCATCCGTCATTATATTCCCAAGGCCGACCTGTCGGCGTTCGGCCACGACGGCTTCATCCCTTACGTAGGCCTGGAGGATTTTCATCTCTTCAAGGGTCAGGGCCAGAACCCCTTCATTGCTAATGGAGATCAACGTTTGGTCATCGACATTGAGATCGACCTGAGTCGTCTGGGGATGTTCGACGCCGCCGACCTTCGGGACATAGGGCGTCATGCCCCTGGTGGGGTTCCATGTCTTCCCGTCAACAATATCAAAGCGTTCGATCAAATCATTGGCCAGGAGGTTGCCGGCAATCTTTTCCGCATCTTCCTTGGAAAGCGGTCCCGAGAGGATGTATTGCCGGGAGGTGTAAACGGCAACTGCCCTCTGTGCCGTCTTGCCCAGAAGAAGTTCAATGGCTTCCCGGGCCGTTTTACCGACGTTATCCGTCACCCCGGGTCGGAAGCCCACCTCGATCAGCCAGTCAAAAGAGCGGGCGACACCGCAGTCGATGGCATAGTGCTGGATGATGGGATCACATAGGGGACCGGAGGCAATCGCTTCCAGTTCTTGAGCGGAAAAACCGCCCTCAATGGTATAGACTTCAACGGTTTGAACACCTTCCACGGGAAGGCTGAGATGTTCCTTAATCCGTCGTTTGATTTTTTCTCCCAGGGCATCCCGGATACCTGAGTTAAATCCTATTTCAATGCGATTTGCCATGCCCGATGCTGTCCTCTGTACGCTTGTTTACGCAGGAATAAAGTGCCCCCGATTCAGGCGGCGAGTATAGGGGAAGGGCTGCTGTGTGTCAAGAAAAACAACCCGCACGAAATGCAGATAGCCGGGGCTTAAAAGCACCGGCCATCTGCATGATGAATCCAGCCCGATAGGTCGGATATCCCTATCCGGCACGAATCTGATATCCATCAAGCGTCATTGCGGCGGCAATAGTAATCCGACACATGACGGATTGCCCGCAGGGCATCCTGCAAGGTAGTGAATACGGGAATCCCTCTTTCGATGAAGATCTGTCTGGCATATCGCATGAGGTCCTCGAGATCCATGTCATCAATCGCCTGCCGGCAGCTCGGCAGGACAAGCACAACGGGTTTCCCCGTTTTCTGAAACGCTATTCTGGCGGCTTCCCCGAATTCCTTCAGCGGCGCGGCCTCCCTCATCGAAGGCAACCCCAGCCTTTTCGTGATGGCCTTGTAATGGTAAAGGAGGGTGACCTGAATCTGGATATCCACCCGCTCATCCTTCCCGGCTTCGGTTAACACGGTTTTCAGAGCCTGGGGCGGGACAAAGGGATTGGCCACGTCAATGGGATTGGCAGCGCTCGATCCCGGCTTGGGGAGAGCTTCGTAGACAGCATCATAGATGGCGCCCGACAGAGGGGGTAGAAACATTCCGTTCGCTTCGGCGGCATCACAGGCGGCGACACCCAAAGCGCCGCCGCCGCCCAGGACGGTTAATCCATGGTATGCCCGCAAAGGCAACAGGGTAAAGGCCAGGCACGCATGGCAAAGCTCCTGGAAATCATGAACCTGGACAGCGCCAGCCTGCTTGATCAAGGATTCCCAAATCACGCGGCTCCCACCCATAGAGGCAGTATGGCTCGCCACGGCACGATTCCCTGCCTCGGAAAGCCCTCCCTTATAAACAATAACGGGCTTTTTCGCCGCTGCCGACTTCAGTGCCCTGAAAAACCGGTCCCCGTCGTCCACGCCTTCCATGTAAAGGGCGATGACGCCCGTTTCGGGGTCGTCGGCGAAGTAATCCAGCAGTTCCGTTTCCCGCAAATCCGTCCCGTTTCCAAAGCTGATCATCTTGCTGAAGCCGAATCCCATCCACATTCCCGTGAAGGCGAAATCGATGGCCATGCCGCCGCTCTGAGACATAAAGGCTACGGGGCCGCTCTTCCGGGAAAGATCGGGGCCGGGAAGAAGGGTCAGGCCGCTTCGCGGACAATAAATCCCGAAACAATTGGGACCGACCACGCGAATGCCTTTCGCCGCCTCGGCCTTGATGGCCTCTTCCAGGGCGATACCTTCCTCCGTTCCCAGTTCCCGGAATCCTGCAGAAAGGATCTCGGCGCCGGCCGCCCCCTTTTCCCGGCAGACCCTCAGGGTTTCCGGGACCAGTGAAGCCGCCACGGCGATAATGGCAAAGTCGATTTGTCCGGGGATGTCTTCCACCCGGGGATATATTTTCAGCCCGAAAACTTCTCCGCCCTTTGGGTTGACGGGAAAGATCTCTCCCTCAAACCCTATGGACAAAAGAGAGTCGAGAATGCCTCTGCCAAACCCCATGCCCTGCGCAGAAACGCCAATGACGGCAAGGCGGCGGGGGTGAAAAATCCGTTCGAAATCAGTATGATTTACAGCCACGTCCATCGAAGAACTCCTTTAACATCCAGATTATTTACCTCAAATGCCGTCAAGCCCATTTTCACAGGGCGCCGGCTGTTTCGTTCGGATCAGGCGCACTCCCATCCAGATCAACACCACGGCAAAAATAACCCGCAACGCCGCCTCCGGCATAAACTGGGCTGCTGCAGCCCCTGACAGGGTGCCCAGAACAATCCCCGGGACCAGTCCCTTGAGCAGGCCCGTATCCACATTATCAAGGCGCCAGTGGGTAAAGGCGCCGACCGCTCCGGCGGGAACCATGGCAAGCAGAGCGCTTCCCTGGGCAATATGCTGGCTGTAGCCGACCAGGAGAACCATGGCGGCGATCATGATCGCCCCGCCGCCGATTCCCATCAGGCCGCTCAGAAAACCCGTCACGGCTCCCGTTGCCAGCAGGGTGACCAGCTTGGCCCAGCCGGTCATGGGAATCGCTATCGGTGTGATAAACGTTTTGACCAGGAGCAGGATGGCCATCGAAATCTGAAAGTAGCCGAAAGACCTTTTCAAGCCTGTTTCAGGCATGAGCCTGCAACACTGGGCACCGAACCGGGCCGGCCACAAAGCGGCCACTGCCAGAATCAGGGCCGACAGCACATCGACATGGCCATGAAAGGCGTAAGTAAAGGCGCCGGCTAAACCCGTGAAGACGAGTGCAACCAGGCTGGTGCCATGGGCCCTGTGCTGGGCCAGCTTCAGTATCCCCACCATCAGGGGAATCATCAGCGCGCCGCCGCCCAGGCCGACGAGACCGCCAAAAGCGCCCGCCGTCAGACCGATTACAAAACTCATGAGACTCCCGATTTAGGTGTGCAGAAAGCAACGGTTTGCACAAAATTATCCATGCTATGACGGATGGGTTGCCCGTTCAGCCTGTTAACTTAATTCCTCTTTTATAACCTGGGTGATCCGGCGGCAATGGGCATCCGTTTCTTCCTGCGTCGGCCCCTCCACCATGATGCGGCAAAGCGGCTGGGTTCCCGAATAGCGAACCAGAACACGACCGCGGGTGCCAAGTTTTTCCTCCACGTCCCGAATCGCCTCCACGATTTTCGGCACCGTTGAGATGTCGCGGCGTTCCTTCACGTCCACATTGATGAGAACCTGGGGATAGACAGTCATGATTTTCGCAAGGTCGGATAAGGGTTGATCGCTGCGTCTCATCGCCGCCAGGACCTGCAGGGCCGTCGTAATCCCGTCGCCTGAGGTGTGATGCTGCAGAAAAATAAGATGCCCCGAGTCCTCCCCGCCGATGACGGCGCCTCGGGCCTGCATGGCCTCCAGGACGTATCGGTCGCCCACGTCCGTCATCATCGAATCGATCCCCAGTTCGCGAAAGGCGATGGTCAGGCCGATATTACTCATCACGGTGCGAACCACGAGGTTATTGTCCAGCATTCCTTCTTCCTTCATATATTTCGCACAGATCGCCAGAATCCGGTCTCCCGTCAGGACCGCACCCGTTTCATCCACGGCAATGACACGGTCGCCATCACCATCAAAGGCAAATCCGGCATCCGCACCTTGTTTCAGTACTTCCCTGGCCAGGTGTTCGGGGTGTTGAGACCCACAATCCACATTAATATTCTCCCCGTTGGGTTCGTCGAAGAGGGTGATAACCTCGGCGCCCAACTCGGCAAAAGTTTCGGGAGCCACGCGATATGTGGCGCCGTTGGCGCAATCCAGGACAATTTTCATCCCTTCGAGGCTGAACGCCTTGGGAAAGGCATGCTTCAGGAAAACAATATAGCGGCCACGGGCATCTTCCATGCGAAAGGCCTTTCCCAGCTCCCGGGGAGAGGGATGGAGGTCCTGCATGTTCTCGGCAAACACCATCTCCTCGATGGCGGATTCCTTCTCGTCGGGGAGCTTGAACCCCTCGCCGGAAAAGATCTTGAATCCATTGTCATGAAAAGGGTTGTGGGAGGCGGAAATGACAATACCTGCGTCGGCCCGCATACTGCCCGTCAGAAAGGCGATCCCCGGCGTGGGGATAACGCCGACCAGGATCGCGTGGACTCCCATGGAACAGATCCCGGAAACGAGAGCATTTTCAAACATATAACCCGACAGACGCGTATCCTTGCCGATGATGATCCGGGGAGAATGCCCGCGACGCTTGAAGATATGAGCCGTTGCCCGCCCCACGTTCAGGGCCATCTCTGCGGTCATGGGGTATTGATTGGCCATGCCGCGGATGCCGTCCGTTCCGAATAATTTTCCCATAGCTGTCCTTCCTGCCACACTTTCTGCCAGGAAACAGTAAAACCTTTCCTGATAATTTGAAGACTTTGCTTTTACCTTCTAATTTTCGACTGGCGCCGGTGCCATCTGTTTCTGTGGGTCCGTGTGATGCGCTGTACCAAAGCGGGTATAAATAACGGCTCCCAGTCCCAGCGTCAGGACAATCACTTTCACCATCCATCCGATATAAGGTATCCAGCCGACACCCCAGAGAACCACCAGCCCCCAGAATATTTCACGAATGATATGCCGATTCGTTCTTTTGAAGAGGCCGTAAGCCCGTTGTCCGATCAGTTGAGACATGGCAATAAAACCCATGAGCGCAGCACATGTGACAAGGATGATTTCCAGGGGGATCAGGACGATTCCGACAACGGAGATTGTCAGGAGAACCGCTAGGGGAACAATCAGAATCAACCCAAGAATCCCCCAAAGCGTAACTTTCAATGTCTCCGCTTGCATAGCCTGGGAAACGGCGCGTACGTGTGCGGGAAGCAGGGCGGCCAGAAGAAGGGCAATGATGAGGACGCTGAAAAATATAATCAGGGAAAAAATGGCCCACACCCAGGACCAGCCTTCCCAGTCATCGCTGAGCAACGTGGAAATCACATCCGAAACATTGGATGAGTTGATTTCCGTCAGTTTTCCCTGGACCTCAGCCCCTTTACCGAGGACAACCACACCGCCGATGCTGGTTACATTGCCTTCGACAACCGCTCTTTTCGTCAAGACAATGGAGTCGCCGATAGCGGTCACATTGCCTTCCACCTTGCCGTTTATGGTGATCTGGCCGTTGATCGTCGTGACCGAGCTCACTTTGGTCCCGCTATCGACGATGACACTTTCGCCAATCTTGAAGATATTGGCGCCTTCGGCCCAGACATGGCCGGGATTGCTTAAGAATATGAGAAATAAAACAAGGGACAAACCTTTTTTCATGCTCCATTCAACCTCTCACCAGGTAGCGCTGCCGCACATATTCATAAATGCCCGGCATGACGGAAATAATGACGATAGCAATAATGACCAGGGTAAAGTTTTCTTTCACGACGGGGAAATTACCGAAGAAATAGCCGCCCAGCAGAAATGAGGCGATCCATAAGATGCCGCCTGCGATGTTGTAGAAAACGAACCGGCTGTATGTCATTTGGCCGATTCCGGCAACAAAGGGGGCGAAGGTCCGGATGATAGGCATAAAACGTGCGATTATGATCGTTTTCCCGCCGTACTTTTCATAAAATTCATGGGTTCGCTGCAGATATTCCTTTTTAAAAAAACGGCCGTCTTCAAAGTGGAATACTTTCGGCCCCAAATATTTCCCAATGGCATAATTAACCGTATCACCTAAAATGGCTGCCGTACCCAGGATAACCAGAAGCCATTCAATCTCCAGGGGACCTTTCAGGTAGGGGTTGGCAGCAAAGGCCCCCAGCCCGAAAAGGAGAGAATCCCCCGGCAATATGGGGGTAACGACCAGCCCTGTTTCGCAAAAGATGATCAAAAACAGGATAACGTAGGTCCACCCGCCAAAGTTCTGAATCAAAGCCCCTAAATGACGATCCAGGTGGATAAAATAATCGGCGAAAGTAATGAGCAGATCCATAACGGGCGACTTGAGGGTTCCTTTGACTCAGGTGGATTAACAATTTGGCATGGTGTAGCGGAAAGGATATAAAGTGTCAATAACAAAAATCTTTAAGGTCCCGATTGCCTTAGAAGCATCTTACCCCGTGGAGAAGATATCCTCTCCCCGCTGATAATATTTTACTTGATTTTATCAGTCTTTTATCATATATATAAGCATAACATTTAACCTGCGCTATAGCTCGCGTTCCCATTTCGGATTTTTTCTTTCCATCTTCCCATTTCATCCGGTGCTTATATTGCAGGAGATTGATCAGTATTTTTCTCAGCAGAATCATTGGGACAGCCGGATAAGCAGAACATGAAAACACCTTTTAGAGATGCTACTTGAAGAAAGGAGATCAAGCGATGCGCAACACACAGGAAGAATTGGAAAGAAGGGTGGCAGAACTGGAGGCCGGCGCAAAATCTATGGAAGAGCTGAATGCCGCCATGAAGGTCCTGCTCAAGCACCGGGAAGATGATAAAAATGAAGTAGGGATAAAAGTCATCGCTAATGTGAAGGATCTGGTTCTGCCCTATATTGAAAAGCTGAAAACGACGACCCTCGATGAATCGCAAAGTATCTTTCTGGAAATTATCGAGATCCATCTCAACGAGATTACCGCCCCATTCCTCATGAAATTGACGTCAACCTATCTGGGATTTACACCGAAAGAGATTCAGGTTGCCAGTCTTATCCGGGATGGGAAAAAGACAAAGGATATCGCGAAGGTCATGAATGTTTCGAAGAGCGCCATCGATCTTCACAGAAATCATATCCGCAACAAACTGGGCCTGAACAACAAAAAAGTGAATCTCCGTTCCTATCTGTCAACCCTGTCCTGATCCTGCGGCGGTCGGCAGAACGCCAATCGGGAACATAATCATACTCTATGACAATGGCATAAAACCGGCCGTTTCGGGACCTCCCGGCGGCCGGTTTGTTTTGCGTACCTTTTGATGCCCTGCGGTCTTCAGCGATGCGATGAAGGCGACAGAGGAGAGGCGATGGGGGATGAGGATCTATATCCTTCCCGGAATAACCGATCCCCATTGCAGGACCAGCCTCATGTAAAGAAGGCCCGCCAGGAGAGCCGCCAGGAAGGACAGGACAAACCAATCCTTTCCCGTCATCCGGGGCTCATAATAAAGGGTTCTGGGCGCGCCGGGACTGAAACCTCTGGATTCCAGGGCCATGGAAAGAAGGTTCGTATAGCGGATGGCGGAGATGAACATGGGTACGGCCAACGGCAGGAACTTGCCAAAGCGCGACAGGATATTTTTTGACTCCAGATCAAGGCCCCGGGAAACCTGGGCCTGAATGATCGTCGCACCGGCGCCGACGAACGTGGGCACCAGCCTCAGGGCCGTGGCCAGGGCAAAGGCGACGGGATAAGGAAGGCCCATACGGATGAAGCCGCTGCTCATCTCCTCATTGCGTGTGGTCGCCAGCAGGAGAAGCCCCCCCATGACGAAGGTAGCCAGCCGCAGTCCCATGGCAATGCCGTAAAGAAGCGATTCGCGGCTGATTTCCAGGAAATGCCAATTGAGCAGGCGGGTCGGCCCTTTGACGAAAAAGGGCCAGAGAATAAGACTGAAAAGAAAGAGCATCAGGATAAGATATCGAAGCATCCATAATGCCCCTTGGGCTCGGCTTGAAAAGATGACACACAGAATCGCCACCGTCAGAGCCGCCATGTAGAGGGGATGGTTAAAGCACAGGCAAAGCGTAAAAATGATGGCAACGCCGACCAGTTTTGTCCGGGGATCCAGGCGGTGCAACCATGTCGCTTTATCCTGGTAGAGGGATATATTCATTCCCGCATTCCCCGGATTTCTTCGATCATTCCCTCCAGGGTCAGAGATGCCAGGCCCAGCCTGTTGCTCAGGCGCGCCAGAGGAGAAGGCAGTAGAGACGCTTCGGCCAGCAGGGCCTCATCGGAAAAGATAACGCGGGTGGGGCCGTCACCGATGATTTTTCCCGCCTTCATCAGAATCACGCGGTCGGCATAGGCCTCAGCGACAGCCATGGCATGGGTGATAATAACCACTGTGTGTCCCATGCGGTGAAGTCGTTTTAACATCTCCATGGCGTCCCTCTGATGGCGGTCATCAAGACCCGTGGTCGGTTCATCGAGGACGATCACCTGGGGCTTGATGGCCAGAACGGACGCGACAGCCACCCGCTGTCTTTCCCCCCGGGAAAGCAGGAATGGCGTTTTGTCGTCATATCCGGCGAGTCCTGTCACCTCCATAGCCTCGGCGACATTTCTTTCGATGGTTTTTGGGTCTTCTCCCAGGACGCGTAACCCGAAGCTGATTTCTTCCCGGACCGTCGGCGCAAAAATCTGGTGATCGGGATTCTGGAAGACATATCCCACCTGCCGGGCCAGTTCATGTCGTTTGCAGGCCGTCGTCGGCCTGCCGGAAACGAGCATCCGACCCGTTGCCGGCTTTAAAAGACCGTTGAAATGCTTGGCCAGGGTTGTTTTGCCTGAACCATTACGACCCAAAATAGCTATAAATTCACCCTGGCCGATATCCAGGTCGATGTCTTTCAAGACCGTCTGATCGCCCGCAGGATAGCGGTGTGAAAGCCCCCGGGCCGAAAGAACGGGATTGCCGGTTGAACGGGGGGGGCTGGTATCAGGTACTGAGCGGCGTGCGGGGATGAGTCGATGTTCTTCCATCAGGGTCAGGGCTTTCTCCACGGTCAGAGGACAGCCGGGCCAGTTCATGGCCTTGAACAGCGCCAGGGTCGGCAGAGCGCCTACACCGCAAGACGCGAGAAGGGGCAGATCGGCCAGAATCTCCCGCGGCGGCCCCTGGGCCACAAGGTGTCCATCCTTCATCAGCCAGACCTGATCGGCGTTCACCGCCGCCTCCGGCGACTCGTCCACCATAATGAGCGTCCGGCCCTCTTCCCGCAGGGCGGTGGCCAGGGAAATGATACCCCGGCGGCCTTCGGGATCCAGGTCCGTCGTTGCTTCATCCATGACTAGGACTTCCGGTTCTGCTGCCAGAACGGACCCGATGCAAAGTCGCTGTTTTTCCCCGCCGGACAGGGTCGCCGTCTCTTTTTTGCGTTTTGGCGTGAGGCCGATAAAGTTGAGATAACGCGTGATTCGCTGCTCTATATCCATGCGGTGAAGCTGCTGGTTCTCCGGCCCGAAGGCCATTTCGAGTTCCACGGTGGAAGAGAAGAGCTGGGCCTCAAAATCCTGAAACACCAATCCCACAAACTTTGACATCTCGGCAACGGTTTGGTGCCCCACATCGTGATCCCGGATGATCACGCGGCCTTCATACGCACCCCGGTGAAAGTGGGGGATCAAGCCGTTCATGGCGCAGCAGAGAGTGGATTTCCCGGCGCCCCCATGGCCCATTATCACGACAAAACTACCGTCTTCAATGGACCCGGTGACACCATTCAAAGCCGGCCGGTCGGCATCGCGATAGCTGAAGGTCAGGTTTTGAATATGGACGGCATCGGACATGGGGGCTCTATAAGAGGACGCAGCCGCAAACAATGAGGCTGGCAGACAGCCAAGGGATAATGGAGGCAGGCATGCCGGGGATGAAACCGCCCAGGATGCCTATGACAGCCCCGGTTGTTACGACCCAGGCGCCGATATGCCTAAGGCTTTTATGTTTCCCGACGCTCGGGGTTATCACATCGGTCCAGAAAAGACCGAGCTGTTTACGCACCACGTCGGAAATGGCCACGAGGAAGAGCGCGCCCACGAGAGACCCGATGGTATTGTTAAGGGTGATGATCTTCGAGAGAACGGCAAAGGGAACCATCCCCAGCACATCCGTAAACAGGCCGATCATGACGCCGCAGGAAGCAGCCGAAATGACGGCAATGACGATGTAGGTCAACCAGCTGCGCCAATGTTTGGCCTGCCAGTCATAGGCAGACTCCGAAATGGGGATTAAAGTGGTCCAGAGCGTATAGGGAAGATATCCCAGGAGGAAATTGCCCCAGAAGCCGGCGATTGACGCAGGGCTCAACGTGCCGCCGAAAATATCACCGATGAGGTTGCCGATGGCCAGCCCCCAGGCGCCGGCGGGTCCGAAGAGAAAACCGAAGGCCATGGGGAAGATATTGGCCACCCGGACCTCCGTAATGCCGGGGATGAGGGGTATCGCTGTTTTGAAGACGATGAGTGTTGCTGCATAAATGGCGGCGCAGACCGCAACCAGGACGATCATCCGTGTATTTTGCCACATGGCCAGGGCATCGCGCATGTCGATTTACCTCGTATCCGTATTGGGCCTATATTGCAGCGCCAGCATGGTGATATCGTCAGAGGGCGGAGCACCTTTTATAAACAGATGAACATCTCCCAGGATGGTTTCGACAAGCTTGTCCACGGTCATCCCCTGGGCATCATCCATGCTTTTCAGAAGCCGTTCATCGGAAAAGAGATTGCATTGCCGATCCATGGCCTCCGTAACGCCGTCTGTATAAACGAAAATTATATCGCCTGGCGACAGGAAAAACGTTCCTTGCTCGTAAGGATAATCCTCCATGACACCCAGAGGCGGATGCTCTCCCGCCGGCAGGAATTCCGACGCCTTCCCGGGACGCGCAAGAACCGGGGCGTTATGGCCGGCATTGCAGTAAGCGACCTGGCCCGTGCGTGTATCCAGAACGCCGCAATACAAGGTTACAAACATGCTCGTATCATTTTCCCGGCAGAGCTCCTGATTGACCCCGGCAAGTATTTCATGGGGTCCGATGCCCTCATGGGTTTTGGCCTTGAGGAGCTTCGTCGTGACGGCCATAAAAAGGGATGCCGGGACTCCTTTGCCGGAAACATCGCCCACGACAAAAACCAGGCGATGCTCATCCATAAAGAAAAAATCGTAGAGATCGCCCCCGACCTCCTTGGCCGGATCCATGTGCGCATGGAGCTGAAATGAAGCATGCTCGGGAAACACCTTTGGCACCATGCTCATCTGGATCTGATGGGCCGCCTGAAGCTCACCATCCATGAGCTGTTTGGTTTTTTCCAGGGCTCTTTCCTTGATCATATCCGTGATGATAAAGGCGTAAAATCCCATGCCTACCCCGTTGGCCACAATCATGGGAATGGTGAAATCGCGGACAATGATAAAAGCCTGATCAAAAGGGCGGGCGATGAGCAATGTCAACGCCGAGTGCATGATCTGATTGACGATCGCCACAACGACGGCGCCGGTAATGCCGACAAATCGCCCCTTGTTCCACATGTAAACCAGACCGCCGATGAGACCGGATAAGACGGTGGCGATGGAACAGGAAACACAGGTAATCCCTCCCATGGAATAACGATGGATGCCTCCGATAAGTCCGGCGCCCACGCCCACGATTGGACCGGCAAAGAGACCGCCCAGGGCCGGCCCGAGATCTCGCGTATTGGCGATGGCCCCCATGAGATGGATGCCGCTGATCGTTCCATAGATGGACAGGAGGCCGAATACAAAGATCAAAAGAATCCGGTTGCGCCATGAGATCTTCTTGTCGATGATGTCATGATAGAACTGAATTTTCGTCATGAGATAAGCGATCACAGCAATGACGGCCATGCTGTTGATCAGGGTAATCATGATTTCGGTATAATCTTCCATTGTCAATGACCTCAGTGGTTGGGGGATATCATGCTGATTGATTTCTTTAAATCCCGGGATTCCTGCTTGCCTGTTTTCGGCCGATCGATATTTCGCAGAGTATCTTCATATAATTTATCGTAGCCGTAGTAGTCGTTCCGAAATTGCAGCAGGCCGTTTCCATCCACCCAGGCTGTCAGATACATGACGTGAACAGGCACGGTTCGCGGCAGGTTCACCTGCAGGCGTTTTCCCTTTTTGATCTCCGCAATGATCCGTTCCCGCGACCAGGAGGGATCATTCTTCAGGACCCATTCCCCCAGGTCGTATGGCTTTTCCACACGGATGCACCCATGGCTGAACAGGCGGCGTTGCCGCTTAAAAAGATATTTCTCCGTGGTATCGTGAAGGTACACATCGAATTCATTCGGGAACATGAACTTGATCCGCCCCAGGGGATTCACCCCGGAATCCTGAATCATCCGGTAAGGAAATTTTTCAGGATTGATTTTGGCCCAATCAATCTTTTTCGGGTCTATCTCTTTGGCCTTATCGCTCCAGTTATTGTAGATCCGAATGCGTTTTTTGGTTAGATATTCCGGATCTTTCTTGACTTTGGGAATGATTTCCTTGGCAATGATGGAATTGGGCAGACCCCAGGTGGGGTTGATCTCCAGGTAGCTCATCTCGTTGCTGAAGACTGGCGAGGGCTGTTTCGGTGTGCCGATGACGGTTTTCATGGACAGGATCGTCTTTTGATCATCGACGACATAGAGCCAGAAATCGGGGATAATGGTCATGACATAACGGGGTCCGAAATCATCAGGCAGCCAGCGCCAGCGTTCCATGTTGATTTCCAGCTGCCGGATACGCTGTTCGACGGGTACGCCAAAGACCGTGCGCGTCTCCGGATCGATGGCACCGCTTAAGCTAAGACCATGACGCCATTGAAATCTGCGGACAGCCATCTCCAGGGGGGCGTCAAACCGCTTGTCGTCGCCTATCGCTTCCGGGCTCAAATCTCCCGTCATGACCATTCGCCGCTTCAGGAGGGCAACGGCCAGGCCATGGTCGCCTTTTTTGAGTTTTGCGCCGGCTGGGATGACGGGCCAGCCGCCGGTCGCACCGATGCGCCGGAGAGTAATCAGTTCCTGTCGCATCAGTACATAGGAGGGGTGGCGGGGCGCCAGCCCTTTTAAGATTTTTTCAACATCGTTTTTCTCCAGGGCAGTCTTCAGGGATTGAAGGATGTCGACTGGGCGCCGGTAGGGAACCCATTGAAAAAACCATTCTTCCGGATCTACCCGGCCCTGCGACAAGTGCAGGCCGTATTTCAAAAAAGTCTGCGTCAGGAGAAGATCGAAATCGGCCTGTCTTTCTTCCGAAACGGTTTCTCCGGCCTCTCTGGCATGCCCGAAAGCTGCTACAAGCCCTCTTATTTCCGTAAGATCGTAGCTTTGGGGATCGAGCCCATCCTGATCGGCTTCACGGATGGTTTTGATGAGGGCTTCCGCCTGAAGAAGGGTCCAGGCCGGCCGGTAATCCCGACGGGTGTAAAATTCGCGGACCACGAGGCTGATGTCCTGCGCCGGTTCTCTGGATTTTCCCGGGTCTGCCGGTGGCAAAAGGCCAAGGCGTGCCTGAATAATGGTCTGGACTCCAGGCGAAGCATCGGTCAATCCAACGGCAAAGGACGGTACGGGAAGGCATATGGCAATCCCTAAAAGAATCATAATCAGTTTTTTCACAGAGGGTCCTATCCAATAAGTATTCATGATGAAGGGTAAAGCGCAACCCCGTATCGCCGGCTTTTCATGGAACTGTCAACCATGGGCTTCATCCCAATTCTTACCACAACCGATATCCACCTTCAAGGGAACGCGAAGGGCAATGATGCCTTCCATTTCTTCCCGGACCATGTCCATGACGGCAGCCGTTTCTCCCTCAGGAACCTCAAAAACAAGCTCATCGTGGACCTGCATAATCATGCGGGCCTCCAGCTTTTGTTCTTTGAGGCGTCGGTCAATATGAATCATGGCCATTTTGATAAGGTCCGCCGCTGTGCCCTGAATCGGCGTGTTGACAGCCATCCTTTCGGCAAACTGACGGACATTGATATTATCGGCATTCATTTCCGGCAGATAACGCCTGCGGTTCAAAATCGTCGTTACGTAGCCATCCTTTCGCGCCCGGCAAAGGATCTTATCCAGATAGGTCCGCACACCCGCGTGCTTCTGAAAATACTCATCGATATAGGCCTGCGCCAGCTTCTGGGAGATGTCAAGCTCCTTGGCAAGGCCGAAGGCACTCATGCCGTAAAGGACGCCGAAATTGATCACCTTGGCCTGGCGACGCATGCTTTCATTGACCATTTCCGGGAAAACACCGAAGATATTGGAGGCTGTCCGGCTGTGGATATCCTCCCCCGAGGCAAAGGCCGAAAGGAGGGTCTCATCCTCCGACAGATGGGCCAGCACCCTGAGTTCAATCTGGGAATAATCCGCTGAAACAATCCGGCTATCCCGTGAGGCGATGAAGGCTTGGCGGATGCGCTTTCCCTCCAGGGTACGCACGGGGATGTTCTGGAGATTCGGGTTGCTGCTCGAAAGCCGCCCGGTGGCTGTCACGGCCTGATTATAGGAGGTATGGACCCGGCCCGTCTCCGGATGCACGAGAAGGGGCAGGGCGTCGATGTATGTGGATTTGAGCTTCGCCAGACTCCTGTAGGACAGGATCTCGCCGGGCAGTTCGTGGCTTCTGGCCAGCTGGGTAAGGACATCCACATCCGTGGAATATCCCTCTTTGGTTTTACGGCCCCGGGGCAGACGCATCTTTTCAAAGAGGATCACCTGCAGTTGTTTTGATGAATTGATGTTAAACCGCTCACCCGCCAAACTGTATATTTTTTCCGCAGACAGGTCCATTAATTGCCGGAGTTCAAGGGACATTATTTTCAGAAGATCGAGGTCCAGAAGGACCCCGTGTTGTTCCATGTTCGCCAGAACGGGCAGGAGGGGCATTTCCAGGTCATTCAGGAGGCCGTCCAGACCGTCTTTTTTCAGGGACGGCAGAAGATGGCCAACGAGATTGAAGATGGCATCAACCCGCCCGCAGGCATAAGTCGTCATCTTTTCCAAGGGGACCATTTCCGGCGGCAGCGCCTTTGAACCGGTTGCGGCTATGTCCTTCAGGGAGGCAATCCCGCGGCCGGCATAATCCCGAAGAATATCGGAGAGCTCAAGACTGTGACGGGAAGGGTTTAAAACATAGGCCGCCAGCAGCGTATCGCAGGCGAGCCCTCGTAGCGTCATCCCCTTCCGTTCCAGGACGACTGCAATCGTTTTGAGGTCATGACCGTATTTGGCGATCTTTTCATCAGCCAGGATAGGCGCCAGAGCCTCCCAGGCCTCATCAGACAAAAGTGTGGCGACGCTATCCCGGTGAACCGGGCTCAGGGGAATGTAGCCGGCCTCCCCGGAGGTGGTGCACAGGGCCACGCCGACCATCTCCGCCCGCATGGACTCCTGGGACGTCAATACGAGATCCAGCGCCACCGCATGTGTTTTTCCGATTTTTTCCAGACAGGTCCGGAGGGATGCCTCATCGCAGATCATACGATAATCGCCCGTCAAAACCTCATCCTTGATCTTCAGGTCCTGGAGAAGGGAGGAAAATTCGAATTCACCGAATAATCTTTTCAGCACATCCAGGTCGGGGGATTGACGGCGGCTGTCTTCAATCAAGAAAGGAATGTCGGCATCGAGACGAATCCGGGCCAGATTGAGGCACATCCTGGCTTGATCGATATGTGCGGAAATGGCGACCTTGGCCCGGGCATTCTTGATCTTTTCGATATTGCTGAGGACGTTTTCAACGCTTCCAAACTCCTGGATGAGCCGCTCGGCGCCCTTTGGCCCGATACCCGGTACACCTGGGATGTTGTCTGAAGCATCCCCCGCCAGGGCAAGAATATCGACGACCTGTGACGGCTCAACCCCGAAACGCTCCTTGACAGCCGCCACATCATAGCGCTTGTCTTTCATCGTATCGACGAGGACAACCTTATCAGAAACAAGCTGCATCAGATCCTTGTCGCCCGACGCCATGACGACCCGCATCCCGTGGTCGGAACAGGTCTTGGCCAAAGTTCCGATAATATCATCGGCCTCGATGCCTGATTGTTCCAGGATCGTGATGCCCAGACCCCGGACGATTTCCTTCACATAGGGAATCTGGGGGATGATGGCCTCGGGGATGGCCTTGCGGGTTGCCTTGTAGCCCTCGTAGGCGTCGTGGCGAAATGTGGGCCCTTTGACGTCGAAGGCTACGACGATGTACTCCGGATCGCTCTCTCGCAGGAGTTTCAGAAGCATCATCGTAAACCCGTAGATGGCATTGGTGGGGAAGCCTTTGGAATTGGACAATTCCCGGATGGCATAAAAGGCCCGGAAAAGATAATTGCTGCCATCCACAAGATATATCGTCGATATTTTCGTTTCTTCCATTAATATTCCATTCAGATTTTAGTGTACGAGGAACCGTTAAATCATAACACTTCAACCCTGGGGCTTGGCGTTTCATACTTCGAACTGTGCATTAACCTTAAACGTTCGCTTAGCCCTCATACACAAGATATCCTCAACGCCTGTCTTCTCACGGATCTCCGTCAGATACGTCTGCAGATGCTCTTCCGTGGGGGCGATAAAGGTAAACCAGATGTTATAAGCATTGTTTCGCCGGTAGTTGTGTGTCACGCCCTTGTAGGCATTGACGATTTCGACAAAGGCTGCCGTCTTTTCATCGGAAACCCGGGCGGCGCACAGGGCGCTCACATAACCCACTTTCCGGCTCTCGAAAATGGCGCCGATTCTCCGGATCAGGCCATCATCCTTCATCCTGACGACACGCTCCAGGACCTCCTCCTCCCCGATGGCCACCATCGCGGCTACCGCGGCAAAAGGCTCAGGGACAATGGGGAATTCCTTCTGGAGAATATTCAGAATGCGTTTGTCGATCTCGTCCATAATCATCTTAGAAAAAAACCGAAACCATGGGGGCTAATTCAGGTTTATATTTGGGATCTACGGGATCCATGTGAATATCCCGGATGGCCTGCTCCTGTTTCTGCAAAGACCATCTCTCGGTGCGATCGAAGATGCGGACACGGTCTGTCCTTTCCTGTTCCCATGCCGGGCTTCCCTCCTGTGCTCCTCTGGACACACAGGCATCAAGCTCCGCCTCGTCAAGGTATCCGTCGCCATTCTTGTCGCATTGCCTGAATCTTTTTTCCGCGGCCCGTTTCAGTTCTTCGGCATTAATCTTGCCGTCTTTCCCCGTATCCAGCGATTCAAAGGACGACTTGGCGTCTTTGATTTTATAAAACTCCGATGCACTCAGGCTGCCGTCACCATTCCGGTCGTATTGTTTGAAAAGGGTCTCGGCCGCTTCGTTGATCTCTTTTAAGTCCAGGCGGCCATCTTTGTTTTTATCCAGTTTATCGAACAACTTCCCCTGTCCCCAAACAAACCCCGCCAGGATAAACATGATCAACAAACCCGCCGACGCAATCCGGATCATCTTCGCCAAAGCCAACCTCCTGTTTTTCTATGTTTATTCAAATACTTCTGGCGGGTTCATAGATACAAAAAGGCTCTTCCGCCAAATAGTCGCCTGTCACTTCGTAGGCCCGCGCCCGGCACCCGCCACAGACCTTGATAAATTCACAGCGTCCGCACTTCCCCTTGTAGCGGCCGAGATTGCGCAATTCGCTGAACACCTTCGATTCTTTCCAGATGTCCTCAAATCCTTTTTCCTTGATCTGGCCGCAGTCAATTTCCAGATAACCGCAGGGCTGCACCTGACCGGTATGGGAAATGAAGCAGAATGAGCTTCCGCCCAGACAGCCCCGCGTCATAGCGTTCAGGGGATGACCGGCAGCGGATCCGGCCTTGCTTTCCGACAATGGCCGTCCTTTCCCCTTCTGCCGGAGTATGCGATAGTAATGGGGTGCGCACGTCGCCTTGAGTTGAATAGGGCAGGCGATGCTTTGCTCGTAAAACCACTCCAGCGTCTCTTCGTAATCGCCGGGGGATATGGCCTGATCAGCCATCTGTTTGCCTCGGCCAGTCGGCACGAGGAGGAAAATATGATGGGCCGCCGCCCCGATACGGAGCGCCAGATCGTGGATGGCGCTCATTTGACCCAGGTTGGCCTGCGTAATCGTCGTGTTAATCTGGAATTCCATCCCCGCCTTCTTCATCGCCTCGATGCCCCGCATGGAACCGTCAAAGGCCCCGGGAACACGGCGGAATCGATCGTGGCTCCCGGCATCGGCGCCGTCGATACTCACACTCACCCGCTTGATGCCGGATTCGATCATGCGCCGGACGATTTCTTCCGAAACCAGCGTCCCATTGGTTGCCATGACCATCCGCAGGCCCTTGCCGGTTCCATAAGAGGCGATTTCGAAGATGTCCTCACGCAGGAGAGGCTCGCCCCCTGTGAGGATCACCACGGGTTGGCTGAAGGCCGCCATGCCATCGATGAGCTTCCGGCAGGCCGCCGTATTCAGCTCCCCGTTGTAAGGCCCCAGGATCGACGACGCCCGGCAATGGACACAGGCCAGGTTGCAGCTCCGCGTCACTTCCCAGGCCACCATGCGCAGGGTTGAAGGCAATATATGAGAAGATTCCCTAATCACTTTTCCGTCATCCATAGGTTCTCTTTTTCCTGCATCATGCCTCTCATTTTTTCCGAAGAACCTGGGTGTACAAGACAACATAGATGAGGGCAACGGCCACAAACCACTTGAGCAACTGAATAAAGGAACGAAGTAATGTTGACCCTACATGGAGGCGGTATTCGGGATGCAAATTCTTGGGGTCTATGACCAGGTAAAGAAAATAAACGACCCAAAGAATCAGGAAGATAATCGATATGATCCGAAAAAACTTCCACAGCTTCTTATGGTTCCCCGTCTCCTCCGCATGGTCAGCAGCCTCTTTTTGCTCAATATCACTCACTAACCGGCACTCCATTCCACATCAGTCGTTCCGGGCACTATTTTCTTAAAACCTTTGCCGCTTCCTGGGCAAAATAGGTGATGATGATATCCGCTCCCGCCCGTTTGATGGCGGTCAGGGCCTCCATCATGGCCCGTTCTCCGTCCAGCCAGCCCATCTGGGCCGCCGCTTTGATCATGGAATATTCTCCGCTGACATTATAAGCAGCCAGAGGCAGGTCAAATTCCTCCTTGGCCCGCCGGATGACATCGAGGTAAGGCAGGGCCGGCTTCACCATGATAATGTCCGCCCCTTCTGCCACATCGAGAGTGATCTCCCGCATGGCTTCGTCGCTGTTGGCGGCATCCATCTGGTATGATCTGCGGTCGCCGAACTGCGGGGTGGATTCCGCCGCTTCCCGGAAGGGGCCGTAAAAGCAGGAGGCGTATTTGGCGCTGTATCCCATGACGGGAATGCCATCAAACCCAGCTTCATCAAGCCCTTCGCGAATGGCCCCGACCTGTCCGTCCATCATCCCCGATGGCGCCACCATGTCCGCACCTGCACGGGCATGGGATACGGCAGTTTCCGCCAGGACATCCAGCGTTGAATCGTTAACGACATCGCCCTTTTCAATCATGCCGCAATGGCCATGACTCGTATATTCGCACAGACATACATCGGTAACGACCAGTATATCCGGCACCTTCTGCTTGATTTCGCGGATAGCCTTCTGGACAATGCCGTCCTTGATGAAGGCCCCGGTGGCCAGTTCGTCCTTTTTGTCGGGGATTCCGAACAGCAGCACGGCCGGGATACCCAGGTCCTTTGTGCTGGCGGTTTCTTTCACGATGTTGTCTATGGACATCTGAAAAATCCCCGGCATGGATCCGATGGGTTTCTTCACGCCCTTCCCCGGTACGATAAAGAGAGGATAAATAAAGTCGTTTACCGAGAGGGTTGTCTCCCGGATCATCCTTCTAAAATGATCATTTTTTCTTAATCTTCTGGGTCTGTATTCTGGAAATTGCATAAATGCCTCCTCCTTCAGTTTCATTCCGAGTTTCGAGTTCAAAGTTGCCGGTAACAGGTAACATCATTTTTTACATCTATGTCGGGTGGATGAAGCGAAGTGCATCTACCCACTGCGTTATTTGAACCTAAGCTATCTCCTCATCCGTGAGATAACACGCCGGGTCCGGCGCCCAGATATCGCCGGTTACGGCCTCTGCGCGGGTGCGGAAATTGCCGCCGCAAACGGCAAGCCAGCGGCATGTGGCGCAACGCCCCTTAACATGGGGCTTCTTGTCTTTCAGCCGGGCCATCAGCTCGTTGTCCAGGTCTGTCCAAATGTCGCTGAAGGGCCGTTTTCGCACATTGCCGAATGAGATGCCCCTCCAGAACTGATCCGCATGGACTTCTCCATCCCAGCTGATACATCCTATGCCGTTTCCCGAGCTGTTTCCCTCGTTCATTTTCAGGAGTTCCAGAACCTCCGCCGCCCTCGCCGGATCTTCCCGGAGGAGCCGCATATAGACATAGGGGCCGTCGGCATGATTGTCCACTGTGAGGATCTCCTTATCCATGCCTCTGCGGAAGAAGTCCTTCGTCCGGTCCATGAAGAGATCGAGCAGCCGCCGCGTCTCTTCATGAGTCAGGTCCTCATCGACCAGCTTCGATCCCCGTCCCGAATAGACAAGATGGTAAAAGCAGCACCGGGGGATGCTTTCCGCCTCCAGGAGATCGAAAATCGCCGGGATGTCAGCCACGTTGTGACGGTTGATGGTAAAGCGGACGCCAACCTTGAGGCCCGCATCCTGACAGTTGCGAAGTCCCTTCATGGCTGCGTTGAATGCGCCGGTGGTCCCGCGAAAACGGTCGTGGGTGCTTTCGATGCCGTCCAGGCTGATTCCCACATAAGACAATCCGATCTTCCGGAAAATTGCGGCCTGGGCCTTGGTGATGAGGGTGCCGTTCGTCGAAATAACCGCCCGCATACGCTGATCGACGGCATATTGAAGCAACTCCGGCAGATCTTGCCGCAGAAGCGGCTCCCCTCCGGAAAAAAGCAGGACGGGGGAACCGAAGGCGGCAAGATCATCGATCATCGCCTTGGCTTCCGCGGTGGTCAGTTCATCCGGATAATCGATATTCTGGGAACTGGAGTAGCAATGGATGCACTTCAGGTTACATCGTCTGGTAGAATTCCAGACGACAACCGGTTTCTTGTCTGCAGAAAACTGGAGCAGATGCGACGGCAGCTTCCCCGATTCACGATGGTAACGCAGCACATCGCCCGGTTCCACGGCCCCGCAGTATAGTTTGGAGATGCCTATCACGATTGAATTCCTGTCTGGTTACTTCCTAATCTAACTCACCGAAAAATAAACGCCATACCCGTCCCACAGGAATGACGCCTTTAATCAGAGTGATTTCTATCCGACTCAAGTCTTCTTGTCAACGGAATCTATACAAGTTTGAATGAGATAATAAACAGCGGGGCGGAGAGATTCGTATCCGGAATCTATTAAAGACCTTGAACCATCAGAGGCGAATGAGGTCTTCATGGTCCTCTTCATGGGGATTGATATGGATCATCACGTCCCCCACGTTTGAAAACCTTTCAAAAATCAGCCGTTTGACTTCTGTTGCTATTTCGTGGGATTTTTTCACCGTCATGTCGGGGTCCATCTCCAGTTTCAGGTCAATGATCAGGTATTGCCCGGAACGGCGGCCGCGGATCTCGTGGACCTGATCAACGCCCTGAACTTTTTCCGCGATGGAGGTCATGATCGTCAGCGTTTCCGAGGGGGGTTGTCCATCCATGAGGTCATGGCAAGCCCCATTGAAAGTTTTCAGTCCGATATGAAAGATAAAGAAGGCCGTGAGTCCGGCGGCAAGAGGGTCCATGAGGGCAAAACCAAAGTATGCACCGCCGACCCCGACAAGCGTGGCAATGGAGGTGAGGGCGTCCTTGCGGTGATCTTTGGCAATGGCTTCAACGGCCGGGCTTTCAATTCGTTTGGATACTTTGCGGGTATAACGGAAAAGGATTTCCTTGATGATGATGGTTGCCAGGGCGGCAAGGACGGCTATCAGCTGCGGTTCCGTATAGTCGCGGTCAATGATGGTCATGACCGCCTTAAAGAGTATTCCGCCGCCTGTCGTGAAAATAACCAGCGATACCATGATGGCGGCGATGCACTCTGCCTTGCCGTGTCCATACGGGTGCTTGGCGTCGAAGGGTTTGCGGCCGATCTTGAGGGCGATGATGGCCGAGAGAATCGCTATGAAATCACAAGCGCTTTCCAACCCGTCGGCGAAGACCGCCTCGGAATTTCCGAAATGGCCGGCCATAAGCTTCATGATCATCAATATGGCATTGACCCAGAAGCCAGTGGCGATAACCTGATCGGCCATTCCAAAACGTTTTTCCCTGTCCATGTTTATCTCCGTAAAGCCGATACCCTTAGGGCGATTATTTCCCTCTGGAATCGAATATCTTATGCTACTTGTCCGGGTTGTCGTTATGGTCTCCGAATAAGTGGCTTAAATAATTGATAAAACATTGTATTTTACGATGGGAGTATATGAAGAATGGTCTTAGGTGTCAATTGAATTTTGGCCGCAAAAGATGAGGTGCTTTAATAGCCCTTAAAAACCACCCATGTCTACCTCGATAAGATCAGCGATTCCGAGGCAATCCGATGGATGGACATCCTACATGGGAAGGAGGATTGTCCTGTATAGCCATTCCTGACCCTGCCTTTTCCTGCTAATATCATAGGAGGTTATTTCGCTGACCTTCTTCTTATTAACCCGATCAAGGCTAGTTCTGAACCTAAAAGCGGAAGGGCTGTAGGGATTGGCACTGGAACGGCCGATATTTTCGTAGAAAAGTATGTATTGTCATTATACCGCCAGCCTGTTTAATATAACAGGGACAGTTCTTGTGCCCAAACTATTTTGGTCCAGACCTTACAGTGTCCCAAGGAACACCTCTTTTCTTTGATTTTCTTACATGTACCCGATAGACTGACTCCGCATAAGCGTCATTCCAGAACATCCAACGGAAAGACGCTTATGCAAGAGTCTTTTATTCATGCGCATCATTATGAACTCAGAACAGTTATCTTGCGAGGCGTCGCGGCTTGCACCTTTGGTAGGCTCAGCCGAAGGACACCGTCTTTCATTTCCGCCTTTATTTTTTCCTGGTCAATGATTTGTGACAGTGTGAACTGCCGATAGTATTTTCCTGTGTCATATTCTCTGATCACATCCGCCTCATTGGCCCCCTCGGGTGATTGTACTTCACCATCCAGAGTGAGGACGTTCTCATGAAGGTCGATGTTCAGTTCTCCAGCTTTGACACCGGGTATATCGGCCAGGAGAGTGATCTCTTTATCAGTTTCGAAGATGTCCACTGCCGGCGTAAACACCCGCCCTGGCTTTGTCTGCTCAGCCGGGGTGGTCACTTCCGCTTTCTCTTTTGCCTGAAGGGCTTTGCTTTCCGTTTCTGTCATTTTATAACCCCTCCTTTCGTCTTATAATGCTTTGGCAACGATTTGCCGAGGTTTCGTTGCTTCCGCTTTTGGGAGAGTAATCGTGAGGATTCCGTCTATACCGTGTGCTTTCACTTTATCTGCATCTATTTGAGTAGGCAGACTGAGTATTCGACTGAACCTCCCACCTTCCCTTTCACTTCGATGATACTGAGCCTTTTTGTCTTCAACAGTAAGTTTTCTGTCACCTGCAATAGACAGGGTATCACCCGTCACGGAGATGTCCAACTCATTGGCTTTGAGACCAGGAAGCTCGGCACGTACATAGTAGTTATCTTTATCCTGTGTGACATTTATCATTGGAAAAACGCCAGATCCAGGCTCCGCGAAAAAACTTCTTGCATTGCCACCGCTTAGCCGATCCACCTGCTGCTTCATGCGTTCCAGCTCTTCAAATGGGTTTCTCCAGCCCCACGTTGGCCAACCACTTACTCTTCGCACTATCATGATTAATTCCTCCTTTCATGATCATTTAGTATGCTTCGCTTGAAACCAAAAAGCCCCAATAACAGCCTCATAAAATCCAGAACAAGCGACTTTGATCAACCATATTGAGAGCTTATATGAAGTTTTACCGATCGGTGCTTGGGTGTAAAATAATCTACACTTTGAGCTTGTCAAGAGGGATGCCAAAAAATTTTCCGCTCTAAATGAAGTCACTGGACTCCCTCTTGACAGAAATATATTTGTGCTTATTTTCCCGATTAAACGTACGCAAGGCGATGTTATAATTATTTTTATGCTATTCGTGTAAAGGAGGAGAAATATGGAAAAAAGTTATTTCGCAATTCTCGGTGTTACATCGAGCGCCTCCACCGATGAAATCAGATCGGCTTACCGCCAATTGGCAAAAGAATTCCATCCGGACCACTTTACCGGAGGCAGTGAAATTTTCCGGCAGATATGTGAAGCCTATTCAGTTCTCGGGGATGCTCACAAAAGAAGTGAATACGAACAGTCCTTTCTGAAATCCTCTATGCGAAGGTCTGCTACGCACCGCACCTACCCGGAGCCAGAGCCCTTAATCCCAAAGCATAACCCTTTTGATATGGGCGAAATATCGCTCATAAGCTCTTTCCAAACCTTTACACCATCGATTGATGAGATATTCGACTGGTTATGGAACAATTTTTCTGGCCTTGATTGGCCAAAATCCGGTCGGCTTCAAAATCTGAATATTGAGATTCCTCTTACGAGGGATCAGGCGATGAGCGGTGGAAGTGCCAAGGTCATGGTTCCAGCCCGGTCGTTTTGTCCTCTATGTCACGGGTATGGCGGTGTAGGTTTTAATGCATGTTGCCGATGTGCTGGTGAAGGCGTCATTACCGGTGAAGTTCCGATTTCCCTATCGTTCCCGGCAGGCCTCAGGCGGGATCATGCTGTCATAATTCCATTGGAACAATTTGGCATATGGAATCTTCACCTGCGGGTATTATTCCGGCTTACAGATGATGGATATTAGCGGGAGTGAGTCGATACCCGATATGGTGGACAGCGGATCTTGATGTATGCAGGAGATTGAGTGTCCAGCAATACAATCTATTACAGCGGTAAGAGCGAACGGGGCGGCAAAAGCTTTATAGAGCGGTTAGAAATCTAGTTAGCCAGAAACCTGACCCCCAGAAAGGGGGCAACCGAAAAAATGATAAATAGTAATATTTCATGCTATTTACACGCAAGGAGGTTCCTGGTTAGCGCTCTTTTGCGGGGAAGTATAAACTAAAGGTGGTGCCTTTTCCCGGTGCGCTTTGAACCTCAATCCTGCCCCCATGGGCCTCTATAATGGTTTTGCAGAGGCTCAGTCCCAGTCCGTAGCCTCCGGTGCGCTTTGAGCGGGACTTGTCCACCCGATAGAAGGGCTCAAAAATGTAGGACAACTCTTCGGCGGGAATTCCTTGCCCCCGATCCCGGACCTGAATAACGATAAAATCCGGATTCCGTATCCAGGTCAGTCTTACGGGTTCGCCATCCGCAGGCGAATACTTGATGGCGTTGGTGATGATATTGTTCAAGGCAATTTTTATCAGCACCGGGTCTCCATGGAGAGAGGCATCATCCGGGACAGGATCGATCTGCAGCCCAGGCGAGTGGTCCCGATAGAGGTCGCCCATAGTATTAAACAGGGAATTTGCCGCAATCGCCTCTCTTTTCAGTTCTCCTGCAGCATTCTGAAGACGGGCGGCTTCGAGTATTTCCGAAACCATCATTTCCATTTCCCGGATGTCATCCTGCAGGTTTCCTTTTATCTGTCCATTCGGGAGCATTTCCAGGGCGATTCTCATCCGGGTCAGGGGTGAGCGAAGTTCATGGCTGACATCGAGGAGCAGCTGCTCTTTGGCGTGGAGCATGTTGCGGATGCGGACGGTCATGGCATTAAAGGCCTCGGCCAATTGGTCAAATTCAATCAACCGACTTCGGGGTACCTGGTGATCGAGATGACCGTCACTGATCTGCCGGACCCCTTCCGATAGAAATATTAATGGTTTCAGATTGCGGCGGATCGCCAGATAGGTGACGGAGACGACACATGTCAACAGGACGATTAACAAAAACAGCCGGAACTCCCAACGTGCAGTCAGGGTATGTTCCCGTTTCAGGACAAACACAAAGACGCCGGGTCCGTGTTGGAGGGTAAACGTATCCGTATCGTGATGAATCCGATAGCGGACGAGGGGAGACTGCTGCGAGATTTTCAGCTGGAGTTCCCGGACCGGCGGAATCTTATCCGATGTCGTCCAGGTCGCTTCGGGGCTTTCATAGCGGATCTGCATAACGGATGCTTTTGTGATCTCTCTCGCCCGTGCCAGACTGGGCGGCTCTCCCAGGTCCTTGATGACGTAGTTCAGATACGGGATGATATCCTTCTGCCTCTGGAGCCTTGCCGATTGTCCAAACTGACGAGCGAAAAAAACGCCGACGAGGAGAATGATGACAAGGCCGGCAACCAGCCAGATGACGAGGAGCCTCGTAAAGACGGAATGAAAAATCCGGCGAATTGTACTATGGGCCATCGTCTGTTTCATCGGCAATGAAGACATAACCTGTTCCCCAGACAGTTTTGATAAAGACGGGAGACTTGGGATTGTCTTTTAATTTCTGGCGTAGGCGGCTCATGGCAATATCGATGGAGCGGTTGAAGGCCTCACATTCAACGCCCCTCAAGGCATCCATGATCTGGTCGCGCGTCAATACCACACCGCGGTTTTCCACCAGGAACGATAAAGCCTCAAATTCGGTGGTTGTCAGGTCAAGAGGTTCATTTCCGAGATAAGCAATTCGTTTCTGGGAGTCGATAACCAGAGACCCAAATCTCCGCTTAGCTGAAATGACGGTCTGTTGTGTTCTGCGAAGGATAGACTGAATACGGGCGACCAGCTCCCGCGGTTCAAAGGGTTTGGCCAGATAATCGTCCGCCCCCAGCTCTAGGCCGACCACTTTATCCGTAACATCGCCCCGGGCCGTCAACATGAGGATCGGCACTGTAGAGGATCTGCGGATGATCTTGCAGACTTCAAAACCGTTCATGTCCGGGAGCATGACGTCCAGGATGATAAGATGGGGCGGCTGGCTCTTGAGCTTCTTCAGGCCGTCGACAGGATGGATGGCGGTCAGGACGATGTATCCCTGATTGCCGAGATAGTCCTTCAGGAGGCGGTTGAGTTTTTCATCGTCATCGATAATGAGGATCGTCTTTTTCAACGTACG
>CAZBME010000015.1:0-9267 GCA_964492965.1 uncultured Syntrophaceae bacterium | reverse complement strand
CCTGTAATTGTTGCTGCTGGGCGGTGTTCAGTTCCAGTTTTGCCGTAAGGTCATCGATGGCACGGTCTGCCATTTTTTCCGGTGAGGGATGTCGGCAACCCCCCAGACACATCAGTCCGACAACCAGAATTCCAATCCATACACCTGATTTCTTTTTTCTTAACATACATCCTCCTGTTTTAAAAACTTGATTATCGAGTTAGTAAGTCGGGTTCCTATCGGGTGATTTTTGCCCAGACCAGTTCCCGTGCCCAAGCGCGAATAGCACTCCAGTCGCGGGAATCCCCTTCCGGGGCCCCTTTGGACTTGAGGATCTTCTGATTAAGCCAGGAAAGATTATTGTAATCCAACGCTCCGGCGAACGTTCCGACGCTAACTGGCTTTATCTCCGGTACAGCCTTAAGGATGGGGTCCATGTAGGACAACGCTTTGGCCCGATTCTTATCCGTCGGCTGGGACAGGGTCGTACAGACAAGAAAGTAGGCGACAGGCACTTGAGAAAGGATATCCCTGTTCTGCTTCACAAAGTCTACGGCTTCAGGCATCCACTGGCCCATGTATACCGCGCTGCCTATGACCACGCCCTGATATGAACGGGTGTTCACGGCATTCCTGATCAAGGCTGTGTCTGCAGCCACATCCTTGCTGCACAGTTCCTTCCCGATGGCATCGGCGACTCCTCCCGTGGAGCCGTACTTGCTGGCGTAGGCGACCAATACTTTCTTCTCCATGTTTTTCTTTCCTCCACATGTCCCTTCCGGGAACTTGATCTCCGTTGCATGACAGATCTCCGCACCTGTCTCCCCGAGCGACATTGCGGCAACAAGGCCTGCGGACAAAGTCAGGAAATCCCGGCGGTTGACTCTCCAGTGGTCATTATCTTCCACTCCCATTACAACACCTCCCTATGCATTCTTTGCTCTCCAAGTTCCCCTTCAGCGGGGAACAAGACAAAGCATTGTTCACATGCCGTCATAAAATCAAGACTGCTCATTATTAATATCCGTTTCCAACCATGTGGACATGGTATAATAAACTTTCTTTGAAAATGCTTTTCGTGGAAGTAAATAATTGTAACAAGATGTAACGGCGGTATTTTTACAATCCGGAAAAGTAGACAGACGGGAAAATGGAACTCATGACCGGCTTGCGATTCTTTATGCGGATAGCATAACGAATAATAATTTTTTCATGATGTATATGGCCTCTAAGGGATGAAATTTTGACCAGGCTCCGGAACGTGCATTTAATTTTTCACACTCAAATGAGGGTTTCTTGTCGCGGCGGGATGAGGGGATGTTGCACAGTGATTGAGACTGGTCAACGTTCCAATGCGCAACACAACGCTTCTGAATTATCTTGACAGGCGGATGCGATCTTCCTATGTTCCCGGTTATACTGATGATCAAAAAGAGGGAGGGATAAAAATGCCTTTGTTCAATCTGGCGTCCGGTGTGGGTGAGGCCATCCGTCGCTCTCTGGAGGTGAACGACTTAAACCGGCCTGTTCGCGTCGACCTCCATTCCACCGGTTGCTGTGATGCTTCACTGGGCCTTTGTCTGGATGAAATTCGCGAGGCCGACCTGATCCAGGAAGTGGATGGCCTGACGTTTGTCATCAGCCCGGAAGTTTATCGGCTGGCAGGGGAAGTCACGATTGCCTGTGCGGCTGACAAAGACAAGACGGGGTTTGTCCTGACGTCTGCGAAACCCATCAGTGAATGGGAAGGGTTTGGCGTCTGCCAGATCAGGACCTGACCCCCATTATCAATTCTGGATATAGATCAATTCTGCAATACGGGCCAGGTCGGCACCGACATCGTTGGTCATTTTGAGAACGGTTTTACGGTCCGGGGCATCGGTTGTATGGACGTGGTTGACAAACAGGGCGAAAGCGAGCGGGCGTCCCGAGGCCGCCGTCATGTAACCTGCCAGGGCCTTGATCTGGACAAAGCCGCTGTCATTCAATAAATCAAACAGACCAATCGTACCCGTTTTGGCCAGCACCTTGCCCTTCGCCGGGCTGCCATCCCCGACGGCCTGGGACAGGGTGCCGTCAACGCCGAGAAGGGGAAGCCCATCGCGAAAGACCTCATAATCCTTGTGGGTCGTCATGAATTTTAAAAGCTGCACGACGACTCTGGGCGTCACCAGATTGGCTGGAGAGATACCGGAACCATCGCTCAGGGAAAGGGCCGTCAGATCGATCCCCATTCCGGAAAGGAGGATCTTCTCCATCCGCATTCCCTCTTCAAAGGAGCTGCCGCCGTTTTTCACGGCCAAAAGCAGGGGCAGCATATCAGCGCCCTGATTGTGGCTGGCCTTGAGGATGGTTCGCAGATAATCCGCCAGGGGTGGCGATACGCGTTCCGCTACTTTTTTCAGCTTTTTTTCATAAGCGCCGGGGTCCGGCAGCCGGACAGGAGCATCGGCCCGGCCGGAAATCACCTGAACCCGGATACCGGCCTTCTTTAAGGCATCGATGAGAAGGGCCCGAAAGGCCGAAGAGGGATTGCCGACGGGGGCCGTTTGCGTCACAGGCGGCGACTTTTCCGGGATTTGCCCGCTGACGATGATGCGGCCGGCGGCGTCTTCCAAAATATCGATTTTCTCGGGTTCATGGCTGCCGACGGTTCGAACCCGGGACACCACCCGGAGCCCCGCCGCCGTTAGCCATGTTACGGTTGCGTTGCCATGGATTCTCGCCGGCTTGATGGTCAATTCAACGACATTGTCATGGACGACCACGGGTGAAATTGTGTAGAGCAGCTTGCCGGGCCTGGCTACGCTATAGGCGCGGTAAGGCTTGAACAGGCGGTCGTCGATGATGATGTCTCCCTTGACGGCTTTGATCCCCGAAGCCTTGACCTGTGCAGCCAGAGCCCGCATGTCGGACAGGAAAGCATCCCCTTTGGCCACCAGGATTAAATCACCATTAAGCCGTCCCGACTTATCCACCGCTCCCTGCTGGTAAATGGTTGTTCTGACACAGAAATCTCGGCCAAGACCATCAAGCGCCGCCGCTGCCGTAAAGAGTTTGGTTACGGAGGCGGGTCCGAACATCGTATCGGCATTTACACTGTAAATCGTCTTGTCCGATGCCAGGTCCAGGATAAAAAGGCCCCAACGGGCATGTTGATAACGTGGAGAATCCATGACGGAGCGGATGTCCGGCGGGAGGCCCGCTTTGTCCGCCGACAGGAGAGACACAGGGAAAAAGAGTATTGATGCCAGGAGAAAAGCTGGAAGGTGGATGCGTCGCATTCTCATATAAACCATGTTAAAGGGCTTTTGCTTTCTTCGCCCCATTGGTCTCGTTGACGATCTGCAACAGCAGAGAAATGATGGCGCCTGATTTCTCCGCACCAATGACACCGGACTGAAAGAAGCGAATGACACCGTTTTGATCCAGGATGACCAGATTCGTGTCATCGCTTTTCATGGCATAGGCAGCGCCCATCTTGCCGTCCCAATCGCCGTAAACCGTCATGCCCACCTTCTGGGATTTCTCGATCAGGGTATTTTTCCAGATACCTTTGAATGGCCAGGCAGCGCTGGTGGCGTTGATGACGGGCAGAACCAGGATAAGATCGTGGATCTCCTTCGGCTGCTCATGGTAAAAGGCATTCAGGACATTTTTCAGGGGTCTGCTCTGGGGCAGGATTTCCTTGTATTCATAAAAAAGGACAACCACCTTGCCTCTGATCATCTTGTTGTCCAGGGCTTTTCCATCTCCCGATTCAACGCGGAAGGAAGGGGCCTCCTTTCCGACAAGCTTGTTTTGTGCCGCGAAGACAGGACCAGCCAGCAATACAACCAGGAAAATTAACAATAATTTCTGAACGATCCTTCCCACATTCAATCCTTTCGATTTACTGTAATCCTTTTTTGCATATTTATCCTTTCCCGGCAGATGATGCAAGCCTGAAGTGATTATACCTTGACCGCAGGAGGCCTTTTTCCTATATTGGCAAAATCGATATCAACACGCTGAGGTCTTATGATCTTTAATACCCTGATGCTCTTTTTTCTCGTGATTTTCCTGGCCGGCACCCTGGGCCGGTGGGGACTGGAGCGCCTCAACATCAGCCATTTGCAACGCCATGGTCATGAGATACCTTCGGTCTTCAATGGGGAAATTGATGCGGCCACCCTGGGGAAAATGACTGACTACACGAAGGAATCCCAAAAATTTGACAGTAGGGAAGAGATGTTCGACGATGTCGTCACCCTGGTGGTCCTTCTTAGCGGATTGCTTCCCTTGTTAAGCGGTATCATCCTGTCATGGCAATGGCCTTTCGTCCCTTCAGGAATCTTGTTTTTTGGCATCCTGGCCCTGGTAAGCAGCATTCTGGGCCTGCCGTTCGGCCTTTACCGGACCTTTGTGATCGAGCGGGCCTTCGGGTTCAATACGATGACCCTGCGTCTGTGGATCACGGATCTGCTGAAGGAACTCGTCCTCTCCGCCATCCTCCTGGGGCTTCTCATGAGTGCGCTGTTGGCCCTGATGGCCTGGACGCCCCGATTCTGGTGGCTCCTCGTGTGGATTATCTTTGCCCTTTTCCAGCTCCTGATGATCTGGCTTTATCCCGTCGTGATCGCGCCGCTCTTCAACAAATTCGAGCCGGTGAAAGATGAACCACTGAGAAATGCCATCGTGGATCTTATGTCCCGGGT
Organism: uncultured Syntrophaceae bacterium; assembly: GCA_964492965.1. Lineage (GTDB taxonomy): Bacteria > Desulfobacterota > Syntrophia > Syntrophales > UBA8958 > CAZBME01. The sequence goes on along the minus strand of CAZBME010000015.1, from coordinate 4,591 downwards.
CGGCTTGAAAACGGAGGGGGTTTACCAAGTAGACGCGGGAAAGCGGAGCCGCCACACGAACGCCTACTTCACGGGCCTGGGAAAATCCAAGCGCATCGTTTTATACGATACGCTTCTGGCCTCCCATACCCATGATGAAATCGTGGCGGTCCTTGCCCATGAAGTCGGTCACTGGAAAAAACGGCACATTCTGAAACAACTCCTGGCGATGGAAGCGATTTCCCTGGCGGCTTTTTACCTTGTTTCCCTTCTCGTCGAGTGGCCCCTTCTTTACCGGACCTTTGGATTTACCGATCAGATTCCCTATGTCGGTCTCCTTTTGGCGGCGGTGGTCTTCGGCCCCGTGAGCTTCTTCTTCACGCCTCTTTCAGCGATGATTCAGAGGAAATATGAGCGGGAAGCCGACGATTTTACCTATCGCCTGACAGGAACCACCCATCCACTATGCGAGGCCCTGAAGCGGCTGGCTAAGGATAACCTGGCCAATCTCCATCCCCATCCGGTTTATGCGTGGTTCTATTACTCGCACCCGGCCCTGACGGTGCGCATCGCCCGCCTGCAGGCCATGGGCATGAATGAATCCCCCCGGGATAAAGGGGGGCCTGTCCCTTCGTTATGAATATTCTGCGGATGATTAAATAAACCTTTCAGGAGTTGCTGCGATGCCGATTTATGAGTTTTACTGCCATAAATGTAATACCGTCTATAACTTCTTTTCCAAAACCGTCAATACGGAGAAGACCCCTAACTGCCCGAAATGCAAGAAGGTCAGGCTGAAACGCCAGATGTCCGTCTTTGCGAAGATCTCCGGAGGAAGGGATGAAGGCGGTGAAGACGGACCCATGCCGCCCATGGATGAGGCGAAAATGGAAAAAGCCATGGCCATGCTGGCCGATGAAGCGGGAAAGATCAGTGAAGATGACCCGCGTCAGGCGGTCAATCTGATGCGAAAACTTTCCGAGGCCACGGGAATGAACATGGGCCCCGCCATGGAAGAGGCCATGCGGCGTATGGAGCGGGGAGAGGACCCGGAAACCATTGAAGCGGAAATGGGCGACCTGCTGGAATCGGAAGAGCCGTTCATCCTTGACGGCGGCCAGGGGAAAAGGGGTTCCAAAAAGGCGAAACCGCATATCGATGAGACGCTGTACGATTTGTAGCACGCGGTTATAAACGAATTTTTACCCAACGGCCGATGGGGTTACACCGGCCGTCATTCCGCGAAGGCTGGAATCCAGAAAGAAAATGGAAGCTGGATCGGGTCCGGTATGGCAGATGGTTTGAAATATGTTTCGCCACGTATAGAGAGATCTCTTGGACACAATCATCTTCCTCAGCATCATTGCCTTTCTGGCCGGCTTCATTCAGGGGCTTACGGGCTTTGGATCGGTCCTTCTGTCGCTTCCCCTTTTGGTCCTCTTCCTGGACATCAAGACGGCGATTCCCGTGACGGCCCTCCTCGGGGCGGTATTGTCCCTTTCCCTCCTGATCCAGCTAAGGCATCATGTGGATTGGGGGAAGATATACCCCCTTTGCCTGGGGGCAATCGCCGGCGCTCCGGTGGGCGTCTGGCTCCTCAACAGGATTGACCCGCAGTGGATCCACTGGGTGATCGGCGCTGTCCTCATTATCCATGCCCTGTACAGCCTTCTATTCCATCCAACGGTTCATGTCATGAATACCGGCTGGGCTTACCTTTCCGGCTTTATGTCCGGATGCCTTGGAGGGGCTATCAGCGCTTCCGGGCCTCCGGTTATCGTCTATACGTCTATCCAGCCATGGAGCAAAGATCAGATCAAAGTGACGCTGCAAGGGTTTTTTGTTATCTCCGGTATCGTGATCGTCGCCTTCCAGGCTATTGGGGGACTGGTGACCGGCACGGTGCTTGGATATTTTTTTGTGTCTCTGCCGCTGCTGTTCATCGGAACATGGGCAGGTTCTCTCCTTTACGGACGCCTCAAAGAAGAAAGCTACCGCCAAGCCCTCCTGCTTCTTATGGCGGCACTGGGGTTGTTCATGATCCTGAAATGAAGGCAATATTCTCTCGGTCGCTGCTTTGCGCAAAAGTATGTGGAGGGGTGTGATAACCAAGTATGGAAGATTGCGATAGCTCACTTCCGGGATGCTTTACGATGATCTTACAGATACTTTATTGTTGGACCGAATCAAATGATTTTTGATCGTGAGACAAATCTCTCATGCCTTACAAAGATCTACTCAGCCACGTTTTGATTGTGTCATAGGATCATCAATTATTTATTGAAAGCGAAAAGATGGATTGATGGATGGGCTTTTGTAGCAGCTTTCGACCCGGATTCCTTAGACATGATCAAGAAAAATGGAGGTGTGGCCGGTTACTGTGTGCATCTACGAAGGTGCACATCAGCATATTACTTGGGATCAATGAATACGGATTGTATCTGATGGTTAACCGAGCATCGAACTTATTTGGAAAAATAATTGTAGAGGAACCTAGCCGACACAAGAATCAGACCAAGCCAAATAGCCGCTATTATTGTAGCCGCCACGTAGTTCTTCGGCCCCTTCTGGTTCATCTTCACTTCTGCTCTGGAACGACATTCGCACATCACCTCTTCTGGAATCAGCTTTATTACTAAAGCGAGACCTGCGGGAATGATGATGAGATCATCTAAATAGCCTATTACTGGAACAAAATCAGGAATAAGGTCAATGGGGCTTAAGGCATAGTCGACAGTGCAAGCACATACTACTTTTGCATACCAAGGGACTCTTGGATCGCGGTATGCTAAATAAAGTGCGTAGGTTTCACGCTTGAGATCTTTGGCTCGTTTTTCCCAGTGCTCAATGTATTGTTTCATGCGGGATTTTTACCCGACAGGAATCTACAAAACAAGTTATTTATTACCCATCAAATCCTTGAATACTTCCATTAACGCCGCACCGAATGATTAGAGCACCTACGAGTCATCCTCACATCAGAACTGTCTGATGTGAGGAATATTGGTTGGAAGGGTAGATAAATCGTTGTAGGGCTTCGGAGCATGTTGAATTTTACTTTTGAGTGCTGTATATAACATTGTCAGTCTCTTATAAGAATGTGGTCGATCAGAGACCATCGTCGTCGTTCACGGGCACTGTAAAAAATGTCTCACCAATGAAAATTAAATCATTTGAATTCAATTTGCGGGAACTTGCCGGCTCCATGGGCGACTTCGGAACGTTATTCCCATTGGCCATCGGTTACATTGCTGTCTGTGGCCTCAATCCGGCGGGATTCCTTGTAATGATGGGCATGGCCAATATTTTTACCGGGCTAATTTACCGTCTCCCCATGCCTATTGAGCCCATGAAGGTTCTGGCGGTTGTGGCCATCGCCCAGCATTGGACACCTTCGATGATATATGCCTCCGGTTTCGCCATGGGGATCGTTTGGTTGTTCCTTGCCTTAACCGGGATCATCGGCTGGATCTCTAGGATTACACCCAATTCCGTTGTTCGGGGAATACAGATTACTTTGGGTGTCCTGTTGGTTGTTGAGGCCTTCAAGATGATCTCCAATGGATGGCTGCTCGGTACCATATCCGTTCTTATCGTTCTGATATTTCGTCAGAATCGTTATGCCCCTGCCGCCGTTGTTCTCATGGTGCTCGGACTGGCCATCATGCTCTTCAAGGGTCAATATGATCAGATCAGCCCCCCGAGTTTTCATTTACCTACCTTTACGACATTCAGTCTCGATGAGGTCTGGCAGTCACTTGTCCTTGCCGGGTTTGCCCAGATACCATTGACTATCACGAACGCCGTGATTGCCACAGCCACACTTATCAAGACTTACTGGCCGGATAGGCCTGTCAGCGAAAAACAGTTATCCTGGAACCAGGGGATCATGAACGTGATTTTACCCTTTTTGGGGGGGATGCCTACCTGCCATGGTGCGGGAGGGCTGGCCGGTCAATATTATTTTGGGGCACGAACGGGAGGGACAAATATCATTGAAGGCTTGATTGAAATTTGTCTGGGATTATTTCTGGCCAGTTCCATCGCAGGTCTTTTCACTTTTTTCCCCACAGCCATTATCGGAGCTATGATGTTTCTCGTTGGAATCGAACTCACCAAATTTGCCAGGAAACTTCGCGTAAACAAAGATCTCATTCCAATGGCGACGACATTCGTGATCTCTCTGGTTACCAATATGGCATATGGATTCCTCGCCGGACTTTTGGTTTATTCTCTGACCCGAGTTTTCTTCAAAAGGAAAGGCAGCTGTAAATGCCATACTCGGGATCATCTGGTGCAAATAAAAACGGTTATTCATTGATGATCGAAAGCTTGCATATCGAAGGGGATATCAATTTTATTGAGTTCAGGAGGGAGATATTACCACCTCACGCTGAAACAATAACGTTGAAAAATCTGCATGTTTCATCCTTTTATCATTGATCCGGACCGACCATCCAGCCTCTCGCTTCTTAAGAGATGAAAGGTGTACGTTCATCCTTGTCTTTCTTTTAAGCGCATATCACCCGTTCTGAACCAGCAATCAAATGGTATTTGATACAATCAAAGTATTTTCGGAAGCGACTTATCCCAACTACCAGGGTCTCAATAT
>CAZBME010000014.1:81684-86102 GCA_964492965.1 uncultured Syntrophaceae bacterium | reverse complement strand
GCCTGGGTGGCGGAACTGGTAGACGCAAGGGACTTAAAATCCCTCGGTACTTGCTACTGTGAGGGTCCGATTCCCTCCCTAGGCACCAATAAAAAACAGGGGCAGCGATAAGCCACCCCTGTTTTTTTGATTTTAACCAGCCCCAAAAACAAGGGGCTGAAACCTTGCGCCGGGTTTCAGCCCCTTTGGATCAGCCATCAGGCGGAGAAGGGAAAAAGGGAGGACCAAAAACCCTTCCTGCCTTTTAGCCGTTTCAGGGTTTCATGGTTTTCGTCTTCATAAACCGGACATGCCAAGAATAGGCCTCATCCAGAAGCATGGGGGTATGCCCGCCTGTTTTTTCCTTGGCACGATTGTAATAATCCCAAAGCAAGGGGCGATAATCCGGATGGGCGCAATTCTCGATGATTACGGGGACTCTTTCCCTGGGATCGAGACCGCGTAGATCGGCCAGGCCCTGGTCCGTCACGATGATATGGACTTCATGCTCCGTATGATCGATATGGGGGACATGGGGAACGACGCGGGAAATGGCGCCGCCCTTGGCAGAGGATGGCGTCATCATGATCACCAACCCGGCGCTGCGGGAAAAATCGCCGGATCCGCCGATACCGTTGACCATGGTTGTGCCCAACGTATGGGTGGAATTGGCGTTTCCGTAAATATCGACTTCCAATGCCGTATTCATGGCAATCAAACCAAGACGTCGCGCAATTTCCGGATTGTTGCTGATCTCCTGGGGGCGCAGAACGATCTTGTCCTTGTACTTCAGAATATTGTTATAGAAGCGTACCAGTCCATCCGGGGAAGGAGAAAGGGACGTTCCCGAGACGGCTGTCAGCTTTCCGGAATCGATCAGGTCGAGCATGGCATCCTGAATGACTTCCGACCAGACGCCCAGATCCTTGAAGTTGCTGTTGACAAGACCCGCCATCACGGCATTGGCGACATTTCCCACGCCGGACTGGAGCGGCGGCAGTTTGTTGCCGAATTCTTTTTCAAAGAATCGGATCAGATGAGCGGCGATGGCCTTAGAATTGTCATCGATAGGGGCGAGGGGCCTTGTTTTGTCCGTAATGTCGCAAGGCACGATCGCCACGATCTTTCGCGGATCACAGGGCATATAAATGGTTCCCATCCGCTGTTTGCAGTCCGTGATCGGGTAGGGGTGCCGTGCCGGCGGATCGGCGGGGATGAAGATATCATGCATGCCGACCAGTTCCATGGGCTGAGACGTATTGATTTCAACGATGACTTTTTCCGCCTCCTGAATGAAGGTTGGTGAATTGCCGACGGATGTGGAGGGGACAATGCCGCCGTTTTCCAGAATGCAGACGGCCTCAACGATGCAGACATCCATTTTCCCCAGAAAGCCGTAACGGAGCTGCTGGGCTACTTGACTGAGATGTATGTCCATGAACATGGCATCCCCGTCATTAAGCCGCTTGTTGATGGCTTTCCCCGTCTGATAGGGGTAACGTTTGGCTGTGATATTTTGTTCGGCCCACGCTTCATCGAGTTCCACGCCGACAGACGCACCTGTGCCGAGGGTCAGTCTTATTTTCTCGCCCTGCTTGGCCCGTTCCGCTACGGCCAGGGGCACAGCCTTGGGATAGCCGCATGGGGTGAAGCCGCTGGTTCCAACATGCATCCCGTCTTTAATATATTTTGCGGCCTCTTCGGCCGACATGATTTTAGAGATGAGATCCTGTCTCAATATCCGTTCGTTTATGTCCATGATGCTGAATTCCTCCTGACGGGTCGATATAAATCACTGATTATTTAAATATCTTTCTATTCATCGTTCAAGCTCCTTCAAGAGCGGGTGGGTTAAACACTATACTGCAGGGTCCTGGAAGAACAATTCCCTTCAAACTCAAGTAGAGGCATGAGTCGGAGAGGTCAATCCTCTCCGACTCGACAAAGACGGTTACATCCCGATAATTCCGAAGAACAGCCAGCAAACGATGGCTCCGACAATAGACATGGAAAGCCCCCATATCAGGAGATTGCGGAAGAGTTTCTGCTTGTCTTCGTGATCTCCCGCGCAGGCGATGCAAAGAGCGCCAAGCGTCGAGAGGGGAGACGTATCCACCAGATGCGCTCCGATGTTGATTGATGAAATCATAGCAACAGCGTCGGACCCGGGAACCTGCGTCAGGAGGCCGGGGACCAGCGGCAGGAAGGCCGGCATAACAACGCCGGAAGAGCTCGAATAGGCCGAGATGACGCCTGTCACCAAACCAAGCCAGAAGTTGACCGTTGCCGGGCCGGAGAGTACGGCGATGGCCTTGGTCATAGCGCTGAGACCTCCCGATTTTTCCATGACTTCAATAAGGACCGTCACGCCGCAGACCATCATGATGACGAACCAGGGCATTGACTTCACGGCTGCCTTGCTGTCCGCTGCGTTGAGCAGCATCAGGATGCCTGACAGAACAAAGCAAATCGTTCCGATGTTGGAAGCCATATTCAAGATCACCTTGGGAAAATAGCCTTTCATCCCCGGAAGGGCGGGAACGATGACAAGAATGAGCATGATGAAAATGGCTGCCATGGTGTACCATTGTTTCACCGTGAAAGGTTCAGGCTTCGGCGCGATCTCGTCGATATGGACGGAGGTGCTCTTATGGCGCATCATCCAGGCCCAGCCGCCGAAGATAACAAATCCGGCAATAGTCACAAGCCCTTGGGCTAGCAAGGAATTGAAATACATCTTCCATGCCAATCCATCGGGAGACCATGCTTTGAAGAGATCCGGGATCAGTGGGCCCATTTTCGCAATCAGCCCATTGGAGATGATTCCCGTAGGCGCAAAGGGAGAAAAGCAGGCGGCATTGGCAGCCCCGACAACCAGGATGGTCATACAGAAGGCCGACATGCCTACCCGGGCCGCAATAGCCATGGTAATAGGGGCCAGCAGGGCGACACCGGCGATGTTGCCGGGACCGATGGTGGTAATGATAATCGTGAGGGCAAGGATGATGAAAGGCAGGAAGAGCATGTTTCCGCCCGCTAAACGTACGGAATAGGATGTCAGTTTATCAAGGGTTCCATTGACCTGGGCCATGGCGAACATGAATGTTACACCAACCAGCATCATGAACAAGCTGAGGGGAAATCCCGCCACGACCTTCGCCCCTGTCATGTTCACCCAGATGCCGCCGACGATGATGGCAAATCCGATGCTGAGAAAACCGACATGGAGTTGCTCATTGACGCAGCTGATGATAATGACGATGGCCAGCGCCACGATAGACATGATGGCTGCCATAGAAATTCCAGCAAATATTTCCATTAGAATGTACCTCCTATATAATAATTTATTGAAAGCATCTTTTGTCCAAGGTTTCTGCAAACTGAGTAGCTTAAGCAAGTATAAAGATTCAATGTTGCGTACGCTACGGCTATGATGGTGCACCTCCTTCCTTTTCTATTGAAAAGTATATTAATTTAGGCGATGGTAATGATGTTATTCATAATCGTCCATCAGGAAACTTTGACATTTTTCTGTATTATGCTTGAAAAAAAGAAGCCTGAGAAGTGCAGGGCGGTTTGACGTTGGGAATCAAAGCCTGCTTTCAGGGTAACAGGCCCTTCAAGAGGATAGGTATGGCGTCTAAATCGTGGCATCAGTTTTATCAGCAAGCCGGCTTGAAAACGCGCCTCCTTATCCTGGTATTAGCCATCGCCATGCCCCTCATGGTTGCCGTCGCCTTTTTCATCAGCAGCAGGGCACTGGGGATCATCGAATCTTCCGCCAACCAGAATTTTGAGAATACACACCATCTTCTCTCTAACTCCGTTTCGCAGTGGCTCGACACGCATACTAAAGCCTTCCTATACTTCGTATCCCAACCGGATATCGTGGTTATGAAACCGGATCTCCAACGACGGCTGTTAAAGAAAATGGCGGCTTATTATCCCTATATGTATCTGATCAGTACGACAAACCTCCAGGGAATCAATATCGCTCGCAGTGACGAGCTTCCAATGATCGACTATTCGGATCGATTATGGTTTCAGCAAGCTAAAACAGGCATCCCTGTGACCTTCGAGAGCGTCATCAGTAAAACGACCAGCAAGCCCGTTCTGGTAGTATCCATGCCGATTAAGGATGAAGGCGGACGTATCTCGGGGGTTGGTATGTTTGCCATGCATCTGGAAAGTCTCAGTCGGCAGGTCCGCGTTACCCGACTGGGGAAGACCGGTTTTGCCTATGTCGTCGATAATCAGGATCGCGTTATTGCTCATCCCGATCAGGCCTTTGCCGGTGAACTCCAAAATGTCGGGACCTATCCGCCGGTACAGGCTTTGCGAAAAGGGCATAGAGGCGCCATGAGTTTCAAGGACCAAACAGGAGAAGCCTGGCGGGCACATGTGGATATCCTTGACAATGGCTGGGGTATCGTCGTGCA
>CAZBME010000014.1:64377-81584 GCA_964492965.1 uncultured Syntrophaceae bacterium | reverse complement strand
CAGCTTCAGGACACCTTGTCGAATTTACAGCAGGAGTTGGCTGAGCATAAACGGATTGACGCTGAACTGGTGCGGGAAAGAAGCATCCTGTCAACAATCCTGGAAAATGATCCAAGCGGCGTCGCCCTGATAAACAAAAAGGGTGTATTTGAATATGTGAATCCCGAATTCACGCGTATAACCGGATACGCCCTGCTGGACATACCCAAGGAAAGCATTTGGCTCCATAAGGCTTATCCGGGTCAGGAATATCGCGACCACGTTGTTGAGACTTACAGAAGAAACAGGAAATCTTCCAATAAAACCGCGGATGCAGAGTTTATCATGACCTGCAAAGATGGGAAAACAAAAGAAGTCGAATTCAGGACCACATTTATTGATGAAGGGACGGTCAATGTTTTAAATGACGTGACGCAGCGCAGGCGTGCTGAAAAGGCCCTCCAGGAAAGTGAAGAAAAATACCGGAATATTTTCGAAAACGCCCTGGAAGGCATCTTTCAGACCACACCCGATGGGAAGCTCTTGAGCGTCAATCCGGCACTGGCAGAGATGTATGGTTCTGCCTCTCCCGAAGAAATGATCAACGATATGAATAATATCGGACATCAGCTCTATGTCAATATCGAAGACAGGAAAAGGTTTGCTCGAATCCTTGAAAAGGACGGTATTATCGAGGAATTCGAGGTTGAATTTTTCACAAGGGCGGGCGGGAAAATCTGGGTTTCCCTAAAGGCACGCGCCATCAGGAACAGCGAAGGGAAATCACTTTATTATGAAGGTATGGCGGAAAACATTACGGAAAGAAAACGCGTCGAGGAGGAAATCAGGAATAAAAGCGAACAGCTTCGTGAACTGACGTGGAAATTATCCGAGATCGAAGAAAATGAAAGGAAGAGTGTTTCTCGGGAACTTCACGATACAATTGGTCAAAATCTGGCCATTTTGGGCCTCAACCTGAATATTCTACAGACGTTGATTTCTGAAAATTCAACGGAGGTGATACAGTCAAGACTGAGTGATTCAATGGCCATCGTTAAGCAAACAACGGAAAGCATCCGGAATTTGATGGCGGATCTCCGATCACCAGTTCTGGATGACTACGGGCTGGTAGCCGCCGTCAGGCTTTTCGGTGAACAGTGCGCTTTCCGTGCGGGCATTGAGGTCACTGTGCATGGAACGGAACCGGACCCCAGGCTTCCGGCCCACGTCGAAAATGCCATGTTCCGGATCGTTCAGGAAGCATTGACGAACATGATCAAACATGCCCAGGCCACTGAGGCGACCGTCCATATCTGGACGGAAAACGGACGGTTATATGTTACCGTTTCCGATAACGGCATAGGTTACAATGCAGCGGATACGTCCATGCAAAACAACCACAGAGGCTGGGGGCATCGGACGATGATGGAGCGAGCCATCTCTCTGGGCGGGGCAGGGAAAATCATATCAAATCCCGGCGAGGGAACACATGTTTTTGTGGAGGCGCCACTATGAGCATTGCCGTTTTTCTGGCAGACGATCATGCCATGTTTCGTGAAGGGATCCGTTTGCTTCTGGATACGCAAACGGATATCCGGGTTGTAGGTGAGGCTGGTGATGGCCGTGATGCCGTTCGGCAAGTGACTAAGCTATGCCCGGACATCGTTCTGATGGATATCGCCATGCCGGAAATGAACGGCATCGAGGCGGCACAACAAATTAATGAGGCATGCCCGTCTTCACGGCTGATCATGCTGTCCATGTATTCCACCAATGAGCATATTTATCGAGCCTTCAAGGCGGGGGCAAGGGGGTATATCCTTAAAGAATCGGCGGGTGCGGAAATCATCAAGGCCGTTCGGGCCGTTTACGCCGGAAAGTACTATACCAGTGAATCCGTCTCCGAGGTCATTATGACGGATTATGTCAAGGTCAGGGATATGATGGAGGCCGAAAGTCCCCTGGAGCGTTTAAGCACTCGGGAAAGGGAAGTATTGCAACTTCTTGTGGAGGGTAAATCAAACCAGAAAATTGCAGAAATTCTTTTTTTATCTCAGAAGACCATCGAAACCTACCGGAGCCATCTGATGCAGAAACTCGGGATTACCGATATTCCCGGCCTGGTTAAGTTTGCCATACAGCATGGTTTGACATCCGTTGATTAGATAAAATAATCCTCCTCCCTTTTTTCAATCAGGGAGGAGGATTATTTCTTTTATTACCCGATAATGACGAGAACCTGATCTGCGCTGACCGACTCGCCTTCTTTTACCTTGATCTCGGAAACCGTGCCACCGGTCGTAGCGAAAATGGGATTTTCCATCTTCATGGCTTCGAGCATCACCAGCTCGTCATCTTCTGCGACCTTATCACCGACGTTCACAAGAATCTTTGCGATTTTCCCCGGCATGGGGGCCAATATTTCTGTACTCATTTAAAAATCCTCCCTTCAAAATGTGTAATTCAATTTTTTCCTGCACCAAGGCAGGGGCATACTGTTTTTGTACTTAATGAGGTATAACGCCCATTCCTGCCAGCACGGAAAGCATAACCGCCGCAGCGATGACGGAACCAACCTGTCCGCCGGCATTGGCGCCCATGGCATGCATGAGGAGGTAGTTTCGTTTGTTATATTTCAGACCTTCTCTCTGTACCACGCGAGCAGCCATAGGGAAAGCGGAAATTCCGGCAGCGCCGATCAGGGGGTTAACTTTGCCGCCCGTGGCCACCCGCATCACCTTTCCAAATAACACGCCACAGGCCGTATCCAGGCAAATGGCCAGGAATCCAAGGGCAAGGATAATAAGGGTCTGGGCCTTGATAAAGGCAGGTCCGGACATGGTGCAACCGATGCACAAACCGAGGAATAAGGTCACGACATTGGCGATCTCGTTTTCGGAGGCCTTGGTCAAACGCTCTACGACGCCTGATTCACGCATGAAATTGCCCAGCATGATCGTTCCCAGCAGAGGGAGTCCCTTGGGGGCGATCAGACCGCCAAGAATGGTGATAACCAGGGGGAAAAGCAGCTTTGTGGTCTTCGATACGGGCTTTGCCGTATACTTCATGACTGTCTCACGTTCTTTCTTAGTCGTCAGGAGTTTCATGATGGGCGGCTGAATGACAGGCACCAGGGCCATGTATGAATAAGCCGCCACTGAGACGGCACCCAGAAGTTGAGGCGCATATTTGGATGTGACATATATGGCCGTCGGACCGTCACAGGCGCCGATGATGCCGATGGATAGCGCTTCCAGTTTCGGGAAGCCCAGGAACAAGGCCAAAAGCATCGTGAGAAATATTCCGAATTGTCCCGCAGCCCCCAGGAGAAATGTGGATGGCCTTGCCAGAACGGGACCGAAATCCGTCATGGCGCCTATGCCTACAAAAATCAGCAGGGGAAACAATTCCGTGTCGACACCGGCATCGTAGATGACCCGCATGAAACCGTCTTTCAACATGACGTCGGACAAGGGGATGTTGACGAGAATACACCCAAAACCGATGGGCAGCAAAAGGAGCGGTTCGCAGTCCTTCTTAACGCCCAGCCAGATGAGACCACCCCCGACAAAAATCATAATGAGGTTACGCCAATCAATGAATAGGTGCTGAAAACCCACCGTCAATCCCATTAAACCTTTGATGATTGCGTCTTCCATGGCTTAGTCCCCCTTCTCTTCCGGCTTGTGGGGAAAAATCTTTCCCAAAGCCCCCATGACCAGGCTCATGATCCAAAGGGTCACGAGCGTTCCGCCCATCCCACAGATCAGCATGGTGATGCCGAATGTAAAATTGTCCATCTGCATGTTAATATAACTCCTTTCACTATTGTTATTAAAGCGGGATATTCCCGTGCTTCTTCCAGGGACGCTCTTCTGATTTGTTGGCCAGCATTTTCAAGGCCTGAATGATCTGCGGCCTTGTTTGCATCGGTTCAATGATCTGTTCGATCAGACCATGCCCTGCCGCCTTGTAGGGATTGGCAAAGTTGTCGACATATTCCGCAATTTTCTGTTTCCGTTCCTCGTCCGTTTCCTTGCGGAAAATGATGTTTGCGGCGCCCTCGGCACCCATGACGGCAATTTCAGCGGACGGCCAGGCCATGACGATATCGGCGCCGGACTGTCCGGAGCACATGCCGAGGTAGGAGCCGCCATAGGCTTTGCGGATGACGATGGTGATCTTCGGCACGGTAGCCTCGGGATAAACATACAGCATCTTGGCCCCGTGACGGATGATGCCGCCGTACTCCTGTTGGACCCCTGGCAGATAGCCGGGAACGTCGACAAAGGTCAGGATGGGAATATTGAAGCAGTCGCAGAATCGGATGAAACGAGCGGCCTTGTCGGAGGAATTAATATCCAGACAACCTGCCATGACCAGGGGCTGATTGGCGATGATGCCGACGGTCTGGCCGTTCATGCGGGCAAAACAGGTCAGCATGTTCTGGGCAAACAGCTTCTGGCTTTCGTATATTTCGCCGTTATCGACGACCATCTTGATAAGCTTTCTCATATCGTAAGGCCGGTTGCTCTGATCGGGAACGATCTCGGCCAGCTTTGCCTCTTGACGATCAATCGGGTCCGAGCAGGGCAGGACAGGGGGCTTTTCCTTATGATTGGAGGGAAGATAGCCGAGAAGGGTTTTGATCTGTGCAAGGCATTCTTCATCGCTTTCGGCCACAAAGTGGGCTACGCCGCTCTTCTGGTTATGGGCCATGGCGCCGCCCAGATCGATAGCCGTTACTTCCTCGCCCGTGGTGGCTTTGACCACCTGGGGGCCGGTAATAAACATCTGGGCATAATCTTTTTTTACCATGTAGATGAAGTCCATGAGCGCCGGCGAGTACACGGCGCCTCCTGCAGATGGGCCCATGATGGCGCAAATCTGGGGAATAACCCCGGAGGCCATGGTATTTTTGTAGAAAATTCGCCCATAACCGGCAAGAGAGTCAACGCCTTCCTGAATCCGTGCACCGCCGGAATCGTTCAGCCCGATAGCGGGTGCTCCCGCCATGACCGCTCGATCCATACATTTGCAGATTTTTAAGGCATGCATTTCGCCCAGTGAGCCGCCGACGGCACTGAAATCCTGGGCATAGGCGAAAACCGTCCGGCCATTGACCGCACCGTAACCTGTGATGACGCCTTCACCGGGGATTTCCGTCTTTTCCATGTCAAAATTCGTACAGCGATGCTCGACATATTTATCCAATTCGACAAAGGTGCCTTCATCAAAAAGAACAGCAAGGCGTTCGCGCGCAGTCAATCGTCCTGTCGCCTTAACCTTTTCCAAGGCTTTCGCGCCGCCGCCCAATTCGATCTTTTTTGATTTTTCTCTTAATTTCTCCAGTTTTTCTTTGTTTGTCACGATGTCTGTCTCCCCTCTAGTAGGAATTATTAGCCACTACTTCCTTTCACTGAGTTCCAGAAGTATCCCGCCTGTTGATTTGGGATGGATGAAAGCAATCCTTGCTCCGCCGGCCCCATATCGGGGTTTTTCATCGATGAGACGAACGCCTTTTTCCTTCAGCTCCGCAAGAGCCGCCTCGATGTTGTCCACACGAAGGGCGACATGCTGAATGCCTTCGCCGTTCTTTTCGATGTGCTTGGCTATCGGCCCGTCGGGCGACGTGGATTCGAGGAGTTCAATTTCCGAATCACCTGTCGGGAAGAAGACCACGCGAACCTTCTGCTCGGCAACTTCTTCCGTCCCGGCTGCCTTCAGCCCCAGCATTTCATAGAATTTTATGCTTTCCTCCAAACTCTTCACAGCTATACCAATATGGTCAATTCTCAGTATCTTCATGGCATTGTCTCCTTACATGTATTTGGTTGATCACGTCAAGAAGCTATAATCCTTTAAAAATCCAAGGATTCTGGCGGCCGCTGATGTCGGCGTCGTGATTCCCATTTCGACTTCCTTCGTCATCAACGGCATTAAATGAACAACTTCCCGGTTTTTAAAAAACCATTCTTCAAGGCCCTCTTTTACCAGAAACGACATCCAGTCCCTGGCCTGCTCGCATCGTTTCTTGTCCAGCTCTCCGCTTTCCGTAAATATCTTTTGGTGGTCCAGAATAACATCCAGTATTTTCGAGATACCGTTCATGGTCAGGGCGCTGCATGTCAGCACCGGGGGCGTCCAGTTTCTGGATGGGGGGCTCAGAAGATGAAAAGCCATCTCATACTGACGCCTGGCCATGTTCACCCGATCAATGTTATCGCCGTCGGCTTTGTTGACGGCAATGGCGTCTGCAAGTTCAAGAACGCCCTTCTTGATTCCCTGAAGTTCATCACCGGCTCCTGCGATCATCAGAACCAGGAAGAAATCCACCATGGAGGCCACGGTGACTTCCGACTGTCCGACCCCCACCGTTTCGACAATAACCACATCGAAACCGGCAGCTTCACATAATAACAATGTCTCCCGGGTTTTCCTCGCAACGCCACCCAAGGTTCCACCGGACGGAGAGGGCCGGATGAAGGCTTTTTCGTTGACGGAAAGTTTCTCCATCCGCGTTTTATCGGCCAGGATGCTTCCCCCTGTCTTGGGGCTGCTGGGATCGACCGTCAAGACCGCTACCTGGTAGCCTCTTTCCGTCAGCATGGTGCCGAAACTTTCAATAAACGTGCTTTTCCCGGCGCCTGGAAGACCCGTAATGCCGAGTCTGATGGCCTTGCCTGTATGGGGCATCAGGGTGTCCAGAATAGACCTCGCCATTTCCTGATGGGCGGGCAGGGCGCTCTCGATGAGGGTGATTGTTTTTGCAATCATCCTTCGATCATGCTTCAGAACGCCCTGAATATAAGTCTGAACATCCGGCTGCGGCAGCACGCTTATGCCGCCTTTATATATTTTTCTTCCAAAAGCAGAAGGACTTTGTCCGCCGAATCCGTTATTGCTGTTCCCGGACCGAAAATGCCTTTCACGCCCTTTTCGTAAAGGTAGGCGTAGTCCGTCGGGGGAATAACGCCACCGGCAACGACGATGATTTCATCGCCGCCGAGCTTCTTCAATTCTTCAACAAGTTGCGGCACCAGGGTTTTATGACCTGCCGCCAGACTGGATGCGCCTACGACATGTACGTCATTTTCGACGGCCATTTTCGCGGCTTCCTCTGCAGTCTGAAACATGGGGCTGATGTCGACATCAAATCCCAGGTCCGCATAAGCTGTCGCCACGACTTTGATTCCCCGGTCGTGGCCGTCCTGGCCCATCTTGGTTGCGAGGATCCGGGGACGGCGTCCCGTTTTTTCAAGAAAACGCTCCGTCCTTTTTCGAAGAGAGGATATGATTTCACTGTCCCCGTATTCGGAGGCATAGGCTCCGGAAATAACACGCGTCGTTGCCACATATCGGCCAAAAACCTTTTCCATGGCGTCGGATACTTCCCCGACGGTAGCGCGAAGGCGAATGGCCGCGATGGAAGCCTCAAGAAGGTTGCCGCCTTTATCGGCGATGGTGGTAATGCTTTCCAGGGCCTTCTGAACAGCGGCCTCGTCTCTCTTTGCTTTGATTTCGTTAATGCGGGCAATTTGTTCGTCACGGACGGTGCCGGATATTTCCCTGACTTCCACGGTTGAATCTTCGTTCACACGATATTTGTTAACACCGACAATGATATCTTTGCCCTGGTCTATCCGGGCTTGCCTGCGGGCGGCCGATTCCTCGATCCGCATTTTCGGCATGCCTGTTTCAATGGCACGGGCCATACCACCCAATTCTTCGATCTCATCCATGATCTTCTGGGCTTCCTTGATTATGGCGCCGGTCAGGGATTCGATGTAGTATGAACCGCCAAGAGGATCAACGACATTGCAGACCTGTGACTCTTCCTGAATGATAATTTGGGTGTTCCGGGCCAGACGGGCGGAGAATTGTGTCGGCAGACTCATCGCCTCGTCGAAGGAGTTGGTATGGAGCGACTGGGTTCCGCCCAGAGCGGCGGCCAGGGCTTCCAGGGTTGTCCGGATGATGTTGTTGTATGGATCCTGCTCTGTAAGGCTCCAGCCCGAGGTCTGGACATGGGTCCGAAGGATACAGGAGCGTGGGTTTGTCGGGTTGAACTCACGAACGATCTTGTTCCATAGGTAACGGGCGGCCCGAAGCATGGCAATTTCCATGAAGAAGTTCATGCCGACACCGAAGAAGAATGAGAGCCGGGGGGCGAAATCATCGATCTTCAAGCCGCCTTCAATGGCGGCGCGGATGTATTCCTTGCCGTCGGCCAGGGTAAAAGCAGTCTGGAGAACGGAATTGGCCCCGGCTTCCATGATATGGTAACCGCTGATGGAAACCGTGTTATAGCGCGGCATATGCTTGGAGCAATAGGCGATGATATCCGAAACGATGCGCATGGACGGGCGGGGCGGATAAATGTAGGTGTTTCGTGTCAGGAATTCCTTGAGAATATCGTTCTGAATGGTGCCCGCGAGTTGTTCCTGCTTGACGCCCTGTTCTTCAGCGGCGACAATATAGCCCGCCAGAATGGGAAGGACGGCCCCGTTCATCGTCATCGATACGGACACCTTGTCGAGGGGTATCTGATCGAAAAGAATTTTCATGTCCTCAACGGAATCGATGGCGACACCTGCCTTGCCGACATCACCCGTTACCCGGGGGTGGTCTGAATCATATCCGCGGTGGGTGGCCAGGTCGAAGGCAACGGAGAGACCGGTCTGGCCTGCGGCCAGGTTTTTTCTGTAAAAATCATTGGACTCCTTGGCCGTGGCAAACCCGGCGTACTGGCGAATCGTCCAGGGCTGATTGGCATACATGGAAGCCGTAGGCCCTCTCATATAGGGGGCAATGCCCGACAGGGTGTTTACAAAATCCAGGCCCTCAAGATCCTCTGCCGTGTATATGGGCTTGACGCTTATCCCCTCCGGCGTTTCCCAGGTGAGGCTTTCGACGGGTTTACCTTTCAATTCCTTAGTTGCCGATTCAATCCATTTCTTCATTGTGGGGTGCTCTGCCATACGAACCTCCTTTTCTTTTCAAGCGAAAAGATAACAAATTTTATACACGTTATCTGTCAAATCTGCCTTCGTCCATCAGGAAGCTTTGATACTTCATGGACATTAGCTTGAAAAATTACTCCTGATGTATGCACTATTACCAAGTTGTAAAAAGCAGACTATAACTCATCGGACTCCACAATAATTCAATGAATCATAGACGGCAATCGGTACCCTTCTGAATTTGATTTCAGAATGTGATTTGCTGAGTGTTCAGAATCGGACATGCATATCTTTCCGAATATCGCCTGACACTGCATAGGTGTTTGTCCTATGCAGTGTCACCCGATCAACTTGTTCTGTATGGCGTAAAGGGTTAGCTCCACACTGTTCTTCATGTTCATTTTTTCCAGGATATTGGTGCGGTAGGTGCTGATGGTTTTAACGCTCAGGGAAAGCTCATGGGCTATATCCGTAGAGGTCATACCGGAGGCGATCATGAGCATGACCTGATATTCCCGGTCGGAAAGGGTTTCGTGGGGAAGTTTGTCTGCATCCTGATAAAGATAATAGGTAAGCTTCTCGGCAAGGGCGGCACTGATGTACCGACCGCCCTGGGTTATTTTGCGGATGGCCGAGATTAATTCCGTCGGTGCGCTGGTTTTGGTCAGGTAACCTGATGCCCCGGCCCGGAATGCCCGGACGGCAAATTGCTCTTCCGGATACATACTGACAACGAGGATCGGCAGTTTAGGCCATTTTGACTTTATATCCTTCATGATATCCAGGCCATTGCGGCCCGGCATGGAGATGTCCAGCAATACGATGTCGAAGTTTTTTTGCTGAAGTTTATGCAGCACAGCCTGCCCGCTGTCAGCTTCATCTTCGACGATCATTTCGGCGTTGGCGCTGATGATTTTCTTGAAGCCTTCGCGAACAATGGGGTGGTCATCGGCAATCAGAACCCTGGTTTTAGTCATTTGATTATCCTGTTTCAAATAGCCTGGAGAGGTAGGGAAATGGAGACCGTCGTGCCGAATCCTTTTCTGCCGGTTATATCGATCTGGCCTCCCCAGAAATAGGTCCGTTCACGAATGCCCAGAAGTCCGAAGGAGTCCGGTTTGTTCAATTGATCCGCCATGATGCCTTTTCCGTTGTCCATTACAACAAGGTCGATCCTGCTGTCCAGGTGTTTCAGAGCAACGTCGACCCGGGTGGCCTCGGCATGACGGGATACATTCGTCAGGGTTTCCTGAAAGATACGGAAAATGGCCAGTGACCGCTGCATATCCAGGATCATGTCTTCGGGGTCGATATTAACATTGCAAACAATGCCCGTTCGTTTTTGAAATTCTTCGGCCTGCCAGAAGATGGCTGCCGTCAGGCCGAGATGGTCGAGAACGGCAGGGCGCAAATCCATATAAATCCGTTTTAGCGTTGTCATGACCATATCAATCAGATTGACCATGGATGCCGTCGTATCCCTGAGCATGGTCTGCTCCGGCATGATCTGCCCTGAAAGAATGACCAGATCGGTATGGAGTGCAGTGAGAAGTTGGCCCAACTCGTCATGGAGTTCACGGGCAATATGTGTGCGTTCTTTCTCCTGCACCGCCTCCAGGTGAGCCGAAAGATGGCGCAGCCTTATTCTCGAATGTTCAAGTTCCTTGCTGACACGCTTCCTGTCTGAAATGTCCTCGTAAGTGATGACGATCTTGCGTTCTTCGGATAACTCGCCTATCCTTGAGGCGCTGATGAGACAATCTATCTCAACACCGTCGCGAGACCGGCAGGTGAATTCGGTGTAAAAGGTCTTTTGCCTTTCCAGCGTTAGATAAAGGTTTTTCATGAATCGGACATATTGCTTTTCGCCGGGGTATAGAATCCGCACATCCTTGCCGATCAGCTCATCAGGTCTCCAGCCAAAAACGGTTTCTAAACCTGTATTAGCAAAAATGATGGTGTGATCTGCCAGTCCCAAAACGGCATGAGGAATGGCCTCCAGAATTGATGTTTCCAGGGCGCTGAGTTCTTTCACCTTGTTCTGGGCGTTGACTTGTTCCGTGATATCCAGAGATGTGCCAAGTATGGCCCTTTCCCCTTTATAATTGATTGAGGAAACGGCCTCCGTAATCCAGTGCACTTCGCCGTGGCCGGATATGGTCCGGAAGACATAAGGGGTAATGCGTTTCCCCTTGAGCATTTCAAGTGAGTTTCTTTTGACGGAGGCACGATCATCGGGATGGACAATCGTCATGGAATCCATGCCGATCATCTCTTCTTTCTTGTATCCGGATCTGATGGCGGTGAAATCGTTAATAAGGAGAAATTTTCCGTTACGAACGACATAAATACCGGCTTTGGACGTGTTTTCAAGGGCTCTGACCAGCCCTTCTTCGACAAGGAAGTTGTCCGCGTAAGGGACTGGCTGTTTTGAATCTGTATCGTTCTTCTTTCTCTGTCGGTTTGTCGTCATAAAGAAGGTTCTCCTGATATCATCAGTCTACCTAACACGTTCAATTGTTGAAATCAACGCTCGCAACGGGGGCACGCAAAAATGTTTTATCAAGGATCAGCTACTAAATTATCAAAGATTCCTGATGGACGACAATTTATCAAGCAAATATGGTACAATCCATTTTATTCTTTTAAGGAGGACATCATCATGGCGCGTGCACTCGAAGGCATCCGGGTCGTTGATCTCAGCCACGTACTTGCAGCCCCAACCACAACAATGTTTTTGGCAGATATGGGGGCGGAGGTGATTCATATCGAACCGCCACACGGAGATGACGCCAGGGAATTCGGCCCTTTTGTCGGAAAACCCGAGAAAAACAGAAGCGGCTACTTCATCAGTCTCAACCGCAACAAAAAAGGCATGGTCCTCGATTTGAAACAGGAGAAGGGCAGGGATATCCTGAGGGAACTGATCAAGATATCAGACATTGTGATTGAGAATTTCCGTCCCACAACCATGAGGAAAATGGGATTTGGCTGGGAAGACCTTCAGAAAATCAATCCACGGGTTATCTACTGTTCCATCTGCGGTTTCGGCCAGGATGCCCTGCCGGAATATGCGGAAAGACCTTCCTATGACATGGTAGCCCAGGCCTACAGCGGGCTCATGAGCATTACAGGGCCTGAAGGCGGCCCGCCGTGCAGGGTAGGCTCTTCTGTCGGCGATATTATCGCCGGAACCCATGCCGCCTATGGCATTATGGCAGCCCTGTATTACCGAGAGAAAACCGGTCGAGGTCAAAGGCTGGACATCTCCATGGTGGACAGCCTTTTTGCAACGCTGGAGAACGCCATTGCCCGCTTTACCATCAATGGAGAAGTGCCCACGCCTCTTGGCGGGATTCATCCTTCCATCACCCCATTCCAGGGATATCAGACGAAGGATTCATGGATTATCGCCGCCATCGGGACAGACCAGCTATTTGTGAAATTCTGCAAAGTTATCGGGAAAGAAGATCTTTGCCAGGATCCAAGATTTACAACCAATCCCCTGAGAACAAAGAACCGCAATGACCTCAACGCCATCCTGGATCCCGTCATGAAGGAGAAAACGACGGATGAATGGGGAAAAATCTTTACAAGCGCCAGCCTCCCCTATTCACCGATCAATACGGTCAAACAAATCTGTGAAGATCCACATATCAAATACCGGAATATGCTTGTCGAGATCGACCAGCCCGTGGTAGGAAAAATGCGCATTGCCAATTCACCGATACGCCTTTCAGAAACACCTGGAAGCGTCTATGCCCCGGCGCCCCTTCTGGGCCAGCATTCGGAAGATGTCCTGCGAGAGGTTCTGGGATACGATCAGGAGAGCATCGAAAAACTAAAAGAAACAGGTGTGATCAACCGTTCCGTTGAATAGGGCATAACATTTGGCATGGCTGGAGAAAGCATGAATGATTTTAATGATAGAATCTTAGAATTGATTCGCCTGACCTCGACGGAACTTTCGGCTGATATGATAGAAGCCCTGAAGCATGCCATGGAATGCGAGAGGGAAGGTTCCGCAGCGAGGGGCGCTATGGAAACCATTCTGCAGAATATTGCCATTTCACAGCATAACTCAACGCCGGTATGTCAGGATACGGGCACGCCTATATTCTTCGTATCCATGCCGACCGGCTGGTCTTCCCTTCAACTGCGGAAACAGATCGAAACAGCGGTGGCGCAGGCAACCAGGCTATCCTACCTGAGGCCGAATGCCGTCAATTCGCTCACAGAAAAAAACACAGGGGATAATCTCGGCGATCATCATTTCCCTGTCATTCACTTTCAGGAAAATGACGGAGGTGACCTTACCATCGACCTTATTCTGAAAGGGGGCGGCAGCGAAAATGTCGGCACACAATATTCACTGCCCGACGGTGCTTTGAAGGCCGGGCGTGATCTGGAAGGCGTCAGGAAAGTTGTCCTGGACGCTGTCCAAAAGGCCCAGGGCTTGGGCTGTTCACCAGGAATTCTCGGTGTGGCGATCGGCGGCGATCGCACTACGGGATTTGAGGCGTCCAAGGAAGTCCTTCTCCGGGGGCTATGTGATGATAATAACGACCCGGAATTGGCCAAACTTGAAAAACGAATCACCGAAGAGGCTAATCAACTAGGCATAGGCCCCATGGGTTTCGGCGGCAAAACGACGATTCTGGGAACTAAAATTACGACCGTCCATCGTCTTCCGGCCTGCTATTTCGTGAGCATTTCCTATATGTGCTGGGCCAATCGGCGGCGGCGGATGGTCATCAACGGAAGCGACGTTCAGTACATTTAGGAGTTCGGCATGACAATATTGAAAACACCTATCAGCGATGAAGATATCCGGTCTTTAACAGTAGGAGAGACGGTCATGTTGACCGGATTGGTCATGACGGGCCGCGATATGGTTCATAAGTGGATGGCGGATACCTTCATCAAAAAGACCCGGCAGCCCCAAGGAAACGACATGGCTGTTTATGAAGCCATCAAACCCATTCTGGCGGGAGGGGTGATTTACCATTGCGGGCCTGTTGTTGGCGGTCTCGATACGAAAGTTTACAAGTTCGTTGCAGCCGGGCCTACGACCAGCATTCGTGAGGAACCTTACCAAGGCGATGTGATGAAGCATTTTAATATAAAGGCTGTCATCGGCAAAGGAGGAATGGGGCCGGGAACCCTCAAGGCCTGCCATGAACTGCCGGGTGTCTATCTTCATGCCATTGGCGGTGCGGCTTCATTGATTGCACGGACGGTGCAGCGGGTTATCGGGGTTTACAAGCTTGATTTCGGTGTGCCCGAAGCCATGTGGGTCATTGAGGTGAAGGATTTCCCAACGGTCGTAACGATGGATGCCCATAGTCACAGCCTGCATGACGAGGTCGAGAAGGCATCGAGGCAGGTCTTATCCTCCCTGATTGCCTGATCCCAATCCACTATTTCGCCCTTTCGACCCGATTCCTGCCATTTTTTTTAGCGAGATAAAGAGCATCGTCGGCTGCCTTGAAAAGGGCTTCCCGGCTTTGTTCTGCCTTGTACTCGGCAATACCGATGCTCACCGTGACGCCGACGGCGGATTGGATCGTTTCCCTGTGGCTATCGGCAAGAAGGACGGCGTCTTCCATGCTTGAATCAGATAATATGATCAAGAATTCCTCTCCACCATAACGGGCGGCCAGGTCCGTGTTTCTCGTCCGCTCCTTCAGACATTTTCCCAGTTGAAAAAGGATGCGATCCCCCGCATCGTGTCCGTAGTTGTCGTTATAATGCTTGAAGTGGTCGATATCGAGAAGGAGTATGACGAAGTTGCTATGGTGTCGATTGGCGCGGGCGATCTGGCTTTCAAGGGTAACCTCGATCATTCGGCGGTTTGCCAGGCCTGTCAGGGCATCGTGTAAGGAAAGACGCTTCGTTTCGCTGAAAAGTCTGTGGTTTTCCACGGCCAATCCAATCTGCTCGCCAAGGGAACGAAGCATTTTAAGCACACGATCCGTGGGCTTTGTCCCTGGTTTCGTGATCATGCTGAACGCGCCGATCCGATGTTCCCTGGCTTGAAGCGACATGAGGATATGGCCATGGGGCACCGTCGGGCCATGCGCAATCCAGGGGCACAGAGCGTCTTGTCCGCAGACGGACGTGACGATGAGTTCTTCCTGTCCGGGGGGAAACAGCTGATCCATGGCCGTCGGATCCAGTGACATGATTTCTTCGGAGAGCTGGTCCGATGCTGGCGCTCCCCAGTAAAGCCCTATGGTGCCATCCTTGGACGGCATCCAGACAACGTTTCCAAGAAGGGTGCCCAGTAACGCCGATTCCTTCAATTCCGACCAGACACCGGCATATAGGTCGGGAAGATTACCGGACTGATTGATCGCCTGGCCCAAACGGTTCATGACCTGGAGTTCCTGATTTAAGCTTTCCAGGGACCTGTCCTTGCGCTGCACCGCGTCGAAGGCCTCCTGCTTTTCGCCGACGGCAATCTCCAGTTTAAGATTGGCATCCTTCAGGGAGGCTTGTGTTTCCGAAAGCTCATGGTTTTTTTGAATGGTGGCCTCGTACGTGGAAATCAGGAGGTCGAGCATTTTCTGACGGCCGGCTGAGATGTGATACCATTTGCCGGCATGGAAGACCTCTTCGCCGACCTTTTCCAGGGGTAAATCTTGCTTTTGCCGGAGCCGATCAAGGAATATGGCCAGACGGGTGATCAGGTAATCGGCGTTAAAGGGTTTGGAGATGAAGTCGTCAGCGCCGCATTCCAGGGCCAGGATAATATCCTGGGCAGAGTTCAGGGAGGTCAGGAGGATGACGGGCAATGATGACGTTGCCTCGGAACGGCGAATTCGGGCGCAGAGTTCATAGCCGGACATCCCCGGCATGATAATATCCGTAATAATGAGGGATGGAGGGGAAACGCAAATGATATCCAGGGCTGTCTGCCCATCGGGCGCCGTGGTGACAGCATATCCGTATTTTTCGAGGAGGTAGGCAATCTGGCGGGCCTGGGTCAGGCTGTCTTCGACAACTAGGATGTGTGTTGTGTTTGTCGGCATAGGCATTATTCTTCTTTCAGGGTCCGCCACGGAACAATCATTATTCTTGTATCCCGGATTCAGGTAACCTGGAATAGAGACCTCAAGTCATTTAAAATCTAAAGCAATGACCTCTTTCTGTCAACCCATTATGTGCCGTCCCTTTAAGATTAAAACCTTGCAAACAGTTACGGTTGCACTTATGATTGAACATGGTGAATACAGCCAGCTCTCAGGGGAGGAGATGTCATGATGACATCGGATCAGCTTTTTGTCTTTATCCTCGAAGGTGAACGCTATGCCATTTATCTCCCGATTGTGGAGCGGGTAGTGCCGGCCGTCGAAATCAGGCCGCTGCCTGAGATCCAGGACATACTTTTAGGGGCAATCAATGTCCATGGAATGGTGATTCCCGTCCTGAATATCCGTAAGTGGTTCCACCTGCCTGATAGAGACATGGAGCTGGACGACCGCATCGTCATCATCAAAATTCACTCCGGGGCCATGGCCTTTCCCGTGGATGCCGTCGAAGGGGTTATCATGCGGTCTGACCGCGAGATCATCCCTGCAGGAATGATTATGCCGCACATGAACTTAACCGATGGCGTCGTGAAAATCGGCGCCCAGATGGTGTTTATCTATGATTTTGAGAGGCTCTTCTCTCTGGAGCTAGAAGAACAGATATACCCTGGAATGATAGGCCATAGTCATGAGCAACCCGCTTCCTGAACCCCTCCTCGAGTCACTGAGTCGGTTCATCGATTCCCAAATGGGGCTCTGTTTCCCAAAGGAAAAGTGGCATGATCTCCAAAGGGGGATGGAAGCGGCTGCAAAGGAGATGGGTTTTCAGGATGGGGCATCTTTTGCCCGAAACCTCCTTTCCTGCCCGCCGACGCAAACACAGATCGAAATACTTGCCGCGGCGTTTACCGTCGGAGAAACATATTTTTATAGGGAGAAGGCCGCTCTGGATGCCATTGAACAGGAAATTCGGCAACTGCTCCAGGCGCGACGGACGGCGGGTCGCAGGCTAAAGATCTGGAGCGCCGGCTGTGCCAGCGGTGAGGAACCCTATACGATCGCCATGATCCTGAAAAACATCCTGCCCGATCTTTCCGAATGGGATGTTACCATTCTTGCGACGGATATCAACACGACCTTTCTCAAAAAAGCAGCTGCAGGGGTTTACACAAAATGGTCATTCAGGGATGTTCCCAAGTGGATCATTGCTAAATATTTCGAGAAGAAAAAC
>CAZBME010000014.1:0-64277 GCA_964492965.1 uncultured Syntrophaceae bacterium | reverse complement strand
GACCCTTCCCGCGCCTTCGCCGTCTCAGGCAACCGGGATCAACCCTCTTCATGAAGAAGCAAAGGTTCTATACGATCAAGGACAGTATGACGCGGTGGAGAAAAAACTGACGGAAATCCTTGCCCGAGACAGTCATGACGCCCCGGCCCTTTACCTCATGGCAAAAATATTCGCCAATCAGGGCCGACTTGACGATGCAAGGCGTTATTGCCGTGAGGCCATTGCAATCGACGGGATGAACCACCGTTATTATTACCTCATGGCCGTCATCCTGAAAGAGAATGGACTAGCCGATGAGGCCACGGTGTTTCTTAAAAAGGCGATTTATCTTGATGCGGGATTTGTCCTGGCCTATTATGCTCTGGGCAATATCGCCGCGGCCCAGGGAAACGGAAAAGGTGCGGCCAAATATCTTAGCAGCGCCCTGTCGCTCCTGAACAAAATGCCTCCCCATGAGATCCTGCCGGAATCGGAAGGGATGGCCGCAGGCAGGCTAAAGGATATGATAGAGCGATTGAAACAGGCAACATCACCAGGAGGCCTATATGGCAGATAGTGAACGTTCCGTCCTGCCCCTTGAAGCGAAAAAACGCATCCTCCGGGAACGGGCGGACAAGCTGGCACGGGAAATCCAGGCGGATACGGCGACGGACCATGATCTGGAGGTTGTAGAGTTCATGCTGGCCCACGAGCGATACGGTATTGAGTCCGTCTATATCAGAGAGGTTTATCCCCTGAAAGACTATACACCGATCCCCTGCACACCGGCCTTTGTCATGGGCATCATCAATTTCCGGGGGCAGATGCTCTCCATTATCGATCTGCGCATGTTTTTCGACCTACCCGGAAAGGGGATGACGGATCTGAACCGTGTCATCATCCTCCATGGCGATATGATGGAATTCGGCATCCTTGCAGACGAAATAAAAGGGGTCCGGCGGGTTTCCTCGCAGGCGATGCAGACGTCCCTAACGAACATCACGGGCCTTCGCGACGCCTACATCAAAGGGGTGACCCCCGACAGGCTGATTGTCCTCGATGCAGAAAGAATTCTTGGGGATAAAAGTATCATTGTTCATGAGGAAGTCGATATTTAATCAAACAGGAGGATGGGAATATGCAATGGACAATCACGAAAAAGATCGGGACCGGATTGGCTTTCATGGCGACAGTGTTCCTTATGGCAAGCATCTTTACATACTGGACCCTGAATCAGCTGGTCGAATCGGCGAAACTGGTTGACCGTACGCATATGATCATCGCCGATATAGAAGGCTTGCAAGGAGGGATTTCCGATGCCGCCTCAGCGACCAGGGGCTATCTTCTCTCCGGGGATGACGGATTCATCCGGGATCGTGATGCAGCCTTATCCAACATCAACAATCACATGAAGCATATGAGACAAACGGCCGCAAGTGCAAGCGTTCAGAAAAATATCGATATCTTTGAGCAGGTTCACAGCGAACGGACAGCTCAACAGAACATCTTTCTCAGTACCCGCAAGGAGAAGGGGTTTGATGCCGGGCTCAAAACCTTTGAATCATTCAGAAGCGCCGTCAAAGATCAAAAAATTAGAATGGACAAAGTGTTGGATGACATCAGCAAAGAAGAAAATGAACTCTTGAAGAAACGTTCGGATCACGAAAACACCCTCGTGAGCCAAACAAAATCCTCACTCGTCGGCGGGATCATCATCAGTATCCTCGTTTTCTTTTATCTGTCTTATTTTATCTACAGGAAGATTTCCCTTCCGCTCCTCACTATTACCGATGTGGCGGAAAAGGTTTCCGCGGGAGATATCCATGTCCGAATCAGCCCGGACAACCGCAATGATGAAGTCGGTTTGCTGACGCAGTCTTTTTCCCGCATGGTGGAATATCTCCGCGATCTGACGGCGGTGGCAAAGAGCGTCGAGGGAGGGAATCTCTCTATTGATGTTCCCATAAAGGGTGACCGGGATGAGCTAGGCAGCGCCTTGGCCGCCATGGTCCGGAGTAATCGGGAGGTCATCCGGGAGATCATGGAGGCGACCAATGTTCTGTCCTCGGCGTCGTCTCAGATGCTCGCCATGTCCTCCCAATTGGCCTCCGGATCCATGGAGACGGCGACGGCGGTTAGCGAAACCACGACCACCATCGAAGAAATCAAGCAGACGTCCCGCCAGGTGAACCAACGGGCAGGGATTGTTTCGGACCTCATGAACAGTGCCAGCCAGAGCTCTGAGGACGGTTGGCGGATGGTCGGGGAATCCATTTCCGGAATTAACAAAATCAAAGCACAGATGCAGTTTATTGCCGAAGGCATCGTCAAGCTGAGCGAACAGAGTCAGGCCATCGCCTCCATCATTACCTCCGTGGCCGACATTGCAAACCAGTCCAATCTTCTGGCCGTCAACGCCTCCATTGAAGCGGCCAAAGCCGGAGAACAGGGGAAAGGTTTTGCCGTTGTCGCCCAGGAAGTCCGCAGCCTGGCGGAACAGTCCAAAGAAGCCACCGAACAGGTACGGACGATCCTCAGCGACATCCAGAAGGCAATCAATGGTTCCGTCATGGCCACAGAGCAGGGAACGCAATCTGTTGATGTTGGCGTCAAGTTGGCCCAGGAGACGAGAGATGCCATTCGGGTCATGTCTGAAGGCATGACCAAATCGGCCCAATCGTCCACACAGATTGTTCTTTCAAGCAACGAGCAGGTGACGGGTATCGACCAGGTGGCCCTGGCCATGGAAAATATCAAGAAGGCCAGTGATCAGATCGTCGCCAGCACCAGACAAACCGAGCAGGCCACACGCAGCCTCAGTGACATGGGCCAGCGGCTGAAGAGCGTCGTGGATCGTTACAAGGTATAGATAATAGAATGCCTATGACCAGTGAAGAAGAATTCTTAAAAAGACTGATGGCAACCTTCCGCATTGAGGCGGAAGAGCATCTCACGGCGATACAGTCGGGGCTTTTTGAGGTGGAAAAAGAACCGCCGCCCGAGAAAAATGAGGCCATCGTGGAGGCCATATACAGAGAGGCCCACAGTCTGAAAGGAGCCGCCCGTTCCGTCAATCTGGGAGACGTGGAGATGGTCTGCCAAGCCATGGAAGATTTTTTTTCGGCATTGAAGCGGGAAGTGCCGAGGATTGGAAAGGCGCACCTAGACCTCCTCCACGACACGGCAGACCTCATCCGAAACCTGATTACATCACCGGAACAGATGAAAATGCCACAGGAGCGACTCCGGTTGAGCCATATACGGCAGCAGCTTGTCGATATGGCCGCAGGAAAAGACGTGACGCCGGAGACCGTTAAGGGGACGCCAAGGGAATGCACACCCGTTTCCCCGGTCGTTTCGGCATCCATCAAGACAGCACCATTCCATGAACAACACCACCTTATCCGGCAAGAGGGGAAGAGCTATCCGCTTACGGAGCAAGGCAAGGGGGCCGTGCCCCCAGGTCCTGCACTCATGGGAGGGCATACCTTGACGGAAACCCTCCGGATTCCGACGATGAAGCTCGATTCCCTTTTATTGAAGGCAGAAGAGATGGTTTCAGCGAAACTCGCCACCCGGCAACATTCCTCTGAACTTAAGGAGCTCAGAGGAATGCTTGGCTCATGGAAGGAACGTTGGGCTAAGATGGCCCCGCATTTCCGGAATATCACGGATAGGGCGCCAAAAGGCGGGGGATCGCCCCTCGGGGGGGTGACATCCGATGTATCCGTCAAGGCTGCAGAATTTCTGGACTGGAACGATGCGTTTATTAAATCCATGGACAACAGGCTCCGGGTATTGAATAAATCGACAGATGAGACCTATCGTTCCGTCGGCACGATGGTTGATGATCTCCTTGATGATATGAAGAACGTCATGCTCTTGCCCTTCGCATCTGTATTCGAAACCTTCCCCCGGTTGGTGAGGGATATTGCCAGGGAACAGGGAAAGGAGATTCACCTGACCATTGAGGGGGGCGATATCGAAATAGACAAACGGGTTTTGCAGGAAATAAAAGACGCCCTCATCCATCTGGTGAGAAACAGCATAGACCATGGTATCGAATCGCAGAGTGACCGTGTGTCAAACGGTAAGTCGGCTGCCGGAAACCTCAGCATTGTTGTCTCACACAAAGAAGGAAACCGGGCAGAAATCACCATCGCCGATGACGGGGCCGGTATCGATGCAGGAAAGATTAAGGCCTTGGCGGTCCAGAAGGGGATCATCTCCGGAGATGAGGCCGATGCTCTTAGCCCCGAGGCCATCCTCGGGCTTACATTCAGGTCCGGCATATCCACCAGCGCCATGATTACGACCCTGTCGGGACGGGGATTAGGGCTTGCCATCGTCCAGGAAAAGGTAGCAAAGCTGGGCGGGGTCATCGCCATAGAAACGACTCCACATGCGGGAACGGCCTTCCGCATCAGCCTGCCCCTGAGCCTCTCCACGTTCCGGGGGATCCTCATTCAGTCGGGAGGGCAGACCTTTGCCGTATCGACGAAACATGTCGAAAGAATCGGCCGGGTGGCCAGGACAGACATCAAGACCGTCAAAAACAGGGAAACCATCTTGTTCAATGGACGGACCATCTCCATGGTGCGCCTTGACGACATCCTCGAGCTTCCCAGAAAAGACATGGAAGACGGCCATCAATTCGGCATCATGGTTCTGGCTGCAGGAGACCAATATATCGCCTTCAAGATTGATCAGGTTCTCAACGAAGAGGAAATTCTTATCAAGAATTTCGGACGGCAGCTCTCAAGGGTCCGGAATGTCTCCGGAGCAACTGTGCTGGGAACGGGGCGGGTCGTGCTGATACTCAATGTGTCGGACTTGGTCAAATCGGCCCAAAAGGCAGCGGCCGGCGGTTATCGACCGCTTGCTGTCACGGCAGAGGATATCGGGAAAAGTAAAAAATCCATTCTCGTTGTCGAAGATTCCATCACGGCCAGGACGCTCCTGGTCAACATTCTGGAATCGGCGGGATATCAAGTCACCAGCGCCGTAGACGGCTTGGACGGTTACATGGTCTTTTCGGCGGGAACATTTGACCTGGTTTGCTCCGATGTGGCCATGCCGAGAATGGACGGTTTTGAACTGACCCGAAAGATCCGCGCAGACACGAAACAACCGGATATTCCCATCGTGCTGGTCACGGGCCTCGAATCGCCGGAGGATAAGAAAAAGGGGATAGAGGTCGGCGCCAGCGCCTATCTGGTTAAGAGCAATTTCGATCAGAGCAATCTTCTGGATGTCATCGGGCGATTTGTTTAAGAGGAAAAGAGATGATTGATCCTTATCCCCATAACCCTATACGTGTCCTGATTGTGGATGATTCGCCCAGTGCCGCCCAGTTTATTTTTTTTATCCTCTCCTCTGATCCTGCCCTAAAAGTGGTGGGAACGGCCTACAGCGGCGAGGAGGCGATCAAAAGTGTTGCCGGATTGCAACCCGATGTGGTCACCATGGATATCAACATGCCGGGCATGGATGGATTTGAAACCACACGTCGAATCATGGCCGCCACCCCGGTCCCGATTGTCATTGTCAGTTCAATCTATTCTCATACGGATGCCGCAAAGGCCTTTGACGCCATGTCGGCCGGAGCGCTTGCCATCCTGCCGAAACCCGTCGGCCTGAAACATCCTTCCCATCAAGAGAATGCCGATGAACTGATCACGACGATAAAACTCATGGCCGAGGTGAAGGTCGTTACTCACAGGAAAGTTTCTGGAAGCGAGAAAAAGGAGGCAATCGTTAACCTGGCATCAACGGCAAAACCAGATATCAAAGTGATAGCCATAGGGGCTTCAACCGGAGGGCCGCCCGTTATTCAGACGATCCTGTCGCGGCTCACAAAACCTTTGCCCGTGCCGGTATTTATTGTCCAGCATATCACAAAGGGCTTTACACAAAACTTTGCCGACTGGTTGGGCATGTCCACGGGTTTCAATGTGCTTGTTCCCATCCACGGACAGGCTGTTGATCCCGGAACAGTGTACATTGCACCCGATGATTTCCATATGGGCGTGAACAGCAGGGGGCTAATCGTTCTCAGCAGCGGTCCCCCTGAAAATAACCTTCGGCCGGCCGTATCCCATCTCTTCCGATCAGTGGCCGTGGCCTTCGCGGAACATGGGCTAGGGATAATACTCAGCGGCATGGGAAAGGATGGTGCCGAAGAACTTCGGCAATTAAAGGCATGCGGTAGCATCACTATCGCCCAAAATAAGGATAGTTCCATCGTTCACGGCATGCCCGGCGAGGCGATCAGCCTGCATGCGGCGACCTATATTCTCTCGCCTGCGGAGATCGCTGAAAAGATCAATGAACTGCTGAACTTCAAGGGATAATCTTTGAAAAAGGATGGATGGTTATGGAATCAAAATATGAAGGGGTGGAGATTCTCATCGCGGAGGACAGCCAGACCCAGGCGGAACATCTCCGGTATTTCCTGGAAAAGAACGGGTTTGCGGTGCACGTTGCCCTAAACGGCAGGTTGGCCCTGGACTATCTGGCCGATCATCTGCCGACCATCGTAATCAGCGATATCATGATGCCGGAGATGGACGGCTATGAATTATGCAAACGGATAAAGGGCGATGATCGGCTACGGTCGATCCCCGTCATTCTCCTGACCACCCTGTCCGAACCTGAGGACGTCATCAAGGGCCTGGAATGCGGGGCGGACAACTTTATCACGAAACCATATAATGAGCCGTACCTGATGTCCCGGGTCAATTACATCCTTTTAAATGCGGACATGCGAAGAAATACAACCACGGAAATGGGTATAGATATTTATTTTGCGGGCAAAAGGCATTTTATCACTTCCAACCGCATCCAGATTCTGGATATGCTGTTTTCCACTTTCGATGCGGCAGTCCGCAAAAGCCATGAACTGGAAAGAACAAATATTGAGCTCAAAAAGGCCTTGGACAGGATAAAGGTCCTCAGCGGCCTGATCCCGATCTGCGCCATGTGTAAAAATATCCGCGATGACAAGGGGTACTGGCATCAGTTGGAGGCTTATATCCGGGATCATTCCGATGCGCAATTCACCCACAGTTACTGCCCTGAATGTGCAGCAAGGATCAGAGATCAAAAGGCCGATTGAAATTGTGGCGGGGTCATCCGGCATTCAATGTCCGGCGTTTTCAAATCAATTTCAAATGGCCACTACCTTTTTTGAAAGAAAAACCGGTTCAGGCACATTCCTGCGGTGATACATACAATACCCAACAGAGCGAAAGCTAAACCCCAACCCTTTACACCTTGTCCCGCCATATCGAGGACGGCTCCAAAGCAAAGCGGTGCGAAAAAGGCCATGGTGAAGCCGACAAAAGAGTATACTGCGAGGGTGAGGCCACGGACCTTTTCATCCGTCTCGGCAATGATCCCTGCCGTCAGGGCACCGCTGTCCATCATGATCGTCATGCCGTAAACCAGTGCGATACAAATGGCTATTAGGGGATGGAGGCCTGAAGCAAATCCGATGGCGCAACCGATCATCCCGGCTCCAACCATAAAGAGGGTAATCATCCGGCCCCGATTCCATTTCATCGCCCCTTCATTGCCGACAATCGTTGCCGGAACGCCCATGAGCAAAATAATCATGGCAATGTTTTGCGGACTCAGATCAAAATAGGGTATCGCCTGAAGGCTGATGCAAAAGGTGAGGAAAGCGACCAGCCAGGAACGGAAGCCGAACAATTCCCAGCAGTGTACCCCATAGCCGATCACATACCCGATAACGGCTCTTTTTCTGAGGAGAAGGGCCAGATCTTTAAGGGGCGGCATTGCTTCGTGATGCGTTTCGTGAGCCTTGCCGACAGGGATGACGAAGCTGAAGATGATGAAAGCCGCCAGTGGGCCTGAAGCAACCAGCATTGAGCCGAAGCGCCATCCGATCGACGGTTGAAGCAATCCGGCCAGAAAGACCGAAACGGCCGTTCCAATGCCATAAGAGGCCGTATAGAATACAATAAAGCGGCTTTGCTTTGGTCCGGACAGGTTATCTGTCAACACCTTCAACCCCGGCATGTAGGTGCCTGCCAGACTGATTCCGGCGATCGAACGGAGAAGGGCGGCGCTCCAGGTTCCCGTTGCTAAGACACCGAATAAAAGCATGGAAATAAAGCCTAATAAGGCAGACGGCAGATAAATCCTTCGCGGATCGAGGCGGTCGGTGAGGCCGACGAGTAGGGGAGAAGCCAGCGCATAGCCCGCAAAAAAGGTTCCGTTGATCCAGCCGGCTTCCGTATTCGAGATGCCCCATTCTTTTTGGAATGAAGGCAGCAGGGCGGGAAAGTACATCGTTCCGGCCATGGATAAAATTTCGGCGGCGCAAAGGAAGTATACAAACATGGCGTATGATCAATAAGGCATGAGGAATTACTTTTTCAAAAGATACTGCCGCATTCCCCGAATGGCATTGTGGGCGAAGAATTTTTCTCTTTGCTGAACATCCTTCGGTAAATCGGGAAAACAGACCAGGAGGGGATCGCTTTTCACAAGTTCATTAAAAACGTATTCCTCAAAAGGCTCCATGCCCAGGAGACTGAATTTCTTTACTTCATCAAGCCAGTGCTCCAACTGGCCCATTGCCTTTGTCAAAACAAACCCGGGATCGGTGCGATAGCCGTAGTGGCCGAAGCAGAGCCTGGAGACAGGAAGGTCGGCGACTTTCCGGATGGAGGACAGAAATACATCATAGCGAACGCCGGGAGGTGTTGCCGGGCGCAAATACAAGCCTTGGGAAACGGGGTAATGGATGCCGGCCACTTCACCCGTAAATAAAAGGTCTCCCATGAGAAAACAAAGATGATGGGGGGCATGTCCCGGTGTGTCTACGGCATGGATATCGATCCCCTTTATCCGGGTCGAGTCCTGGAAGAAAAGATGTTCTTCGGGGATAGGCTCGATCTCGCCATATACATCGGCCAAATCTCTGAGGACCTTCCGGGATTCTTCCCATAAACGAGCGGGCCGGGACATAAATTCAAATCCCTTGGGATGACAGAGAAACCTGGTTCCCGGATAGTCGCGAAGGAGAAGACCGGCGCCGCCGGCATGGTCAATGTGAATATGCGTCAAAAGGACTGCATCAATCTTTGTAATGTCCATTGCCTGAAGAGCAGACTGGAGCGTCTTGTAAACGGAACGCGGCCCGGGATCGACAATAATCGTTGCATCTTCGTACCGGTAAAGCCAGGCGCTGATGAACTTTCGGAATCCCTCCCTGGGCAGATCAAGATCAATCAGGTAAAGTCCTTTTTCGTACTCTTGGATGGCAGTCATCATGGCGTCTTCTAAGTTGAAACCTGCAGAACAATCTTGCCGAAATGGCGGTCTTCCTCCATCATGCGATGGGCCTCGACAACCTCATCAAAGGGAAAAATCTTTTCAATCATGGGCACGATCGTCCGGTCGGCAAATTTCGGCATGACACGGCGATTGAATTCACTGACGATCTCACCTTTTTCTTCAATGGGACGGGAGCGAAGGACCGAGCCGATAATCTGTTGGCGCTTCACCATCATGAGGGCGATGTTCAATTCCGCCTTGGCACCGCTGATGATGCCGATGCAAACTAGCCTCCCCTTGATGGCTAGGGAGTTCATATTGGGCGTAAAATAGAGCGTGCCGACATGGTCCAGGATGACGTCAACCCCTTTGTTTTTTGTAAAATCAAGGACTAATGGGGTAAAATCAGGGTTATCCCGGAAATCAATGACGAGATCGGCCCCCAGCGCCTTAACGCGTTCCATTTTCTCTGGTGCTGCCGTGACGATGATGCGGCAATTCTGCATTAGGGCGCGGCATAAATGGATGCCTGCCGTATTGACACCGCCGCCGCCGCCGTGAAGCAGCGCCGTTTCTCCGGGCTTGAAACCCCCAAGCATGAAAATATTCAGGAAGGCGGTGATGTAGGTTTCACAGATACAGGCTGCTTCCGGAAAGCTCATCGCAGGCGGGATATGCATGAGATGGTGATCATAGGCCAACGCATATTCAGCATAGCCGCCACCGCCCACAAGCGTTACCACCCTATCACCAATCTGCCGTCCTGTGACACCCGGCCCCAGTTCCTCGATGATGCCGGCTACCTCAAGGCCCAGTATTTCCGACTCCCCTGGCGGCGGCGGATAATTGCCTGTCCTTTGAACAAGGTCGGGCCGGTTGACTGATGTCGCCATTACTTTAATCAGCACCTGATTGTCCTTGGGGGATGGTTTGGGAATCTCGCCGATTTTCAGCACGTCAACGCCGCCAAAACCCTGCATTAAGACTGCCTTCATGATAATCTCCTTACCTGAAAAGCAATTTGGCCAAGATTGGATTGATCTTGGCACCTAGCCGATAAGACAGATGGATCAGACATCTGTTCCTGCAAAAGAAAAGGCTTTCTGCATGAGTTCCTTCGGCAACATGGCCGTTTTCATCTGCTCTGTGAGTTCCTGTACGCCGAACCATTGACCTGACGAGCTTACAACCATTTCCAGACTGCCGTCATCTTTTACCGCTGCAGCGCCGCCGGAGGCCCAAAAGAGAAGCCGTGACCCGGATTTCCCCCTGACGCGTTCTCCACGGCCAAAAAAGACCAGTTTTTCATTTACGGAAACGGGACGATAGAACGTATAACTGATTTTGACGGTAACGGCGCCGCTTGACGAAATCATAAAACCTCCCCATCCCAAGGTTTCGTCGAGGAGGGCCAGAAACGGCAAGGGGTGAAGATGGCCATTTCTCTGGAACCGGTAGAATGTCTCGTAATCTTCACTGTTGAAGCCTGAGTGGGCGATGACGATTTGCGGCCGATTATCCCATCGATGAAATTGCCTTTTGAGACCCGGATGAATTCGTTCAAAACCGCATACGAAGCATTTTTTATAAGAGGGCAGTAATGTCAGGCTGTTCATGACTTCATCGACATGTACAGGGATGAATGAGGCAAAAAGATCTCTTTGCGGGATGTCGTCTTTGGCATATTCAATGGATGCCGACATATAGGGAAGGGGATCTTCGGCCACGACAGCCTCTCCTTTCGCCCCGCCATCATCGGGCACGACGCTGAATTGCAGAGTATCGCCGACTTTCAGGCTTGCCCCGCCCAGCCTGAAGTCGGCGGTGAGGGGGAAAAGCATTTCGTTGTTTTTCGGGCAATGATTCAGGGACAAGGCCATGTCCATTATAATACCCATGCTGATGCCGCCGTGGGGAATACCTATCCATCCCTCCATGCGTTCGGACATATGTATGGATGTTATTGCTGTTCCAAGATCAAATGGATAGACGGATGTGCCGTAGAGAAATTCCCGGACATAATCTTTGTTGTCAGTCATGAAGTGAAAGCTCTCATTTCGTTGGATTTTTTATGATTGGGGCGGCAGGATTTTGTAAGGCTTTCATGGCGGGTTTTTTACCCAGGAGTCCCGAGGTCCAGTCGGAAAGCTTTCCCGTCTGATTCAGAATTAACATCAATACCACCAAGGTGATGGCGATGATGACGATTTTCGGCCAGGGGCTCTTCTTGTCGGCAAAGGGGTCTTCAAGAGAACGAACAGCTCCTGCGGGCAGGGCGGCAATCTTGGTGAGCGAGGCACCGAATGCGACGTTAATTCTTGCGCGGGCATTGACAGCCCATCCATTGGCGTCCAGAATCGGCCCAAGGCTTCGCTGCCTGAGTTTCAACCAGGCCAAGATCATGGAAGGGCCCGAAACGATGAGCAACAAGGCGCCAACAGCCAAAGGCATCTGCCACCAATGTAGATTGAGAAAACCGGTTACCGTTGAGGCAATGGCTGTGCCGATTGCGCCAAAGGCAAGCCCTATGGCGGCAAATATACCGGCAAACTTCCCGACATCAAAAGGCGGCGGTGGGGGAGGCGGTGTTGGTGCCGTGGCAAGGGGTGTTGGCGGAACCAGTTTACCCATCTCCAGCCTGTGGCCTGTTTCGTCCACACCCGCTGCGGCTTTTTCGGCAGATGTCTTTTCTCGGGCCGCTGCACGCTTGACAATCTGCTCCCGAATCATCTTGCCGATTTTCTTGTAAGGGCTCCAGAAAGCCTGTCGAATACTGATAGGATGGTCAATCACTTTGACGATCGTCGCGTCCCAATCCTGTCCTTTGTAATCATAAAAAACGCCATTTCGGCCGACCATGAGGAAATCGGAATCTCCGCCGGTGAAGACAGCGGCAATGAGCATCTTTTCAGTGGCGCCGCGCCGGGTGCACTCACAATACGCAATATAGGTTCGGCTGAGGGTAGCCAGGGCGGCGTGTTTTTCGACGTCTGTTATACAGACACATAGTTCACAACTGCGCCCGTCAAGGTAAAGGTTCCCCGATTGAAATATCGCCCTGTTATTGCGGGTATAGAAATCGCTGAAGGAAACGAAGTTGTTCAAAAGGGTGAACAGATTGCGGTGATAGCAAATCAGCTTGTCCACAGAGGCAATATTATCGAAGGCATTTTTCAGCCCCTCATCTTTGCTGATAAGGTCTTCTAACATTTCCCGATCATGACCTGAACTAATCTCGCTAATTCTTTCCATTCCCAGCTTTTCAACTGAAGCTCCGGCTTTTCGTGATTGCCAGTCATCATAGGAAGTAAAATGATCGCAGATAAAACGCCATTCCGTTGCACTTAAATGGACTCTTTCTCCAAGAAGAGGGGTGATGACTGTTGCGGCAAATGAGGCCATTGGCGCATGCCATGCAGGATTGAGCCCTTCGCACAAAGGCAGCGGGCTGTCCGCAGCAATACGGGCAAGAGGAAATTCGGCCGCCTCGATGGCATCGTGGGATATTAGTGCATTCGCAAATGGCGTGTAATCGGCTTCCTGTCGATTAAGAGCGCTCATGGCCCGTTCGTCGAATGCAACGAGACGACAGCGGGCGAAATAGTCGTCGATCTTTGCCTTGACTACTGCAAAGGCCTGGGCTCCTTTGGTTGTATGGACTCCCAGGGGCAGCAGCCTATGATCGGTTTCGGATTCTTTCCACCAGAGGAGATAGGCCTGTATGTCACTAAAAAACCTGTCAACCAGCCCTTGCGATACGCCGGGTTTCCCGCTGCGGTCCGTTTCCCCCCCTAAACAATCTATGATGTTTTGGATAATCGTTTCATCAACGTTACTATCGGATGCGCCTGCCGGGATGATGCCGTCGCCGTTGAATCTGGCCTGAGCAAAGCTGGCTTCGGTGTTCGCCATATCGTCCATGGTAATGACGGTAGCATCTTGTTTACCCAGATTGGCGAGGATTTCTTTAGCGGACTGGAGAAGGTTTTTTCCTTCAGGCGTATCGTCGTTGATGGCAGAAAGGGGCAATTCAGAAGAACGTTTCGTCAGGTCATCGGGGTTTTTCAAGAGGGAACAAGACCATTTGACAGCCTCGATGATTTCAGGGACGCGAATCCTGCCGTCATGATCCGTATCGATCAGCTCCAGCGTATGGCTATCGAATTCAAGGCCATGGGTAGGGCAACTGAGGGCCACCCATAGCTTCTGATCAAGTTGGTCAAGGGCCATCAGATCGGCTCCCGAACTCAGGCGGACCTGATCGAAACCGCCCGCCCTGAAAAAAGTCCAGCGATGCTTATCTGAGTTTGCATCAAAAATTCTTTTCAGCTTAGCCATGTGACGTTTATATTAAAACGACAGCCATAGTGCAATAGAAAAAATTATCTTGCGTTAAATATCATCTGGTAATAATTGCAAATTTATGTTTTTGAATGGATGCGTCACGCTGAGAGGCAAGAAATGCGTATATATGCAGTTGCAGATATTCATGGAAAAGCAGACAGGATTGAAATAATCAGGCATCATATCGTCAAAATAAATCCTGATATACTCGTTATTGCCGGCGATATTACAGGTCATGTTCATGATGCAGTGACGCTTGCCGTGCTCAATGATTTGAATATTCCCATCCTGGTCGTTCCCGGGAACATGGATGCACTGGATTTTGAAAACCAGGTGAGCGGATTTAAAAACATGCTGACCATCCACTTGAAGACCGTCATCCATGAAGGGATGATATTTTCGGGTTGGGGCGGCACGATCAAATCGACAGACGCGGCGCCATGGACTGCTTCAGATCACAATATTCCGGAGGCGGCGGATGCATTTGCAAGAAAGACAGAGATCCTGGTAACGCATGTCCCGCCATGGGGTGTTTTGGATAAAGGCTACGGCGGGTTTCATGGCGGATCAAAAACACTGGCCGGGATAATTGTTGAAAGACAACCTGCTGTTTTGATCTGCGGCCATATGCACGAAAGTAAGGGCATGGCTTACTTGGCCGAAACCCTGGTCGTTAATTGCAGCATGGGTTGTGCCGGTGCCGGCGCATTCATCGAAATCGTTGCGGGTCAACAGCCGAAAGCCATGTTGATTGAATAAAAATGAAGCGAAGGAGATTTTATGACTGACATGCTATTTTACGGCCTCGGCCTTTCTTCGGGCAGGGATTCCATAGAAGTTCTCCGTTTGCTCTTGTCGGCTATCCGGATTCCCTATCCGGCAAAGGCGGATATCGGCATCAAGATTCACTGGGGAGAGCGAGGCAATCGTTCGTTTCTGCCTCCCATATATGCCAAAGAAATTGCCGCCTGGCTTCGACAGAAAGGATACTCACCCTTTGTCTTTGATACAACGGTCCTTTATTCCGGTGGTCGCCGGGATGCTGCCGAGTCGTTGAAAACCGCAGCAGCAAATGGCTACAGCATGGAATTTCTAGGTTGTCCTGTTGTTGTCGCCGACGGTATGGACGGACGCAGTGTTGTGGACATCCCCTCCGGACACAAGCATTTCAAGACGGTTCAGGTTGCATCCCTTATAGAAAAAGCCCAGGGATTCGTCATCTTTTCCCATTTCAAGGGGCATATGGCGTCGAGTTTTGGCGGAGCCATCAAGAATCTATCCATGGGATTCGCTTCGAGGGCGCAGAAGCAGCGGATGCATTCGGACGCCCACCCGGTTTTGAACCAGAAAAAATGCATCAAATGTGGTCTGTGCGTCGAGGTT
Source organism: uncultured Syntrophaceae bacterium (assembly GCA_964492965.1). Taxonomy (GTDB): domain Bacteria; phylum Desulfobacterota; class Syntrophia; order Syntrophales; family UBA8958; genus CAZBME01. The sequence goes on along the minus strand of CAZBME010000014.1, from coordinate 49,265 downwards.
TGCCCGGTGAAAGCAGCGAAGACAGGGGATGAAGACTATCCGGTGTTCGATCTGAAGGCTTGCATCGGCTGTGCCCAATGCATCGGCATGTGCCCGGAAATCGCCTTGCAGGTTTTCTGGAATTCTGATGCTCAGGTTTTTCAGGAGAAGCTGGTGGAAACGGCGATGGCTGTATGGAGCCAAATTCGGGATCGCTCAATTCTCATCAATGCATTGCTTAATATTACGGAGGAGTGCGATTGTTTCCCCGGCCATAATGATGTCATTGCCCCTGATTACGGGTTTATTGGGGGGTACGACCCCGTTCTTCTCGATGAGGCCTCCATCAAAATTCTGGGTTCACAACCCTTCGAAAAGGCCCATCCGGGGATTCAGTGGAAACGCCAGTTCGAATATGCCCGGGAGATTGATGGGGCTAATTTTGGATGATAAAGATGGTTCAGAAGGTATATGGCTAATCCTCTGCACATGAAAATATCAATCATCAAAGAACAAGGCGGCATAATAACCTTTTTCCGGAATATTCTTAGCGTGTTCTAGTATGCTGACATTTAATGACCATCTCAAAACTTAATTCTGTCCATGACTTCCTTTCACACAGTGAACCAACTCTTCAACGTGCCTCCGCATCTGCTCCGATTGAACACTCATTTCTTCCGCCACACTGGCAGATGCCTCGGCGTTGGCCGCTGTTTCCTGGACGACCTTGTCCATTTCCGCCACCGCCTTGTTGATCTGCCCGATTCCCTCGGCCTGTTCCTGAGAAGCCGCCGCTATCTCATTAACCAAGCCACCCACCTTACGTGCTACCTCCATATTTTCATTGAAAGCCTCCGCTGTCTGCTGGGTCAAATCGCTACTCCGCCTGACAGCTGACACCGTATTCTCAATGAGGGTGGAGGTGCTCCTCGCTGCCTCTGCCGCCCGCATCGCCAGATTTCTCACTTCGTCTGCCACCACGGCAAACCCGGCACCCGCCTCACCCGCCCGGGCCGCCTCCACAGCGGCATTCAAGGCCAACAGATTCGTCTGAAAGGCAATTTCATCGATGGTTTTAATGATCTTCCCCGTTTCCTCGCTCGTCTGCATAGCCTCCTGCACGGCCGCCGCTGTTTGGCTAACATGTCCGTTTACCTTCTCGACAATCGCGGCAACCTCTGACATGAGAGACATGGCCTGCCTGGCATTATCGGCGTTCTGCTGCGTCATGGAAGACATTTCTTCAATTGAAGAGGATGTCTCCTCCAGGGTAGAAGCTTGTTCCGAGGCCCCTTCAGCGAGATGCAGGCTGGCGGAAGAAACCTTGTCAGCAGACGCCGATACTTCACCGGCGCCTTGATTCAAAAAACTAATATTTTCCAGGATCGGCCTGACGATGGTGCGTGTCAGGACGTAGCCCAGAGCGGACATGAAACCGCCAACCATGAGACCTGCACCCAAAATCGCCCAGATCGTAGAGATTATCATGTCTTCCATAGACGAGCGGTCCTTGCCGATGAAGAACATCCCGGCGGTTTTGCCGTCAATGCCCATGATCGGCCAATAGGCCGTATTGTAATTTTTACCGGCAATCTTGTTCCTGTGCAAGAACTGTTGTCCTTTTTGCAATACAGTCTCGATGACCTTCGGGTTGTCCATCTTTGTTCCGATCAGGCGTTTGCCGTCTCGTTCCAGAGTGGTCGAGACCCGCTCGTCACCCTTGAAGACGGTGCACTCAACGCCGAAAGTTTTTTTGACCCCGTCAACAAAGGAATTCGTTGCGGAGAGATTCGTTCCCGTCGAAACCATGCCGATGACTCGGCCATCGGCCATGACAGGCGCCCCCGCCCGCAAGCTGAATTTCACCTCGGTTCCCTCTTCGATGCCGACGGCCGTTTCCCCGGCCAGGGCCTTTTTCACATTGATCTGATTCAAAACACTGTCGCCCGTTTTGTCCGAATGTCCACGGGCCAAGACTTTTCCTTCCATATCGACAACAGTCACTAAATCCACCCCAGAGCTGGACATGAACAACTTGGCGATGACCTGGAGCGTGGTCGCATCTTTTTTCGTCAGGGCTTCGGCAATCCTGGGATCGGCGGCAATGGCAGCAGCCTGAATCTTTGTTTTCACCATGGCCTCGTTAACTACTCCCTGAACGGCCCCTGCCATCGTCCCAATTTCCTTCTCCGCTTGTTTATCGTATCCGGACGATAAAAAATAATATACCATCCCGAATGTGGAAAATCCGAGAATAACGACCGTCAACAGAATCAACCCGACAATTTTTACTGATAAGGATAACGCTATCTGTTTCATAATGCTCCTTCTTGATTGTTTAAACCTTTTTGTTTAAAATTTAAGATGTCACTATTGAAGAAAAACGTCTTGTTTATAAAAGATACCATTTTGCTTTCATAAACTCCAACTCGACACGCAATTGTTGTACCAATTGTGCATTACGCCTATTATCTTGAATGCACAATCCTTATGTTAGGACTTACAGCCATGCATAATCTTACGAGAAGACAGTCTTTTTTTGTCTGTGGATGAGTCACGTTATTGAGGGTAATGTAGCCGGTGCTGTTCATGAAGGCATCTTTGAAAGAGTTCGATTTAGTCAATAGACTGACAGTGTACACTAACAGCAGTCAATAAAATGACGAGTATATTGCTTGGCGTCTGGTTTTCTCTCCTTTCAGGTTCCTTGTGATTGATTTGCCTTGCTATCATCTAGCTCACTTAGGGAACCATTGACTCCCTCGAAAAGACGATTTTTCCTCCGACAATCGTCATCTGTGCCTTCACATCACGGATGTTTTCGGTCGGGATCGTGAGTAAGTTACGGTCCCAGACAACCATATCCGCGAACTTGCCTTTCTCAAGTGAACCAAGGTCGTCTTCCTGAAATGCCGCGTAAGCGCTGCCCATCGTTTGCATACGGAGGGCCTGTCTGATGGAGATAGATTCATCCGAGGAGAAACGCATGCCTCCTCCGGTCACCCGGGCGACTGCCTGCCAGAGCGCATATTGCGGCTGCCAGAGCGGAAAGGCGGGCGGGTCCGCACCGAACGCCACCGGTATCTGATGCTTCAGAAAAGAATGGAGGGGGATGAAGTCCTGTTTTTTTGCTCCCCGCCATCGATCCCCCCAGGCGTAGATAAACTGAGGGTGCGTCGATATGATAACCCCCGCCTTCTTGATGCGGCGAAAGGATACATCCGCGGGCAGTATTGCATGTTCAATGCGATGGCGCGGATCAGCGCGTTTGAGTCCTTTCTGGGCATCTTCAAGGGCATCGAGAATGGTGTCTACCGCCAGATCCCCTGAAGCATGGACGCTTATCTGCTGTCCGGCGCGATGAATGGTATTGACCATCTGCCGCAGCTCCGACGTAGAATGAAGCATCAAGGCGTGGGAATTGCGATACCAGCCGGCCGTCGGTCCCGACCCGTCTATCGCAATCTTGAGGCCTCCCCAGATACGTGCGAATAAGGCCGGATCCGTTCGCTTTCTTTCACCCATTTCGTAAAACGGTGAGGCCGGATTAGGTTTCCCGGCACTAAAGAGCTCAGCTACGGCATCGTTTGTGTCGGCAGGCGTCGGAAGATAAGGCCAAATCTTCAGACGAACCGGCAGTTGACCTGATGCTGCGAGGTCAAGGTATAGACTGGACGATTCAACGCTTGATATGCCGGTCACCATAAAAAAGTTGTCGTGAACCGACGTTACACCTTCCTGGCTGTAAAGTGCCGCTGCATGGCTGATGATGCTTTTCATTTGCGACGCATTGGGAGATGGAATGGCTTTTCTGACAAGGAAGAGTGCGGGATAGTGGACAAGCAATCCGGTCGGCTGCCCTGTCAGTCCTTTTTCTACCCAACTGCCGGCCGGGCTTGCCGTAGATTGATTTACCCCGGCCAGTTTCAGTGCGGCAGAATTGGCAAACCCCCATTGGCCTGTGGTGTGGATCACCAAAACAGGGTGCTGCGTCGTGACTTCATCAAGATCTCGACGATTCAGATAGTTCAGCTCGTTGCTTTCCACGCCCCATGCATTGATGAATGTTCCCTTTTCCGTTTTTTCTGCCCGGGCGGCAATGAGCTCAAGCACCTTTTCTTTCGAATGAACGCCCTGTAGTTTTACCCAATGCAGTTCCCTGCTTCCGAATGGCGGAAGATGCGCGTGTGAGTCGATGAGCCCGGGAGTGACCGTTTTTCCCTGCAGATCTATCACAGCAGAATCCCGCCCGGCGAAGGATTTGATGTAGGGCGTCAAGCCGACGGCAAGAATTCTGTCTCCCCGGACGGCAATTGCCTCCTGCACCGAATCAGAACCGTCTACGGTGATAATTTTGCCGTTGAACAAGATCAGGGATGCCTCCGGCCGGCTGGCCGCAACAGAGAGAGGCCGCAGCAATGGCGCGGCACCCAAGGCGCCGAGCAGTTTCAGAAAGGATCTTCGTCCTATGTCTCGCATAGCCTGTTTCCTTTAGCTAACCGGATCGAAGTGCATCAATCCGTCATCCGATACCTGCCCTGATGTTCTGTCACTTTGCCCTGTTTCATGAGGCGTATCAGATGCTTTTTCATGAGGGCTCTTTCCCCTGATTCGAAAAATTCCCTGGGTTCCTTGGGTTTGCCGTAAACAATCCAGCGCTGAACGATTTCATCAAGGCTCAGAGGCGCCATCAGGGCCTGAAGGAGCTTTTCTTCACGCTTGTAAATAACCCCCTCATATTCCTGCCAGCGGTGTGCCGGAGAAGATTCAAATACGCCTTGTTCATGGGATGCCAGCCAGGTTCGGGCCGGATAGGTTTGCAGGCGCCGGATGGAATCAATGGTTTGTTCGATGCTGGACTCGTGATCGCCGTACCAGGGACCGAATCGGGTCAGGTCATAGTCCGCCAGAAAAAGAATCTCCGGTTCTCGAAAATAAAGGGCAAGATGCCCCGGCGTATGACCGGGAGCCGAAATGATCTCTACCGTCAGACCCTCCCACGAGTGCGTTTCACCACCTTTCAGGTAGCCGGCCGGTGTGCGCGGCCGAAAATGAAACATATCTTCCATGACTTTTTGCCAATACGGGAATTCGGATTCGATGTCATAGCCCGCCAGAAGATGCTCAATACCGGACAGAGGCAGGGCATCCGCCTGCGACACATACATAGGCAGATCATCAAAAAGGTCCAGGTCCTTGAAATGATCCTCATGCCAGTGGCTGAGCCAGACGGCGCGAACGTTCTCCTCGGCCCTGAGAGCCATGAGCCGCTCTCTGCCGCTTCCCGGATCGATAAGTATTCCCGGCCCCGGAAGGTACAGGGAATGGCAGTTCGGATACTTTCCGCGGGTTTCACCGGCAATAAACCAGACCGGTCCAAAATGTTTATCGGCGACTTTCATGGAGCGAATCTAATCAACACGACACGGACATGTCAAGGATAAATGATCTTCCTATTTGCTTGACCGACGTTGCGTTTTAACCTATAGTCCGCCCTCATAAAAAATGAAGCCAGCAAGGAGGAAATATCATGAAGATTATACTTTTAGGAGCCCCGGGGGCGGGCAAGGGAACCGTCGCCAAGCTTTTGACGGAATATGACGGTTCCGTTCAGATTTCCACAGGAGACATCCTGCGGGCAGCCGTTAAAGAGGGTTCGCCTCTTGGAAAAGAGGCCAAAGGTTACATGGACCGTGGCGATCTCGTTCCGGACGCTCTGATCATGCAAATTATGGAGGTTCGCCTGCAGCAGCCCGATTGCCAAAAAGGGTTTATTCTGGACGGCTTTCCCCGGACGATTCCTCAGGCCGATGATTTAAAGGTATTGTTGAAAAAGATTGGAATATGTCTTGATTTTGTTGTGAATCTGGAAGTTCCCCGAGACGTCATTCTTGATCGTCTCACGACACGCAGAACCTGTTCAAATTCAGATTGCCAGGAGATCTACAATATCAAAAGCAATCCGCCCAATGTCGACGGCACTTGCAAGAAATGCGGAAACGCTACGATTCAAAGGGATGACGAAACGGAAGAGGCCATCAATTTCCGCCTGGAAACCTATATGGCGAAGACGTCGCCTCTCATCAACTTCTACGAGAAGGAAGGTTTGCTGAAGAGTTTTGAATCCATCAGCTCAAAAGAGACGGTGGAAAACATCAAACGTGTTCTAACCGCCAAGTAAATGACCTCCCACTATGAAAGGGAACTGAATGATGAGCAGCGGGCCGTCGTTATGGAAAAAGGCGGCCCGCTGCTCGTACTTGCCGGCGCCGGCAGCGGAAAAACACGGACCCTGACCTACCGGGTGGCCTGGCTGATCGAATCCGGCATCAGCCCCGACAGGATTTTGGTCGCCACGTTCACCAATAAAGCAGCCCGGGCCATGTTGTCTCGGGTCGGCGATCTGGCGGGCTCCAATGTTAATTTTTTCTGGGGCGGGACATTTCATCATATCGGGCACAAAATAATCAGGCGTCATGCCGACCTTCTGGGTTATGATCGCAGCTTTTCCATCATGGACAGCGAAGATGCCCGCCAGATGGTCAACACCTGCATCTCAGAAACCGTCGAGAAAAAGCTCCCCAAGTTTCCGAAGGGCGATGTTCTGCGGGATATCTTCAGCTTTGCCGTCAATACGGAAAAAGCCCTTTATGATGTGATCGACGACCGCTATCCCCACTTTCTTTACTGCTTCGAGGCCATCGAGCTCGTGGAGAAGCGATACAGGGAGCGCAAGCGTAAACTCAATGTCATGGATTTCGATGATCTCCTGATCAACTGGCGGCAACTTCTTTTAGAGCACGACCATATCCGTGAGCAATATGCCGAACGATTCCTCCATGTCCTTGTCGATGAGTATCAGGACACCAATCTTATCCAGGGGGAACTGACGGATATCCTTGCCGGATGTCACCGCAATATTATGGTCGTCGGTGACGATTCCCAGAGTATCTATTCGTTCCGGGGGGCCAATTACGCCAACATCATGAGCTTCCCCGACCGCTATCCCGACTGCCGGACCTTCCGCCTGGAGATCAATTACCGCAGCACGCCGGAAATCCTCAACATGGCCAACCTAACGATTAGCAACAATCCCAGGCAGTTCCCCAAGACCCTCCGGGCTGTTCGGGAAAGAGGCATCCGTCCTGCCCTGGTCGCGGCCAGAAATGTCTCGCAACAGGCGGATTTCGTGTCGCAGCGGATCATTGAATTCATGAACGAAGGGGTCTCCCCGGGCGAAATGGCCGTTCTGTACCGAGCCCATTATCATTCCATGGAAGTTCAGATGGAATTTACCCGCCGCGGCATCCCGTTTGAACTGCGTTCCGGCATCCGGTTTTTCGAGCAGGCCCATATCAAAGATGTCTCTGCTTACATGAGGATTCTCATCAATCCACAAGACGAAATGGCCTGGAAAAGACTCCTTGGCCTCTATGATAAAATAGGAAAGGTGACCGCGGATAAGATCTGGAAAATCATAGGGGCAAAAGAAGATCCCCTCGCGGCTTTTCTATCGGATGAAATATCCAAAAAAATAGGTAAATCCGCTCTGCCCGGCTATGAGCAATGCCGATGCCTGATCAGGGATCTTGTCGCTCTTTCGGTCGTACCCGAACCGTCGGTGGTAATCGATTTTGTCATGAAGAACGGCTATCACGATTTTCTTTTGGAAACCTATACGGATGCCCAGGGCAGGGTAGAGGATGTGGTCCAACTTGCCAATTTCTCGTCCCGTTTTGAATCCATGGAAACCTTCCTTAACGAAATGGCCTTGCTGACTGGCGTAACGGAGGAAGGGGAAGAGGAGCGGGTAGCCCAAAATGAAAAGGTTATCCTGAGCACGATTCATCAGGCCAAGGGGCTGGAATGGAAGGTCGTATTCCTCGTCTGGTGCGCCGATGGCATGATTCCCCTGGCCAGGGCTTTGACTGATGTCGACGGAGAAGAAGAGGAACGAAGACTGTTTTATGTCGCGACGACACGGGCCAAGGACCAACTCTTTCTGTCCTATCCGACGGTAGAGTATTCCCGAGGCGGCGGATATCTTCCGGTCAGGCCCTCCCGGTTTATCAAAGAACTCGTAACCCCCCTGCAGGAAGAGGAAGACGCGCCGTTTGAACGATGGTTTGTCGATGATATGTAAAAAGTTTTATTTCCCCACCCTTTCTGCCGGCAATAATAATGCTTTCTTCTGCACCCGGAATTCAATATTGATTTTACTCTTCAACTGACGTATTTTTTATTTCATCAAAAATTACACCCATTCACACAGAGCAAACAGGAACCTAAGTGTCTGGTAATATATACATAATAGGCTGAACGACAGGCTATTTCATTCCCCTGCCGGAAGACTGTACTATATAGACATGCTAAGGAGCATTGCATGAAAATAATAAAACTGACCGCAATTATTTCATTGCTGATCGCCTTACCTATTGGAATATTTGCAGAGGAGAAAATGCCTGATGCTGTTCAAATCGATAGCGGGCCAATCAGCGGAAAGGTTGAAGGCGGCGTATTCGTATTTTCGGGCATACCCTATGCTGCCCCGCCTGTCGGAGAACTAAGGTGGAAACCTCCGCAAGCGATTCCTCCGTGGACACAAACAAAAAACTTCACATTATTTGGCCCTGCATGCCCACAGCCAAAACAGAATAATTCCAGCAAATTCAGCGAGGATTGCCTGTATCTCAATGTCTGGACTCCAGCAACAACCCCTGATGAAAGATTACCGGTCATGGTCTGGATTCATGGTGGCGCCTTTAATTTCGGTTCCGCATCTCAGCCGGAATACGACGGCAAGAATCTTGCCCGGAAAGGTGTGGTGGTCGTGACCATCAATTACCGTCTCGGGCCATTGGGATTTTTTGTTCATCCGCTGCTATCAAAAGAATCAGATAAAAATACTTCAGGCAACTACGGCTTACTCGACCAGATCGCTGCCCTAAAATGGGTGCAAAAAAATATTGCCGCATTCGGAGGTAGTCCTGATCGAGTAACAATTTTCGGCCAATCGGCCGGGTCCCGATCCGTTACACTGCTCATGATCAGCCCTTTATCGGCAGGGCTTTTTCACCGGGCAATCGCCGAAAGCGGCGGACCGATCATCGGCTCTGAGTATCTATCTCCCTCGTTTAACGGAAACATGGCAAACGTGTCAAAGATGGGCCAGAAGTTAACCTCCAAGCTTGGCTGCGATAAAGCGCAAGATGTCCTGGCCGCAATGCGCGCCAAGTCAGCGCAGGAAATAGTGCAGGCAGCCGATTGCAAAACAAGCGTGTTTGACGATGAAGGTCTATTTTTTGCGCCGGTCTTTGACGGGTGGGTGCTTCAAAATAATCCCCTGGCAGCATATTCAGGCGGGCGGCAGCAAGATGTACCGGTTATTGTCGGCAGTACCAGAAATGAAGGCAACCTGTACTTGGCCGATGAAGCAGATTTATCCGTTGAAAAATATAAATCTTTCCTGAAATCCAGGTTTGCCGATCATTCCGGCAAAGCGTTTGAAATGTTTCCTGCGTATAACGCAAAAGATGTTGCCCGGGCTATAGATCTCATCTTGACGGTGGCAGCAAACGCAGAACCGGCAAGGCTTGTAGCTCAATCTATGGAGCGCAAGAAATCCAAGGCATATCTATATCAGTTCACCCGTCGACCTGACACGGCGATGGCAAGCAAACTGGGAGTACATCATGGCGTAGAGCTAGCGTATGTTTTCGGAAATATGAATAAATCCGACGGCTATAATGAAACAGACATGAGGCTCTCCAGTCAAATGATGGATTACTGGGTTAATTTTGCCAAAACGGGTAATCCCAACGGACAGGGCCTCGCCGATTGGCCGGCATATAAAAGCAAGTCCGATCTCAATCTGGAATTCTCGGATAGGATACACGCCAATACACATCTTTTCAAAAAAGAGTGTGATTTCATCAGCCGGCAGTCGATTTATCGTTCTAAATAAAACGCGAGGGCACAGAAATTGGTGCCCTCGCGTTTGGAGCGGATATTTATAGCCTTCTATTGAACAATCTTCAGGGACAATTCCATCAATTGCTCGATGCTGACCTTCGACGGCGCATCCGTCAGGAGGCAGGTCGCTTTCTGAGTCTTGGGGAAGGCAATGACGTCCCGGATGGATTCGGCGCCGGTCATGAGCATCATGAGGCGGTCGAAGCCGAAAGCCAGGCCTCCGTGGGGCGGGGTGCCGTATTCCAGGGCATCGAGAAGAAAACCAAACTTTTCCCGCGTTTCTTCATCGCTCAGGCCTGAAGCCTTGAATACCATGGCCTGAACATTCTGGTTATGAATACGAATGCTGCCGCCGCCGATTTCCGAACCGTTGAGGACGAGATCGTAGGCCCTTGCCCGGACCTTCCCGGGATCGGACAAGAGATTCGGCAGGTCTTCCATGACGGGGGACGTGAAGGGGTGATGGGTCGATACAAACCGTTTTTCCCCTTCACTGTATTCCATCAAGGGAAATTCCGTGACCCAGGTAAAGGCAAAGGCCTTCGGATCGATGAGGTTGAGCTTTTTGGCCGTGTAAACCCGCAGATTGCCCAGGGAATCGCGGACAATTCTCGGCGTATCGGCGACGAAGACGATCAGGTCACCTTCCTTGGTTTCCATGCGTTCCTCGATCCGTTTGACTTCCTCCGGTTTCAGGAATTTGAAGATGGGCGAGGTCCACCCGTCGGCGTTGATGCGCGCCCAGGCGAGACCCTTGGCACCGTATTCACTGACATAATCCCGCATGGCATCGAGATCCTTTCGGGACAGCTTCTTGTCGTCCTCGATCTTAATCGATTTGATGACGCCACCGGTTGCCGCGACTTCCTGAAAGAGCTTGAAGTCGGCATTCTGGAGGATATCAGTCAAGTCACGAATCTCCAGTCCAAAACGGATATCGGGGTTGTCCTTGCCGTATCGGTCAATGGCGTCTTTGTATGGGAGCCTAGGGAAAGGAAGGGTCAACGCCATTCCGAGGCAGGCTTTGAAGAGATGGGCGATGTAGCCTTCCATGACATGGATAATGTCATTTTCATCAATGAAAGACATCTCGACATCGACCTGCGTGAATTCAGGCTGGCGATCGGCCCGCAGATCTTCATCGCGGAAACATTTAACGATCTGGTAATACCGGTCGAAACCCGAAACCATGAGCAATTGCTTGAAGATCTGGGGAGACTGAGGAAGGGCATAAAATGTCCCCTGGTTGACACGGCTGGGAACCAGATAATCCCGGGCGCCCTCAGGGGTGCTCTTGGTAAGGAACGGGGTTTCCACCTCGATAAAGCCTTCCTGATGGAAATAGGAACGCGTGGCTGCCGCCGCATGGCTCCGCAGAAGAAGGTTCTTCTGGATTTCCGGACGGCGCAAGTCCAGATAGCGGTATTTCAAACGGACATTCTCTGAGATTTCGCCTGGATTGTCGATCATAAAGGGCGGTGTTTTGGCCTCATTGAGGATTTCCAGTTCCAGGGCCATGACTTCGATCGCACCCGTCTTCAGCTCCGGATTTTCCATGCCTTCTGGTCGCTTGCGGACTTTGCCGACTATGGCCAGGACATATTCACTGCGAATCCTGTGGGCTTCGGCATGGGCCTCGACATTGAATTCTGGATTGAAAACCACCTGCACAAGACCCGTACGGTCTCTTAAGTCGATGAATATAACACCGCCATGGTCCCGGCGACGATGGGTCCAGCCCATCAGGATTACTTCTTTTCCATCATCTGCGAGCGCAACGTCGCCGCAATAATGGGTACGCTTTTTTTTGGTTATAAAGTCAGTCAATTTTCTTACCTCACTTCAGGATATGGTTCATTTCTTCTTCAATAACATCGATTCCGATGCTTGTCTGCGTTCCATCCATCATATTTCGAAGGATGGCTTGTCTTTCCGCAATCTCTCTTTCACCGATCATAAGCGTATAACGGCATTTGAGCTTGTTGGCCCGTTTCAGTTGGCTCTTCAGGCTCTTGCCGGCATAATCCATTTCCGTAAATATGCCTCCCAGCCGTAACCGGTTGCAGAGTTCATAGGCAAAACGCTGTGCTTCAGGGCCCAAGGCAGCGATAAATAAGGCGGGATTGATTTCAAATGCCTTATCCTCAGCGGGCATCATGGCGATAAGACGCTCGAAGCCGATGGCAAAGCCGATGCCCGGAATATCAGGACCGCCGAGATCCCGGACCAAACTGTCATAGCGGCCACCGCCGACAATGGCGTTTTGAGCGCCGAGAAAGGTCGTGGTCACCTCAAAGGCCGTTTTGGTATAGTAATCCAGGCCGCGAACCATGCGCGGATTAATGACAAAAGAGACGCCGAAAAGGGTTAATGATTCCTGCAAGGTTAAAAAATGAGAACGACATCCTTCACAGAGGTACTCCGTAAGAACGGGCGCATCGGAGATGGCGGATTTACAAGTCTCTACCTTGCAGTCGAATATTCTTAAGGGATTGGCACCCATGCGACGCCGGCAATCGGGGCACAGTTGCCCTTCTTTGCCGTCCAGGTATTCGACAATCGCCTCACGGAAAGGGGGGCGGCAATTGGGACATCCGAGGGAATTGATTTCCAGTTGGGGTTCGGTCAATCCGACGCTTTTGAGGAAGTGGATCAACATGAGAATCAATTCCGCATCCACTCGCGGATCGTCGTATCCCAGAACCTCGACGTCGATCTGGTGAAACTGCCGGAATCTGCCTTTTTGAGGACGCTCGCGACGGAACATGGGACCGATGGTGTAAAGTTTGGCAATCGGATCGGAGGCATAAAAATTATGTTCCAGATAGGCACGGATGACGGACGCCGTGGCCTCGGGACGCAAGGTCAGATAATCATCGCCCCGATCCTGAAAGGTATACATTTCTTTTTCCACGATATCCGTTGCTTCGCCGATGCCTCTGCGGAAAAGATCAGTCTTTTCCATGATGGGAATACGGATTTCCTGAAAGCCGAAGGCTGAAAATACCTGGCGGACCCGGTCCTCTGCAAAGCGCCATTTGCCCGTTTCCGAAGGCAGTATATCTTTGAAGCCTTTTATTGCTGTGATGGTTTCCATGAAAGAGTTGTTTCCGTTAACCTGGTTTCACGTATTTTGCTGGACTTGCTATAAGACCGCGTTTAATAACACAGAATATAGACCCTGGCAATAATAAAGATATTAGAAGCCTTTTTCGAAGGTATGCACATTAATGCCGACTCCGTCGGTGATAACCGTCACAGCGCCGTGTCGATCCGTTCTGAAGATGGGAATACTCCGGGCACGATAACGGGCGAGGGTGTCGGGATGGGGCAGGTGAAAAAGATTGTCTTTTCCGACGGAAAGAATCGCCATTTTAGGCTGTACTTTTCGGAGAAAAGAGTCGGAACTGGAATGGCGGCTTCCATGATGGGGAATAATAAGGATTTGACTTTGAATATCCGTTATATCATCAATTAATGCCTCCTCAACGGATGACGAGATATCCGCGGGGAGGAGGAATTGCACATTCCTGAAGGATGTCCGGATGACAAGAGCATTGTCATTCGTTTCATTAAAGGACGGCTCGTCATTTTTGCGCTTTGGCGTCCCGCGTGGATTCAGAACCCGGACATCAACCCCGTCGATTTTCAAAGGGCCCGTTTGCGCGGACATAAGCCGAAGAGAAATCTTCCTTTTCTCAATAAGCCTGAGGAATGCTTTGCCATCTTCGGTTTTGCAGAGATCTTGATTGGCCCAGACCTCCTGAACGTTGAAATTCTCGATAATGTATTTCAGCCCGTACATGTGATCGGGATGGGGGTGGGTAAAGGCGACAACATGAACCGTAGAGATCCGTTCATGGAGCAAAAATGGGGCAAGGACGTATTTGCCGGTGTCAAAGGCGTCATCGTAAAAACCGCCGCCGTCAACAAGCACGATCTTCCCGCCAGGAAAACGAATCAGCGTGGAAGAGCCTTGACCGACATCGATGGCGGTCATTTTTAAAAGCCCGGGATGATAATTTTTGCCGCAAACATAAAATGCATCCCCGATAAAAAAAACGACAAGCAGGCCAAAACAAGTAAAGAGTCCAATGCGGCGCCATTTGTCTAAGCCATTATTGATCCTCTGACGGTCCGCCGTCTTTAGAGGTATCGAAGGATCAGTGATATCGGCTGCTTTTCTGGTATGCCAATCATCCAGCAGTTTCATGCCTATATAAATCAGAAGGTAGTAGGCGATGATCTCCAACAGATTCGGGGTGGTCAAGATGATCGAGGCATAGGGGAGCGAGGCAAGATATTCCACAATGCCCAGAGAAACCTTGACCAGGAAGCCTGCAATCTTGATGAAAATAAAAGCGACGGTCTCGGAGAATGGAGCAAATATGATAATGGCCATGCAGACAGGAATGGCGATGACGCCTAAAATCGGAACGACAAGAAGGTTGGATAAAAGAACGATTGTTGAGAGGCGGTTAAAGTAAAATATAATGAGGGGCAGGGTGCCCAGGGTAGCGCTCAGAGTGACGACAATAAAGACAAGAAAGCTCCGGAGACATTTTTTGACTAATCGTTCACGCCAGTTCGAAGTATCCGGCAGGGTTTCGGGAATGAATCTCATCAACCGGGGTGCAATGAAGATCAAGGCCATGACGGCCGAAAATGAAAGCTGGAAGGACACATCGTAGAGGTCGTAGGGAGAAACCATAAGAATGATCAAGGCAGCCAAGGCGAGAGTATTGCCGAGGTCACGAATCTTACCCAGAAGAATGGCACACATGAACACGAGAATCATCAAAGTCGCCCGGACAACGGATATCCCGGCGCCGGCAATGAATGTATAGGCAATGACAAGGATAGCCGCAACAACGGCGGATACGCGCTGCCAGTTGAATCGCAGGAGAAGCCACGGGAATGACTTCATGACCAGACGCGTCACAAATATAGCGAACAGGGCGACGATCCCCATATTAAACCCGGAAATGGCAATGATGTGGGAGGTTCCCGTAAGATTGAACTTATCCATGATCTCCCGGGGAATTTCCTTCTGGTTGCCGAGGATGGAGGCCTGAATGATGGCATTGACCGGCGACGGTTCATGCCTGTCGATAAGCTGTTTTATGCGGTTTCTGAAAACCTCTAATTCCGACAGAAATGGGTTGCCGTACCCTTCCCGTATAATGACGATGTTCGAGGGTTCGGCAATAAAACCCCGGACCAGAATACCTCGGTATCGCAGATAACCGGCATAATCGAATCCGCCGGGATTGTTGAAATTATTGGGCGTCCGCAATCTTGTTTTGAAACGAATGACATCCCCGTAATTCAGAAACACGGATGGCTTGACCGCCAGAAGGACTTTGCCATGAACAGGAACCGGAGCTGGTCCATCCGTTAATATCCTGGACACGGAAACGATTAACTCCGTTTTGCCGGATGAGGCCTGAGGAAGCTCGGAGATAACGCCTTCCAGGGTCAGTTTATCCTGACTGATGTAAGAGCAGATATGATTGCCGGATGGTGAATGGTAACGGTAAATGTTCAGATCAAGCATCCCGATAATAAAGAAGGTTACGAGAAGACAAAGAAAGGCTGGCAGAGATTTACGATGATGAACGAATAGAAGTAATGCCGCCAAAGCAAGGCAAAGTATTGGTAATAATATGGCATCCGGAATGGATAAAATCGCGGAGGTGATGATCCCTGTGATGAATACCACCACGACAGGGATAAGGGTGCTTTTCATAAGGGGTCCAGTTCCGCTGAGGTGGCTTGCTTATAGCTGTAAATAGAAATGCCTACTAAGCATGGCGCCAGCCTTCGACTACGAGGCGTTTAAAGCCCATGAAGGTTGAAAGGTGGATTTCAAGAGGCAGCTCGGGCATTTTAGCGGGAATATATATTTGAATCCCGTTAACCATTTCTTGCTGGTAACGTTTGGGATGCTGCGGCATACCCAAGCGTATGATCGGAGCGGGCTGATAGGGAATGCAGCAACCCTTCAACTGAATGTATTCAAGATAGAAGATACCCCCTCGCAGAAGTGCAAAGTCACATGCTTCTTTTGTGAATGTAAGCATTACAGCCTCCTCTGATTTCTGTTATTGCCATTGATATCATATGAGAGAACGTCTCGACACATTCTTCACATTCTTACCTTAAGGGAACGGGAGACAAATGCAGTGTTGCCTTACTTCCTGCCATGTATTTGAAGGGCCGGTATAAAGGATCACCGATTAAAATCATTTTCCACGCCAGGTAAGGATTGCTCAGGGCAAAGCATTCCCCTAAACTCAGATTTCCTTCGATCAGCAGCTTGAAAAAAAGATCAGGCGGCGGAAAAGCCTGCACATAGGGTTCTCCTACCGGTCCGATTGTGGCGGCCACCCCTTTTTCAAGCATGGATTTACACCACACGGGACTGCCGGGATCTCTCAAGGTTTGGCACTCCTGACTGGCAATATGATATCCGATCGATCCGGGAACCCACTGGAAGGCATCAATATACTTCCCCAGACTATACCAACCGCAGTAGAGAGCCGCGTTCGGGCATTCACCCGGTTGGAAGAGCTTTTCGGAGTCATTGAGCACCACCTTCATCTTTCCTGTCTTTTTGATATATTTAGCTGTTTTGTGGATTGATCGGTCATATAGGGCATATCCTGAAAGTTCCTTGTCGCCCGGATCCTTCCACCGGGCATCAAGGTAGGCTTTCCCCCGAAGTCCTTTTTCTTCTACCTTCAGGCTGTCGTCAATGATACGGCGGACAACAACCTCGCTTGTCCCATCGAGACGTGAGACTATAAATACGCGTCTTGATATGTCTCGCCAGTATCTTCTATCATTGGCCAAGTAATATGGATTGGGGACCCAACCGTTAAAATGATAATCCTCTTTACGAACCAGGGCAAGTTCAGAATCTACAGCAGAGATCACTTCCTGCGTGATTAGCGTCTTTATCTGCTTTTCGACTTTTTCAGATTCTGCTTTTAATATTATGAAGACGCTTTTCCACCAGGTAAAGTAATGTATAGATATATTAAGAAAATATCTTTTTACTTTCAGGAACATCCGGCCTGCTTTCGCTTCAAATCCCGAGCGCGGTTCAGATATGGCAAGGGGAACGCCTATGAAGGTTACAATGCAACGATACCTTCCTTCTGAAGGCGATCTGAGTTTAAGGTACAGGCGGATCGGCCGGGCCATGGTATCTTTATATTCCTCTTCCCGGCAATGTTCCTGGTCGGTAAGAGATAGAATGATCAGATTTTCAGGAGGTATCTCACGCCGTTTCATGTAATATTTCGCAAGGGTTACACCGGCGGGAACATTTTCATTCGCGATAACGAGAATCTCTTCCGGGGTGAGGCTCCAGCCTTGATTTATTGAGAAGTGAATCGTAAGAATGAGGCCAAGGATTAAATAAAATAAAGGATATCCCTTTTTCAAAAAGGAAAAAAGATGATAACGATTTAAATGCTGGCACATGTAAACATCAAATTCCGGCTTCCTGGGCAGAAGGCGCTTCAGTAACGATTATTATCAGATGCATCGATTACGATCTGAAAGTAAGGCTTATTTCAGTTGATATTATGTGAGGTATATATAACCTCCATGATGAATATTCAATAAATTTTGTATTATGTCCGGTAAGCAAAATGTAAAACGAAACATAATAACGGTAACTCACGCGTGAGATGTGGTAATTATTAACCTCTTCCGGCGTAAGGAAAATTAACATTGAAAAACAAATGGTTAATAGATGTACGCGAGGAAAAAGGGAAAGACGGGTTCACCTCTTTCGGTTTCAGAAAAGTGCCGCTTGAGGAAAAGGCCGGTTGGGTATCACGCCATTTTACGAGTATTGCCGATCGATACGATCTCTCAAATACGATTCTGAGTCTCGGTATTCATCATGCCTGGAAAAGAAAAGCCGTCCGTATGATGAAATTGAACGCCGGCGCCCGGATTCTCGACCTATGCGGCGGTACAGGCGACTTGTCGTTGATGGCGTCAGGATACATCGGGGAAAACGGCCGGATTATACTCTACGACATCAATCGGAAGATGATAGGTGTGGGACAACGAAAGATCAAGCATGCCCGACGGGGTCATCAAATCCTTTCTGTGCAGGGAGATGCGGAATGGATTGCTTTCCCCGCGAATACCTTCGATGCCGCCATGGTTGGCTTCGGCATCCGGAATCTGACGAACATCAAAAAAGGGCTGGCCGAGATGCACCGGGTACTCAAACCGGGAGGCACCATGATGTGCCTGGAGTTTTCGCGCCCCGTCACGCCTTGGTTCCGATTCCTCTATGATTTCTATTCTTTTTCGATCATGCCCTTCTTGGGCAAGATCCTCACGGGGGCCACGCAGGCCTATTCCTATTTGCCTGAGTCCATAAGGTTATTTCCCCTTCAGGACGATCTGAAAAAAATCCTTCTAGATATTGGGTATCAGCAGGTACGATACAAAAATCTAACCGATGGCATTGCCGTCGTACATATAGGTACAAAAGAATAACCTTCATTCAAGAGGGAAGGTCAACTGTGCGCCGTACCAGCCTATGATCGATACAATAGGGAAAAGGGAAATAACGACTGTAAGATATACAACACTCTCGGGACGGAACAGGGTGAGGATATCGGGAGTCGCCAGGCGCCAGGTGAACGCTGCCGAGGCCAATAGCCAGGCAAGAGGGGAAAGAACCAGCTTGATTGTTACCGGGCGCAGAGGTTTGGCCATATAATTCAACCACCAGGTAAAAAGGCCTGTAATGATGGCGGCAGGCGTAAAGAGAACCGCGCCGCCGAGGCAGTGCCAGGCTGTTGCTTCAAAGGCGTTTATGCCTGTCAACAGATAAAGGATATTGAAAAGGACTGCCGAAATCATAAATACAATCGGGAAATGGACCGTCATGGGGTGTGGGTGGCGTTGCAAAAAAGGATATTTCCCCAGGACGGTTTCGAAGACATGGGGCATTGAGCGTAAGGTATTCTTCCCGGATTGCATGAGTACACCCGCTTGAGGGTAACGATCAAGAACATCCAGGCCGTGAGGCGCCGCCTGGATGTCGGCGGTCAGGTCCGTCCCGGCATGATGTCTCTTCATGTGCAGGCCGCCTTTCCAAAGCTTGCTTCCCGTCAAATCGATGACCCGTCCCTGATAGACGACATAAACAGGTTTTCCGTTCTCTCCATTGAATTCTTTCAATTCCTCAATATCGTATTCTTTCATCGATGACAGCCTCCATCAAAAAGTCAGACCATGAAATTGATGAGCACAATGATCAATATCGCCAGAGGATAATAACTTGCCCGGTTGAAGAGGAAAGCTGCCTGCTGACGGGTCTTGTTTATATGCAGCCGGTATGCCGGCCAGTAAATCAGATAAACAATGGCTATGACCGTTGCGATAACCATGAAGAAATCGACGTTGACCGGCGACATCCGGTAAAGGATGAAATTCATGAATGCCGTTATAGTTAAGGAGAACACGATGATCATGCCGGCCGTGCGCGCCCCGAATTCAACCGGGATTGTTATTGCTTTTACCTGGTCGTCCTCTTCCTGATCGGTCCAGTCGTTGGGAATATTCTGCCCACCGATCTCCCATGCAAAAATCCAGACAAACAAAGCAACAAGAAAAGCAATTGAAGGATGGGGGTCAACGGCCAGGACCGCTGCAATCCCTCCCAGGGTTTTAACAACCCCGCTAATTATCGTCCGCCAGTAGCTGACTTGCAGAAGCTTACAATACAAAGCTTCCAGAATGCATCCCATAATGAAGATGGCTGAGCATAAAGGATTGAGTAGATAGGCTCCCACGAGAGCGACAAGACCCCAGAAGCCTGCCCATATAAGTCCCGCCCGATAACTTAGCATTCCTTGAGCCAAGGGATGCCTCACAAATACGGCATCCAGGTCGTCAGCATGGCCGGCCATATTGCCTTCCTTATTCATTCTGCAATCCACCCGATAATCGACGATATCATTCAATGCATAAACTGCAGTATAACCGGAAAATGCTGTGATCATTCCCAGAAAAACCACATTGGGTGCAGGTACTTTTCCTAAAGACAACAAGGCTGCCAGAGCCGGCGTCGCGACGTCGATGAGGCCGTGGGGCGTCCGGGAAAGGGCAAGAAACAACTTAAGCCGGAAGAGTACCGTTGATGACGCCAGGGTTGAATTTGCCAGGGGGAACCTCCTGCCTTACTCTTTATTCTCTGCGTCTTTTAATCTGACGGACCAAGTATCCTTGATATTACATGAAGAAGCTTTCACGCCAAGGGGTATTGCTGAAGGAAACACGAAACGAACAGCGCGTTCGTAAAGGAGATAATCCCAGGCCCAATTGATCAGGACCATCATGCGGTTCCGAAAACCGATCAGATTGAACAGATGGATGACAAGCCAGAGGATCCAGGCAAAGAAACCCGTATAGGTCCTTGATCCCATGGCGACTCCAGCGGCATTGCGGCCAATGGTAATCATGGAGCCCCGGTCGTGATAGCGGAAAGGCTCCGGCTTCAAGCCTGTTATTTGTCGAATAATATTTCCGGAAGCCTTAATGCCGGATTGGATGGCAACCTGCGCCACTTGGGGGAGTGGTTTGCCTTCGTCATCAATATAGGCAAGATCACCAATGGCGTATATTTCCGGGTGTCCGGGAACCTGAAGGGTTGCCAGGACAGGAACGCGGTCGCTCCGGTCTACCGAGATCCCTGAAATGGCGGCCAATGGCTCTCCCTTTATCCCTGCACTCCAAACCACAGTATTTGAAGAAATGGTTTCTTCTCCGTTCAGGATGACCGAATCAGGTGTGACTTTTACAACTTTTGTTTTTAAACGTACGTCAACTCCCATTTTCCCCAGTTTCTGCTTCGTATAGTCGCGAACACGAGGCGGCATGTTTCCGACCAGCATTTCGGTAGCTTCCAAGAGTATAATGCGGACTGTTTTGAAATCGATTGACCGGTAATCTTTGGTGAGGGGGCCTTGGATCAGTTCACTCAAGGCCCCGGCATATTCCACTCCCGTAGCGCCTCCTCCAACAATGACAAAGGTAAGGAGGCTTCGTCGCCGTTTATCGTCCGGTTCCCGGGTAGCAGCCTCAAAACAGCAAATGATATGGTTTTTTAGAGTAACGCCTTCCTCCAGGGTCTTCAGGAAGAAGGCATGATCAGGAACGCCTGGAATACCGAAGGAGTGACTGATACTTCCGGTGGATAAGATCAGGTAGTCATAGGGAACATCTCCACCATCTGTTTTGATCATACGGTTTTCAAGATCGATCAATTGCACATGGGCCAGAGCAAAGTCCACATTGGGCAAATCCCAGAAGATGCTCCTGACGGGATAGGCTATGTCCTCCGCCTCCAATTCAGCTGCCGCCACCTGATAAAGCAGGGCTAGAAATGTATGATAATTGTGTCGGTCTATAACAAGGACGTCAACGGGCTTTTTAGCCAGACTGCGCGCAGCCCATAACCCTCCGAACCCGGCGCCGATAATGACGATTCTCGGTTTAGCCTGATGGATCATCGGCCGAAACCTTATCTGGCGCCTTTTTCCAGTGCGCTGAGCGTACTTTCCATCTTCTTCATCTCTTCGCCGTAACCTGCCCAATTTCCCTGCTTGAGGAATTCCTGGGCCTTCCGGTAATGGGATACCGCAGCGGAAATAAGCTGTTTCCCGGGTATGGGTGTTACCGCAGGGCTCCCCCCCGCGGCAGCCGGCATGGGTGCTTTCTCCCGAAGTTGTTCACCTCCGAAAATACGTTGCAGGGCCGTTTCCAGATTCTCTTCCATGACAATCGTGTTGCCGAATGCTACGATGATGCGTTTCAACTCCGGCAATTGCCCTTTCTCCGAGGCCAGATAGATGGATTGAACATAAAGAATCGATTTTTCGATGGGTATGGCCAGGAGGCTGCCGGGGATAACCTGGGAACCCCTTTGATTCCAGAGAGATAGCTGCTGGGATATCACTGGATCTTGATTTATTCTGGCTACGATCTGTCTGGGTCCATATACAAGGCGTTGTTTGGGAAAGTTATAAACGATGAGTTTCCCATAATTGGGCATATCACAGCGGGCCGCCATCCATGCGGACATATTATCCTTCTTGGATGGCGTGAAGGGCAGCAGAAGGATGAACTCTTCCTTTTTTCCTTCGGGCAGTTTCATAATCGTGTAATAGGGGCGCATTTCCTGCTCCCCGCTGCCTGTGGTCGCCTGGGGAACCGTCCACAAGTCCTCCTTGTTATAGAATACCTGAGGGTCTTGCATATGATAGGTCCGATACATTCTTGCCTGAAGAGTCAACATGCCGGGGGGGTAACGAACGTGACTTCGAAGACCTTCCGGCATCGCTTCCATTTTTTTGAATACACCGGGGAAAATCTTGGCGTAGGTCTGTATGATGGGATCGGTCGGATCGCTGATGTAAAGCTGCATGGTGCCGTCATAGGCATCCACGACAACTTTGATGGAATTACGCACATAGTTTCCCAGTTTGGCTGTCGGTTCGGAATAGGGGAATCGGTTTGTCGAGGTGTACCCGTCAAGAAACCACACAAGCCTGCCCTCCGGAGAAACGACCAGATAGGGATCGGCATCCAGAACGGCAAAGGGTACAATTTTTGAAACCCTGTCCTTGACATTACGATAATACATGATGCGACTGTCCGACGTAATATCATCGGACAACAGAATGGTAAAGGATTGGAAACGTGCGGCAAACAGAAGTTTTTTCAGGAACGACAAAGGGACGCCGCCTTGACCTTCATATCGGGAGTACACGTTCTTGTCCCCTACAGGATAATCGAATTCGAGGCGTTTGGTGCGGACAAAAATATAATCGGTGGCGGTTTCGCTATAATAAATTTCCGGTCTGGTAATCCGGATATCCGTGGAAGAAACCGGCGGGATATCCTTGATGAAAAATTCCGGTAGCCCCTCCTTGGAAATACGGTTAACCGGACTCATGACAGCACCGTAGCCGTGCGTATAGGTAAGATGCTCATTGACCCAGGTACGTGAAGGCAGTGCAGCGTAAGAAAGTTCCCTGGGTGAAAGCATGACTTGCCGGTATTCCCCGTTAATCATATACCGGTCATTATCTACGCCCAGGAATTTGTAATAGGTCCTGATTTCCTGCAACTGGCTATACGTCTGCAACAATGGCGAATAATCCCAGAGCCGAATGTTTTTAATGGTGGGATGGTTTTGCTGGATATCTTTCAGTGTCAAGTTCTCCTGGGCGGGGAATTCCCGATCCTCGATGGTATCCAGGCCATATGCCAGACGTGTGTAGCGAATATTCTTTTCTAAATAGGGTTTTTCCAGGACCATTTCATTGGGAACAACTATGAATTTTTGGATAAAAGCGGGATAGAAACTCCGGCCTGTCACCAGAACGAGCATGAAGATCACCACGACAAGGGCCGGCAAGCGCCAGTCCCGCCTGAAAATCATGAAAAGAAATGTCAGCCCGGCGAGAATGCTGAGGGAGATTAGAACATAGAGCACCCACACCTGTGTGGTCACATCAGTATAGCCTGCGCCATAAACGACACCCCTCTTCACAAAAGGCAGGTCACTCAAATCCAGCCAGAATCCGAAGCCGGCGATAAAAAAAAGAACGGCGACAAGGCTGAAGAGGTGCCTTTGGGCAGCAACCGTGGAAGAGAAGGTAGCAGGCGGAATAAAAGTAAATGCCCTACGTGAGAGGTAAAGTATTGTCGTTGCCACCAGTGTCAAAATCAGGACGGCCATAATCCATCCATAAAGATGCCTGATGAAGGGCAACTGAAAGACATAAAAGGCAATATCCCGGTTAAAAAGGGGATCGGCCAGGCGAAAGGGAACGCCATTCAGGAAGAGAAGAAGGTTTTCCCACTGTGAGGCGCCAAATAAGCCGGCGAAGACGCTTAAGGCAACGGAGACGAGGAGAATGAACCGATTCAGCCTCGTATTGTCCATCGGTCCGAAAGAAAGGTTGATAACATTTCCCCTAATGAAGTCTTCTCCTTTACCGGACGTGCGCGAAGCGATGAAAAGGTTAACATAGAGAATAAGAAAAAAGAGAGAGGCAAACAATGCTGCAGATTGTGTCTGGGCTACAAGACTTGCGGAAAAGACGGTAGCATAGCCAACTTCCTGAAACCAGAACCAGTCGGCAAGCAGATTGATGACCTGCCAGGAGAAAAGAAAAACGATGAAAAGGGCGGCAAAGATAAGCATTTGCCCCTTGTTTTTTCCGGGTAATGTCGTTCTGGGCATGATCGGCATTTTCTCGTTCTCCTTCAGGATCTTATTTTATTTGTCATGAAACTTTCATCAATTTTAAGCAACGGCGGTCGGCTTTCGATGGGTAGATTTAAGTATTTCATAATCATTGGCTGAAATTTACTATAAAATTCGCGACCTTTCCCGGGATTTGATGACGGAAGTTCAAGGGTCAACGTGAAAATATCCCGTTCATGACCGGCGTAATTTCCGAGGGATCCGGGGAAATAACCAAACTTCTTCATGGGATGATTCGTTTCTTTGCTGATGGAATCCAGCCATTGCTCAAAGTTATCCAGATCGGAGGAAGGTCCGTCATAGTCATAAAGGTTCAATGGGGAATGGACGCTTAAAATTTTTTGTGGCTTGAATCTTTTAATCAGGGCTATCTGGAATCCGGTTTCCTGTTCCGAACCGGCTTTCTTTCCCGGATTATATCGTTTATTCCGGTGATATTTTAATTCCCACTGGCGGATGGCCTTCGCCGTCCAATCTTTTGTTGGGAAATTCCGGTTAATGTCAATATTATTATTATTAACCCTTTTCTGCGGTCTGGCAAAAAAGCCATCCGGATTGACGAGGGGTGCAATGATAATGCACTTGTCCTTAAATAGCAACGGATTATCGTTGATGTAGTTTGCCAGCTTCATTAAAACGTACACGGTAGGCGGCTCATCTCCATGAACCCCCCCAAGGAATAGGGTGCAATTGTCTTTGGCGTTGCCGAACTGGACGAATATCAAGGGCTTCTTGCGGGCAGTGGTCCGATAAAACTGCCAGGGAATCTTGGCTGGCTGGATATCTCCCCAGCCATACTCAGCATGTTTTTTCTCGATTTCTCCAAGATAAATTTTCAACGCTTTCTGCATGGCATCGGATGCGAATGCTGTCGGTGCTAATACGATAGAGAGAAAAGAACATGTCATGGTAATGAAAAAAATAATGAATATTGAAGCTTGTCGGTTCGGGGCCTGCAAAGATGATTTGGATGAAAGTTTAGTCATGGTTATATATCATATATCCTTGGTATTTTTATGATGTGCAGATATTTCTCAAGGCCTACGGCCTTGAACTTTTCCGTTATAATGGCTTCCATGGTTCGCGTAACATCAGTGGCAGGCCTGGGAACCTGGCATTTCAGGACGAGCCGGTTGTGATATTTGAGGAAGCTGCTTTCAACCGTGTCGTGCGCCAATTGGACTATACCCGCCAAAGAAATGTGGTATTCTTCAAAAATCAGATTTCTTGCCAGAATCACTTTCTGGATGTAGTCGGGCAATGAATAGCGAATGGCAATTTTTTCTCCAAGATAAGCGTGATAAGCATCAATATAATCATCCGTCAAATCCGCCGAATCGGTGGGATGCAGTTTCTTGTAGAGAACCATCATTTTTCTTCCGATCTCCATATACAAACCGCATAATTCGGCTTTTTTGACGGCATCCTCCCGGAAACCGGCCTGGCTTGCAATAATCTCGGCCATGACGGATGTGGCGTAGGATTTTGCAAATATGGCCTCGATCTCCGGATCAGAGCCTCCCTGTAGATAATGGTTGAACATAATAATCAACGCCTTTGTCCGTTCCATTCCGAGACAGTTGACTACCTCATAAAAACTGCCGATCTTTCCTCTGCGCAGCGTTCCCAGATAAACGGAACTTGCGATTGCCGTAAGCCTCAGACATATTTCATGACCTAGTTTTGAACCGATGGCTTCAATGGCCTGCCGTGAAGCGTTGACGTCATCAAGTGTAGCAAATACTTCAGGAGAAATGGCCTGAATAGAATATTTCAACGCCATAGTTTGATCAATATTTTTAATCAGCGATAAGGCTTCTTCAATTTCCATTGATCACTTTCCCATGGCTGAGGATAAACAGCCCGTCCCTTAACTTATAACAAGGTGCATTGTTTCCCGGTAAAGGCGGGCAAGGGCTTTGTATTGTTCAACACCTTCAACCATAAAGGCCTTCATCTCTTCCGTAACGTCCTTGATGATTCTGGCAGGATTCCCTGCTACCATTTTACCGTTTGGTATGACCATGCCGCGAGGGACAAGGGCTCCTGCAGCAACAAATGAATCCTCCCCGCAAGTGACTTTGTGAAGCAGAACGGCTCCCATTCCCACGATGCAACGGTTTTGGATTGTTACATCGTGAAGGACGGCGTGATGAGCCACCACAACATCATTTCCGATTTCGACTTTATCACCCGGGCTTACATGAATGACGGCATTATCCTGGATGCTTGATCCGCTGCCAATGCGAACAGGCCCGAAATCGGCCCGGATGACCACACCCGGAGCAATAAAACAATCTTCACCAACGGATGCATCCCCAATGATGACGGCATCCGGATGAACGAAAGCATATTGTGATATCTGGGGTGTTTTCCCGGCTAAACCATAAATGGGCATGATCTCTCCAGAATAATCATTGTTTATAAACAAAAGCGGGTATAGCAGTTGTTGCTATTCCCGCTTATTTTTATTAAATGGGCGTATCATTCAATGGGGCCGCCATCATCAGGCTCAACCCAGACGATGTGGCTTTTGTTGATAATAAATACCTTGTTCTCCCCGGATATGCTTCTTGCATCGTAAATGATAATAAAAGGTGATCCATGTTCCTGAAACATATCAGATATGCGAATGATTGACCCGATATTTATCTTTCCCTGGATCAAGGAGCCATCGACTGTCTTCACTGAAACATGTCGCTCGGTTACTTTGGCGTCCATAGCTTATCCCCCTTTCTTATTTTCAATTCTTTTAATAGCATGCCTGGAATACGGGAAGCAAGATGAAATTCTTAATATGCTCATTGAATCTGGCATGATTAGAGTGGGCAAAAAAATTGAAAGTAAAGTAAATATTGATTGACTATAAACTGTACGTATAATAGACATATCGTTTATTTTTAACAATAATTTAAGATGACGCATGAAAAGAACTCTATTCATTCAGACCTTCGGTTGCCAGATGAACGTTCATGATTCTGAGCAGATCACCACATTGATGAGCCGGCATGGGTACCAATCCGTTGAGGATGTGCAGGATGCGGATCTTGTTATTCTGAACACTTGCAGTATCCGGGAAAAAGCCGCACAGAAAATTATGAGTCAGCTTGGTCGCTACCGTAAGGTAAAAGAGGATAACCCCAAAATGATTATCGGTGTCGCCGGATGCCTTGCACAACATATGGGGAAATCGCTTTTGGAACGGGTTCCCCACCTTGATCTTGTCTTTGGAACGCATAATATCCATAAATTACCGCAGCTAATCGATAATATAGAAAAGACCGGAGAGCGGATGGTTGAAACATCGCTCTATGCGACAATTCCGTCCTTGGGCGCCACCGCAAACCCTGAACGTGGCAAAATAAGCCGTTTTGTGACCGTGATGCAGGGTTGTAATAATTACTGTGCCTATTGTGTCGTACCTTACCTTCGCGGCACTGAAAAAAGCCGGCCCGATATGGAAATCCTGGCGGAGATCCGGATTCTTGCAGATCTCGGGGTCAAGGAGGTGACGCTTCTTGGACAAAATGTCAATTCCTACGGTCAGACATTGCCCGATGGCATCACTTTCCCGGAACTTCTCAGAAAAATAAATGATATCAGTGGTATTGAGCGAATACGCTTCACCACATCGCACCCGAAAGATCTGTCAGACGATCTGATGCGTTGTTTTTCCTTAGTGCCTGCGGTTTGCGAGCACATTCACCTGCCTGTACAATCGGGATCGGACCGTGTCTTGAGGCTTATGAACAGGGGATATACAAGGGCTGAATATATGAATAGCGTCTCCAGGCTCAGGGAATCCTGCCCGAATATTGCGATTACATCCGATGTTATTGTCGGCTTCCCCGGCGAAACGGACGATGATTTTCATTTAACATTGGACATGATGGATAAAATCCGCTTTGATAACTTGTTTTCCTTCAAGTATTCAGAACGTGAAGGGACGGCGGCTGTTCATCTCAAGAATAAAGTAACGGAGGCCATAAAAACTGAACGCCTGAAAACTCTGCAAACACTTCAGGAGAACTATACCCTGGAAAGGAATCGGTCTCTTGAAGGGCAGGTGGTTGAAGTGCTTGTGGAAGACAGAAGCAAGAACAGCCCGGATGACATGTCCGGAAGAACAAGGACAGGAAAGATCGTAAATTTTGGCGGATCATCTGAATTGATCGGTCAAATTACACGAGTAGGTATAAAAAAGGCGTTCCTGCACTCGTTGCGAGGAGAACGGGATGAATAGGAGAACGAAATGCTCATTGAGATGAAAGTCGCCGGGATAACCATAGATCCGATTACCAGCACGCCTATTGTAATATTGAAGGATATGGATGAAAAAAAAGCGATTCCTATATGGATCGGCCTTTTTGAAGCCAGCGCTATTGCAACACAACTGGAAAAGGTATCATTTTCCAGACCCATGACCCACGATCTGATTGCCGAAATCCTTAAGGTCATGAACGTTGAAGTCCTGAGGATCGAGATCAATGAGTTGAAAAATAACACGTTTTTTGCTGGTATCCATATTTTAAAAGACGGAGAGACAACCATAATAGACGCAAGGCCAAGTGACGCGATTGCCGTTGCCCTGCGAACAGATGCCCCCATATTTGTGGAAGAGAAGGTGATCGAGCTTTCGAGAAACGTCGACTTTAGTGTCAAATCAACGGACCTTGAGAAGCTGAAGGAAGATAAACTGATCGAATTTCTGGATAATTTATCCCCTGATGATTTTGGAAAATACAAAATGTAAGGATAGGCCATAAAACTTGCAATTGAAGACCATCAAGCCGGGACTATTGTTGGAACCAACCGGTAAAGAGAAATAGGAGACTCGTGGAGCAACTGATATCGGATTTTGGCAAATATCTGGCGTTTCAAAAAAACTGCTCCCTTCATACGCAAAAGAGCTATGAAACGGATGTGAAGCAGTTTGCCGAATTCCTCAGGGAAAAGAACTACATTGCGGAATCCTCCGGTGAAATTGCTATTCATGAGATCGATCCGGGTGTTGTTCGTTATTTTCTGGCGTCTCTGTATCATCGAAAGATAAAAAAAATATCCATTGCGCGAAAAATTGCCGCACTGAGAGCATTTTTTGATTTTCTGATGAGGCAGGGATGCATTACTGCCAATCCCGTGGAACTGATTCAGGCGCCTCGATGTGAAAAACACATCCCTTCATTTCTATCGGTGGATGAAATGTTTGCCGTCCTCGGAATGGCGTTTGATCAAGGCATCAAAGGCAAGAGAGATCAGGCCATCCTCGAACTCCTTTATTCGTCCGGCCTTCGCCTGCGTGAATTGACGGGGCTTAATATGGATGACATGAATCTCGACGAGGGAATCCTGCGAATTCGAGGCAAAGGAAACAAGGAGAGGCTGGTTCCCATGGGCACACCGGCAATGAATGCCATTAGAAATTACATTAGTCTCAACCGTGAAAATATTATACAGGAAAGTCCCTGGGAAGGACCGGTATTTACAGGGCGGCAGGGTGCTCGTATTCATCCGCGAACGGTGGAACGGATTGTTGATAAATATGCAACCTCATGCGGTATCCAGAAAAAGATCAGCCCGCATGCCTTCCGGCATTCGTTTGCGACGCACCTGCTCGATATGGGGGCTGATTTAAGGACCATCCAGGAATTGCTCGGGCATGAAAGCCTATCGACAACACAAAGATATACAACGGTCAGTGTGGAGCGCCTGATGGAAGTTTATGACCAGGCACATCCCAAAGCTAGAGGAGGATCATCAACTTGAAATTAAAAGGAACAACAATTCTGGCAGTTAAACATAAGGGGAAGGTCACCATCGCAGGTGACGGCCAGGTGACATTTGATGTCACCATCATGAAGAATGGCGCAAGAAAAGTTCGCCGGCTCTATCACAACAAAGTCATTGTTGGCTTTGCCGGAACAACGGCGGATGCCTTTACGTTATTTGAGCGCTTTGATCAAAAGCTGGAACAATATAGTGGAAATCTCCTCCGCGCAGCGGTGGAACTGACAAAAGACTGGAGAACCGACCGCGTGCTTCGTCACCTGGAAGCCTTGATGATTGCCGTCAGTAAAGATGATTTTCTTATGATATCCGGCAATGGCGATGTCATCGAATCGGATGACGAAGTCATGGCTATCGGATCAGGTGCCCCCTATGCCCTGGCAGCAGCGCGGGCCATGGTTCGTCATTCAGATTTATCGGCAACGGATATTGCCCGGGAAGCCGTTAGAATTGCGTCCGAGATATGCATCTATACCAATGATAACATTACTGTCGAAGAACTGGATTTTGAAGAAGAAGAGAAATAACCAATCATCAAGGAACAATGGACAATTACCAGGAGTGGTCGTCAATTCACTACTGGTAATCGATCGTTGAAAGGAAATTACATGCCGTCAAACGAATTGACACCGAAGCAAATTGTAGAAAAATTAGATCAATACATCATCGGACAGGCTGACGCAAAAAGAGCCGTGGCGATTGCCTTGAGAAATCGATGGCGGAGGCAGAACGTATCCAAGGAACTCGGGGAGGAGATTTCTCCAAAAAACATTATTATGATCGGTCCCACCGGCGTCGGCAAGACGGAAATCGCAAGGCGTCTGGCTAAGCTTGACAATTCGCCTTTCCTGAAAATTGAAGCCTCAAAGTTTACGGAAGTCGGGTACGTCGGACGGGATGTAGAATCCATGGTTCGCGATCTCGTCGAATTAGCCATTAATATGGCAAAATCAGATGAGCAGGAGAAAGTCAAAACGAAAGCGAACCAGCTGGCAGAAGAGCGCCTGTTGGATATTTTGCTGCCTCCAAAACCGGTGGAGCGCACTGTCGGAGACCTTGCTTCCGGCTTTAAGGACGACAATACCATAGAGGAAGATCAGCAGCGGCAGGAAGATACGACCAGGGAAAAGTTGCGGCGCCTGTTTCAAGAGGGGAAGCTGGATGAACGCTTTGTCGAACTGGAAATAGCCGAAAACAGGCAAGGCCCGATGATTGAAGTCTTTTCAACGGCAGGCGTGGAGGATATGGGATTTAACATGAAGGAACTTTTTGGGAACATTTTCCCTCAGAAAAAAAAGAAAACACGGGTCAAAGTTCCCGAAGCCATGGAGATTCTTTCGCAGGAGGAGGCCCAGCGGCTTGTCGATATGGATAAAGTGACAAAAACCGCGATCGAGCGTGTAGAGCAGTCCGGCATCGTTTTTCTGGATGAAATTGATAAGATCGTCGGCAGCGATGGCGCACACGGCCCGGATGTATCACGTGAAGGCGTCCAGAGAGATCTGTTGCCCATCGTAGAAGGATCTACGGTAAATACCCGGTACGGAATGGTCAAGACAGACCATATCCTTTTTATTGCGGCAGGGGCATTCAGTGCGACCAAGCCATCCGATCTCATTCCCGAGCTTCAGGGGCGTTTCCCCATTCGCGTAGAGCTGGATTCTCTGGGGAAAGAAGATTTCGTTCGCATCCTGACTGAACCTCACAATGCACTGGTGACGCAGTATATTGAGATGCTGGCCACCGAAGGCGTGAAACTCAGCTTTACCGACGATGCCATCGCGGAGATTGCAGAGGTGGCCGCGGTAGTGAATGAACGTACGGAAAACATCGGGGCCAGACGGCTATATACCATCATGGAAACATTGCTTGATGAAATATCGTTTGACGCTCCGGATATGGAGGACAAAGATGTCCTCATTGACGCAGCCTATGTTCAGGAAAAGCTGTATGACATTATCGAGGATGAAGATCTGAGCCGTTATATTCTCTAGCGGTTGATATCAAAATCTCAATCTCAAAAGTGAGGATCGCGTATGGACACCATTAAAAAATCCATGGAAAGAGCAGACATCCTTTTGGAAGCCCTGCCATATATTCGCCGATTTTACAACAAAGTCATCGTCATTAAATACGGTGGCCATGCCATGATCGATGACGAACTTAAGGATATGTTCGCCCGTGACTTGGTCATGATGAAATATGTCGGTATACACCCTGTCGTTGTACATGGCGGTGGCCCCCAGATCGGTGGTTATCTGAAAAAACTGGGCAAGGAATCGAAGTTCATCCAAGGCATGAGGGTTACAGACGAAGAAACCATGGATATCGTGGAAATGGTTCTGGTCGGTAAGGTCAATAAGGAAATTGTCGGTTTGATCAACAAGCACGGCGGGAAAGCTGTGGGGTTAAGCGGCAAGGACGGGAATCTCATCAGCGCGGACAAATATTTCCTCAGTGCAGAAAAGGCCAAGGATACGCCGCCTGAAATTATTGACATAGGCCTGGTTGGGAAAGTCAAAGAAATAAACGGCGGTCTCATTGAATCATTGTTCCGGGATGGGTTCATTCCCGTGATTGCGCCCACCGGGGCCGGAGAAAACGGGGAGACCTACAATATCAATGCGGATATTGTCGCCGGTGCTGTGGCTTCGGCCCTGAATGCTGAAAAGCTGGTTTTGTTGACGGATGTTCCAGGTGTCCTGGATGCCGAAAAGTCTCTCATTAATACCATGAATAATGAAAAGGCTTTGGAAATGATTGATTCCGGTGTTATTCAGGGCGGTATGTTTCCTAAAGTCAAATGCTGCCTGAAGGCGCTGCGAGGCGGCGTCGGCAAAGCTCACATCATCGATGGCCGCCTGAAACACGCCATCCTCCTGGAGATGTTTACGGACAAGGGAATCGGAACGGAAATAGTCCTCTGAGAAATAAGGAGTCATTCGCATGAACAAAGAAGAACTTATTGCCCTGTCTGAACAACACATCATGAGAACTTACAAAAGGTTCCCGATAATTCTGGTCAAGGGGCAGGGCGTAAAAGTCTGGGATAGCGAAGGCAAGGAATATCTCGACTTCGTCGGAGGTATCGCCGTCTGCAGTCTGGGGCATTGCCATCCGCAAGTAGTGGACGCCATAAAGAAGCAGGCAGAGACGTTGATGCATGTTTCCAACCTCTATTATATTGAAGCCCAGATCCGGTATGCGGCCCTTTTAAGCGATAATGCCTTTGGCGGTAAGATATTTTTCTGCAACAGTGGGGCTGAAGCGAATGAAGGGGCCATAAAACTTGCCAGAAAATACGGTAATGCGAGTTCCGCATCAAAGAAAAACGAGATCATTACGATGACGAGTTCCTTCCATGGCCGCACCCTGGCCACCATCACGGCAACGGGACAGGAAAAATTCCAGAAAGGCTTCGAGCCCTTGCCCGAAGGTTTCAGGTATGTGCCTTTTAATGATCTCAAAAGCCTGGATGATGCCATCACGGAGAGGACATGCGCTGTCATGCTGGAGCCGATTCAGGCGGAGGGCGGCATAAGAGTGCCCGATGACTCCTATCTGACAGGCGTCAGGAATATTTGCGATAAACGGGATATTCTGATGATTCTCGATGAGGTCCAGGTTGGCATGGGGCGAACAGGACGGCTTTTTGCCTGCGAACATTATGGCGTGACACCGGACATCATGACCCTGGCCAAATCCATGGGCAATGGATTCCCTGTCGGAGCGGTTGTGGCAAAAAATGAAGTGGCGTCTGCATTTGAGCCCGGAACCCACGCATCCACCTTCGGCGGCAATCCTTTGGCAATGGCGGCGACAAGGGCTACATTGGACGTGATGCTGGCGGACGGTTTCTTGGAGAACGTGGAAACGATGGGGAATTATTTCCAGGGAAGACTCAGGGATTTACAGATGAAATACCCTGCTATCAAGGAAGTGCGTGGCAAAGGCCTCCTGATCGGTGTAGAACTGGATAGGGAGGTTGCAGATTCCGTACAGAATTGCATGGATAAGGGATTGCTTTCCGCATCAGCGGGGCCGAACGTTCTGCGTTTTGTTCCGCCTTTGGTCATCACGAAGAACGATGTCGATCAAGCCGTTGATATTTTGGACAGGGTACTGGGGGAGCAATGAGCAGAAATCTTGTCAGTGAGTACGACCTCGAGCGCGCCGAATTTGATTTCATTTTCGAACGGGCACGAATTATCAAGAAATGGTTGAACGATGGGATTCCTTATCAACCCTTGAAAGGAAAAACGCTGGGCATGATCTTTGACAAATCATCGACGCGCACCCGTCTTTCCTTTGAAGTTGGCATGTACCAATTGGGAGGCCTGGCCCTTTTTTTAAGCAGCCGGGACACACAGATAGGTCGAGGCGAAACCGTTGCCGACACGGCCAGGATCATGTCGCGCTATCTGGATGGCATCATGATACGCACCTATGCGCAGGAAACTGTGGAGAACTTTGCCCGATATGCAACAATACCCGTCATAAATGGATTGACAGACCTTCTGCATCCATGTCAGATACTAAGCGATATCTTTACGATTATCGAAAAGAAGGGCTCATACGAGGGGATGAAAATTGCCTATGTTGGAGACGGAAACAACATTGCCAATTCCTGGATCAATGCAGCGGCCAAGCTACCTTTTCATCTTGCCATTGCGTGTCCGGAAGGT
The DNA here is from genome assembly GCA_964492965.1 of uncultured Syntrophaceae bacterium. Classification (GTDB taxonomy): domain Bacteria; phylum Desulfobacterota; class Syntrophia; order Syntrophales; family UBA8958; genus CAZBME01. The sequence continues at coordinate 14,525 of CAZBME010000014.1, read as the reverse complement.
TATGATCCTGATCCCGAGATTCTTGCGAGATCTATGAAAGAATCCGCATTGGGCGTTTCCTTCTATCGCGAACCGTCAGAAGCAGTCATGAATGCCGATGTGATCTATACGGATGTATGGGCCAGTATGGGGCAGGAAGAAGAGCATGCCGTCAGGGCCGGGATTTTCAGGAATTATCAGATTAACCAAACTCTCGTGGAGCGAGCGAAAAAAAATGTTATGGTCATGCATTGCCTGCCCGCCCATCGGGAGGAGGAGATTTCTTCAGAGGTTTTGGATGGTGAGCATTCCATCGTATTTGACCAAGCGGAAAACCGTCTCCATGTTCAGAAAGCGATCATGGAAATGTTAATGAAGGAGGATCAAGACATTGAAAAATAAGAAAATGAAAGTGGTGCTTGCCTATTCGGGTGGTTTGGACACATCGGTGATCGTCCGTTGGCTCCTGGAAACTTACAAATGCGAAGTCATTGCCTTTGCCGCTGACGTCGGCCAGAAAGAAGAACTGGATGGTTTGAAGGAAAAGGCCATTAATACGGGGGCAAGCAAGATATACATTGATAACCTCGAAGAAGAATTTGCCCGCGATTTCATCTTCCCGGCCTTGCGGGCCAATGCGATTTATGAAGGGACTTATCTGCTGGGCACGTCCTTGGCAAGACCACTCATCGCCAAAAGACAGGTGGAAATCGCTCATAAAGAAGGAGCTGATGCCGTCTGCCATGGCGCAACAGGCAAAGGAAACGATCAGGTACGTTTTGAATTAACCTACATGGCCCTGGATCCACACATCCGGATCATTTCGGCCTGGAAAGACCCGAATTGGACGTTTAATTCCCGCCAGTCCATGCTCGATTATGCGGCGAAATACAAGATTCCCGTGCCTCTGGTCACAAAAGAGAAGCCTTACAGCAGCGACAGAAATTCTCTCCATATTTCTCACGAAGGCGGTATTCTCGAAGACCCCTGGGCAGAGCCGCCGGAGGACATCTTTGTCTTAACAAAATCGCCGGAAGCGGCCCCTGACAAGCCTGCTTATGTCGAAATCGATTTTGTTAAAGGAACACCGGTAGCCGTTAACGGCAAAAAAATGAGCCCTGCAAAGCTGATGGATTATCTAAACAAAGTCGCGGGCGTCAATGGTGTGGGACGTGTTGATCTGGTGGAAAACCGTTTTGTGGGCATGAAATCGAGGGGGGTCTATGAGACGCCGGGAGGAACGGTTCTCTGGGCGGCCCATCGCGCACTGGAATCCATCACCATGGATCGCGAAGTTATGTTTATGAGAGATTCGCTCATTCCGAAGTATGCCCAATTGGTGTACAATGGCTTCTGGTATTCGCCGGAGATGAAGGTGCTACAGTCTTTTATCGATGAAACACAAGAAAATGTTACAGGTACCGCCCGTATGAAATTATACAAGGGGAATTGCATCATTGCCGGCAGGAAATCGCCGTATTCCCTTTACAGTGAAGATTTCGCTACCTTCGAAGAGGATAAGGTTTACAACCAAATGGATGCAACGGGCTTCATCCGTCTGAATGCCCTGAGGCTGAGGATTCAGGCCCTAAAAAAGGCCGAATTGTCGAAGGGATCAACATCAAAGACTCTCAGCAAGGGAACCTCCGGACGCATCAAGCGTTAATAGGGCTAAACGATGAGTAAAGAAAAGAAAAAACCCTGGGGGGGGCGCTTTCGGGAAGCAACAGACAGCAATGTCGAGGCCTTCACCGCCTCCATCGATTTTGATCGGCGCCTGTACCGCCATGATATCGCTGGGAGTATCGCCCATGCGAAGATGCTTTGCAAGCAGGGCATTCTTTCAATTAGTGAAGAAAAAGATATCGTGAAAGGGTTGAAAACCATTCTTAGTGATATTGAGAACGGCAGCTTTTCTTTCAGGCCGGAAGACGAGGATATCCACATGGCCATCGAGAAGGTGCTGATCGAGAGAATCGGCGCCGCCGGAGAAAAGCTCCATGCCGGGCGAAGCAGGAACGACCAGGTCAACCTCGATATGCGTCTTTATTTGCGTGAAGAAATCCGTGAAACAATAGCGTTGCTCAAGGATTTGAAACAAAGTCTGCTTTCTTTGGCAAATCAGGAGTGCGAAACCATCATGCCCGGTTATACCCACATGCAGAAGGCGCAACCGGTTCTTTTGGCCCAGTATTTTTTAGCATTCGTCGCCATGTTTGCCCGGGACGAGGAGAGACTGAAAGATGGACTGAAAAGAGTCAATGTCATGCCCCTTGGCGCGGCAGCCCTGGCCGGATCAAGCTTGCCGCTCGATCGTCTTTATACCGCCGGGTTACTGAAGTTTCCTGCCATTACGACAAACAGCATGGACACCGTTTCCGACCGGGATTTTATCGCTGAATATATATTTGCGGCGTCACTGATGATGATGCACATGAGCCGACTTTGTGAAGACTTGATCATCTGGTCCTCAAGTGAGTTTAATTATATAGAAATATCAGATTCTTATACAACAGGCAGCAGCATTATGCCGCAAAAGAAGAATCCTGACGTGGCAGAGTTGATACGCGGCAAGACAGGCCGTGTCTATGGAAACCTGATGTCGATCCTCACAATCCTGAAAGGCCTTCCCATGACCTACAACCGGGACATGCAGGAAGACAAGGAGGCTCTTTTCGATTCAGTCGATACGCTGAAGGCCTGTTTGACTATTTTATCGGGCATGGTCTGCCATATCTCCTTTAATCGTCCGCGCATGCTGCAAGAGGCTGCCGGGGGGTTTTCGACCGCCACGGATGTGGCGGATTATCTTGTTATGAAAGGTGTTCCTTTCCGGGAATCACACGGCATTGTCGGAAAACTGGTCGATCATTGCATCCGGACGAGCAAGGCTCTGAGCGACCTGACCCTTCGGGAGTTCAGGCAATTTTACAAGGGTTTTGGTCAGGATGTCTTTTTAGTCCTGGGTGCTTCACATTCCGTTAACCGAAAAACCACCGCAGGAGGAACATCAGAAGAAAGGGTTTCTGAGCAGATCAAAACGGCCGAAGAGGCGAATCGATGAACCATTGCCGATTTACTTATTTAACTGCTTTTGCATTATCTATGGCGTTAATGGTCGCGATGGCCATCGGATGCGGTAAAAAAGGCGACCCTGTCGCCCACAGGATCAAGCAGGAAGCGCCGGCAGCAACCCTCAAGCTGGAAAAGACCAGGGAATCTGTTGTGCTCCGATGGCCCATCCCGCAGCGTCAGAACGAAAACGTCCTTTTTCAGATTGAAAAAAGTACGCTTGATCCTAAAAGCAGCGACTGTCCGGGGTGTCCAAGAACTTTTGATGTCATTGCCGAAATTTCAGCGAATGCTCCGGCATGCAAAGAGTCTGGCAACCAGCAATGCCTCTATGAAGATTATAATGTTATTGTTGGATATCATTATGTTTACCGCCTTGCATCCTGTAATAGCGACGGCAAGTGCGAGGGGTTATCCACCCCGGCTGAGATTCTATATTAAAGAAGAGGGAAGAGAATATATGCACGATTTTCATTATCAACAGGAAGAGCTATGGTGTGAAGACATTCGCGTGGCCGAAATCGCCGGGGAAGTGGGGACACCATTTTATCTTTACAGTTTCAATACGCTGCGGAATCATTTCCGTGTATTTGATACCGCCTTTTCGAAGATCCCTCACATTACGTGCTTTGCCGTGAAATCGAACTCCAACATTGCCATTATTCGTGTGTTTGCCAACGAAGGAGGCGGTGTGGACATCGTGTCCGGCGGGGAACTATATCGTGCCCTTCAAGCCGGCGTTGATCCCCAAAAGATTGTTTATTCCGGGGTAGGCAAAAGATTGGATGAAATTGAATATGCCCTGGCTTCAAATATTTTGATGTTCAATGTCGAGTCATCTCAGGAGCTTGAAGTCATCAACGCATGTGGCGGCAGAATGAAAAAAAAGGCCGGGATAGCCTTACGGGTCAATCCGGATGTAGATCCTGAAACTCACCCCTATATCTCAACAGGGCTTAAGGAAAACAAATTCGGCATTGATGTAGACCGGTCACTTGAAGAATACAAAAGAGCAAAGACCCTGAAACATATCGACATCAAAGGCGTCAGTTGCCATATCGGATCGCAGTTAACAAAGATTTCCCCATTTATAGATGCCCTGTCGAGGCTGAAAAAGCTTCTTCTCTCGCTTCATCAAGAAGAAATTCATATTCGCTATCTGGATCTCGGTGGCGGGTTGGGAATTACTTATGATGCGGAAGCGCCCCCACATCCGAAGGATTACGCGAAAGCCATTATCGATGCGTCACAGGACCTCTCCTGCACCTTCATTTTCGAGCCCGGTCGTGTCATTGTCGGTAATGCCGGTATTCTTGTGACATCCGTATTATATACAAAAAAAAATGAAGCGAAGAATTTTATCATTGTGGATGCGGGCATGAATGATCTGATGAGGCCGAGTCTTTATAAATCATACCATCACATTCAGCCGGTGTCACAAAATGCGCGTGGAACCATCATTGCCGATGTTGTTGGCCCTATATGCGAATCCGGAGATTACCTGGCCAAAGACAGACAGATCAACAATTTCAACCGGGGTGAACTGATGGCGGTTATGAGCGCCGGGGCTTATGGTTTCAGTATGTCGTCCAACTATAATTCAAGACCAAGGGTAGCGGAAATTCTGGTCCAGGGAAGCAAATTCCATATTATTCGTAAGCGCGAGGATTACCGGGATATTGCAAGTGGTGAAATGATCCCCGAAACATTGAAAATTTAAATACAGGACAATAAAAATAATCAATAAGGGTGAAGGAGGATATTTAAGATGTTGAAAGGAGCAATCGTTGCTATCGTTACGCCCTTCAAAAATGGTCGCGTGGACGAAGAAAAATTGAGGGAATTGATTGAATTCCAGATAGAAAATGGAACTGACGGCATCGTTCCCTGCGGGACCACAGGCGAGTCGCCAACATTATCCCATGCCGAACATGACCGGGTGATCGAAATTACGGTGGAAGCGGTAAAAAAGCGTGTTCCCGTTATCGCCGGCACGGGATCGAACAGCACCGACGAAGCGTTGAGATTGACAAAACACGCCCATGAAGTCGGTGCCGATGCGGCGCTTATGGTCACCCCCTATTACAACCGGCCGACGCAGGAAGGCATGTATCAGCATTACAAATTTATTGCAGAAAATGTATCTGTTCCTATTGTTGTCTATAATGTGCCGTCAAGAACGGGCGCCAATATCTTGCCGGAAACCCTGGCACGGTTATCAAAGATCCCGAATATCATCGGTGTCAAGGAAGCGGCTGGATCTTTGAAACAGATGCAGGAGGTTATTCAGCTTTGCGGAGATAAATTCTCCGTCCTTTCAGGAGATGACTTCTTCACTTATCCATTGCTTTGCATCGGCGGGCACGGCATCATTTCGGTCATCTCCAATGTTGCACCCGCAGACATGGCAGGCATGATCGACGCTTTTGAGGCAGGGGATCTGAAAAAGGCACTGGCCCTTCATTACAAAATGACACCTCTCGTCGATGCCCTCTTTATTGAAACAAGCCCGACTCCCGTCAAAACCGCACTGGCGCTCATGGGCATGATAGAAGAAGATATTCGTTTGCCTCTATACAAAATGTCAGATGTTAACCTAAGCAAACTTAAAAAAGTTATGACCGACTATGGTCTGCTGAAATAATGAAGGAGATTGCCATGGTAAAAGCGATCGTTTTGGGAGTTGGTGGAAGAATGGGGAGCCGGATTGCTCACTGGCTGATAGCAACCGAAGGCATCGAGTTGTCCGCGGCCATAGAAGGGAAGGGACATTCTGCCGTTGGCAAGGATGTTGGCGAATCCTTGGGGCAAGGCAAAATCGGTGTGACGGTTATGGACGATCTTGAGAAAGTTATCGATAAAGGCGACGTCATCATCGATTTTACTCATCATGAAGCCACCCTTGTCAATATGGCCCTGGCAGCGGCAAAGGGCAAGTCTATCGTAATCGGCACGACTGGCTTTACGGCAGATGAGCTGAAGGAAATCAGGAGATATTCAGAAAAAATTTCCTGTGTGCTGGCGCCAAATATGAGCGTTGGCGTAAACGTCATGTTCAAGGTTCTGAAGGATGTGGCCCATATTCTGGGCAATGATTATGATGTTGAAATCGTTGAAGCCCATCATAACCAGAAAAAGGATGCACCAAGCGGAACGGCAATGAAAATGGCACAGATCATTGCTGATGAACTAAATCGTGACCTTGAAAAAGAGGCCGTCTATACGAGAAAAGGCCTGATCGGTGAACGAAAAAAAACTGAAATCGGCATTCAAACCATCAGGGGTGGAGATATCGTAGGCGAGCATGATGTCATGTTTGTCACTTCCGGAGAGAGGCTCGAATTTATCCATCGCGCCCATAGCCGGGATAATTTTGCCCGAGGCGCAGTTCGTGCAGCCAAGTGGGTCGTCAGCAGGAAACAAGGCCTCTACGACATGCAGGATGTCCTTGGGTTAAAAGCTTAGATAAACCTTACAATGGTTGCAGAAGGTTTTATCGGCTATATCGGCATCGGGTCAAATTTGGGGAATCCTCTTGAATATTGCCGGGACGCCATAGCCAAGATGTCAAACCTGGACGATCTGGCGGTCTTGAGGGAATCGTCATTTTATAAAACGGAACCGGTCGGATTCACAGATCAGAATGATTTTGTAAATGCCGTCTGTGAGATCAGGACACGACTTTCGCCAGGGCAACTCCTTAAGGCATTGAAAAATATTGAAAAGCGGATGGGCAGGCAAGATGAGCACAGGTGGGGGCCACGCATTATCGATTTGGACATTTTGCTCTATGGGCAAAATGTCATTAGCGATAAAGAACATGGGCTCATGATTCCTCATCCCGATTTTCATAAGAGACGGTTTGTCCTTGTTCCTCTATGTGAAATTGCTTCATACGTCATCCATCCTGCCTTTGGTGTTTCTATCAGGGGGTTGCTGGATCGGCTGGATGACAATAGCTACGTGGAGTTGATCCCATGATTGGGAAAGAAATTCTTGACTTATTGGTTGAACAACGTAACGTACCCATATGATTTTACGATTTATTATTGCAGCGATACTTTTATATCTCCTTTACCGCATATCCAGGCGTCTGTTTCTGCCTTCAGGTAAAAAGGCAAAACCTTTGCCCAAGGATAACCAGGGAGGCAGCATAGGGGAAGAGCTTGTTGAAGATGCCTATTGTCACGCTTATATACCTCTAAGCGAAGCCTATAAGCTGGACGATGCGGGGAAGGGCTTATATTTCTGCAGCAAAAAATGTCTTGAACAATATCAGGACCAATCAAAAGCAAAACGGGAGGAAAAATGAAATTCTTTATTGATACAGCCAACATTGAAGAAATCAAGGAAGGAATTAGCCTGGGGATGGTCGATGGGGTGACAACCAACCCCTCTCTGGTGGCTAAGGAAAAAAAATCGTTCAATGATGTTATCAAGGAAATCTTGAAAATAGTAGAGGGTCCTGTGAGCCTGGAGGTTCTGAGCCTTGATGCCGAAGGGATGTTAAAAGAGGGTAGGAAGCTTGCCAAACTCGGTCCACAGGTCGTTATTAAAGTACCCATGACGACGGAAGGTCTGAAAGCGACGAAGAAATTTGCAAATGAAGGCATTGCCGTCAATCAGACGTTAATCTTTTCCCCGCTCCAAGCCTTAATGGCGGCTAAGGCGGGGGCAGCATACGTGAGCCCGTTCGTGGGACGTTTGGATGATATTTCCCACGACGGCATGGGGATTGTCGAGCAAATCCTTACCATTTATGATAACTTCGGTTTTGATACGGAAGTTATTGTGGCGAGCGTTCGTCATCCCGGCCATGTTCTGGAAGCCGCCTTGATGGGTGCCGATATAGCCACGATACCGTATAAAGTGATTACGCAGCTGGCGCAGCATCCTCTGACCGACAAAGGAATTGCCGCATTTTTGGCCGACTGGGAAAAAGTACCGAAAAAATAGCAAAATCCATGATTGATATTCTTAAACGATATTTTGACAGGCTGCCGATTTCACCGGAAAACCGGAGAATCATCAATTTGCCTAACACCATCACTATGGTCCGTTTGGGCATTATTCCTTTTCTTTTTTTCCTGTTACTCTCGCCGGACCAAACGTGGAGTCTTGTCATTGCCGTAACCTTTATCGTTGTATCCTTTACGGATCTTCTGGATGGATATGTAGCGCGTCGCTATCAGATTGTGACGACAATGGGCAAGTTTCTTGATCCTATAGCCGACAAACTGGTAATCAATACAGCCATGGTTCTGATGATTCCGATCGGCAGAATTCCAGCCTGGGTTGTGGCTATCATTATCATTCGAGATTTCTTTGTTGACGGCGTCAGGACCATCGCGACTTCCGAAGGTGTTGTGATACAGGCAAGCTGGCTAGGAAAGCAGAAGACGCTCTGCCAGGTTTTTGCCGTATCCGCCTTGATGATTCACTATCCCTTTTTGGGGGCCGATGCCCATGCGGTTGGAACGGCTCTACTCTTTCTGGCGCTGGTTATGACGATTTATTCGGGTATCGATTACTTTATGAAATTCCTAAAACTGGTCATTAAAGGGGGAAACGGAGATTGACCAATATCCATGACATCGATTACAGTGCCTTTGATCGGCCGGAAATTGTTCGTTTTCTTTTTTATCCCCGTCCAGAGTGGGATTTGTCTGTAAATGGAAGCAAGTCCCTTCCCCTATCCATCCCCGTGGCAGACGATATTAATATTGGCGGTCAGTTCTATAAATCAGCGTTGCAAGCCCCCAATATCCTCTTTTTCCATGGGAATGGCGAGATAGCTTCCGATTATATTGATTTCGCCCCCTTTTTTACTGAGAGGGGGATCAATTTTATACCCGTTGATTACAGAGGTTACGGCCGTTCATCGGGGTCTCCAACAGTCAGTTCCATGATGGAGGACTGTCATGCCGTTTTTGCTTATTTGAAGACTTGGTTAAAAGAAAACGGTTTTACGGGTCCTTTTGTTATCATGGGAAGATCTCTGGGAAGCGCCTCCGCCCTGGAATTGGCAGAGCGTTACCAAGATCAGATAGACGGGTTGATCATTGAAAGCGGCTTTGCCTATATCGAACCGCTCCTGGCTCTGCTGGGCGTGAACATGGCGTCCCTCGGCATTACGGAAGACCGGGCTTTTCGAAATATAGAGAAAATGAAGTCTTTCGAAAAAACAACGCTCGTCATCCACTCACAGTATGACCATATCATTGCAATCGCTGAAGGCCGGGATCTTTATGAGGCCTGCCCGGCTAAGGATAAAAGGTTTCTGACTATTGCCGGGGCAAACCATAACAATGTATTTTTGGCCGGATTAAATGATTATATGAATGCCATCGAATGGTTGATCGGTCGGATCGAAAACAGGGATGAATAGAGGTTGAAGGGTAATTTTTTTATTGACAAAACGATTTTATCTGTTATAGTCCCGGCCCAACAAAGCACTTGCGGGCGTAACTCAGTGGTAGAGTGCCACCTTGCCAAGGTGGACGTCGACGGTTCAAATCCGTTCGCCCGCTCCAGAATAATCGGCGGCATAGCCAAGTGGCTAAGGCAGCGGTCTGCAAAACCGTTATTCACCAGTTCAAATCTGGTTGCCGCCTCCAAATAAGACAAAGGATTATCCCACGAGGAATAATCCTTTTTTTTTGGGAGGAAAACACCTATGAAAATCCAGGTCAAACATGAAAAACTGCTGAAAGCCAAGTCAGACGCCATCATTTTGCATTTCTATGAAGAAGACGGGGTTTTGGCGAATTCAATGAAAGCCTATGGACAACCCTACAGCAGTATTGTCTCACCCGTATTGAGAACGGGTGACTTCGAAGGAAAACTGTATCAAACCAACATTATCTATACGCAGCATAAAATTGATGCGACCAGAGTCCTTCTGTTAGGCCTGGGTAAAAGAAACGAGCTGACCCGTGACAAGTTGCGGGGATCATACGCCCGAGCGGCCCAGATTCTCCGTTCCCTCAATCTGAAAGCATTTTCAACCTCCTTTGAGCAAAGCCTTTTTGATCTTCCCATTAACGAAGTTGCAGAAGCGGCCATTGAAGGTGTGCAACTCGGCCTCTATCAATTCTCAACTTTCAAAACAGTGGATGTTGATAAAATCCATTCTATAGATGAATTCACCATCTTTGAAGAAGACTCGGCCGTTTTTGATATCATCAGAAAAGCCGCAAAGAACGCAGCGGTGATCTGCGATGCCGTCTGTTTTGCAAGGGACCTGGTATCCATGCCGGCCAATGAAATGACGCCCACCGATCTTGCCCGAGAAGCAAGTCAAATAGCCTCTCGACACAAGAGCTTGTCCTGCAGGATTCTGGACAGGGCTGAGATGAAAAAATTGGGCATGAATGCCCTCCTAGGCGTTGCCAGCGGCAGCGATCAGCCGCCGAAGTTCATCATCTTGGAATACAATGGCGCAAAAAAAACGGATGCTAAAATTGTACTCGTAGGGAAAGGATTGACGTTCGACAGCGGCGGTATTTCCATCAAACCGGCCGAAAAAATGGACGAGATGAAAACAGACATGGCCGGAGCCGCAGCGGTCCTGGGAGCGATTCGCGCAGCTTCAGACCTGAAGCTGCAAATCAACGTGGTGGGTCTTATCCCGGCGACGGAGAACCTTCCCAGCGGCAAGGCTTACAAGCCCGGAGATATTCTGAAATCCATGTCCGGCAAAACGATTGAAGTACTCAATACCGATGCGGAAGGTCGCCTCATCCTGGCGGACGCCCTGGCCTACGCAGGCAGGTACAAGCCTGCAGCCGTTATCGATATTGCCACCTTGACCGGGGCTTGCATTGTTGCATTGGGCGAGCAGGTCATCGGCATGATGGGAACGGATGAATCATTGAAAGATAAGGTGCGGCAATCAGCGGACAGCACGGGAGAAAAAGTCTGGGAACTACCCCTGTGGGAAGAATATCATGAATTGGTTAAAAGTGATGTCGCTGATTATAAAAATTCCGCCGGCAGACCGGGGGGAACGATCACGGCAGCAGCCTTCCTGAGCAAGTTTGTCGGTGATTATCCTTGGGTGCATCTAGATATAGCCGGACCAGCCTGGAGTGCAAAGGACAGGCCCTATGTTCCTAAAGGGGCATCGGGCATAGGCGTTCGTCTTTTTACAGACCTCCTTAGACATTGGGGCGATAAAAAGGAGTAAGGTTCACCTTATGCCTCCTCTTCTTGAAATTCGCGACCTTTGCACCTATTTTTCTACCCCCCAGGGGATTGTCCGGGCAGTTGACGGCGTCAGCCTTGAAGTCAATCAGGGAGAAACATTGGGTATTGTAGGTGAATCCGGTTGCGGCAAGACAGTCCTGTCCCTTTCGATCATGCGCCTGATACCTGCCCCTCCTGGGTGGATCGAAAGTGGCTCAATCCTTTTCAATGGGCGTGAACTTCTTTCCCTCAACAGCGACGAAATGAGGGCCATCAGAGGACGGGAAATATCCATGATCTTTCAGGAACCCATGACTGCCCTCAACCCTGTTTTCAAAATCGGTGATCAGATCATAGAAGTCATTCGGCTTCATAACAACGTGAGCTATCGTGATGCATTGAATCAAGCCATTTTAATGCTCACCCAGGTGGGTATGCCGTCTCCCGAGAAACGGATCCACGATTACCCCCATCAGTTAAGCGGCGGCATGCGTCAACGCGTGATGATTGCCATGGCGTTGGCTTGCCGTCCTTTCCTGATGCTTGCCGATGAACCGACGACGGCACTGGATGTCACTATTCAAGCACAAATTATCGACCTTCTGAACCAGCTCAAGAAAGACATGAATACGGCGATCATTCTGATTACCCATGATTTAGGAGTCGTTGCCGAATCCGCCCAGAAAGTGGCCGTCATGTATGCCGGAGAAATCGTCGAATATGCCGAAGCAAACAGTATTTTTGACGACCCCAGGCATCCTTATACGATAGGCCTCCTCGAATCTATTCCGCCCATGGGAAAGACGCCTGCCCGAGAATCACGTCTGAATACGATCCCCGGTACGGTGCCTGAACTACACCAACGCATAATCGGATGCCGGTTTCAGAGTCGCTGTTCCTTAGCAATGGACATCTGCAGAAAACATAAGCCTGACCTGAAGAACCACACACCGCTTCACGCCGCACGTTGTTGGAAATATGAATAAAATGGAAACATCTCTCCTGAATATTCAAGCGTTAAAGAAGTACTTTCCCGTGTACGGTGGGTTTTTTTCCGGAACAACAGGTTTTGTCAAGGCTGTTGATGGTGTCGATCTCATCTTGAATACGGGAGAAACACTTGGATTGGTAGGGGAAAGCGGTTGTGGAAAGTCAACGCTTGGGCGTTTGGTTTTAAAACTCGACGTACCCACAGAAGGGGAAATCTGTTTCGAAGGAAAAAATATACAGTGTTTTTCAGGAGACGTTCTCAAGAACTATCGCAGAGAGGTCCAGATTGTCTTTCAGGACCCTTATGCCTCTTTGAATCCGAGAAAAACAGCTGGAGACAGTATATCCGAACCCTTTACCATCCACGGGGACGTTGACGGGAAAACCAGAAATGAAAAAATCATTGAAATGCTGGAAATGGTCGGGCTCAGGGAAGAGCACCGGAATCGTTACCCCCATGAATTCAGTGGTGGTCAGCGCCAGCGGATCTGTATAGCCAGAGCGTTGGCGCTAAAACCCAAACTGATCGTTACCGATGAGCCCGTATCTGCCCTTGATGTTTCCATTCAGGCGCAGATACTGAACCTTCTGAAAGATTTACAACAGATTTTTCACTTAACATACCTCTTCATCTCGCATGACCTTAGTGTTATCCGTTTTATGAGCGACAGAGTTGCCGTCATGTACCTGGGAAAGATAGTTGAAATTGCAAGAAACGAAGCCATCTTTGACAATCCGGGGCATCCCTATACAAAGGCATTGCTTGCCGCTATTCCAGGCCATAAGCCTGGGGACAGGGGCAAGCGAATCCGGGTTCTCAGGGATGACGTTTTATCTCAGATACATCCCGCAAAAGGCTGTGTCTTTCAGCCTCGATGTCCATATCGAATTTCCGTCTGCGAAAAGGAGTCTCCCCTCTTGCGGGAGGCCGGCACAGATCATTTTGCTGCGTGCCATTTGTCCATGTAATGAATGCATTCTATGGGAGTTACCGTTATTGCTTACATAATGCTTGATTATAATGTTACATGGTGCTACATTTTAAAAAAATTGGATGAAAGAATTCCTTTTAAATTTGCATGATCAAGCATTATTTTGAAAGTTGTTTTCTGCATATCCCTGTATTTCGAGACCATGAAGGAAATGGTTTGTTGCCATTACTTTTGTGGTTTTTCTTTTTAAAAGGAGAAAGGAGGGCAAGGCATTGGCAGAGGGTAAAGTGAAATGGTTCAATGAAAAGAAAGGGTTCGGCTTCATCGAAAATGATGAAGGGGGGGATGTTTTCGTTCATTATAGTGCCATACAGGGGGCAGGTTTCAGAACGCTTTATCAGGGGCAACGGATTCGCTTTGAGATCCAGGAGGGACAAAAAGGACCGGCTGCTTCCAACGTACAGCCCATGTAAGAAACAACAGTCCAGTCATGAGAAATACCCTGAAAGATAGTGCTTTCAGGGTATTTCTTTATCATCCACAATTCCTCTGTATCCTCTTTTCAATACTTCTTAGTTCCTTTTTCGCCCAAATAAAAATAATGATGAATCCCATCAGCACGGCAACTGGTTGTGCCAGCCATACTCCGGGCAAACCCATACAATGTTTGAATATATAAAGGCATGGAATCAAAAACAGGACATCACGGAAAAGAAGCAGCATCATGGAAGTCATACCTTTTCCGATTCCGATGAACATATTGATCCAAACAACACTGGGACCGGACAAAATAAGCATTGAAATGAAGATACGAAGAGCAGGCAGGGATGTCGTTTTTAAATCAGGATCCTGTGTAAACAGAGAAATAAGAGGGCCTGCCAGAATAAGAATGAGCATGCAGCTTGCCCCGGAAATTATGACTGAAAGACGGATAGAAACAGTCACGGTATCAATAAGTCTGCGGTAAAATCTGGCGCCGAGATTATACCCCACCAATGGCATCACCCCGTGACCGATGCCGAATAATACCATCATCACCAGGCCGGTAATGCGAAAACATATCCCTAAGGTGGCCAAGGCCAAGTTTCCATAATCGGACAGGATGTGATTATATACAATAACGACCAGTCCGAAAGCCAGATTAATGAGAACGGAAGGCAAACCCGTTTGATAAATCGCATAGATAATAGAAGGTCTGGGTATCAAATATCGCCAGCTTAAATCATACTTTGACGAAGTCTGAGAAATAAAATACAGAGAAATAAAAGATGCAGCCGTTTGTCCCGCTACAGCGGCAATGGCAGCACCGACAATTCCCATCTCGGGAAAAGATCCCCATCCAAAAATTAATAATGGATCAAGAAT
>CAZBME010000013.1:74599-86303 GCA_964492965.1 uncultured Syntrophaceae bacterium | reverse complement strand
TCGATGACATCAGCAATGGCAATATCCCGGCGAAGATCACCGACACTTATAACGGCGATTTCAACACCATCAAGAACAACCTCAACCAGTGTATCGATGCCGTCAACAACCTGGTCGCCGATGCCGCCATGCTGTCCAAAGCTGCGATAGAAGGAAAACTGGCCACCCGGGCTGATGCATCGAAGCACAGAGGCGATTTTCAGAAAATCGTAGCCGGCGTCAACAACACCCTTGATGCCGTTATCGGGCCGTTAAACGTCGCCGCCGAGTACGTAGATCGTATTTCCAAGGGTGATATCCCCCCAAAGATCTCCGATTCCTACAATGGTGACTTCAACGAGATCAAGAACAACCTCAACCAGTGCATCGACGCTGTCAACGTCCTCGTAGCCGACGCCGGTATGCTTGCCAAGGCCGCCGTGGAAGGAAAGCTGGCCACACGCGCCGACGCCTCGAAACACCAGGGTGACTTCCAGAAGATTGTGGCCGGCGTCAACGACACCCTCGATTCCGTCATCGGACCGTTGAATGTCGCCGCAAGATACGTCGACGACATCAGCAAGGGCAATATCCCGGCCAAAATCACCGACACTTATAACGGGGATTTCAACACCATCAAGAACAACCTCAATCAGTGCATCGATGCCGTCAATGCTCTGGTAGCCGATGCGGCGATGCTTGCCAAGGCCGCCGTTGAAGGGAAACTCGCCACTCGCGCCGATGCATCGAAGCACACGGGTGACTTCCAGAAGGTTGTCTCCGGCGTCAACGACACCCTCGATTCCGTCATCGGACCGCTGAATGTCGCCGCCAGATATGTCGATGACATCAGCAAGGGCAACATCCCGGCGAAGATCACCGACACTTATAACGGTGATTTCAACACCATCAAGAATAACCTCAACCAGTGCATCGTCGCCGTCAACACCCTGGTAGCCGATGCCGCCATGCTCTCCAAGGCCGCCGTGGAAGGAAAGCTGGCCACTCGTGCCGACGCCTCTAAACACCAGGGCGATTTCCAGAAAGTCGTCTCCGGCGTCAACGACACCCTCGATGCCGTCATCGGGCCGTTGAACGTCGCCGCCGAGTACGTGGACCGGATCTCCAAGGGAGATATTCCCCCGAAGATTTCCGATAATTACAACGGCGATTTCAATGAGATCAAAAATAACCTTAATGTTTTGATCGAGGCCATGAACGAAATAACGGCGGTCGCCGAGCAGATTGCCGACGGAAACCTGATGGTCGAAGTGCGGGAGCGTTCCGAGCAGGATCGCTTGATGCAGGCCCTGACCATCATGCTGGAAAAACTGACGGAGGTGGTCATGAATGTCCAGGCGGCCTCAGGTCAGGTGGCGACAGGCAGTCAGGAAATGAGTGTCAAAACGGAGCAGATCTCCCAGGGCGCCACGGAACAGGCGGCCTCGGCGGAAGAAGTCTCCTCCTCCATGGAACAGATGACCTCCAACATCATGCAGAACGCCGACAATGCCCAGCAGACGGAAAAGATCGCCGTGAAATCCGCCGAAGACGCAAAAGAGGGCGGTCAGGCAGTGTCGGAAACCGTCACGGCGATGAAGGAAATCGCGAGTAAAATCTCCATTATCGAAGAAATTGCCCGCCAGACCAACATGCTGGCCCTCAATGCGGCGATTGAAGCGGCGAGAGCCGGTGAGCACGGCAAAGGCTTTGCCGTGGTCGCCGCGGAAGTGAGACGGCTGGCGGAAAGAAGCCAGACGGCGGCCGGCGAGATCAACCGGCTGTCGGCCTCCAGTGTCCAGGTCGCGGAAAAGGCCGGCCAGATGCTCACCCAGATCGTCCCGGCCATTCAGAAGACGGCCGATCTGGTCCAGGAAATCAACGCGGCCAGCAATGAGCAGAAAAACGGCGCCGACCAGATCAACAAGGCCATTCAGCAACTGGATCAGGTCATTCAGCAGAATGCGGCGGCGGCGGAAGAAATGGCGTCCACGGCAGAGGAATTGACCGGCCAGGCCGATCAGCTCCAGAGTGCGGCGGCCTTCTTCAGGACAGAAGATACGGGTTCCAGGTCGGGCCGGAAACAGATCACATCGGCCCGCACGGCCCTTCCGGGTCGGCAGGCCAAGATCGGCCTGAAGCAACTGGCGCCGAAAGTGGCGGAAAAAGCCATAGGCCACGCAACAAAATTCGGCGGCTCTGCCGATAAGGGCTCCGGCTTTGCCCTGGACATGTCAGATAAGCAGGGCAAAAAAGATGTTCATGACGGAGACTTTGAGAAGTACTGATACACCCTCACCCCACCCTGACTCTCCTCTGCGGGGGGTCAGGGTGGAGACTCCC
Source organism: uncultured Syntrophaceae bacterium (assembly GCA_964492965.1). GTDB lineage: Bacteria > Desulfobacterota > Syntrophia > Syntrophales > UBA8958 > CAZBME01. The sequence continues at coordinate 83,981 of CAZBME010000013.1, read as the reverse complement.
CCTTTTCTAAAAGGGGAGTTTAGACAACAGGGGGATTTGCCGGTTGAGATAAAATCCCCCTTGCCCCCCTTAAATAAGGGGGGGTTGAACTGTTGGAAGCCCCTTTATCAAAGGGAGGTAGTGGGAATGAGGGAAGTTCAATAATTAGGTCATCAAATGAGTGAACGATCTGCCACATGAAGGAGGTAGCATAATGAGCGTAGCAACGATTACTGAAACAACCCAGTATCTGACATTCAAACTGGCCGACGAGATTTTTGCCGTCGATGTGGCCAAGGTGCGTGAGATTCTGGATTATACGCCGGCGACCAAGGTGCCCGGCACCCCGGATTTCATGCGTGGCGTCATCAATGTGCGGGGAAACGTCGTACCCGTGGTGGACATGCGATTGAAATTCGGCCTGACGGAAACGGAAAAGACCGTGGACACCTGTATCGTGGTCACTGAAATTGTCGTTGATGAAGACAAAACCATCCTGGGGGCCCTTGTCGATTCCGTTCAGGAGGTCTTTGAACTGGAAGCCAACCAGATCGAGCCGCCGCCCCGGATCGGCACCCGCTGGCGAACGGAATTCATCCGGGGAATCGGCAAGCGTAACGATGAACTGATTATCATCCTGGATACGGATCGCGTCTTTTCCAACAATGAATTGGGCATGATCCAGGAGGTCGGAGAAAATATTGGCGATGCCGCCAGTGCGGCATAGCATGGACAGGAAAGCCCTCCCCAGTGGAGGCTATGTCATGTAACGTTTATTTATCTGCAGGGTGGAACAAGTGAAACGGTTCCACCCTACAGGAGGTCTTCAATTGTCCCCCTTTATAAAGGGGGATACAGGGGGATTTCAAGGCATTGCTTAAAATCTCCCCCACCCCCTCTTTAAAAAGAGGGGAGCTGTCGTGCTTAAAGCAATGCCATTGAAGCGTAACATAGGAGAACCTTAATTGCCGGGATGGGTTGCCATGCAAAAAAAGGAAAGTGACAAGGACATAGAGCGGAAAAGCAATTCGCCTGTATTCGCCCGGATCAGTGGACCGCTGACGGACTGGAATAAACCGGACACGCAAGAAGATGCTGTTGAGGAAAAGGAAGAATCAGTCCCGGCGCACACAACGGCCACTTATTGGGGGTGATGTCCATGACGGAATCTCTCGCACAGGATACGATCTTTTTATTGATCCGGGATGTCGGAGAAAATATGGGTGATGCCGCCGGCGCGGCCTAGCATGGACAGGAACGCCCTCCCCAGTGGCGGCTGTGTCATGTAACCTCTATTTATTTGCAGGGTGGAACAAGCGAAGCGGTTCCACCGAACAGGAGGCCTTCAATCGTCCCCCTTTATAAAGGGGGGAGCTGAGGGAATCACATCATTGAGGAGTCATTAGTATGCATAATGCAAGAAGATTTCAGAGAGTCGACATTGAAGTGCCTGCACGGATCGAAGTCATCGAATCCCGTAACAGGAGAAAAATTATTCAGTCCTATATCTCCAATTTGTCTGCTGTCGGAGCCTTTTTCCCCGCCTTGAATTCCATTGCTGTCGCACAGCGGGTGCAAATTGATGTTTTCCTTCTTTTTGACGGACACAAATCGTTCAACGGGGGGCATGAACTCGTTAAACTGGCCGTCACGGGCTACGTTTCGAGATCGGAATCAACCGGCACCGCCGTTGCCTTTGACAATGACTATCAAATTACATCCTCGCGGCTTTGCGACGGTCAAGTGGAGACAACAGACGTCGATGAAGGCCGGGGGGCATATGAATGCTTTGAATTTATGGCGAAACAATATGCATACACCACAAACTGAGACAAGAAATTCCCGGAGCAAAGACGATCCGGGATTAGATCAGCATCTGTCGGATTCCGATTTCAACCGATTGAGCGGCTTTATTCATTCACAGTACGGCATCAATCTTCCACCGGCGAAAAAAAGCCTCCTCGAAGGCCGCCTCCGGAAGCGGATGAAGCATTTCCAGATGATGTCCTTCCGCCAATACTGCGACTATCTTTTTACCAGGGAAGGCATGGCTGAAGAACTGATTCACATGATCGACGCCGTGACGACCAACAAGACCGATTTTTTCCGGGAGCCTTCCCATTTCACCTATCTCACGGAGAAAATCCTTCCCGAATTAATGAAACTGCCGGGAGCCGGAGGCAAGCTGGATTTTGTTATCTGGAGCGCCGCCTGCTCCTCCGGAGAAGAACCCTATACCATGGCCATGGTGCTCAGTGAATATGCAAGCCAGACCCCGGGGATGGACTTTTCCGTCTTTGCCACGGATATATCCACAAAGGTCCTGTCCACAGCCCAGCAGGCCATCTATGATACGGATAAAATCGAGCCGATCCCCATGGGGATCCGGAAAAAATATCTTCTGAGAAGCCGCGATCCGGCGGCGAGAGTCGTCCGGATTGCCCCGGAACTGCGTCAGAAGGTCACCTTTCGCCGGATGAATCTTATGGATACGACCTATAGCATTCCGGCGAATATCCATGCCATTTTTTGCCGTAATGTTTTGATCTATTTTGACGCTGCCACCCAGGAACGTCTGATCAGGCAATTCTGCAACCATCTGGTCCCCGGCGGCCATCTCTTTATGGGACATGCCGAAACGCTGAATAACCTCAAGGTGCCGCTGCAATACGTTGCGCCGACTATTTATAGAAAGGTGGAAACCTCATGATCGGCGGTAAACGAATACGCGTTTTGATTGTTGATGATTCTTCCCTTGTCCGTCAGACCCTGAGCGATATCATCTCCTCTGATCCGGACCTTGAAGTGATGGCCACCGCAGGAGATCCCATCATCGCATCGGAGCGGATCCGAAATGAAATCCCCGATGTCATCACCCTGGACGTGGAAATGCCCAGAATGGACGGCATCACATTTCTCCAGAAACTCATGAGCCAGCGGCCGATCCCCGTGGTGATCTGCTCCAGCCTGGCCGAGAGAGGGTCCGAGACGGCCCTCAAGGCGTTGGAATACGGCGCTGTGGAAATCATTCAGAAACCGCGCCTGGGGACAAAACAATTTTTGGATGAATCCCGGATTCGGATCTGTGATGCCGTGAAAGCGGCCGCCTTGGCCCGCCCGAAATCGATTGCCCGCATCCAGCACATATCGCCGAAGCTCAGCGCCGATGCAGTGCTTGGAAAATCGGTCCCTAATGCCATGATGCAGACAACAGAAAAAGTTGTTGCCGTGGGAGCGTCCACGGGCGGCACGGAAGCGTTGCGGGTTTTTCTGGAAGGACTGCCTGAAGATACGCCGGGCATAGTTATTGTCCAGCACATGCCGGAGCATTTCACGGCTTCCTTTGCCAAACGGCTCGATGAGATATGCCGAATCACCGTGAAGGAAGCTGAAAACAACGATACGGTCATCCGCGGGCGGGCATTGATCGCGCCGGGGAACTATCATACCCTGTTGAAGCGAAGCGGCGCCCGGTATTTTGTGGAAGTCCGCGAAGGTCCTCTCGTATCCAGGCATCGCCCGTCCGTTGACGTCCTTTTCCGGTCCACCGCCCGTTACGCCGGGAAAAACGCGGTAGGCGTGATCATGACCGGCATGGGCGATGACGGCGCCAACGGCCTGCTGGAAATGAAACAGGCGGGGGCAACGACGATTGCCCAGGACGAAGCGTCCTGCGTCGTCTTCGGCATGCCCGCGGAAGCCATCAAGCGGGGTGCCGCCGACAAGGTGCTGCCCCTTGAAGACATTGCCGGCGCAGTCTTAAGGTTATGCTGATGGAATGACTTTTCTAAAGAGGGGTTGGGGGAGATTTTTCGGGAATGGGAATATTTAAAATCCCCCGGCGTCCCCCTTTAAAAAAGGGGGATTGACTGGCAGGTTCCCCTTTGGAACCGGAGATTCCTTGAATGAAGCTGATTTATGAGGACTAATCGTATGTCCACACCTCTTAATATACTACTCATCGAAGATTCCGAAAATGATGCGGAACTGCTGGCCCGTGAACTCAGGCAAGGCGGTTACGACCCGCACCTGAAACGGATCGAGTCCGCAGAAGCCCTTCGCGAGAGCCTTCAGCAAGGACCATGGGATCTTGTCATCTCCGACTATGACATGCCGCATTTCAACGGCATGGAAGCCCTGGCCATCCATAAAGAACTCGGCCTGGACATTCCATTCATCCTGGTGTCCGGCGCCGCCACGGAAGATCAGGCCATTGAAGCCATGGTCCAGGGCGCCCAGGATTATATCATGAAGGACAGGCGGGCGCGACTTCTGCCGGCCATTAAAAGGGAACTCAAGGCGGTTCATCTGCGTCGGGAGAAGAGAGAAACCGATGTGCGCCTCCGTCAGCAGGCCGAGGAACTGGAAAATTTTTTCACCCTGGCCCTGGACTTACTGGCCATTGCCGATATGAACGGGAATTTTCGGCTCCTGAACAGCGCATGGGAAAAGACGCTGGGTTACACCTGCGATGAACTGATGCAGGAGAGCTTTCTCAATTTCATCCATCCCGATGATCTTGACGCAACGGTTGCCATAATGCAGGAGTTGCTTGCGCAAAAAGAAATCCAGGCTTTCGTCAACCGGTATCGATACCGCGACGGGACGTACCGCTGGATCGAATGGCGTGCACGACCCGTCGGTTCTCTCATTTATGCCGCAGCCCGCGACATTACGGATCGAAAAAAGGCGGAGGAGGAACGCGCCATGCTGGAGGATCAACTCCACCAGGCGCAGAAGATGGAATCCGTCGGGCGTCTGGCCGGCGGCATTGCCCACGATTTCAACAACCTCCTCTCCCCGATTCTGGGATATACGGATATGCTCATGATGGGACTTGATCCGGCAGACCCGCGCCATCGCAAACTGGAGCAGATCCTCAAAGCCGCCGAACGATCCAGGGATTTGATCCGCCAGCTTCTGGCCTTCAGCCGTAAACAGATCCTGGCCCTGAAACCCGCTGACCTGCGAAAAGTGGTGATCGGATTTGAATCGCTCCTCCGGCACACCCTGAGAGAAGATATCAAGATAGACATAAAAGTCCCGAAATTGATGGCGACCGTCCACGCCGATGAGGGACAGATTGAACAGGTCCTGATGAACCTTGCCGTAAACGCGCAGGACGCCATGCCGGGGGGAGGCGTCCTCACCCTGACCCTCACCGAAGTTGAAATTGACGAACTCTTCTCCTGCGAACACAAAGACATGAAACCGGGGCACTATGTTCTGCTTACTGTAAGCGATACGGGCCACGGGATGGACAAGACGACGCAAGAGCTCGTCTTCGAACCATTTTTCACGACCAAGGAACAGGGCAAAGGCACAGGGCTCGGCCTGTCCATGGTGTACGGCATTATCAAGCAGCACGGCGGCCATATCTGGGTCTATTCGGAACCGGACCAGGGCTGCACCTTCAAAATCTGCCTGCCTGTGGCTACGGAATCAGAGCAGATGCCGGACTCATCCGCCACGCATCCCTCCGGCATGTCGAAGGGAACGGAGACCATTCTCCTGGTTGAAGACAATGATGCCGTGCGCAAGATGACGTGCCAGGCCCTCGAACGATATCATTACCGGGTCATCACGGCGGAAAACGGGGAACAAGGCCTTGAATACATCAAACGGCATCAGGAACCGATCCACCTGCTGCTGACGGATGTTGTGATGCCGGGCATCAACGGGCGGGAGCTTTATGAACGCCTGATCGCCATCAGGCCGGAAGTGAAGGTTTTGTACATGTCAGGCTACACCGACGATGTGATCGCCCATCGGGGCGTCCTGAACGCAGGCGTATCTTTTATCCCGAAGCCTTTTTCAATCAATGCCCTGGCGACAAAAGTAAGGGACGTGCTGGATAGATGAAATGACCCATGACACCCGACATAAAACCAGATCCCGGCAGGAAGGGAAAGTCGAATTCATTGCCCATGGAACGATCGACGCCCTTTCGGCCCATATTTGCGTGATTGACGATGCCGGGTTGATCATTACCGTCAATAAGGCCTGGCGGGATTTCGCAGACCGGAACGGGCTTGCCGTGAAGGATTACGCCAAAGGCGCCAATTATCTGTCCATATGTGATAACGTTTCGGGGCCTGATGGTGAAGGAGCCTCTCATTTTGCCGCCGGTATACGGGCTGTCATAAGAGGTGAACAGGAAAATTTTTCCCGGGAGTACTCTTGCCATTCCCCCCATGAACGGCGCTGGTTCGTCGGACGGGTCACCCGTTTTTTCGATGACGGAGGCGCTCGCATCGTCATCGCCCATGAAAACATCACCGACCGAAAAAGAACGGAAGAAGCCCTGCGGGAAAAAAGTTTCTTTCTGCAGGCACTCCTGAACAGCATTCCCAATCCTATTTTTTTCAAGGATGTCAACGGTATTTACCGCGACTGCAACGACGCCTTTGCCAGATATCTCGGGTTCACAAAGGATGCCGTGATCGGCAAAACGGTTTTCGATATCGCCCCGCCGGACCTGGCAAATAAATATCATGAGAAGGATATGGCCCTGATCCGCAGCGCCGGGGTTCAGGCCTATGAATCCTCCGTCCGTTATGCCGACGGCACACTCCATGATGTGATATTCAACAAGGCGGCTTTCACGCTTGAAGACGGGAGTGTTGCCGGCCTGGCCGGGGTAATGCTCGATGTCTCGGAACGCAAGCGCATGGAACAGGCCCTGCGGGAAAGCGAGGAAAAGTTCAGGAAGGCCTTCCAGAATGCCCCGCTGTTGCTAATCTTTACGGATGCCGAAGACGGCGCCATCGTCGATGTCAATGAAAAATTCCACGAAGTGTCCGGTTTCAGCCGGGAAGAGGTCATCGGAAAAACCTCCGTCGAACTGGGCTGGCTATCCCCATCGGAACGGATACGGGTTGTTGATGCCATGCTGATGAAGGGGCGCCTGAATAATTTCGAGATTATCACCACCAAAAAGAACAAGGAGCATATCCATTGCCTGTGCAGCAGCGAACCCATCACGCTGGATGGGAAACAGCGCATCTTAACGGCAATCGTCGATATTACCGACCGTAAAGTGATCGAAGAGGCCCTGATGCAAAGCAAGGCGGCCCTTGAAGAGACCAACGGCAAACTCGAAGCGGCCGTCACGCACGCTAATGAACTGGCCTCTACAGCCAGTCTGGCCAATGCGGCCAAAAGCGAATTTCTGGCCAAGATGAGCCATGATATCCGCACGCCCATGAACGGCGTCATCGGAATGACGGAACTGCTTCTGTTCTCCGACCTGACCGGGGAGCAGCGCCAGTTTGCGGAAATTATCCATAAAAGCGGGCTGACACTTATTTCCCTGATCAACGACATCCTCGATTTCTCCAAGATCGAAGCGGGGAAAATGGGACTGGAAAAGATAGCTTTCGATCTGCGCACGCTGATGGAGGATACCGCTGAAATTCTGGCCGCAAAGGCCCAGGGCAAGGGCCTGGAATTGACCTGCCTGGTGGCGCCCAATGTCCCTTCCCAGCTGATAGGCGATCCGGGGCGTCTGCGTCAGATTATCTTTAACCTGGCTGATAACGCGATAAAGTTCACCGATACGGGGGAAGTCGTTATCAGGGTTGATATCTCATCCGATTCAGATGATATGACGGGACTTCTTTTTTCCATAACCGATACGGGAATAGGCATTCCGCAGGAAATTGCAGAAACCATATTCGCCCCCTTCATGCAGGCCGACGGATCCATCACGCGCAAATACGGTGGGACCGGTTTGGGACTGGCCATATCCAGACAGCTTGCGGAAATGATGGGCGGCCGGATTAGCGTGGATAGCGAAAAAGGCAAAGGGTCGACGTTCCGGTTTACGGCCGTCTTTGAGAAACCGACGGAAAAGGAGCTGCCGCCGCCCATACTCGCGGACCTCCGCGACAGCCGGATTCTCGTTGTTGACGACCATGAAGCAAACCGCCGGCTGGCGGCGACCCTGCTCAAATCATGGGGGTGCCGCAGCCATGAGGTGGCAGACGGCATTGCGGCACTGGATGAGCTGCACAAGGCCATAAAGGAGGACGATCCCTACCGGATCGCGCTGATCGACATCATCATGCCCGGCATGGGCGGTGAAGAACTGGGCAAAAGCATTATGAACGACCCCGTACTTAGCCGGACGCTTCTTGTCGCCATCACGCCCCTGGGAAAACGCGGGGATGCGACGCATCTGAAGACGCTTGGCTTTGCCGCCTATCTTTCCAAACCGGTCCGGCAATCGCATTTGCATGATGCCCTTGCTGCGGCCCTTGGACGTGGATCAATCGTTGACAGCGCTTTAACCGATCGCCTCATCACGCATCATACAATCGCGGAGATGCACAAGGCCCAGGTCAAAATTCTCGTCGCCGATGACAACCCGACCAATCAGGCCGTTGCGCTGGCTATGCTCAACAACCTTGGATTCCGGGCCGATGTCGTGTCCAACGGCACCGAAGCCATCAAGGCACTCCGGAGCATCCCCTACGATCTCGTCTTCATGGACTGCCGGATGCCTGAGATAGACGGTTATACGGCTACGCGCATGATTCGCGAGAAAGGGGCCGGTGTCCTTAATCCCGATGTCCCTATCATTGCCATGACCGCCAACGCCCTGGCCGGTGATCTGGAAGACTGCCTCGACGCGGGCATGAATGACTACATTGCCAAACCTGTGCAATCGGCGGCGTTAGCGGAATTGATGTCCCGGTGGCTGAACAGGATCAATGCCCAGGAACCCGTCGGCACGGCGCCGTCCGATCCCGGCAATCAATCTCCCCTTGAGAAGAAAGACCGTTTGGTCTTTAACGAAACGGTAATGCTCGATCGGCTTATGGGCGACAGGGATTTGGTTTGTGCGATTCTGACTGGATTCCGGGACGATATGCCTGTTCAGATAAATCGCCTGAAACAATACCTGGATAATGGCGATGCCCGTGGGATCGAACGACAGGCTCATACGATCAGAGGGGCTGCGGCCAATGTAGAGGCGGACTGGCTGCGTGAAGAGGCCCTGGCCATGGAACAGGCAGGCAGGGAAGGACGACTGGACATCGCCGCGGAGGTGTTTATTCGCCTGCGGGAACGGTTTGAGGTTTTTAATGCCGCCGTGGAAAATTCAGGGTGGACCGACACAGGGCAAAGATCTTAAGGTGAACACACTCAGTCTCCCTTCTTTTACATGGAGGAGAAAATATCATGCTTCCCTCTTTGTTCATGGGGGACAATACCATACTCCCCCCTTTTTTAAAGGGGGGGCGGGGGGGATTTTAACAACAGACGCTAAAATAAAAATCCCCCTGTATCCCCCTTTAGAAAAGGGGGAGAAGGAAATGCAGCCTACCTCATTTTTTAAATGGGGTGTACAATCAGTCTCCCCTCTTTCTTATGGGGAGATAATATCATGTTTCCCCTC
>CAZBME010000013.1:49406-74499 GCA_964492965.1 uncultured Syntrophaceae bacterium | reverse complement strand
TCATGGGGAACAACACCATACTCCCCCCTTTTTTAAAGGGGGGGCGGGGGGGATTATAATGACAGTTGCCAAAATAAAAATCCCCCTGTATCCCCCTTTAGAAAAGGGGGAGAAGGCGAATGAAGACTACCTCATTTTTTAAATGGAGTGTACAATCAGTCTCCCCTCTTTCTTATGGGGAGATAATATCATGTTTCCCCTCTTTGTTCATGGGGAACAACACCATACTCCCCCCTTTTTTAAAGGGGGGGCGGGGGGGATTTTAATGACAGTTGCTAATACAAAAATCCCCCTGCATCCCCCTTTAGAAAAGGGGGAGAAGGCAAGAAAGGGTTCATCAGGCTAGATTTTGGGAATGTTGTTTCATGCCTCGTGGACAACCGCCGGGCATGGGATTCAGAGTTGAAACAGCCATAACATCAAACCAGCGGAGGGTCTGATATGAGAATGCTTATTGCGGAAGACGATTTTTCGAGTCGCTTGCTGATTCAACGCATTTTAGCGCCCTATGGGGAATGCAATATTGCGGTGAACGGCAGGGAAGCGGTTGAAGCCTTTCGAAAGGCAAAAGAGGAAGGGAAGCCTTACAGCCTCGTCTGCCTGGACATCATGATGCCTGAGATGGATGGCCAGGAGGCCCTCCGGCAAATTCGCCAATTGGAGGAATCGCAGGGGCTCACATCCAGCCAGGGCGTCAAGGTCATCATGACGACCTCCCTGGATGATACGCACAACGTTGTGGATGCCTTCAAGTCCCTGTGCGACGCTTACCTCGTCAAACCGATCGATAAGGCTAAACTTCTGGGCCATATCAGGGTCTTCGGCCTGATTCCCTGAACAAAGGAACGGATGACATGAAACTGCCCTTTATCCATCTTGCGCCTGCAAAGCGAATCTCCGCCCTGCTGCCCGGACTTGCTTTCCTCGTCCCCGTCATGGTCGTTTTCTGTCTGCTGACGGCAACGATAGCCGCTGCGTCAGGGCCGGAGGGGAAAACGCCCCAGGGCCAATATATTGCGGTATCTCAACAGCAGCCACAAGGAATGGCGTTCAGTAAGGTCATTTCATACGTTTTGCTTGCCGCTGCTTTATTGATCATCATCGCCCTGATCCTGACCGGTTGGTCGCTGTCCCTCAAACGAAAGGTGTCGCAAAAAACAAAGGAGCTTCAACGGGAAATTGCCAGACAGGAAAAGTCGGAAGAAGCCTTGAAAATAAGTGAGGAAAGGTATGTCGTGACGCTTCAAGCCGTCAACGACGGCCTCTGGGACTGGCATGTCCCCAGCGGCGATGCCTTTTTCAGTCCCCATTACTATGCCATCCTCGGCTATCGGGACCGGGAATTCCCTGCCTGCTATGATTCCTGGCGTCTGCTGGTCCATCCGGATGATATCGCAGGTGTCGAACAGGAGTTGGGCAGGAGCATCGATTTCAGCAAAGGATTCAGTGTCGACTTGCGGATGAAGACCCATGCCGGTGATTGGCTCTGGGTGTGCACCCGCGGTAATGTTATTGAAAAGGATGCCCAAGGGAAAGTGGTGCGGATGGTCGGCACCCTCAGTGACATCACGGAGCGCAAGCACACGGAGGAGGCCCTGATCAAAAACAAGGAGGAACTCGAAGGGGCTTATCAAAGGCTCGAAAAGGCCCTGATGCTTTCCAAGGCCTTCGCCTCGCAGACCGAACAGGCCAACAAGGCCAAAAGCGAGTTTATGGCGAACATGAGTCACGAACTCAGAACGCCCCTGAACGGCGTCATCGGGATGACGGGACTCCTGCTCGATTCCGACCTTAACGCCGAGCAAAAGCAGTATGCCGAAATTGTTTATCAAAGCGCCGAGTCGCTGTTGACCCTCGTCAATGACATTCTGGATCTTTCCAAAATCGAAGCGCGAAAACTGGATTTGGAGGTCCTGGAATTTGATTTTCAGTCCCTGCTGGAAACCACCGTCCGGATGGTAGCCGGTCAGGCTTACAAAAAAGGGCTTGATCTCATTTTTCTTGTGGAACCGGAAATCCCGTCCATCCTTTTGGGCGACCCGGGCCGCTTACGTCAAACCATCGTCAATTTGACAGGAAATGCCGTAAAATTCACTGAAAAAGGTGAAATAAACATCCGGGCTTCCCTCGAACAGGAAAGCGATAAAACCGTTACCGTCCGGTTTGAAATCGCCGACACGGGCATCGGCATCCCCCGGGAAAAGATCGATGCCATTTTCTCCCCCTTCGTCCAGGCGGACGGCTCCTCCACGCGCAAACACAGTGGAACAGGTCTGGGACTGGCCATTGCCAAGCAACTGACCAGACTGATGGGCGGGAGTATCGGCGTGGAAAGCGAAGAAGGGAAAGGTTCCACCTTCTGGTTTACGGCCGTCCTTGAAAAACCGGCTCAAGGGAAAATCGAAAAGACGGACCAATTATCCCCCCTCAACGGCATCAAGGTATTGGCGGCGGATAAGCATGAAGCCAACCGGCGCATGGCCGGTATCCTTCTCGGCTCTTTCGGGTGCATCAGCGAAGGCGCCGCGGACGGCGAATCCACGATGATGAAGCTCATCCGGTCAAAACAGGACGGAACGCCATTCGATCTTGTCCTGATAGACGATGCCATGCCGGATATGGACGGCGAAAGTCTGTGCATCGCCATCAAGACCCATCCGGAGCTCATAGACACCCGTCTTATCATGACGGTTCCCCTGGGACACCGCATTGATGCACAAAAGCTGCACGATGTCGGCTTTAGCGGATACCTGACCAAACCTCTGCGCCGATCCCAGATTTACGAAGCGGTAGCCCACGCCATGGGAATCGAATCCGCCTCCCCGATCACCGATAAAGTTGCGGAGCACAGGGGCGCCTTTATCTTCCGGAAAGGAATGGCTGCAACGAATGGGGATCGCAAGAGGATTCTCGTCGTCGAAGACAATCCCACCAACCAGATAGTGGCCGTGTCCATCCTCAACAAACTCGGGTACAGGGCCGACGCCGTCTCCGATGGCGCCGAGGCCATCGACACGCTTCAGGACATTCCGTATGATCTGGCATTCATGGACTGCCAGATGCCGGTCATGGACGGTTACGAAGCAACGCGGCGCATCCGCCGCCACGAGACCAGCGTCCTCAATCCCGATATCCCTATCATTGCCATGACTGCCCACGTCATGGCCGGTGACCGTGAAAAATGCCTTGAAGCCGGCATGAACGATTTTCTCCCCAAACCCGTTCAGCCCGGAGACCTAGAGGCGCTTCTGGAACGGTGGCTGGGCCGTGGGGAAGGAAAACCTTCCGACCGTCCGGCACAATCCGTCGCAGTCGCCGGCGAGCCTCCGCAGGATTCACGGCATATTTTCAATGAGGCATTCACTCTGGAGAGGCTCATGGGAGATCGTGACCTTGTCCGGATCGCCCTTTCCGGGTTTGTGTCCGATATGCCTTCTCATATCAGCCGCTTAAGGGAATGCCTGGCCAGAGACGATATTAACGGCGTCGAACGCCTTGCCCATACGATCAAGGGCGCTGCGGCCAATGTCGGGGCGGAAGCCATGTCCAAGACAGCCCTGAATATTGAAAAGGCGGGCAAAGAAGGCAAGATTGACGCCGCGGTGGCCATCCTGTCCCGCCTCGAAGACCAGTTTCGGCTCTTTCAGATAAAGCTTGAACACTCAGGGTGGTACGCAGCGGAAAAGACCGGTGTTGAAAATGAACCGGCTTCGTAGTAACAGGAAGCTGAAAGTCTGAAATCAACGCCATTGACATAAGCACGACAGCTCCCCTCTTTTCTAAAGAGGGGTTGGAGAGATTTTCGGGAATGGAAACATTTAAAATCCCCCGGTGTCCCCCTTTACATAGGGGGAATTGAGTCTGATAGGGAGGCTCCTCAAGATGGTTCTGCCGAGGAATAATGTCGTTGTCGTCAATGACGACCCGACCCAGCGCGTTATACTTTCAGGACTTCTTGAAAAGGAAGGCCATCGGGTTCAAACCTTTGTCGACGCCGAGACGGCCCTGGCGGCCATGACGTCAGCGCCGCCGGATTTGATTATCACCGATATCTACATGCCCGGCATGGATGGATGGCGCTTCTGCCGACTGTTGCGCTCACCCGAATACGCCGCGTTCAACCGGCTGCCGATTCTGGTGATCTCGGCTACTTTTGCCGGCGAGGAGGCCGACAGGATCACGACCAATCTGGGGGCGAACGCCTTCCTGTCAGCCCCGGTTCATGGGCGGCGCTTTCTGGAATGTGTCCGGAGATTGCTGAAGGGGGAAATCCCCCAGGCTTCTCCCCATGTCCTGATTGTCGATGAAAGCAGGAATTTCTGCACTATGCTCAGAGGCGTCTTCGAAGAGCACGGATACGTCGTTGAAGAGGCGGGAGACGGCCAGACGGCCCTGAAACGAATCAGGGAAGATTGCCCCGCTGTGCTGGTATTCAATTACCATTTGCCCGACATGGAAGGAGAAGACCTCCTCACGGAACTCCAAACCATCGAGCCCCGCCCCGTCATCGTCACCATGACACCCGATCCCGATCCGAACCTGCCCCTTCTGGCCATGAAACTGGGCGCCAGGGCTTATGTTCGCATGCCTTTTGACCCTGAATATCTTATTAACGTTTGCAACAATGTCCGGCGGGAACGCTCGCTCCTCCAGATCGAGTCCCTCCTGGAAAAACGGACCCAGGAACTGCAGGAAAGTGAACGGCAATACCGCACCATCTTTGAAAACTCCGTGCTGGGCATTTTCCGGACCACGCCTGAAGGCCGTTACGTCACTGCCAATCCGGCCCTGGCCCGGATTCTGGGTTACGAGTCCCCGGAAGAGATCATCTCGACCATTAAAGACATCGGCCGACAGGTATTTGCCGATCCGAAGGAAAGAGACAGGCTCATCAGGCTTCTCGGCGAAGAAGGGGTTATCGAAGGCTATGAGGCGGAACTTCGAAGAAAGGACGGCAACCATATCTGGACGTCCTTCAATGTCCGGGTTGTCCAGACCAGGGACGGCGTCTTTCATGAAGGCATTGTAGAAAACATCACCGAGCGCAGACGCATAGAGGAAGAACGGCTGAAATTGAGCAAGCTGGAATCAACGGGCATTCTTGCGGGCGGCATCGCCCACGACTTCAACAATCTGCTGGCCACGATGGTTGGAAACATAGAGCTGGCGAGGACCTACATTACATCCTCCGGCGAACTGGCGGACCATCTCGACGCGGCTGAACAAATGGCCTGGGCGGCCCGCGATCTGACCCAGCAGCTCATTACCTTCTCCAAGGGCGGGGCGCCCGTCGTAAGGCCTTTCACACTGCCCGACATGATCAGGGAGCAGGCTTCACTCGTCCTGCTCGGATCATCTGTCGGCAGTCTTTTTTCAATGCCTTTCGATCTCTGGCGTGCGGTGGCGGATGAGAGCCAGATCAAGCAGGTGATTCGGAATATCGTTCTTAACGCCCGTGAAGCCATGCCGGGCGGCGGAACGGTCCTAGTGACGGCGGAAAATCTGACGTTGAAAGAGACTCCGGAGATTTCCCTGCCGGCAGGAGACTATGTAAAAATCGGCATTGCCGATCAGGGACCGGGAATCCCGAAGGAAAAACTTTCCAGGATTTTTGACCCATATTTTTCGACCAAGCAGCGAGGGACGCAGAAAGGCATGGGTCTTGGGCTGACAATCTGCCATTCCATCATTCAGAAACACAGCGGCACCATCACCGTCTCCTCGGAAACAGGCAAAGGTTCGGTTTTTGACATTTATCTGCCGGCCTGCCGTCAGACCGTTCATGACGAGAGAATCGCCGGCGGACTGGCCTCCCAGCCTGTGAGAATTCTCGTCATGGATGATGATGAAACGGTGAGAAACCTCTTCGGAACGGCGCTGCGCCTGTCGGGCTATAACGTGGAAACGGTAAATGACGGTGAAACGGCCGTCGAGAGTTACCGGTCGGCCAAGGGCCAAGGCAAATCATTCGGTGCGGTCATTCTGAATCTAACGGTCCGGGGCCATATGGGAGGCCAGGAGGCCCTTCAGGAAATGCAAGCCATCGAACCGGGCATAAAAGCTATCGTCACGAGCGGTTACGGAGAGGATCCGGTGATGAAACATTTTGCGGCTTACGGATTCAAGGGCGCTTTGGTGAAGCCCTATCGAATCGTGGAGCTGCGGGATATGCTTGCCAGGGTCCTGGGCAATACAAAATCATCCATCCCATAGCCCAAAGGCTGGAAAGGAAAGATCCCCATGCAATCCAAAGACTATGAGGCGTTATTGTCCAGGGAACGGACGGCAAGGCTGATCTGCTCGGAATTGAACAACTTTGTGGATCTCAGATCAGCCCTGACCACGATTATTAACCGCCTGCAAGACCTGACATCCTGCGAAGCCGTCGGCATCCGCCTTATTGACGACGGCGATTATCCCTACTACGTTCAGGAAGGCTTCCCCAATGCCTTTATCCTCCGGGAAAACAGCCTGTGCGCCAAAGACAGCCATGGCAAACGCATTCCGGCCCCCGATGGGCAAGGATGGCTTCTGGAATGCATGTGCGGCAACATCCTCCAGGGACGTTTCGATCCGTCGCTGCCCTTCTTTACCAGCGACGGCAGCTTCTGGTCCAATCATACGACGGCCCTTCTGGCAAGCACGACCGACACGGACCGCCAGACGAAAACGAGAAACTATTGTAATGGTTGCGGCTATGAATCGGTTTCCCTCATTCCCATCAAGGCGCAGGGAGAAAGGATCGGCCTGATCCAGCTCAACGATCACCGGATCGGCATGTTTACGGAAGAACTGATTGAATACATGGAAATGATCGGGGATCACATCGGCCTGGCCGTGAAAAATGCCATGATTTATACAAACCTCAAGGAGGCCCATGATGAAATAAGGGTCCTGAGGGGAATACTGCCCATTTGCGCCGGCTGCAAAAAGATCCGTGACGATCAAGGCTACTGGACTCAATTGGAGAGCTATATCCGGGATCATACGGAGGCCGAATTCACCCACGGCATCTGTCCGGCATGCGAGGAGAGGCTTTATCCGGAAATATACAAGGATTTAAATCCCCCCCGCCCCCCTTTAAAAAAGGGGGGAGAGATTGATGGTGCACCCTTAGCAGAGGGGAGATAATTTATACGCCCGGGTTGCCGGTCCCCGCATTTAAGCAGGATCGGGGGCTTTGGCCTTTTCCCTCCCCCTTTTTTAAAGGGGGACACAGGGGGATTTTTTATTGCAACACCGTTTATAAAATCCCCCCCGCCCCCCTTTAGAAAAGGGGGGAGAGATTGATGGTGTCTCCCTTTACAGAGAGGAGATCATTGATGCGCCCGGGTTGCCGGTCTCCGCGTTTAAGCAGAATCGGGGGCTTGGGCCCTTTTCCTCCCCCTTTTCTAAAGGGGGACTGAGGGGGATGTTAAACCACCGCACCCTGAAATCGTAAGCCCTTTACCAAATGGCTGCCACACAGGAGAGCAAATGACCCGGATTCTGATTGTAGACGATGAAAATACCATACGGCTCAGCCTGCAAAAGCTCCTGCCATACATGGGATATGAAGTGGCCGGAACAGCCGCAGACGGTATCGAAGCCGTCGAGCGCGCCCGCGTCCTGCGTCCGGATATCGTCCTGATGGATATCGTGATGCCCGGCAAAATGGACGGCATCGATGCGGCCAAAGCGATTCGTGCGGAGCTCGGCATCCCGGTGATTTTCCTTACGGGCTACGCCGACGACGTTCACATCAACCGGGCAAAATGTGCGGAACCCTACGGCTACCTTGTCAAGCCGTCCAGTGAGGACGAATTGAAAGCGGCCATTGAATTGGCGCTTCACAGAAAAGCCCAGGAAACAAAGGGATATCCTGCGACTTCCTACTACCCGGACCTGACGCGTTTATCTTCTTATTTTTTCTGGGTCGCCGCGGGGGATTTCAGCCGCATGCTTCATATCAGCCCGACCTATGAGCAAATCTTCGGCCGGTCAAGGGAGGCCTTTTTACAAAACCCGCTGGATTATCTCGAAGCGATTCATCCCAACGATCGCCAAGGCGTCCTTCTCAGCATGGAAACACAAAAAGCAGGGAATATCACGGAGGATTATTTTCGCATCGTCCTTTCCGACGGCTCGGTGCGATGGATCAGGAACTGCGCCTATCCTACATGGGACAGCGGTTCCGTTTCAAGAATCACTGGTATCACAGAGGATGTCACGGACCGCCGGCAGATGGAAGACGCCCTGCGGGAAAGCATGGAAAAATATCAAATCGTGGCCGATTTTACCTACGACTGGGAATTCTGGCTCGGTGCCGATAACCGGTTTCTCTATGTTTCGCCGGCCTGCATGCGGATAACGGGCTATCCGCCCGAGGCCTTTCTGAAGGAGCCCGGCCTGCTTGAGAGCATCTGCCATCCGGAAGACCGGGAAACGCTCCGGAAACATTTACATATCGCTCCTGATGATACAAAGGACGGGAAACTGGATTTCCGTATTATTACCGCCCGAGGTGAGGAGCGATGGATCGGGCACCGATGCCAGGCGGTATTCGGCAGAAACGGGCGATGTATGGGTCGAAGGGGCAGCAACCGGGATATAACGGACCGCATAAGATGGGAACAGGAGCTTCACGAAAGTGAAGAAAAATATCGGCTGCTTGTTGAAAACACAAATGACCTCATTTGCCGCCTGCGCGATGACGGCACCTTCCTTTTCATCTCCGGGGCCGCATTCACCCTTTTCGGTTACACACCACAGGAGGTCACCGGCCTGTCTGGATTTACCCTGGTCCATCCGGAAGATAGGCACCTCCTTGAAAAAACGCTTGAAACCGCCACGATATCGGGCATGACGGAAACGGTGGAATTTCGTCTGCGTTGCCGGGACGGACAATACAAGTGGGTGGAAGCCTCCGGCAAGCGCATGCCTGACGGGCAGACGGGCGACAAGACCATCACCATGGTTGTCCGGGATGCTACGGAACGCAAACTCTATGAGTCGAAACAGATTGTCATGAGCAAGCTCGAATCGACGGGGATACTGGCCGGCGGCATCGCCCATGACTTTAATAATCTGCTGGCGGCTATCCTGGGAAACATTGAACTGGCCCTGGAGCAGGTCCCGGCGGAAGGGGAAGCGGCAGACCATCTGGCCATAGCGGAGAAGGCGGCCTGGGAGGCCCAGGGATTGACCCAGCAGCTCATTACCTTTGCCAAAGGCGGTGCGCCCGTCAGAAAACGGATTACCTTGCCCCGGCTGATTGAGGAGAACACGCGCTTCACCCTCCGGGGTTCCCCGGTAGGCTGCTCGTTTTCTATTGCCTCCGATCTACGGCCGGTGGAAGCCGATGAAGGCCAGATCGGTCAATGCGTCCGGAATATAGTCCTGAATGCCCGGGAAGCGATGCCGGAAGGCGGTATGCTGACAGTCGCAGCGGAAAACGTCACGCTGAGCTCCCCCGCCAAAGTTTCCCTCCCTGACGGCGATTACGTCAGGATCAGCATGACCGATCAGGGTGAAGGCATACCGGAGGAAGTCATCCTGAAAGTTTTCGATCCCTATTTCTCGACAAAGCAGCGAGGGGATACAAAGGGGATGGGCCTGGGGCTGACGATCTGCCATTCCATTCTGGAAAAGCACAAAGGCGCGATAACCGTCGAGACAAAGGCAAATGCCGGAACGACTGTTCATATCTACCTGCCTGTGTCACAGAATACTCCGGAGGACAGGGAACAACCCTTAGAGGGAAAGTCTTCCCGGGGCGCAGGCCGGATTCTCATCATGGATGATGAAGACATGCTGAAAAACCTCGCCGGGAAAGTGCTCAGGCTTGCCGGTTATGAAGTGACCCTGGCATCTGAAGGCGATGGGGCGGTGGACCTGTTCCGGGAAGCTGCTGATATGGGACGACCGTTTGATCTGGTTCTTCTGGATCTGACTATCCCCGGGGGAATGGGCGGGGAGGAAACACTGAAGAAGATGCGGCAACTTGATCCTGGGATAAAGGCTGTCGTGATGAGCGGATACGCAGATCATCCCGTGTTGATCGACCACGAGCTGTACGGTTTCCAGGGGGCCCTGGTTAAACCCTTCCGGCTGCCGGAAATGCGTGACTTGTTTACCCGGCTCATGAAAACATAGGTTGCCCTTTTCCCTCCCCCTTTTGTAAGGGGGATACAGGGGGATTTTTTATTGCAACACCGTTCACAAAATCCCCCCTCTCCCCCCTTTAAAAAAGGGGGGAGAGGGATGGTGTCTCCCTTTACAGGAGGGAGATCATTGATGCGCCCGGGTTGCCGGTCCCCGCGTTTAAGAAGGATCAGGCGCTTTTCCTCCCCCTTTTCTAAAGGGGGATACAGGGGGATTTTCTATTGTGACACCGTTCATAAAATCCCCCCCGGCCCCCCTTTAAAAAAGGGGGGAGAGGTAAAAGTGGATAATTATACAGATATCCTTTATATACGGAGGGGAGCGGTACAATACCATTTTCAAGAATGAGAACTCCGCATGCCTCCCCCTTTTCTAAAGGGGGACCGAGGGGGATTTTAAATTGTTACCTTTCAACAAGAATTTAAAACCATTGGCCCGCAACTTAAGAAGCACGATGACAGATGCCGAAAGGCTCGTTTGGTCAAAAATACGAAGAAAGCAGATCATCGGCTTTCAATTCTATCGGCAGAAAAATATCGGCCATTACATTTTGGATTTTTACTGTCCAAAAGGCAATATCATTCTGGAAATAGATGGTGGGCAACATTATACGACCGAAGGGATGAAGAAGGATATGGAACGGGACCAATATTTCAACTCTTTGGGTTTTACGGTGCTCCGCTTTTCCGACCTGGACGTCCTCAAGAACATCGACGGTGTTATTGAAAATATTTATGAGCATCTAAAATCCCCCCTTGCCCCCCTTTAGATAAGGGGGGATGCTTTTAGGGCTACTTTAAAAAGTGGGGTCTCTTGGAGAGAAAGAAATGACCCGGAGTTCGGAATAAGGAACACACCGCATTCCTTACCATTTTCTAAAGGGCGATTCTTCCCTATATCCGGTAAAAACTGTTCTTCTTATGCCGGGTACATTGAAATAACGATCATCATCTAAGGATAACTCTGGTGAAAAAACTGCTCCAACTGCCTATCCGGACACTCCTGATCATCCTGATCCTGGTTGCCCTGCTGCCGGCCATGGGCGTCGTCCTTTATACGGGCCTGGAGTTGAGGGAAAAGGCCGCTGAAGATGCCCGTGATGAAGCTTTACGGTCGGCAGTCACACTGGCGTCCCGGCAGGAACAAATGAGCAATGCAACGTCTCAGATGCTCCAATCCCTGTCCCGGCTCCCGGACGTGCAGAACATGAATTTACAAAGCTGCAGCAAAGTGCTGAGGGATATCCGGCAGGAACATCCCTTTTACGCCAATCTTTTCCTCGCGACAGCGGAAGGTTGGGTGGTTGCCTCCGCCTTACCCTTCAAACCGCACCGGATCACCGACAGAAAATATTACCGCGACGCAAAGGCAACCAAAAGATTCTCCGTCGGCGAATATGTCGTTGGACAAAGCGCGAAACGACCGGTGTTACATTTTGCCTACCCCGTGCTGGATGAAAACCGCCGGCTGAAATCCATCCTTGTGGCAGCCCTCGATCTTGCCGATTTTGACAAACAGATCGGCAAAGCCAGCATGCCAGGGAATTCCAGATTTTACATCAGCGATCATCGGGGCATCCGCATACTACGCCATCCTCCAGCGGATGACTATCTGGGCAAGCCGGAAAGGCCGGAAATGATGGCGCACATGTCGGGACCGGCCGCGGAGGGGACATTCACTGAAACCGGCATTGACGGCAAGAGGCGGCTTTACGGATTCAAACGCCTCAGTCTGACGGCCGGAACGTCACCTTACATGTATATTCGCGTCGGCATTCCTGAAGAAACCGCCCTGGCCGAACCCAGGCGCATGCTATGGCGGAACATGATATTCCTGCTTGTCCTGCTGATCGTATCCCTCGCCTCTGCATCGATTCTGGGTCACTATCTGATCGTCCGCCGTATCAGAAAATTAGTGGCTGCTTCCGAGCGACTGGCGGACGGCGAATCCGGCGTTCGCACCCGCCTGGCTCATTCGGAAGCCGAGTTGGGCATCCTGGCCGCCGCCTTTGATAAAATGGCCGCGGATCTTGAAACACGTGATGTAAAACAGCGCGAAATGCAGGAATCCTTGAGCGAAAGGGAGAGGACGTATCGCACCCTGTTTGAAACCATGGCGGAAGGAGTCGTCTATCAGGGGAAGGACGGCAGGATTCTCTCCGCCAATGCCGCTGCGGAAAAGATTCTCGGCCTGACGGCTCTGGATATGGAGCATGGCGGGGATCATCATGACCAGCGATGGCAGACCGTCAATGAAGACATGACGCCCTTCCCGAAAGATGACCACCCGTCCATGGTGGCCCTCAGATCGGGCCAGCCTGTAAACAACATCGTCATGGGGATTTACAATCCCAGGGAAGAGCGGCATCGCTGGATCATTATCAGCGCCATCCCGCTCTTCCGCAACGGTGAGGACAAACCCTACCAGGTTTACACCGTGTTCAGAGACATTACAGACCGACGGGACGCCCAGGAGGCAAGAAGAATTACGGAAAACCTGTTCCTCACCCTTTTCAACAACATGGAGGAAGGCGTTGCCCTCCAGCGGCTCGCCTGCGACAGAGACGGCCGCGTCATCAATTACGAAATCATCGACGTCAACAAGGGCTTCGAGGCGATACTCCAGCTGCCCCGGGAACAGGTCATCTACCGCTCGGCCACGGAGGTTTACGGCGTGCCGGAAGCCCCTTACCTGTCGGAGTATGCCGCCGTGGTGGAATCAGGTGTGTCTTGTGTCTTTGATGCTTATTTCGAGCCTCTTGGAAAGTATTTTCATATTTCGTCCGTCGCCATGGGACGGGATATCTTTGCCACCATTTTTTTCGATATCACCGACCGTATAAAGGCCGAAGAATCGAAGCTGCATCTGGAGGCCCAGCTTCGCCAGGCCCAGAAAATGGAGGCCATCGGCGCCCTGGCAGGAGGCATCGCCCACGATTTCAATAATATCCTGGCATCGATGATCGGCTATACGGAACTGGCAATGGAGGCAACCGACACCTCCACACAATTGGAATGTCAGGAGCAGGTGCTCATCGCCTGCGACCGCGCCAAAAATCTGGTTCGGCAGATTCTCTCCTTTGCCCGGCAGAGCAAACGTGAGCAGGCCGCTTTTGAAATCAGCACCGTTGTCAAGGAGGCGCTCAGTCTCTTGAGGGCATCCTTCCCGTCCACCATCGAGTTTCGCCAGATCATCACCGGTGAGGCAACGACGGTTCAGGCAGATCCGACACAGATCCACCAGGTGCTCATGAACCTGTGCACAAATGCCGGCCACGCCATGAGTGAACAGGGCGGCACCCTGACCGTAGCCGTCGATATCGCCGAGGTCCCCGGCGGGACGATCGCCCGGCTGGCGGAAGGCTTCTATGTGCGGATTACGGTCTGCGATACGGGCATGGGAATCGACCCGTTAATGATAGACAGGATATTCGATCCCTTTTTCACAACCAAGAAATCCGGCGAGGGAACCGGTCTTGGCCTGTCCGTGGTCTATAGCATCGTTGCCGGCTATGGCGGCATCGTCACCGTGGAAAGCGAACCGGGCAGGGGAAGCACCTTCACGGTCTTTCTGCCCCGCGCCATGGAAACCGCCGGCCGCGCCACGCCCTCTCAGCTGTCCCTGTCACCGCCCAAAGGACATGAACGCATCCTTGTGGTTGACGACGAGGAGCCGATTGCCCGGGTCGAAGAACGCATACTGCAATCCCTGGGTTATCAAACGCAGACCATGACGAACGGTGAGGAGGCCCTTGACCTTTTCCGGAGCCAGCCCTACCTTTTCGATCTGGTCCTCACAGACATGACGATGCCGAAGATGACAGGGAAGATGCTGGCGGGCGAAATACTAAAGATTCGGCCGGAGATGCCCGTCATCCTCTGTACGGGTTTCAGCGAGTTGATATCCGAAGAGACGTCACGGGAGATCGGTATCCGCAAGTTTCTCATGAAGCCGTTAAGCCGAAACGATCTGGCAGCGACAGTGCGGGAGGTCCTGGACGGCAAATGACGAACGGAAATGATACCAAGGTCATGATTTGAACCATGCGTCGGTTATTTGACGCTCAGGGGGAGAATCGATGACAATATCTGCACAAAGTATTCTATCTTATTATTACAATTAGATTATCGTCTGGGCGGGTCTCAGAGGGTTTTCAGGAAGTGATCCACCACCTGGCTGTCAAACTGGGTGTTTCTGTTCTTGTCGATCTCGGCAACGGCCACTTCGACGCTCTGGGCAGTCCGGTAAGGCCTGTTGTTGGTAATGGCGTCAAAGGTATCGGCGACGGCAACGATTCTCGCCAGCAGGGGAATCTCCTCCCCGGCCAGACCATCGGGATAGCCGCGGCCATCCCAGCGTTCATGATGATGGAGGACAATCGCCCTCTCCCGCTCATAAAGGGCAATGGGCGCCAGAATGGTTTCCCCGAGTTTGGGATGGGTCTTGATGATCTCATATTCTTCATTCGTCAGGCGGTCCGGCTTCAGCAGCACCGCATCAGGAATGGCTATCTTACCGATATCATGCAGAACACCGGCCACATGCAGTGACTCGAGGTCCCGCTCCGAACAATTCATCGACCGGCCAATGATCAGGGACCGCTGTGTTACCCTTGTGGAATGCTCTTCCGTGTACTGGTCCCGGATCTGAATGGAGGCGATCAGGGATTTAAAGGTGTCCAGGACATTGGCATAAAGACTCTCGTAAAGGAGTTTGTTCTCCAGGTTGAGGGACGCCCTTTTCGTCAGACTCATGACGTAATGCAGATCCTTCTGGGAAAACACCCCCCGATTCTTTTTCTTTCGTACACTTAGAAGCCCAAAGGGGTTCCCGCGAATCATCAGGGGGGCGCAAATCAAAGACGGTGCAATATGGGGATTTTCCGACGAATGAATGATCAGGGCCTCAGCCTTGTCAATGGACTGTAGATAGAGCGGTTTCAGCGATGACAGCGATCTCTGCACAGCCGCGTCATTCTGTAACGGTTTTAACACTTTGGACTGGAATTCCCTGTCATCCTTGTCAAAAAGATACAGATGGCATGCCTCGCCCTCCACAACCCGCATCGCCATATCGACAATCTTCTCAAAAATGATTTCATTATCCCCTTCAATGGTTTCTACGGAATCGTAGATATAACTATGAACGGACAACTCTTCCGTCTTTTCCGTCAAGGCCCGGGAAAGATCGCCTTCAGATTTTACGGACTTGCTCAGGACGCTCTTTTCCTGAAGATACACATGCACCTTGTAGAGCAAATCATCGATATTAAATGGTTTTTTTAGAAAATCGACGGCGCCTTTTTTCATCGCCTTGACGGTGAGATCAATGGCCGGCTGGGCCGTAATCATGATGACTGTTGCATTGGCATTGATGAGTCGAAGGTTCTGAAGCAGATCGATGCCGCCCATGCGGGGCATATTGACATCGCTGATGACCAGGTCATAGGACTCGTCACGGAACATGTCCAGAGCATCGCTGCCGTTATCGGCTTCCCTGACTGAGTCATACCCCGAAGAATTCAACGCCTCGACGATCATCTGCCTGGTGGGAACATAATCGTCAACGACAAGAATTCTCTTCTTGTAGGGACTCACTTCGGAAATGCCTACCGCATGCACCATGGGGCCCTCCTGGCCTTCATCATTTTAACTTCCATTTCAGGGCATGGCCGACGGGACGGCGCACCTTCCGCTGTGATGCCCCTACTTATTCTGTTTCGTCAACACATCGAGCAAACTATAGGATATCTTGGAATAAGCCTCTTTCCCCATGGGGGTTTCACCCGACAGGGTAACGACATCCGCATGCTTATTCTTTGCGGGGTCAACGCTCATATCAAACCGCACTCTGGATTTCTGCTGTTTGTTATAAGCCTTGATAACATTATCAATCTGGTAAGAAGATATTGTCATGACACCCCACTCGTTAAAATTAGTTCTTTCTGTCTTCATTATCGGTACAATGGTTAAAAACTTTAGAAAAATAATATTTAATTTTTTTCCTAAAGTATTTTCCGATTCCGACGATAAAACAAGCGTAAGGGACCATATAAAAAAAAGCGTAGGACCCAATGACCATTTCAGCGTACCAAGTAGATAATGTTATCAAGGCGTACAGCAAGCAGAGCAAAGCGCGCTTCAGGGGAGAAGACCCTTTGCCCGGTGCGGCCAGAACCGGACCGTCTGATTCTGTAACGCTGAGCGGAAAAGCCGCTGAGGATAATGTCTATCAGAAGATTTCCTATACACTGATGGATCTTCTGAAGAAGTAATCCCGACGGTTTTTACCGCACCATCACTACCATCCCTGACAGGATAACCCTGTTCAAGTCAGAGCTTGTCCTCAAATAAGCCCTGTAAGTTCGCATACCATCTTCACACTCTCTTTTCCTCCCGATGATTGCCTCTCCCTGACAGGCAACCCCATTTCCGGCATATTTTCTGCATGACTATCATCGTCAATATAATTGAGGAGAATGGCGTTGAGTATAAATCGCGTCGGGTACACATCATTTATTCCACCTATTCAAGGGCTTACGCCTGCTGCGCCGGCAAGCGCGGGAGCGTTTTCCGACATCATGCGTGCTGTGGCTGCCGGAAATCCGTCAAAGGAGGACATCAAGACCTTCGCTTCCTATCTGCAGATGAGGATGAATGAATCCCTCATGCGCGCCATGGGCGGTGGAGATTATGTCTCGCCCATGTCATTATTCGGAAGGATGCCCTACCCCGAAGCAGCGTCAAAATCCGCACCCCCAACCGATGAAGCTAAAATGGCCGGCGCCCCCGAAATCGTAGAACGGGCAGCCTCTACCTACAACGTCGACGCCTCGCTTATCTCCGCCGTCATCAAGGCGGAAAGCGGCGGCAATCCCCGGGCGACCTCGCCCAAAGGCGCCATGGGCATGATGCAGCTCATGCCGGGAACGGCAAAAGACCTTGGCGTGAACGATCCCTATGACCCCAGACAAAACATCATGGGCGGCACGAAATATCTGAAAATGCTCCTTGACCGATATGATGGAAATCGCGATCTGGCGCTGGCAGCCTATAATTGGGGCCCCGGCAATCTGGAGAAATCTCATCGCTCCATGCCGCGGGAAACCGTTGAATATGTGGCCAGGATCAAAAAATTTATGGGGGTGAAAGCTTGACAACGATTAAACGCGAGGATGTGGGGGCAATCACCAAGGCCCTGAACGAATGCAGTTTTCTTCTGTCGAGGCGGAATCTCTATTCCAGCATCGTAAAATTCCGGGAAGCTCTGGAAAAGATGAAGCAAACGCCCATGCTTCCCGCCGATGAAAAAGACCTGAACAACATGATCAATACGTTTCAGGAAAAACTATCCGCCTCACGCGTCTTCTACGAAAGTTATGGCCCTGTCACCTTCAGGGACAATGACATTGAAACGGCGGCTGATTTCATGCGTCAGCTCATGGAGATCAAGGAAGACGAAATTCGTGAAGAAATGGAAAAAGTCATGGCCGCTGAGGAGGAACTGGACGGCCATGTCGATAAGAAGCTGTTGGCGAGGGCGAATGAAATAAGGGTGGTCATTGAACGGGGCGACTATTCGGTGGCCCGCGAAATGATCGGGGACGATGAAGATCTTCTCGAATATATCGTCTCTATATATAATGATAAGGGCATTGACGCGAGAAAGACCGGGCATTACGACGCCGCTATTTCCGAATTCCGCAAGATCGTCTCTCTGTGTCCGGAAGATGAAGGTCTATATTACAACCTCGCACGGGTATACCTGGAAAAGAAGGAATGGACCAGCGCTGAGGAAACCATACAAGAGAGCCTCAATATCAATGAAGCATTCCCCGAGGGATTGAAAATGCTCGCCTATATTCATGCCAATAAACCCAGAGAGGAAACAAAGGTTGAATAAAGGCATGGATGAATCATCTCCCCCCTTCTATAGGGAAGCACCATCAATCTCCCCCCTTTTTTAAAGGGGGGCGGGGGGGATTTTATGAACGGTGTCACAATAGAAAATCCCCCTGTATCCCCCTTTAGAAAAGGGGGCGAACAAAACGAGAACCGTTAATCGACTGAGACAATGGCAGATTATCATCACACAAAATTTAAAAAGCTCCAGAGGATATTGAAGCACCAGCCTGATACACAACAGGCGCACCTGGAGCTTTGCCTGCTCCATACGAAAAGGGGCGAATACGCCCAGGCCCTCGAACAGCTTGACCGCCTGCGAAAGAAAAAGCACGGGCAAGACGATCCGGCGGTACTCGACCGGATGGAGGCCATTATATATTTTTCCAGCGGAGAGCTGGAAAAGGCAAAAAGCATTTTTGAGGCCCTGATCAACCCTGATGGCCGTGATGCCGAGATTGAGCAATATCTGGCCCGGATCGCCGTGGACCGGAACGATGTTGCCGGGGCCATCGACCACCTGGAGAGGGCTCTCGCCCTTGAAGACAAAGACGGGGAGATTAAAAACGACCTGGGGGTTCTGTACTTCATTGAGAAACGCTATCCCGAAGCGGAACGCCTTTTCAGGGACGCCATCCGTGAGAATCCCCACTACGCCCTGGCCTATTGCAACCTCGCCGATGTGTACGACCAGATGAAGCGACCTGCAGATCAGGCCGGCCTATGGGAAGATTATGTCAGGCATCTCCCCGACGATCCTGAAGGATACAAAAGACTCGGCATTCTGGCTTATCGAAAGGGAAACGTCGCCGAGGCCCTGGGTCTCCTCCTGAAGGCGGATCACCGGAGCATCAAGGACGCGGAAATCCCTTATTACCTGGGGATGGCCTACCTGGGGCAGAACGATTTCGAGATGGCTCGCCACGCCTTGAAGAAAAGCCTCGAAATCAATCCGGACCTGGAACCGGCCAGAGAGGCCCTCACCCTTTGCTACTGCCGTCTGGAAGGGGCCAATCAGGCCTTCGAACTGCTGAAAAAAGGGCGGGCTGAATTTTCCGCACCGATCGCAGGGAAACGGACAACCGGGAAAAAAGACAAGAAAATTTACCTCTCCGTGCTGGTCCCCGCCTTTAACGAGGCCAACCGGATTCTCTCAAACGTCCGGGAAATCAAGAAATTTCTCTCGGGATTGGGCTGGACCTATGAGATCGTCATCGTCGACGACGGAAGTGATGACGACACCTATGAAATCATCGAAATGCTCGCCCGGGAGGTCAAGGAGCTCCGGGTTTTCCAGTCGGAACGCAATATCGGCAAAGGCATGGCGCTGCGCCAGGCCTCCCTCAAGGCGGAAGGGGAGATCGTCGCCTTTCTCGACGCGGATCTCGAACTGCATCCCCGCCTGATCGCCGCCATGATCGAGCGGATGAAGGCCGAAGGGGCGGACGTCGTCCTCGGATCGAAACGCCATCCCGAATCGGCCATCCATTACCCGTGGCAGCGGAAAATCATCAGCAACATCTATTACATGGTCAACCGTTTTCTCTTCGGCATCCCCGTGAAGGATACCCAGACGGGGGTGAAGGTCTTCAAGAAGCACGTTCTGCAAGAGGTTCTGCCGAAACTCATCGAAAAGAAATACGCCTTCGATCTGGAATTGATCGTCAATATCCATGCCCTGGGCTACAAGATCATCGAGGCCCCCATCACCCTTGATTTCTCCCGGAAAATATCCCGGATCGGCCTCTTCGCTGTTTTTCTGACAGCCATTGACACCCTGGCTATTTTCTACCGTCTCCGGATACTCCATTACTACGACCGGACCATTGTGACGCCCAAGGTATTCCCGCGGGTCTCCATCATCGTTCCCTTCAAGGATTACAACGCCTATGCGGAAGAATCACTGGGTGCGTGCCTCAATCTGGATTACCCGGATTTCGAGATCATTTTCCTGCCCGACGGCGAGCTGACGAGTCCGAATCCGCAGCTCCGGCATCCCCTGGTCCGGGTCATCCCGACAGGGCCCATTCCGCCCTCGAACAAACGGGAAATCGGCGTGGAGAAATCCAC
Organism: uncultured Syntrophaceae bacterium; assembly: GCA_964492965.1. Taxonomy (GTDB): domain Bacteria; phylum Desulfobacterota; class Syntrophia; order Syntrophales; family UBA8958; genus CAZBME01. The sequence continues at coordinate 54,385 of CAZBME010000013.1, read as the reverse complement.
AGGCGAGATCATCGCCTTCCTGGACGACGATGCCTACCCCATCCGGGAATGGCTGCGTAAAGTCGTCGGCCATTTCGAAAACGATCAGGTGGCCGGCGTCGGCGGCCCCGCCATCACGCCTGACAGCGACGACATGATGCAGCGCCTGAGCGGTGAGATATTCGCATCTCCCTTCGTCAGCGGCGGCTATACGTACCGCTACATTCCCAAACAATTCCAGGAAGTGGACGACTACCCATCCTGCAACCTCTCCCTGCGGAAAAAGGATTTCCTGGCGGTGGGAGGCTTCAGCACCCGCTATTGGCCTGGAGAAGACACCATCCTGTGCCTGCGCATTGTGAAGGATCTCGGAAAAAAGATCCTCTATGAGCCCGACGCCCTGGTCTATCACCACCGGCGCCGCATTTTCGGCCCCCATCTGAAGCAATTGACGGCCTATGCCCTCCATCGCGGTTATTTCGTCAAGAAATTCCCGGAAACGTCACGGAAGCCGGCCTACTTTATCCCGAGCCTCTTCGTCATCGGTCTGATTGCCGGTCCCCTGCTGACCCTGGCGCACCCGATCTTCGGCTGGCTTTACGGCGGCGTCCTTGCCCTCTATGCCATCCTGATCAGCATACCGTTCCTCCTGTCCCTTGATCCGAAGATGATCACCCTGGGCATGGCCGGCACTTTTGCCACCCACGTCGCCTACGGCATCTACTTTCTTGCGGGATTGCTGAAAAAGGACCTGAAACGATGAAAATCATGATTGCCTATCCGCCGCTGCCGAGTGAAAAGGGCGTACCGCTCCTCGCCCAGAACAGGCAGTTCCAGTGGTTCAAGGATCCGACCTACATCTATCCCATGGTTCCCGCCTTCGCCGCCACAATGCTCAAGGCGGAGGGATTCGATGTCTTGTGGGAAGACGGCATTGCCGAAGGCCTGTCGGAGGCGTCATGGCACAGCCGTTTTCACGAGATCCGCCCGGATGTCGTCGTCCTGGAGTCGAAAACACCCGTGATTAAAAGACACTGGGAGATTGTGCGGCATATCAAAACCTCCGATCCTTCGACGCAGGTCATTCTCATCGGGGACCACGTCACGGCCCGGCCCGAAGAATCCATGGGCGCCTGTCCCGTTGATTATGTCATCACCGGCGGCGATTACGATTTTTCCCTGGTGGCACTCTGCCGCGCCCTCGCCGGAAAAGCAACGCCTGCATCCTATCCGCCCGGCGTCTGGTATCGGATAGACGGCAGGGTTGAAAACACGGGCCCCTTCTCGGTTAATCACGATCTGGCCCTGCTGCCCCGGATCGACCGTGAACTGACAAAATGGCACTTGTACGCCTACAAGAACGGAAACTACAAATACACGCCGGGAACATACGTCATGGCTAGCCGGGACTGCTGGTGGGGACGATGCCGGTTCTGCTCCTGGACCACCCTCTACCCCGCCGGGACGTATCGCAGCGTCCCGGTGGAAAAGCACCTGGACGAGATCGGCTATCTCATCGACCACTACGGCGTCCGGGAAATCTTCGATGACAGCGGCTGCTTCCCCCAAGGCGAGTGGCTCCGGGCCTTCTGCCGGGGCATGATCGACCGGGGATACGCCGGACGGGTCACTCTGGGATGCAACATGCGCGTCGGGGGCCTCAGCGCCGATGACTGCCGCCTCATGAAGAAAGCGGGATTCCGCTTTATCCTCATCGGTCTTGAATCGGTCTGCCAGCCCACCCTGGACCGCCTGGACAAGGGCGTCAGGGTGGAAGACATCGCCGGAATGTGCCGGATGGCCAAACGGGCGGGACTGGAACCCCATGTGACCATCATGGTCGGTTATCCCTGGGAGACACGGAAAGAAGCGGAAGAAACCATCGCCTTCGCCCGGGATCTGTTCCGGAAGGGTTTCATCGACACCTTGCAGGCAACCATCGTCGTCCCTTATCCGGGAACGCCCTTATATGACGAAGCCGAAAAGGAAGGTTGGCTCTCCATTACAGACTGGGACGATTTCGACATGAAAAAGAGCGTGTGGCGTTCGCCCGTCAGTCCCGAGGACTTGCAGGGGTTCGTGCGCAGCCTTTACGGATCGGCACTCTCTCCGCGGTTTCTGATCCGGAAGCTTTTGTCTGTCCGGAATCCGGACGATGTCGTCTATCTGTTGAAGTCCGGCCGGAAACTATTGGGGCATTTGCGTGATTTTGCGAGACGTCCCCACACCGGGGCCGGCTCATGATCGCCCCATCCGTAGGCATCATTATCCCGACCCTGAATGCGGACCGCGTCCTTTCGGCCTGCCTCCGGGCCATTGCCGAACAGGATTTCCCCCGCGACCGGATGGAGATCATTATCGCCGACGGGGGATCACAGGATCGGACCCTCGCCATCGCCGAGGCGTTCCGGAAAGAAGGGCTCTCCCTGCGGGTGGTCGGAAACCCGCTTAAAACGGGCGAGGCTGGAAAATACGCCGGCTTGCAGGCCTGCGCCGCCGACGTTGTCGCCCTCATCGATTCGGATAATATCCTGCCCGATCCGGGCTGGCTGACCATGATGGTGCGGCCTTTTGAGGAGGACGATACGATTGTCGCCTCGGAGCCGATCTCCTACACCTACCGGCGCGAGGACGGCTACATCAACCGCTATTGCGCCGTATTGGGCATGAACGATCCGTTATGCCTGTTTATCGGCAACTACGACCGGACATGCCTGGTGACGAACCGCTGGACGGGTCTCCCCCTGGTTCAGGAAGACCGGGGAACCTATCTGCATGTCACCCTCCGGGGCGGCCTGATCCCAACCATCGGCGCCAATGGTTTTCTCATCCGCCGGGAAATTCTCCGGGAGCATTGCCCCGGCCCCTATCTGTTTGACGTGGATGTCCTGCAGGAGGCGGTGCGAAGAGCGGGAAGCATTGCCGTGGCCAAGGTCAAAACGGGGATCATTCATCTGTATTGCAGTAATTATAAAACATTTATCCGGAAGCAGAAGCGCCGGGTCCTGGACTATCTGCGTCACCGGGGGCAGGAACGGACGCCCGATGCCTGGGGCGCCTCACGCATGAGCGGCGTCGTCCTTTTTGCGCTCTGCACCTTGACGGTCCTGCCTCTTGTGCTGCAAAGCGGCATCGGCTTCCTCCGGAAAAGAGATGTATGCTGGCTGTTCCATGTTCCGGCCTGCTGGACGACCTTGTTTGTTTACGGGTGGCACAGCATCAAGGCCCTCGCCGGGAGCCGGACCGACATGTCCCGGGAAAGCTGGTCGCAATGAGGGATCGGGGAAAACGATGAAATCCTATTATGAAAAATACTGGCAGGGGACTCTGGGAGACACCGATGCCCTCTATGCCGATCCGCCGACATGGCCGGAAAAGGAAACGCAGCGCCTCCTCCGGGCCATGGACGGCGTGATCAGCGGCGTCGTGCTGGACGCCGGATGCGGAGATGGAACCTTCGACAGGATCCTCTGCAAACATCATCCGGACCTGAAATTATACGGCATGGACATTTCCCGGACCGCCGTCGGCAAGGCCGGAGGCGATTCATCGCCAAACAGGCCGTCGTTTGCCGTCGGCGACGTGGTTTCCCTGCCCTTTAAAGACGGGATGTTCGACTGCGTCATCCTGGTTGAAGTCATCGAGCATGTCTTCGATGTGCCGCAACTCCTGGGCGAACTGAAACGGGTCTTGAAGGATGGAGGAAAGCTCTTCATCACAACGACAGACTTCAATCTTCTGAAAAAAATGATCGTCGCCGCGTTTCTCTTCGAGCGCTATTTTTATCCGACGAACCCCCATATCAGGATATTTACCCGGAAATCCCTGAAGGATATCCTGCACAAAAGCGGCTTTAACGTCCGTTCCTACCAATGGAACGGCAGCTACTTCGGGATCATGCCCATGGGGCAGATCGTGATTTGCGAAAAGGTAAAAACGTGATTTGTCCGGTCTGCCATAACGGCGCCTGCGCCCCCGTCCATCGGAACAGCATTTTTGCTACCGAACGGGATATCCTCCTTTGCGAGGCTTGCCGGGTCTACATCCTCCATCCGGTACCGGGAAAGGAAGAGATCGATCTCTATTACCGCAGCCATTACTCGAAAATGGGCTTCAATTTTCCCTTCATCTCGCCCGAGGGCTACATGAAACTGTTCTATGCCGGCATGAGGGCAAAAAGCCAGTACTGCTATATCACGTCCCGGACCTCCCTGCCGGAGCAGGCCAGGGTATTGGAACTGGGTTGTGCGACGGGCAATCTCCTCCACCTCTTCAATAAACAGGGCTGCAAAACCCTGGGCGTTGAACTGGGTGAATCCAGTTCCCGATACGCTTCCACCCGGTATGGCCTGACTGTCCTGAATATGGATATCGACCGGGCCCTCGATCAGGCCGGCGACGGCATTGACCTCGTCATCCTTTCCCACACCCTTGAACATTTGCCCAATCCCGGGGAAATTCTTTCGAAGTGCGCCGGGATACTGCGGGAGCTGGGCGTTTTGTTCATTGAATTGCCCAACAGCTATATCGGACCGCCGGAAGGGAATCGTTGGGAGGAGTTCGCCTCCATTCTCCTGAATTCGGACCATATGTTTAATTTTTCACCCGGCAATCTGGAAATTCTTCTCGGCCGTTCGGGATTCGAGGTCAAGGACAAGACGTGCTTCCTGGCCCAGAAGCAGGCGCCCCTGCTGAAACGCATGGGAATGGACATGAAGGCAAACCACATCTATCGGAAATCCGGCGGCATCCTGGAAAAGTATGCCCCGTTATTTTTCAACACCCTTTACCTGGCCGGTGAATATTGGGGCAACCGGGATACCATCGCGGTTCACCCCGCCGATGCGCCCTGGTCGGGAACCGATGAATGGATGCGATGCATTGCCGTTAAAGGCCATTGACATAAACACGACAGCACCCCTCTTTTCTCAAGAGGGGCTGGGGAGATTTACGGAAGGCCCATAAAATCCCCCTGTATCCCCCTTTAGAAAAGGGGGAAG
>CAZBME010000013.1:0-49306 GCA_964492965.1 uncultured Syntrophaceae bacterium | reverse complement strand
AAAATCCCCCTGTATCCCCCTTTAGAAAAGGGGGAAGAAATTAAATGAGACCTCATAGGTTAAAACGATGACAGAAAACAGTAAATCCGACATTATCTTCATCAGCTGCCCGATTTCGTTCAATTACAAGCTGAAAGTCCTGGGCGACCAGAAGTACTGGCCGCCCCTGGGCATCCTTTATCTGGCCGCTGTCCTGGAAAAGGACGGCCGGCGCGTCTCCATCATCGACCCGGCAGTCACCGAAATGTCCATGGCGGACATTCTGGACAGGATTGCCGATGAAAGGCCTCGCATTGTAGGGTTTTCCACCCTGACGCCCGGACTGAGAACCTGCGTGCAGCTGGCGGAGGCCATCCGGAAACGCTTCGGGGACAGCATCACCCTGTGTATCGGCGGCTCCCATATCAGCGCCGATCCGGGATTTTTTCATCGTTTTCCCCTGTTCGACATCGCCGTGACGGGAGAGGGAGAAATAACGTTCCGCGATATCGTCCGCCGTCTCATGGAAAATGAACCCGTAAAAGGTCTTTTCAAGGGTGAGCCCGTTCAGGATCTCGATGAGATCCCCTTCCCGGCCAGGCACCTCGTGGATATCGAAAAGTACACCTGCTTTACAAACAGGGAAGTGGCCCTCATTACGTCCCGCGGCTGCCCGTTCGACTGTATCTTCTGCTCCCGCCCGGCGGTCAGCAACAAATACCGCATGCGCTCCGCAAAGAATCTGATCGACGAGATGACCCTTTTCTATGCCGAAGGCTGGAAAGGCTACTATTTCCTGGACGACATCCTTACGCTGAACAAAAAACACGTCATGGCCTTCTGTAACGAAATCATCGCCCGGGGGCTCCAGATTAAATGGGGCAGCAATACCAGGGCGGATTGCGTGGATGAAGAGCTGATCGACAAGATGGCGGAAGCCGGGTGCAATGTTCTGCTGTTCGGCGTGGAGTCGGGAAATCCGCGTATCAGAAACGAGGTCATCGGCAAGGGGGTCTCGGACGATAAAATCACTGCGGCCATCCGCATGACCAACGACAGGAATATCATCTCGGGGATGTTTCTCATGATGGGTTTCCCCAGCGAAGGGCTCAAGGAAATCGAGGACACGGTCCGCTTTGCCAAGAGGACCAAGCCCTCCATCATCGGCATCCACCTGACCAAGCCGATGCCCGGCGCGGAAATATTCCGGCGGGGGATCGAGGAGGGCATCATTGAAGCCGATATTATTGATCAATATGCCCGAGGCGATCTCGGAGAAGGATTCGTCGAAAAATGGCCCGTCTACGTTCCCGCGAACATGACAAGGGAAGCCCTGGAAAAGGCGAAAAGAAAAGCCATCCTGCTCTTCTATCTGCGCCCCGGATGGATACTGAAAAACCTGAAAAGATATCTCCTGAATTACAGACTACTGATTTTTGACCTGAAAAAGGCCGTTTCCATTATTTCCCGAGGCCAGTCAAAGGAATCCATGTCATGAGAATTACATTTGTCGCTGAAGCATACGAAAACCTGGGCATCGAATATCTCTCCTCCTGCCTGAAAGCAAAGGGGCATCAGGTCACCCTCGTCTATGACCCCAAGCTCTTCAATGACGCCTTCTGCAACATCCCGGCCCTCTACGGGAAACTCTTTTCCCGGGAGGACTTCATTAAAAAGGTCATCGATTCCAGCCCGGATCTGATCGCTTTTTCATCCATGAGCGAAAATTACCTCTGGAACCTCGACATGGCCCGGGCGATCAAGAAGATCAACAATATTCCCATCATCTTCGGCGGCATCCACCCCACTTCCGTGCCGGACAAGGTCATCGCGGAGGATTGCGTGGACCTGCTTTGCGCCGGGGAAGCGGAAGAGGCCTTCCCGGAACTGGCCGACCGCTTCGACAAAACGGGAAAAATCTCCGTCGAAGGCATCCCGAACCTCATGGCCAAGGAAAACGGGCGGCTGATCACGAATCCCCTGGGCCATCTTACCCAGGACCTGGACAACCTGCCCTTCCCGGATAAATTTCTTTTCATCAACGAAGCGCCCCACATGGCGAAACGATATTATATCATGACCTCCCGGGGATGCCCTTACAACTGCACCTTCTGCTACAACAGCACGATCCGGGACAAGAAATCGTTCATCCGCAGAAGAAGCGTCGAGAACGTCCTTGACGAGCTGAGATGGGCCAAAGCCAACGGGATCGACTATTCCTACGTCATGTTCGGCGACGACACCTTTGTCCAGGACAAAAAATGGCTTTTCAGCTTTCTCGAAGGCTACCGGAAAGACATCCGCAAACCATTCGTCTGCGCCATCCACCCCCGGTCCATCGATGAAGAGGCGCTGAAGGCGTTAAAGCTGTCGGGATGCACGGACATCGAAATCGGCATCCAGACCATCAACCCCAAAATCCGGCGGGACGTGCTGGGACGGCATGAATCCAATGAGGACATCTTCCGGGCCATGGCATTGATCAAGCGTCACAACATCAGGCTCATCATCGATCACATCGGCGGCATCCCCGGCGAAACCCTGGAGGATTACGAAGAGGCGGCCCTCACCTATAAAAAATACAACCCGAATTTCGCGGCCTTTTTCTGGCTGTCCTATTATCCCAAAACCCCCATCCTGCAAACGGCCCTGAACCAGGGAATGCTTTCGGAAAAAGATCGGGAACAAATCGAACAGGGCAAGGGGCTTGACGGAAAGGGCAATTACGGCGTCGTGGTTGAAAAATATCTGGGATTCGAACTGGTGTTTGCCCTGATCCCGGTGGTGCCGGCCTTTCTTCTGCGATCCATCGTCAGGAACAAAACCTATAACCTTTTCAAAAAGAGATCGGCCGCCCTCATGGTCTTCCTGCCCAGGTTGATCAGGAGCGTCATCGACATGAACTTCCGGCCGTTTTTCAGGCAAATCAACCGCTACACGGATTTGCTCTACTATATCAAAAGGGGCTGATTATGTACGTACTGGGATTGAATGAAGGTCACGGCGCCACGGCGGCGCTTCTGCAGGACGGCCGGATCATCGGCATCGCCACGGAGGAAAAGCTGAACCGCATCAAGGCCTTTTCCGGCTATCCGAAAGAATCGGTGGCATATTTGATGGACAATGCAGGCATCAGGACGAAGGACATTGACGCCGTCATCCTCTCCAGCCGCCATCCCATTTCCTTCTTTACGGACGACAGCCACGCTGCCGAAAAAGGATCGCTCTACGGCACACTCATGCGCTTTCTTCTGAGCGACGCCATCTACTGGTCGACGGCAAAACTCGGCAATGCGTATCCCCCTTTTGAAAAGCTCGTTATGGGCGCCAGAAACATGGTCAACGAGCAGATCGTCCAGAAGCGGATGTTCAACCTGCGCAAGCAGCAGCTCAGCGTTTCCCTCGGCGTCGATACCGGAAAGATCATCGCGGCATCCCATCAGTTCACCCATGCCCTGGCCGGATATTACGCCTATCCCGAGATCGCCGATCGCGAGGCCCTCATCCTGACGGGAGACGGCATGGGCAATCACAGCTGCGGCGCCGTTTACAAGGCCAATGGCCAAGGAATCGAGACGATCGCCAAAACGCCGAATTTTCATTCCGTTGCTTTTATTTACGGCATGATCACCAAATATCTGGGCATGAAATTTCTGGAACATGAATACAAGGTCATGGGGCTCGCCCCTTATGCCGATCAGGAAGGGGTGAAACGGACCTATGAGATACTCCGGCCCCTGATCACCGTCGGCGACGATCTGCAATTCCACGCCCCCAACAGCACCAGGGTGGTCTATTTCTATCTCGAAGACCATCTGAAAGGCCAGCGATTCGACTGGATTGCCGGTGCGGCGCAAAAACTCGTGGAGGATGTCGTCACACAGTGGGTCGCTAAGGTTTTAAAGCGAATCCCCATGGACAACATCGTCCTGGGGGGTGGACTTTTCATGAACGTCAAGGCCAACATGGCTATCGCAGACATGCCGGAGGTAAAAAAGGTCTTCACCTGTCCGTCATCGTCAGACGAATCCTGCGCCATCGGCGCCTGCTTCTACGGCTATCTCTATGACGGGAACAAACGAATCGGCGGCCGGACAATCGAACCGCTTCGCAACCTCTACTTCGGTCCCGAGTATTCGGATGCGCAGATTGGCGAAACCCTGGCGAAGCATGTCCCGCAGGTGAAATTTGCGCGGCATCCCGATATTGAAACACAAGTGGCCCTCCTTCTTCAGGACAAAAAGGTCGTCGCCAGATTCAACGGCCGCATGGAATTCGGCGCCCGCGCCCTGGGAAACCGGTCTATCCTGGCCAATCCGTCCTTTGAAGACAGCGTGGAAATCATTAACCGGCAGATTAAAAACCGGGATTTCTGGATGCCCTTTGCCGGCAGCATCCTGAAGGAGCGGGAGAAGGACTATATCGAAAACGAAAAGGAAATCCCGGCGCCCTACATGGTCATGGCCTTCAGGACCACACCCCTGGGTAAAAGCCAGCTTAGGGCCAGCATCCATCCCTATGACAAAACGATACGCCCCCAGGTGCTGGAGGAATCGGCGAACCCCTCCTATCACCGGATATTGAAGGAATTTGACCGTCTGACCGGTATCGGCGGGGTTTTGAATACGTCTTTCAACCTCCACGGCGAACCCATTGTTTGCACCCCCGATGACGCCATGCACACGTTTTTAAATTCGGGCCTGCAATATCTGGCCATGGGCCATTATCTGGTGGAAAAAAATGGCTGATCCCCTCAAAACGGACATCTGGAACCGCTTCAAAAAGGTCCGGGAGATCACCGTGTCCCATATTCCCGACAAGAGCGCCATGCGGTTCGATTACGACTGCCGTCTCTATCGCGAAGGCACGCTGCGCGACCTGGCCCTGGTCAGGCAGAGTCTTCCCGGAGACCAGCCGAAGCTTCTGGATGTGGGCTGCGGGTTCGGCGGCATATCCTGCGTGCTTTCGGCCATCGGCTTCGATGTCCACGGCATCGATGTTGAGGAAACAGCCAGTTACTACGGCCATTTCAAACTGACGAAAAACGATTTCATCGGCATATGGCAGGATCTGGAAAGCCGGCACCCTGGCGTCCGGCTCCGGTTCTACAAGCCCTACCGCTTTCCTTTTGAAGACGAATCGTTTGACGCCGTCTTGTTTTACGCCGTTCTGGAACACATCCCCCCGGAGCAGGCCCTCCTTTCCCTCCAGGAGGCCTATCGCGTCCTGAAGCCGGGAGGGACGGTTTTCGTCTTCCGCTGCCCCAGCGATCTTTCCTGGGCGGAAAGATTAGGCCGCATTCTGGGAATACCCGGCCATGACACGCTTTACGGAGAAAATACCTTAAAGGAGATGATCGGAAAAGGGCCATTCCGGATCGTGGAATTTGCAAAGACAGATCTCTTCCCCGCCTTTTTACCCATGCGTCTCCAATGGGTCCTGGACTCGCAGGCGTTCTGGCTGATCCCCCTTCAGGATGGCCTGCTGAAAACGCCCCTGCGCCGCTGGGCTCATCATTTCCATGTGGTGGCGAAAAAATGACGGACAAGCGACTCCTCCTGATCACGCCCTTTTTTCATCCAAACGTCGGTGGCGTTGAAACGCGCCTGAACGATCTCGTCAAGACGTTGGTAAAATTCGGCCATCGCGTGGACGTCCTGACCTATCAGCCCTTGACCACCAACAAAAAAGGGGAATTCCATGAAATCCGTCCGGGCGTGTCCATTTGGCGGATGCCCTGGCCCGGAGGCGACTTGTTTCACAAGCTCCTCAAATGGCCGCTTTTGGAGGTCCTGTATATTACGCCCGGACTGATGTTCCTGTCCATCCTCTATATGGCGATTTGGGGCGGTCGTATCGACGCCATCCATACGCCGGGATTGAACAGCGCCATCATCGGCCGGTGCCTGAAGGCCGTCTTCGGCAAGCGATGGGTCGTTTCAACCCACACCATCTATGGCTTCCAGCCCGCAGGGGCATTTTCCGCGGTGAGCCGCTGGATGCTGAAAAAGGCGGATCACATTGTGGCCCTCTCGGAACCCTCAAGGGAGGAACTGATCGCCATCGGCCTGCCTCCCGGCATCGTCTCGACGGAATACACCTGGGTGGATCAGGAGCGGTTTGCCCCGATGGACAAGAAAAAGTGCCGGGAAATCCTGGATCTTCCACAGGATGCCTTTATTTGTCTTTTCGTCGGTCGCCTGCTGCCTGAAAAAGGGGCCTTGGTCATAACGGAAACCGCCGAAAAATTGCCGCAGATGCAATTCATCATCGCCGGTCTGGGCCCCCAGGAAGACCTCATCAGCGCTGCGGCAAAGACATTGCCGAATATCCGTTTTGCCCGTCATGTCGGCCAGGAAAAACTGCCCTGTTACTATAATGCCGCCGACGTGTTTATCCTCCCTTCCCTGTATCGGGAGGGGCTCGGCCGCGTGGTTCTGGAATCCCTGTCCTGCGGGGTTCCGGTCCTCATGAGCGACCAGGCGGCCATTGCCGAGATGATCGCCGAAGCGGCCTTCATTGTGACGCCCGATGCGGCCAAGCTGTCGGCGACGTTGTCGGAAATAGCGGGACACCCCGAGAATCTGGAAGAAAAAAGAAAGCAAGCCAGGCCGCTCGCAGAGCGGCTGTTCGGCGAGAAAAACATTCACGGCCTGTTTCGCGCTTACGGCTGGGAGAAATAGGAGAGTCAGCATGTGCGGCATATGCGGTTTCGTAACCACGACACCCTTCGATCACAGACAGGCCCTGAACGCTATGTCCGATCGTCTGAAGCACCGGGGGCCCGATGCCGGCGGCGATTTCATTGACGAGCATCGCGGCGTGTACCTTGCCCACCGCCGCCTGTCGATTATTGATCTGTCGGCGGCGGGCAATCAGCCGTTGGGAAACGAGGACCAGACCATACAGGTCATCGTAAACGGAGAATTCTACAATTTTCAGGAACTGCGGTCGCAACTGCTTTCACAGGGCCATGTCTTCCGTTCCCACAGTGATTCTGAGGTTCTGGTCCACGGATACGAACAGTGGGGAGATGACGTCTTCCGGCGCCTGGAGGGCATTTTTGCCGCCGTACTCTGGGATGGACGCCAGGAACTTCTCTATCTGGCCCGCGACCCTCTTGGCGTAAAGCCTCTTGTTTATATGGAAACCAGCCAGGGACTGTTCTTCAGTTCCGAGGCCCAGGCGTTTCACGCCCTTCCCCGAACAATTTTTTCTCCCCGCTTCGATGACGAGGCCCTGCATCAGCTTGTCTGCTTCCAGTATATTTATGAACCGCAGCGGACGGCCTACCAGGGGATCAAGCGGGTGCTGCCCGGCACATGGATGGTGTATCAGGAGGGAAAGCTCCGGGAAAAGACCTTCTGGCGCCTCAGCCGGCAGGACCGGCCGGCCGCAAGCGACCCGGAACTGGTCGCAGAGGTTGAAGACAAGCTTCGCAAAGCCGTCCATTCCCAGATGGTCGCCGACGTCCCCGTGGGGATACTTCTGTCCGGAGGTCTTGATTCGTCGGTAGTCGCCGCCCTGGCCCAGGAAACACGGCAGGATCCCATCTGGACCTTTACGGCGGGATTCGAGCATACCCTCGATGAGCGCCCCTATGCCCGCCAGGTGGCGGAACACATCGGAAGCCGCCATCATGAATTCATCATCGATCCCGGCCAGATTAACAGGCGTCTCGACGATCTCGTTCCGAAACTCGACGACCTGACCAGCCTCGACGGGGGCATGTTCACGACCCATCTGATCAGTGAAAAAATTCTCGATTACGGCGTCAAGGTGCTTCTGGTCGGAGAGGGTTCCGATGAAATATTCGGCGGCTATTCCTGGTTCGGCCTGTCCCGCTTTCCCTTCAACCTCGCCGGATCTTTTGTGCGCAGCGCCCTGTTTTACTACTGCATATCCCGCATGCTCCCCATTCCGTTCAACTATCCAGATTACGGGCGAATTCACCGGATCATGCAGGACGAGGGTTTTGCCGACATCTTTCAAACCATCGGCGCTTTTGAAATCACCCGGCAACTACCCAACCATTTTCTCATGAAAGTGGATCATGGGACCATGTCTCTGGGGATCGAGGCCCGCGTTCCCTTTCTGGATCGCGACCTTGTGGAAACCGTCTTCAACCTTCCGGGAGAACTCAAGCTCACGGGCAAGACCTTTTCCTTCAAGGAAGGCCGGGAGAAATACGCCCTCAGGGAACTGGCCCGGAAGATCCTCCCGGGAAACATTGCCGTCAGGAAGAAGAGGGGCTTTTCCATTCCCATGCCCGAGGTGTTGCAAAGCAATTATGAAAAAATGCATGATCTGCTCCTCAGCAACGGGTCCGTGGCGAGACGCTTTTTTTCGCGATCTGCCGTGGAACGGCTCATGACATTCAAGGCCACCATGTATTCACCTCTCCACAAGCATCGGGAGTTTCTCTGCTGGCGTCTGCTTTTGATGGAAATATGGCGCAAGCATTATGGCGTTACTTTTTAGCCGGACTATTGCAAGTAAAGGGATATCAGGTATATATATGATAAACACAAATGAAGAAGAACGACCGGCCATGCCTTCCATAGGCAGAAGGCTGTGGAATATAGCGATCCGGCTTTCGGCCCCCATGCTCGCGGCAACCGTCGGGCGCCTGTGCTGGGCCACAAAATTTACATGGCTGGGCCTTGGCGTGCGCGTCGACAGCCTGCGCAGGGTAAAGCTGGGGAAGTCCGTATTTCTGGATAAGGGGGTCATCCTGGAAGCCTGGGACGGTCATATCCATATCGGCGACAGGGTCTATGTCGGCTGCTATTCCGTCATCATCGGCAGCGGGGAGGTGGACATCAATGCCAACGTTCTGATCGGCGCCCATTGCGTGATCACCTCTTCGAATCACAGGTTCGCCATCCGCCATAAGCTCATGTGGGAACAGGGCATGGCGCTGGGAAAGGTAACCATTGGGGAGGACGTGTGGCTCGGGGCAAATGTCAAGGTCATGCCCGGCGTGACCATTGGAACGGGTGCCGTTGTCGGTGCGGGAAGCGTTGTGACGAAGGATATTCCCGATTTCCACATCGCCATGGGCGTACCGGCAAGAATTGTGGGCGTAAGGGGCTGAATATCCAACGATTCACGGGATGTTTTGCTTTATATCTCCATACCACTTTGACTACTGGGAGGACAGTGCAATGAGTGAGAACGAAACCCGCGATGCACGATTCTTTTTAAAAGACGAAATATGGCCGACCATCAAGGAACGTAACGGCGTTGTCGTAGTCAGGCCTTCGGAGCAAAGCCTCCGGAACGTCCAGGACAACGCTTACGGGTTCGGTTATTACTGGAATCGATATAAAAAGCCTAATGTTGACTGGCAAAACGATCTCTACTACCAATCCTTATTCAGGGCCTATTCTCCTTTTACCGGCCCGGATTGCGTGGAGAGGTTGAAATCGCTTGTGGAGGGAAAGAATATCCTCCTTGTCGGCTGCGGAGCCGGGCACGAACTGCCTCTGCTGCAATCGCTGAATCCCGCCCATATTTGCGCCCTCGACATCGGAGACAGTGTTTATCGCGCCGCTGAAACCTACGGGAAACCCAATGTCTTTTTCTATGAATGCGACCTGATGAAAGCAGAGGAAGTATTTTCGGCAAAATTTGATATGATTTTCACCGCCGGTGTTTTGCACCATACCTATGATCCCCTCTACTCAATCTATTCCCTGACCAAATTATTAAAGGAAGGAGGATATCTCAATGTCCTCACCCTGTCGAGCGATTCGCCGACGGGTAAACTATACGAAATGGGCAACGTCTTTCGCACACATTTCTTCTCAAAAACGGGCAATACGGTTCGACTGCCCCTCGCTCATTTGATGGGATTCGGGTTCTGGCTGGTGTTCCACCTCCTGTATCTGCCCCTGAATGCCCTGAACAGGAATTTCGCCCAGGCGGTTCTCCCGGGCAATGACAACATATACAAATCATTCAAGGGAGCGCCGTTTGAAACATACGCAAATGTCGCCCTTGATTACATTGTGGCGCCCGTTTACGACGGCCTGACCCGAAAAGAAATCCGGGACTTTCTGGCAGGCAAGGACGAGCTTCATCTCGAAAAGCTCACCATGAAAGACTATCCCGAAGATGAGGATAAACAGAATTGGCGGATTTCAATCCGCCGGGTAAAATCTTGAGGCTTTTTATATGCTATTTGGAATCGTATTCGCCGTCGCCGTGACCTTTATCGCCTATCTGCCCTTTTACCGGACACCCATGTATCAGGATCAGTCCCTTCACTATTACATCGGGCAGGCCTGGCTGAAGGGCAAAATCCCCTACCGGGATTACGGACTGGGCCCGGGACCGCACATGGCTCTTCTTTACGCCGTATTCAGCCTCTTTGCCCGCAACAGAGACCTGGTCGTCACCGTCCTTTCCATCTCATACGTTGCCCTGGGCAACGCCTTCCTGTTCCTGGCCACGGACCTCGCTTTCGGACATGCCGCCGCCTATGCCGCCAGTGTGTTTTTCGCGTTCTATATCTTCAGCCCCCGTCTCATCGGGGACCGTTTAACGCCTGAAGTCTATATGACAACGCCATCCCTCATGTCGCTGTACTTCCTGTTTCTGTCTTTTCAAAGCCCTCATCCGGCCTTCCCTTTTCTTTGCGGCCTTTGCCTCGGCGCCGCGACACTGCTCCGCCAGGGAGCCTTGTTCTATCTTCCTCCCATCGGCCTTGTCGTTCTCATCTATACGCCCTTTTTGTCGTGGGTATATTTTTCCATTGGGTTTATGGTTCTTCACCTGTTCTGGATGGCTTATTTCCATAAACAAAAAGCCTTTTTCCAATATCTGGAATCCACGATCTGGCATCCGATCAATCTGGTCCTTCATGCCCATCCGGAGGGTCAGGGGAAGATCATTAAAGATGAAATGCGCCGCTCGGGGCGGGAGGCCTTTGAGATGATCCGGGCCAACAGCCTGACCATATGGCCCCTGTATCTTCTGGCCTTGGCCTGGCTGATCTTTTCCCTGTTTCACGAAAACAATCCATACACCATCTCAGCAGGGGCCCTTTTGCTGGCGTCCCTGGCCCTGATCTTTCCCCGCCGGAATTTTGACTGCTGCTATTGGCTCAATTCAGTGCCCTTCGCAGCACTTTTGGGCGGCGTTTCCTTTTCGTACGTTTACAGAAGCCTTCCCGGCGGAGGATTCTTGACATGGCTGCTGATTATTGTCCTGGCCGGTTACGCCCTGTATGTCATGGCTTTCGATCATTTTCTCTATACCGTCACCGATCCGGAAAAACGCGACCGCCTCTATGACCCGCAAAAAACCGGTCATGCTTCCTGGTGGCCCACCTTCAACGAAATCGGCGATTATCTCAAACATGAAACCGATCCGGATGACAGGATTCTCGTTTTGGGGCACGCCGCCAGGATATTCAATCGCTCGGATCGGCTTTCATATTTCTACCTCCCCAGTTTCGTGCCCTTTAAATCTTTCGATACAAAAGAGTATGCCCAATTATTTGCCTCGCTGAAGCAGGACTACCCCGACGTGATTGTTCTGGCCGGACACATGCCCGCTTATCCGTTCAATCCCCAGCCCTACATGGACGATCTGGTAAAGATCAGTGAGGTATCCGGCATCATCTATGTGGAGAAGAAGGTAATCGACCACTTCCCGATCTATGCGGCCGACCGGGAGAAAAGCTATGTCAGGGCCTTGTTGCGGAACGACTTCAAAAATGAACGGCTGAAATCCGAACGGGATAAAGTGTCGGCGCAAATCCGGCAATTTGAGGACGACCGCCTTTCAGGAGATCACAAGGGCGCCCTCATCCGCTATCTAAAAGCGCTGGGAGATGCGGAACAATATAATGATGTCATCTATATCGTCCTTGAAGTCATCGAGTTCAAGACCTTTGCTTCTGAACCGGCCTTCCTGCACGACCTGCTCGTCATCCTGGGCGAGGCACAATACGGGAAGGGAGATATCGCCGACGCTGAAAAAACATTCAAGGGTATCCTGGGCGCTTTCCCCGGGAGCGCACCGGCATACAATAATCTCGGCGCCATGTGTTTTGCCGGGGGGAAATACGAAGAGGCCCGCGCCATGTTTCAGAAAGCGCTGGTAATCGATCCGAAAAATACCGACGCCCTGGCCAATCTGGCAGCACTGTAAGAGAGGACGGTAATGATATGAACCACCCGAAGAACGAAACCATCGACATGAAAGAAACTTCTGCAGGACCGACGATTTCCGTCTGCATGATCGCAAAAAATGAGGAAAGGCAGCTTGAGCGATGCCTGGCTTCCATCAAATCGATCGCCGATGAAATCATTTTTGTCGATACGGGCTCCACGGATAAAACCGTGGAGATCGCCCGGAAATATACGGACAAGATATGGGTCCATCCCTGGAACGATAATTTCAGCGAGGCCCGCGGCCATTCCATCCGATATGCTACCGGCAAGTGGATTTTCATTATCGACGCCGATGAGGAATTGATTCAGGAAGACATTCCCATGATCCGGAAGGCGATAGAGGAACCGGGACTCGATTGCATCCTGATGCAGGTTATCAGCAGGATGCAAGGGGGCAGGAGCGAAGCCATCCACAACAGTGAAAGAATCTTTCTCAATAATGGTGTCATTCATTACGAGGGCCGTGTCCATAACCGCCTCGTCGGCATGACGGCCCGAAAAACGTTCCCCATACGATTGATTCATTACGGCTACGACCTGAATCAGCCCCAATCGCAGCAGAAATTCGAAAGAACCGTTTCTCTGCTGAACAGGGATATCGCAGATGACCCGGACAATCCCCTGCCCTGGCATTATCTCGGCTGCTCCTACATCAGCCGCGATTTGTTCCGGGAGTCCCTTATGGCCAGTTCCAAAGCCATTGAACTGTCGAAAAAAAAACAGGACTTGAATCTGATTTATCTATGGTCGTATCACAATGCCGCCATGTCCCATTACAGGCTGAATCAGCTCCAGGAATCGGAACGGACCGCTCTTGAAGGACTCGCCGGCTATCCAAATCATATCGACGGACATTTCCTTTTAACGATCATTTACTTCGATCAGCAGCAATGGGAGAAGGTGATTGCCGAAGGCGAACATTATCTCTCTCTGGTACGGCAGTTAAGGGCCTCGCCTGAATCGTTCGATGACTTATTCACCTGTTCCCTGAAGGAAGAGTGGAACATCCAGATCCTTCTGGCGATTGCCTTAACCGAGACGGGCCGAAGCCAAAGGGCCTCCGAAATGTTTGAAAGCGCCATTCTCATATCACCTGCGCCTCTGGTTGCACTGAGAGCGACGGGCATCTTTTTTCATACAAAAGGCATGATGGATGAAGCGCGATCCTATTTGCAGCGGGCACAGCAGGTCGATCCAGACGATGTAACAATTATTGAACTGCTGGCAAAGGTGGAGGAAGCCTCTTCTGAAAAGGCGCCGACCGTCAGTTGCTGCATGATCGTCAAGAATGAAGCCGTTTTTCTGGATAAGTGCCTTAAGAGCATCGTCGATTACGTAGATGAGCTCATTGTGGTCGATACGGGCTCCACGGACGAATCCGTCGATATCGCCAGGAAGTACACCGACAAGATCTATTTTCACCCCTGGGAAGGAAGCTTCAGCAAGGCCCGGAATCAGTCCCTCAGCTATGCGACGGGCGACTGGATTTTCATCCTTGACGGCGATGAGGAAATGGTGGAAGGAAGCGGCGAGTTAATCAGAAAGACCGTCAAATCTGCGGGCACGGTCGATGCCTTCCTGGTGACAACGATTTCGACCTATGCCGGCGGCACCCGGACCGCCAGGCACAATTCCGAACGCCTGTTGCGCAACAACGGCGTCATCCATTATGAGAGCATCGTCCACAACCGCGTCGTCGGACATGTTTGCACGGGCCCTTCGAAAATCGAAATCATGCATTACGGTTACTCTGTCGATGAAAAGAAGGCCAATGAAAAATATATCAGGACAACGGAACTTCTAAAGAAACAGATTGCCGAGTATCCCGACAATCCCATGCCCCATCATTATCTCTGTGCCTCTTATCTCAGCCGGAGGTTATTCAGGGAATGCATCACCGAGGCGGAAAAGGCCGTGGAACTGGCGGAGAAAAGCGGCGACGAGCATGAGCTCTATCTCTGGTCGCATCACAATGCCGCCATGTCCTATTATTATCTGGGAGATATGGAAAACGCCGAGCGGCATGCCTTGAGGACACTTGTTAAATTCGCCGGCCATATGGATTCATTCCATGTCCTTGCCCTGATCGCTTTCGAACGGAAAAACTGGAAAGAAGTGATGAGGTACGGAGAAAAATATCTGGAGCGGCTGGCCTTTTATCAGGACCATTCCGACGAGGCCGGTGTTCTGATTAACACGACCATGGAAGAGGGGCCTGCCATTAACCTGCTCATGGGACACGCCTGCTATAAAATCAAAGACCGTCAGCAGATGCTGCTCCATTACCGCAAGGCCCAGTCCCTGATGACTGACCCCTGGCAGGCATGGCTGAATGCCGCCACTTACCACATGGAGGGAGCTCAGGACTTTACCGAGGCGGAAAAACTTCTTGACGAAGCGCTGCATCTGGCGCCCGAAGAACAGGGCGTTTGGTATGCCCTGGCCAAACTGGCCTTCCTGTCGAAAAACAGAGACAGCGAACGGGCCTGGCTTACGAAGCTCTTCCAGGCGGGAAGTAAGGATGAAGCCGTCCTCAACCGCCTGGCCGTCATCTTTCTGGAAGACAGCGATACCAGCCCTGCTATCGTGATTCTTGAGGATCTTTTGACAGAAAGGCCTGACAATCTCCAGGCCTTGATCAATATCGGCATTGCCTACAAAATGTCGAATCAATACGAGAGATCTGTTGAAAAATTCATGAAAGCCATTGAACTGGCCCCGGAAGACCCGAAACCCTGGTTCCATTTAAGCGAAATCAGCAAGGCCCTGGGAAGACAGGAAGAAGCGGAGATTTTCGGAGCACGGGCACTTGCTTTACAGGCCTAACAACATAAGGCAGGTTTCAAACCTGCCCCTTTTGTTATCATCTTGATATTCTGATATTTTTCTCATTCAGATCCCCCTTTGTAAAGGGGGATCTATCTTTAGGGACTGAAATGACCCGGCTATTGCCTGGGTCACTAAACTCAGCGGTTGTAATTCTGATAATGCTTCCCGATTTTGGGATTATCAAGATCGTCGGACGTCATTTTCATGAGCGATTCGACGGCCTGAATATCGAGTTTGAGCCTCTTGATTTTATCTTCCAAAGCGGGAAGTAATTTATTCAAGTTCTGCCTCTGCCGCAATTCCATAAACGGATTCTCTTTCAGCAGACGCTTTGTCTCGTCGCGCTGCGCTAATACCTTTGCCAGGCTGTCCTTTGATCGCACTATCTTTTCCTCGGGCGTCAGCGGCGTTGTCCTGGCGGGCGCCGGCGGTTCCGGTTCTGCCGGCGGTGCGGCAGGCGCGGCCCTGGGCACTGCGCTTTCCGGCTGCGGCTGCGGCCTCATCCGGCCGGCCATGGATGTATCGGGTCTATAAACCTTGTTGACGGGCCCCGTTGCTGCATCGGGAGACAACTCGTCCGACTCCACCATCTTGATGCACACATCGACAAAAAACTGGCCGAACTTGGTGCTGAAGGGGATGACAATGCTGGGGCTTTTGAGAATGTGCATGATGACATGGTTCTTGCCGTAAACAACCGTCGGGATCGCCGCATAAACGATCAGCCCTTCCCTTTCCATATAGGTCCTGGCGACACCGGAAACCATGTTGGTTATTTCGCCGACCGTATCGAAAACATCCCGGCAGATATCCTTATAAGTCTCTCCCAGCATATTGCTGGTGATGCCGCAGATGCTCTCCTCCGTGAAGCTGATGGCCAGGGAGCCGACAGCGTTTCCCGTTATACCGATAATCCCTGAGACATCGCCGCAACCGGTGGAATCCGCCTTGCTATAGGGCTTCCCGGCAAAAGCGTCGACAAAAGCCATCTTCTTAAGCACTTCAAGGGTACCGTTGAGAAAAGGGTTAATGTAATTTACATCCATGGCAATTATGCTCCCTCGTTTTTTAATAAAGTATCTGGTGAAATGAATGCACTATTTGTGCCTTTTCCCTTGGTGTCATTGACGCAATGTTTTTATCGTTCAATTCCGCCTTTTAAAAAGGGGAATCCAGGGGGATTTTTACGGCTTTCCGTAAAATCTCCCCAACCCCTCGCTAGAAACGAGGGGAGCTGTCGTGCTAAAACAATAAAAATCGACCATTAATGTAGTTTATCGTCATAAAATCGGAATTCTTTAATGGCGATTGATCATTATCTGTCCACAAAACAAGAAATATCCGGGTGATCCTTTACTTGGGACAAATTCGGAAGCCCCCATGATGATACCATGCGTCAAACTACTGACGATTTGTTATCTGGAAGCATCACTTTTTCAATTTCAACTTGACGCCATAACGGAAGGCTTCTAAGATCGCCGACGGTATATTCAATCTGAAATCACTAGCGAGGAATGCTTATGGGCGGGGATGACGAAATAAACGCGGATAACGCCGCAATTCTTTCCCATATGGCGCTCGAAACAGCGGAACGGGGGGCCTGGGCCGAAGCCGTTGCCCTGTTTGCGCAGGCGGAAAAAGCCGGGCTAAGCGATGCCATTTTTCATTATAATTATGCAACGAGCCTGATGATGCTTGGGCGCCATAACGAGGCGCTACCTCATCTGGAACAATGTACCCGCCTCTCTCCCAACTATCTGCCGGGGCTCAATAACTATGCAGCGACCCTGGAGCGGTTGTTGCGGATTACCGATGCCGAGACGGTTTTGCGCCGCGTTCTATCGATGCAGCCCGATCACCACGAGGCATTGACCAATCTGGCCAATTGCCTCAAGGAACAGGGCCGGACGCGTGAAGCGTCTGAACTCTGTCGACGGGCCCTGGCGTCCAAACCCGGTTACGTCGCCGCCGGCAGCAACCTGCTGCTCTGTCTCCATTATCACGAAACCGATGGCCGATATATTCGTGCCGAACATGAATCTATTGCCCGGCAGATCGTCCCGGCAACTTTAACCCAGGCCGAAACCCCGATAAGTCGGGGAAGAGCCCCAGGTCAGAAAATCCGTATCGGATTCGTATCGCCGGATATGCGGCTGCATTCCGTCGCATACTTTCTGATGCCCCTCATTGCCGGTCTCGACCGGGCAAAATTTAATGTCACCTGCTATTCCGATACACCCGCAGCCGATTCGGTAACAGCGTCCTTCGCCAAGACTGCCGATGCCTTTTTGCCGACCCATCACCTGCAGGATGCAGAACTTGCCGACATGGTGAAACGGGACGCCATTGATGTGCTTATCGATCTGGCGGGTTATACCGAGGGAGGCCGTCCGGGATTGTATGCCCTGCGTCCGGCGCCAGTACAATGCACCTATCTTGGATATCCTTCTACCACAGGCCTCCCGTCGATGGACTGGCGCATCACCGACCGGGTTGCCGATCCTGGTGGCTTTGATGACTTTTATACGGAGCGATTATTTCGGCTGCCCGGATGTTTCCTCTGTTATCACGGCTCTTCGGATATGCCGGCAGTCGCCGCTTCGCCTGCGGCCCACAGAGGTGCGGTGACTTTCTGCTCTTTCAATAACACCGCAAAGATCCAACCTGAAACCGTCAGGCTCTGGGCGAGGGTTCTTGCCGAAAATTCAGGTTCGCGCATGGTCCTCAAGGCCAAAGCCCTGAGCGACGACCGCATCGGCGCAACGATCATTGAGAAGTTCGAACGGGAGGGGATAAAAGCGGATCGCATTGAGATACGGGGATACTCAGCGAGCGTCGCAGAACACATGTCCATGTATGCCGATGTGGATATTGCCCTCGATACATGGCCTTATAACGGCACGACAACATCCTGCGAAGCGCTTTGGATGGGGGTTCCCGTCGTGTCCTTGACCGGGCCGGTACATGCATCTCGTGTGGGGGCGACCATTCTGCGCGCCGTCGGACTGGGTTCGCTGGCCGTGGATACCGCCGATGCCTATGTTCGAATTGCGGGAACTCTCGCGGCGGATACGAACAGGCTTGCCGGATTGCGCGCGGGTCTTCGCAATGCCATGAGCCATTCGGATTTGTGCAATGCCGAACAATTTGCCAGGGTGTTTGGCGAGGCGATAGAACAAATGATGAATCATGATTCGATATCATTTATTTAATTTTATTTACCTTCATATCGCCGATGATAAATTACTATCCTGTTTTCAATTTTTTCTTCCCCCTTTCCTAAAGGGCGAATTTATTGCCATTGCGTAAAATCTCCCCCAGTCCCTCTTTAGAAAAGAGGTGAGCTGTCGTGCTTAAGCCAATAATAGTGCATGCAAATTAGACGATCGCTGGATGCGCTCATCCATCCATACACCCAGCACATTTTCCCTGATGCATAAAATGCAATAATATCAATGCATTTTCCACTGACAATCATTTAATCAACAACACGATTATTTTCGTTAAAGTTTTCTGCGCCATTGACGATAATCATATCAAACGCGGGAAGGAAAACGTAAACCACTTAACCAAGGCCAAGGAGGCCTAAAACACAAATTCACGGAGGAATAAAAAATGGGACTCAGAATTCAGAACAACATCGCGGCAATGAATGCACACAAGAACCTCGGCATTTCAGACACAAACATGTCAAAATCCCTTGAGAAACTGTCATCCGGTTTCCGGATCAACAGAGCGGCCGACGATGCAGCCGGTCTGTCCGTTTCTCAGCAGATGCGCGCTGACATCACAAGCTACAAGGTGGCCAGCCGGAACGTTTCGGAAGCCAACTCTATGTTGCAGGTCGCAGAAGGCGCCATGGACCAGGTCGGCAACATGCTGTCCCGGTTGAAGGAATTGGCGACCCAGGCTGCATCAGCAAACGCAAACTCCAACCTCTCCAAGATCGACGCGGAAGGCAACAAGCTGCTCACGGAAATCGACCGAATTGCAAACTCCACGGAATATGCAGGCACGAAGCTGGTTGACGGCTCATTCGGCGTCACCGTTTCAGCAGGTACATTCAATGCCGCTACAAGAGGCTTCACCAGCGTAAGCGGTCTGCAGTCAAGACAGACTTATACCATCGCAGTGTCAACGCTTGGCGCCACAACGGCAAGTAAGTATGATATCACCATCACGGCCACCATCGGCGGACAGAAAGTGTCCGAGAAGATATTCTCGGTCGCCACGGTCTCCTCAGGCCAGACCAAGGACCTTTCGTTCTCGACCCTGGGATTGACGCTGACAGTCAACGACGCCATCTCCTCATTAACCGCTAACGGGAAAACACTCATCAGCAAAACCGGAACGGGCTCCGACTTCCAGGTCGGTGCGAAGAACACAACGAACGACAGAATCACCGTTGCCCTCGGCGCGATCACGACAGGCGCCAGCGCCCTGAACCTCAGCACGAACCAGCTGCAGTCCGCCAGCACGGCCCAGACCTTCATGGCCACCATCGACACCGCCATCAGCTACCTGAACACGCAGCGCGGCAGTGTCGGCGCCAATCAGAACAGACTGGGTTATGCTTCGGCCACGCTCGCAACGACCATTGAAAACACCAGCGCGGCAGAATCGGTCATTCGTGACGCCGATATGGCGGCAGAAATGACAACCATGTCGAAGAACCAGATCCTGATGCAGGCCGGTACCGCCATGCTAGCCCAGGCGAACCAGGCACCGCAGCAGCTTTTGTCCCTCTTCAGGTAACCCCTAACGCGTAGAGCAGGCTTCCCCGTTTAACCCCGGCATCGTTCACGATGCCGGGGTTTTTTATTTCACGCATCTCACCGATTCGGCACTGGAATTGCTTATTTTCCGTTAAAGTTTATTCACGAATGTCCGATGACTATATCAGACGGACAAGAAAAGGAAGGCATTATGGCAGTCACAGGTTCGATAGGCGGCACCACGGCAGTATCAGGTCTTATCAGTGGGTTCGATTGGCGTAACACCGTCGATCAGCTGATCGCCATCGACCACCGTCGGGTCGATCTCATCACGAACAGGCAAAACACCAATCTAAACAAGCTTCAAACGTGGCAGTCCTTCAATACAAAACTCCTGGCCCTGAAAAGCGCCGCCGGCAGTTTGCGATCGGCGACTAGCTTTGATGTCTTCAAGACCTCCCTGTCATCGAGCGACTCGGCCGTCACAGCCTCCAACCTCCTCTCCGCGGCAACCACCACCGATGCGACCCCGGGTTCCTATGACATCAAGATCACCAATATCGCCCAGGCCCAGAAGGTCTCATCCGGTTCATTTTCCAGTTCAAGCGATGCCTTGGGCAGCTCATTTACAGGCGATATCCTGGTCAACGGCCAGGTCGTCTCCATCGCCGCTACGGACAGCCTGACGCATATTCAAGGAAAAATAAACGCCCTGAATGCCGGGACAACACCTACCAAAGTAATCGCCAGCATCGTCAATTACGGGCAGTCCGATTACCGCCTTGTCCTGACCAGTCAGCAGACAGGGGCAACGGGAATCTCACTGCTCAACGGGTCTGAAAACGACATTCTGGGAAGCCTGGGCATCACAGAGGCCGCAGCAACGACCTACGCCCTGAAAAACAGCGTCACCGGCGGTGCACAGAGCGACCGTTTTTCAGGTGTCAGCCAGACGGTGTCCCAGATGCTTTCACTGACTTCAGCCGCTTCATCGACAGCCCTTCAGGTTCGCGACGCATCGGGAACCCTGAGCGGCATGATCACCATCGACCTGGCCACCATGGATCTGAACACCATCCGTGACGCCATCAACAACAACAAAGGATCGGCAAATATTGCCGCTTCCGTCAAGACGGAGGTCGTCAGCGGTACGACTTATTATCGTCTCCAGATCGACGGCGTCAACAGCACGGACCCCTTCAAAGATGAGAAAAATATCTTTCAGACCCTGGGCTTGACCAAAGGGGCCCTGGGCGACGTCCTCGGCGTCACGGGCAGCAACGCCAAAACGACAGGCGGCGCCGTTATTGCGACGACGACCCTCCTTTCGGACATTGACGGTTACCTGAGCTGGACGGCAGGAGACCACATCACCTTTACGGGAAAGGATACGGCCAACGCCGACGTCAACACGCAATTCAACATCACGGCGGCATCGACGGTGCAGGACCTTCTGACGGCGGTAAAAAGCGCTTACGGCAATGCCGATGCAACCATTACCGGCGACGGGAAAATTCGCATTACCGACCTGACGAAAAACCGGCCAAGCAACCTGAACGTGACCATGACCGATACTATCGCCGACACCAGCAGTCTTAATTTCGGTTTTTCAACTGCAACGGCAGCCACCATCCGGAAAAGGGAGATTTCCACCGGCGTGGATGCGGCATTCTCCGTCGATGGCGTCGCCGTTACCCGGTCATCGAATTCCGTTACGGATGTCATCAACGGCGTCACCCTGAACCTGCTCAAGGGCGACCCCGCAACGACGGTCACGGTTCGAATCGATCAGGATCTCGATGCCATTTCAAACAAAATCTCCCTGCTTGTCGGTACGTACAACGAAGTTTCTCAAATCATCAAGACCCAGCAGTCCTACGATACGGAAAAGAAAACGACCGGGGGCATTCTTTTCGGTGAAGGAACCCTGTCATCGATCAAAAGCGATTTAACGAACACCCTAACTAGTGCTGTCTGGGGTGTGGCCTCCGACTTGACCTCCCTGGGCCTCATCGGGATCAATCTCGACAATAACGGGCAATTGAACGTTGACCAGACCATTCTGACCAATAACTTGCAGACCCGTTTCAATGACGTCCAGGCCCTCTTTGCCATCAAACCCGCCATATCATCGGGAGCCATCGAATATGTGGATGCCGGACGCAAGACACAGCCCGGCGAATACGACATCAACATCACCCAGGCCGCCACGCAATCCTCCGTGACATCCACAACGGCCGTCGCAGGCACCCTGGGTTCCGCTGAAACCATGACCGTAACGGAAAACGGCAAAATTGCCTCCGTAGCCCTTACCTCCGGCATGAGCATGGCCGATATCGTGAATGCAATGAATACGGAACTGAGCGCTTCGTATGCGCAAATCCTGGCGGGAAGCGAATCCCTGTATTCCGATGCGGGAATGACCACGAAAATGACGGCCAATACAACCTGGAGCAGCGTTTACAAGAATGTCCTCGGCGTCGGCACCTCCACAGGGGTAACCGACGGCGACCTTATATCCTTTTCGGGGAAGGGACGCTCGGGGGAAACCATCACCGGATCGTACCGCGTCTTGACCGCCGCCACCGACAAGGTCCAGGGCCTCCTGAGCACCATCGAGCAGGCCTATGGCAACAACGTTTCCGCCCGTATCAACTCTGACGGCAAAATCACCGTAACAGACAAGCAGACGGGCAACAGCAGTATCGAAACAACCTTCAGTATGGCCAGCGCCCACGGCCTCACTTTCGGGACCGTTAACGAAACGAATACGGGGGGCATAAAGGGCCGCTTCAATCTTGCCCTGACCGCCTCTGAGGATGCGGGACATCACCTTGTCCTCGCCCATAAGGCATACGGGTCCGCCAATTCATTTACTGTTTCGGAAACGGCCAAGCTCCTCTGGGCGGCAGACCAGACGGCCAACGGAGGCAAGGATGTCGCAGGCACCATCGACGGCAAGTCAACGACCGGTACGGGGCAGAGCCTCTCAGGCGACAGCGGTCAGTCGGGAATTGAAGGGCTTGTTGTCCGCTACACGGGAACCGCCACAGGGGCCATCGGGTCCATCAAACTGACCATGGGCATGGCTGAACTGTTTGATCGGAGCCTCTTCAACATTACGGATGCCACCGACGGTTATCTCTCTTTCAAGACCCAGTCGATTCAGGGGGAAATAGACTCCCAGGACACCCAGATCACCGAGATGGAGGCGAGGCTGAACCTGAAGAAGGCACAGCTGACCAACCAGTTTATCGCTATGGAATCGGCTTTGAGCAGAATTAAAAACCAGGGGGACTGGCTGACCGCATCCCTGGCCAAGTTACAATAAAATCATAAGGAGGCATTATGCAAAACAACAACGCCAACGCATACCAGCAGACAAACATCCTGACGGCAGACCCAGGAAAGCTGATCATCATGTGCTATGAAAAGGCCATCAACCATCTCAACCTTGCGGCCAATCACTATGAGAAAAAGGAATACGAGGCGAAGGCGAAAAACCTGCAGAAGGCCATAGAGATCATCAGCGAGTTGAACTGTTGCCTGGACATGAAAAAGGGCGGCGAAATCGCCCGGAATCTGGATGCCCTCTACCGATACATGCTGACCCAGTTGCTGGAGGCCGATGTTAAGAAAAATATTGCCACTTTCAGGCATGTCATCAGCATGCTCAAGGAGCTCCTGGAAGCGTGGCAGGAAATCGTTCTGAAACCGAAAACATCGGTTCTTGAAAAGGTCGTGCCATCGCCGTTCCCCACATCCCGACCCGTCATGGCCGCCGCAGCCGCGGGCAGAGCATGGAGCGCCTGATGGACACTAAACTGGTATATTTGGACCAGTGCCTTGATAACACGGAAATTCTCCTCAAGGCACTCATGAATAGCGACACAGACACCATAACCCGGTGCCTCGCCAGAAACGAGGCCATCATGAAAGGATACGACCGGACGGAACTCATGGCGCCAAAGCCCCAGACAAAAAGCCTGATGCGGGAGAAAATAGCACAGATTCAAAAGTTGAACGAGCAGTGCTTTCTCTATACGGAAAAGCAGTGCCGCGACTTACGGGGCGAAATCGAAAACACGCAAAAAAACAGCGACGGAATCAGGAAATATGGGGCGAAGCAGTCATATACGCCTAAATTTATAGACAATAAATCCTAGTAAACAAGGGAAGGAGGTGACATCATGGAAATCAACGGAATCTCTGACATAGCCGTATCCGCTGGCGTTGATATTCAAGCGTTTCCTGCGTATGCCGTACAACAGCCCAAGAAGGAAGCACCGGCTGCCATAACGCAATCGAAAGAAGCGGAGCATCCCGAAGACATTGAACAAATGCAGAAAGCGGTTGAAGATATCCAGAAGAATTTAAACAATCTGGATGTCAGTTTGCAATTTTCCACCTATGGCAAACACAACAACCAGGTCAGCATTGTTGTCATGGAAAAGGAGTCGGGCAAGGTCATCCGGGAGATCCCCAGCAGGGAACTCAAGGCCCTTTCTGCCGCAATGAGTGAATTGGTGGGACTGATCTTCAATAAGAAGGTATAACTGCATGCAGCGGTATTCAGTGTCACCGCGGATGAATCAGTTGTGCTGTCGGCTGCCTGCTGCGCGCAAGGCGCTCGGGTGGATTTGCGTCTTTTTTTGCCCTTTTCCCGGCGGCGTCTTATACGCCCGATGAACATCTGCCGCAGGTATCAAACGGCACAGACAGCCTTAATCTTGTCTGCCGAATCCTGCCGGGCGCTTTCCTGTACGCCATTGATTTCATAACGGATATCATAATCGTCTTTTTCAAGGACAATCTGGCGGGCCGTCATATTCCGGGTATTGATGACGATGGGGGCACGGAGGTTGACCGTAATTCTCAACTGGGGCGCCTTGTTTACCGTTACGACGCAGAGAAGGGCAATGTCCTCGGCGTTTTCGATACTCAGAAGCTCCATATCGCGGGATGACAGGTCTGACTCGTAATCGTCAAGAACCTTGAATGGATCGGTGACGATGAAGGCAACGCCGCCGTCTTCGATCGACTGGAGCCACCAGAAGGGTTTTTTTTCATCGGGGATCAGAAGGACAAATTGCTTCAAATGGCCAAAGCCCAAAATGCCCCCTTCTTTCATGGTCACGATCCTGGGATCTGTAACCTCTATTTTACCGAACCTTGTCGTTTCAATGGTTATCATTGCTCTTCTCCTGAAAATGTTTTTCCAGTTCATCTATCGTGAGGTCTTCCATTTTTGCCGCCCTCATATTCTGCTCCTGAATGGCCAGATAGATCTCCTGCCGGTGGACCGTCACATGCATCGGCGCTTCTATGCCCAGACGGATGCTTTTGCCCTTGATGTCGATGAGCGTGATTTTGATATCGTCCCCGATATTAATGGTTTCACCCAACTTCCTTGTCAGGATAAGCATGGCAAGCTCCTTATTTCAAATAATTGAGAATGGTGTTGTCACCGATTTTCGACGCCATGGCGTAGGACGCCTTCAGGGCGACTTCCTTCATGGCGAATTTGGTGGCCAGTTCGGCCACGTCCGCATCTTCCGTGTTGGAAAGCGATGTCGTCAACCGCTGCTCCAGTTCATCCATGTTCACTTTTGCAATATCGACGCGGTTGGTCTTGGTACCGCATTGTGACGAATTCAGGAGGATATTGCTCTGTGCCGTTTGCAGGTTGCCCAATTGTGCGCTGATGCCGCTGACGTCATTATTTTCCAGGGCGATCTTCAAATCGCTCAGGGTCTTGAAAACATTGGCGCCGCCCTGTCCTTTATCTGTGAAAATCGACTCGCCGCTGATATTGTAATCGAGTGTCAAACCTCTGCTGATTCTCATGGACAGGCTATCACCATTACCCTTGTAATAACCGGCCGTCGTCCCGTTGACGTAGAAGATGTCGTTTTCTGCCATTGTAACACCGCCGGCCGCAAAATCAACCGTCATGCCGTCTCCGAGGGTGATGGTGGCAGCCATGCCGGTCTGCTCCGTCCCCCAGGTCTTGCCCCCGTCCGAAGAGACGACATACTTGGCAGTCGCCAAAGCGCCGCCGCTCGTGGCCTTGACGACATAGGTCTTGTTCTGGTCGCCCGTATAGGTGCCGCCCGAGGTCACGGTCCCGGTAAAACCGTTATCCGTCGCGGCATTCGCGGTGCCCACCGTCGCCGCCATCTCTGTGGCGCTAAACGGCTCATCCGTACCGGAACCGGCAAAAAGGTAACGATCCCCAAACTGGGAATTGGCGAGGGCCAACATCTCGTCCATGATGCCCTTGACATTCTTGGCGCTGATCTGTCTCGTGCTGGATGATGCCGTTGCCGTCGCCTGGGACAAGGCCAGTTCCTTGGCGCGGGTGATCAGGTCGTTTGCCGAGTTCAGTTTGGACTCCGTCATGGACACCCACGAGTCGGCCCGATCCGCATTGGTGCGGAACTGGGTGATGCCCGACATCTGCGACTTTATGTCAATGACCCTCGTCACGCCGACGGGATCATCGGATGCCCGGTTGATCCGCTTCTGCGATGACATTTTTTCAAGCAGACTGTTATACTGATCCTGCACATCAAACAGACTGCTCAGGGACGAATTGAACTTCATGTTCTCCGTGATTCTCATTATCTGCCTCCCAGATTCATCAGGATGTCGAGTATGTCGGAAACCGTCGCGCACAGCTTGCCCGCGGCCGAGTAGCTCATCTGATATTTCATCAGGAGAATCATCTCCTCATCAATGGAAACCCCCGAAACACTTTCCCGCCTGTTGGAAATATTACTCGTGATGGCCGTCTGGTGGTCCATATCCATCTTGCTGTCCGCCACTTCCCGGCCGATATTACCGACGGTAGCCGCATAATGGGCGTTCAGAGTGACCGTACCGCTATCCAGCAGCAGGCTGTTCTGCACATCGGCAATATTGGTCGCATTATCGCCATCGCCGCTCACGGTTGTCGAGGCGGCTATCCTTCTGAGATCGGCAACAATAACAGAATTGATCTTCAGGCTGGCCGCCGGACTTAACGACGAATACTGGAAGAATTCCCCGCCGGCATTCTTGTTGCTGTCAAAACCCTTTTTGTGCTGCGCGTTCACACCATCGGCCAGAGCCTTGGCAAAGGCGTCCATCCTGGCCTGGTATCTCGGGATGACATCGTCCTGAATCTTGATCAATCCGCCCAGCTTCCCTTTCGTCGTGGTTCCATTCAGAGAGTCTTCCCGGATGGTATCTTTCGGATAAATACTGACGCTTCCCGAGCTCTCGCGGGCTTCCAGTTCCGTCGCCACGATTCTTTCCACAATGGGCGTGCCGTCTTCCAGGAAGATATTCACGGTTCCGTCATTGTTCTGAAACCAGTTGATGCCGATCTTATTTCCCAGATCGCCGACGAGATTGGTTAATTTATCCAGAAGGACATTCGTGTCGCCCTTGGCGCTTCCCGTCAAAGCGATCTTTTCATTCAAAGTCCTGATTTCCTGTATATTCGTATTGACCGTGGACACCAGATCCTTGATCGTTGTTTTGATATCCGTCTTCAGGGAGGTAAAATCGTTGGTGACCGTCGTCAGCTTGTTGGCCACGCCCTGGGCATTGGCCAGAACGCTATCGCGCTCCACCTGCCCCGAGGGATTCAGGGACAGGGTCTCCCAGGACGACCAGAACTTGTTCAACTGATCCGTGAGACCGCCGGTCTTGCTCTCGTCGAAAATGCTTTCAATGTTGGCAAGCCGTTCGTTCAAGGTTTCGGCGTAACCAGAATTCTGCTTCTGGGTGATGAGCTGGCCTTCGAGATACGAGTCATATTGCCTTTCGATCTTGTCGACACTGACGCCGGTCTGGATAACGCCGCTTTCAATGTTGTTGCCCCCTGTGGACTGGATAACGGCACGCTGGCGGGTATAGCCGGGCGTATTGACATTGGCGATGTTGGCACCGGTGATATCGATGCCCATCTGACTGGCAAGCAAGGAATCTCTCGACACGTAAAGAAGACTGGTTATTGACATTTCGGGCTACCCCCTCTTTGATACTATTCTGCCTTGCAAGGTGTGGGCCGAAATGTGTCCTCCTGAAGTATAGCTGGGTAGTGGTTCGGTGATGTTGCTGAGAAACGCTAGAGAGTCGCTGACTACAGCCAGGGAGGCTTTTATGGCGTCCATGTTCTGGCGGTTCAGGGCATTGATGGTCTCCCCATAGGCGGCAAATTTTGCCTGCCAGGATGACATTTCCTGCCGTTGTTCCTGATTGGCCATATCAAAGAGTTTATCCATTGTAAAGGGGGCCTTCAGCCCCAGAGACAAACCGACGCCCGACAGGAATTTCCTGCGTTTATCGGCGGCGACCTTCACGCCGTTTATGGCCATGTCTTTCTGGATTGTGCTTTTGGTGATTTCGGACAGATCCTGACGCTTGAGGGCTTGCATCTCCTCCCTCAAGGAAAGCTCAAGCCTGTCCCAGGCGTCGGATTCGACTAAGGCGGTTTTTTTTAAAGCATTAAAGACATCATCGGGAATCATGCGTAAATGTCAAGAATGGACTCCGTGACCATTTTCCCGGCTACCTTTTCGAGGTTTACGTTGTATGTGCCGCTATCAATCTCCTTCCTGATGGCGTTGACGAGCTCCTCCCGGACTTCCGGAAGCTTGTCGATAACACCTTTAGCCAGGTTGATATCCCTGGTCTGAGAAGAAATACTGATGCGGTCTTCCTGAACACCGGCCGCTCCGGCAACTTTTTCGGTTCCCGGCTTTGCCGCCCCTGCCTGTTGATACTGCAGCAGGGCTTCGTTCTTGATGTCTCCGTTTCCCGATACCTTCATAGAGCAATCCCCTCTTTCATGCTTTTGATACCTATATCGGCGCTTACAAGGAAATCTTTAATCTTTTTTTCATCTGCTCGTATAGAACCGTTTGCAAACCGAGCCCTTGCCCCTTTTTGGACACGGCTTCGGCCACGTGCTGGTCCATCATCATTTCCCAGTTGTCCCGGGCATTCGATTTGGGAAGAAACCCGCCGCCGGCTACGGTTTTTCTCATGCTTTTCATAAGATTATACGTGAAAATCGATTCAAAGTCAGCACAAACTTTCCTGATTTTTTTATCCGCTTCCTGCTGGATTTTCAGCTGTTCCGGGGTGAGCTTGATTTGCTCAACGGCAACCGGTTTCAGGGTGATCTCAGCCATCAGATGATCCTCAATTCCGCCTGAAGGGCGCCTGCCGCCTTGATTGTCTGCAGAATCGTGATCAGATCCCGGGGCGATACGCCGATGGCGTTCAAGGCCTGCACCACTTCCTGGATCGTCACGCTTTGCGGCATGAGCAAGAGCTGCTTCTTTTCCTCCGTCACGGATATATTCGTGTCTTTCGTCACGACAGTTTGCCCTCCGGGGGCGACAACCGTTCCGGCTTTTTTGCCCACGACCGTCGGCGCGGTACCTCCCGCTGGGGCCGCCGGTGCAAAAGGCAGGGGTTGTGACACATTCAGGTTCTCCTTGATGGAGATACTCAAATTGCCGTGAGCCACGGCGACGGTCGAAATCCTGACAGCCTCCCCCATCACGACCGTACCCGTCTTTTCATTCATGACGACCACCGCATGGGTCGATACGGGAACCTCCACATTTTCGAGTTCCGACAGTACGGCCATCATGTGCGGCGCATAAGCATCTTTCACATTGATTTGAAGGGTTCCCGAATCCTTGGCGATAGCCTCGATCTGGTGGTTCATGACGGCATTGAGTTTGAGGGCCATCTGCCGGGCCGTCGTAAAATCGGGATTGAAGAGATTGATCGTAAAGGTCTTGTTTTCAGCAAATATGACATTTACTTCCCTTTCAACAAGGCCGCCGTTGGGGACCACCCCCACATTCGTCTGATTTTTTGTCACCGAGGCGTTCGCTCCACCTGCAGAGAAGCCGCCTATAAAGACGCCGCCCTGACATACGGTATAAACCTCCCCGTCTGGGGCCCGCAGGGGTGTCAAAACCAGGGTGCCCCCTTGGAGGCTGGTGGCATCACCCATGGAGGAAACGACACAATCAATCCGCGAGCCGTTTCGGGCAAAGGGCGGCAGATTGGCCGTTACCATGACGGAAGCCACATTCTTTGACTTGACGAGAGAAATTCTGTCCTTCATGGACAATCCCTGACGACTCAGCATATTGGCGATGGTTTCCCGGCCGAATCCGTTTTTCACATCATCGCCCGTTCCCATGAGACCGACAACCAAACCGTAGCCGACCAGCTGGTTCTCCCTCACGCCGCCAATCCCGGCAATGTCTTTTATCCTGGCGGCATAGACACTGCCTGCCATGGCAAGAATCAGGATGATCATCGTACCGTATTTTGCCATCTTCTTCATAAATCACCTATTTCAACCAACAGTTATCAATCAATGCCATTGATTAAGGATCTCTGCCTTGCGTATCACCCTTTACAAAGAGGGATACAGGTCTATTGTATTGGCATTCTGTAAAATCCCACCCAACCCCTCTTTAGAAAAGAGAGGAGCCCGTGCTCATTGTTTCTAGAAAGGCCACACATAATCCAGCACCCTTGTGCCCCATCCGGGCCGCTGCTTTTCGGCAACGACGCCCATGCCGGTATAGACGATCCGGGCATCGGCAATGTTCTTGGAATCCACATAGTTATCCGCAGAAACATCCTCCGGCCTGATAATCCCGGTAATCACAATATACTGGTCCTCTGAATTGATCGTCACCTGCTTGCGTCCTTCGATCAGCAGATTACCGTTTTCCAGCAATTTCACCACCCGGCCCGTGATATTCAATCTAAGGGTATTGCCCCGGTTGGTATCGCCGGCGCCCTTCATGGCGCTGGTTGTGGAGCCGCCGGCACCAAGCTGTGTGCCCATGGTGGCATTCTTGTTCAGGATGGACGTATCCATGCCCAGCATCGCCGATATCTTCGCATCGGTGCTTGACGATCTGGACGTATTGGTACTGGCATCATTACGGGCAATCGATGTTTCGTTAATCGTTATCGTGATAATGTCATTGAGATAAGCGGCCTTGTTATCGGCAAAGAGCATATTGCGGTTGCTCTCGCCCCTCCAGAGGGAACCCGGCGCCGAACCGCGCTGGACAGGCGGCGCTGCCTTCATGTTATCATACATTTCATCCTTGATGGCATGCTGGGTCGCTAGGCAGCCTGACAGCATGATCACTAATAAAACTCCTGCGCCCGTTATCTTTCTGTTCATGATGTTCTACCTCTCAATAATCAATCCGGACAGCGTCCTCACCCGTGACCCTGGCATATACCATGCGATTGGAGGACATATTGCGTACCCGGATCGTCGCGCCGACCGATCCATCCTCCTCCGAAATACCCATCGTCGTGAGCGTCATGGAACCCCGCTCCAGATTGATGCGTACGGTCTTACCCCTTTTGACGACCACGGGCTCCCTGAGCATCTGCGCTTTCAGCTCGGCCCCTCCCCGCACCGCCATGAGAACCCTTTTGCCGACGGCGTTTTCCGTTGAGGAAAGCAGATCCGGGTCCAGGTGTCTCACCCATTTTTTCTTCATTTTAACGTCATCAGCGCTGACAATGACATCCCGTGCCAAAGGTCTCCCGCTGACAACCACATCCCGCATGACCTCCACACGGCCGTGAACCGTCACCTGCCGCTGCTGCTTCCCGTCGGACACACGCACCATAAACGTCATCTCGCCCACATATTCTTCCGAACCGACGGTCTCCACCCTGATGACGATGCCGTCCTTTGCGAGACCCGAAACATCCGGCGGCGTATTCACGTCAATCCGCGCCATCTCCTTCGGCCAGGGCATGGACTGTTCGATATGCCGGACGACCTGCTGCCTGAGCTGTTCTCCCGTCACGGCCCCATAGGCCGGCGCAAGACATAGAACCAGCAGGAAGTTAAGGCCAAGGCCCCATGCCACATAGCCTTTAACGCTTGAGGCTGTTGATGATGCCCAGCATGTTATCTGCCGTCTGCACGGCCTTCGAATCGATTTCATAAGCCCTTTGCCCCGTAATCATCTTGATCATTTCATCAATGACGTTCACATTTGAATTTTCCAGAAAATACTGCGATAGGGTTCCTCTGCCGTCCACACCGGGATTGCCCACCACGGGGTCGCCCGAGGCGTCCGTCTTGTCATACAGGTTCCGCCCCATGCTGGTCAGCCCGGAAGGATTGACAAACCGGGCAATCGTGAGCTGACCGATCTGTGAGACGGTACCCTTCTGGTCCGTGGCGCTGACTGTGCCGCTCTTGTCCACGGTCAAAACAACCGTGCCCTGTGGAATGTTCAGGGTCGGCGTCAGAATCATGCCTTCCTGGTTGACAATATTGCTGTCTTTATTGGTCTTGAAATTGCCCGCCCTGGTGTAGAGGGTCTTTCCCTGGCCATCATCGATCTGGAAGAAACCATCTCCTTCGATGGCCCAATCGAGCTGATTGCCTGTCTGGGTATAATCACCCTGGGTAAATACCTTCTGTGTGGAAACCAGCTTGGACCCCATACCGATTTCGATGCCCGAAGGGAGCTGCTGTCCCGTCGCCGACAGGGAGCCGGCCTTGGTCAGGACCTGGTACATCAAGTCCTGAAAATTGGCCCGGGATTTTTTAAATCCGACCGTATTGAGGTTCGCGAGATTATTGGCCACGACATCCTGATCAATCTGCTGCGCAACCATCCCCGTTGCCGCCGTATACAATGAACGTATCATTTTTATTCTCCTCCTATCCGAGCCTGCCTACACGAGTAACGGCAATCCTGTCCTGATCACTCATGGTTTGTATAACCTTTTGATAAACTTCGAACGACCGCTGTATATCAATCATGTCGACCATTTCCTTAATGATGTTGACATTTGATAACTCAATGGACCCTTGGGCTATTTCCGGATTGTCCATTTTTGCCGGCTCCGTATCCGATTTATAGTAACCGTTTTCCCCTCTCTTCAGGGCTCCCTTGTCCGGAAAATTGGCAATTTTCAGTTTTCCTGCCTCATTTCCGTCCACCTTTATAGCGCCGTCTCTCCCAATCGAAATATCCTGGCCTTTGATCGTAAGGGTTCCACCTTGTCCCAGGACGGGGTCCCCCATGGGGGTGACCAGAATGCCGTCACGGTTCAGGGTAAAATCTCCCCTGCGTGTATAGGCTGTCCCGTTTTTTGTCTGAATGGTGAAAAATCCGTCACTTTCAAGCATCATATCGAGGCTGTTCCCTGTTTTCTGGGTGAGCCCCCTGGAATAATCGATGACGGTGGGGGCCGGCGGCAATGTATAATCCCCATCGGGGGGATCGGCCGGCAACGATGCCTGCCCCATGGCATAAAGATGCTCCGCCTTGAACCCTGTCGTGGATGCATTTGCAAGATTCACGGAGACATGGTCCATCTTCTGGAGCATTCTGCTCATGGCATCAGCTGTTTCGACAATTCCGTATCCCATTTTTTTCTCCTCGGTTACCCTGAATCAATGCGATTATTGTGCCCAATTCCATCGCTTTAGTTTTTTATTGTCCCTTCTCCTCGTTCGCCCGGTAAACGAACGCCAAAATCTCGGCCACCGCCTTGTAAAGCTCCAGGGGGATCTGTTCGTCAATATCGACCTGAC
The DNA here is from genome assembly GCA_964492965.1 of uncultured Syntrophaceae bacterium. Classification (GTDB taxonomy): domain Bacteria; phylum Desulfobacterota; class Syntrophia; order Syntrophales; family UBA8958; genus CAZBME01. Next base: position 15,983 of record CAZBME010000013.1, on the reverse strand, counting down.
TGAGCATCTTGATGAGCGTCGGATCGCTTTTTATGGGAATATTGTTTTCCCTGGCAATCGCGATAATTCGCTCAGCAATGACCCCCTGTCCCTTCGCCGTCACCTTTGGCGCGATATCCTTTGCGGCGTTGTACTCGATCGCCGCTGCCGTTTTACGATTTTCCATTATGCCTTGATATTGAGCACCCCTTCACTGTATGCGGGGAATTCCTCCAGGACCTCCATCCTCGCAGCATCCATGTTTCTTTCATGATAACAATTGATATCGCTTGTTTTATATCCCAGGGCATCGAGTCCGTCCTTCAGGAGGGTCGCCCTTGCCGAAAGGAAGTCGCGGGTTTCCGGATCTTCGCACCGGAAGGAACATTTCACACTGCCGCCTGCCAGCCTGGCCTCAGCCATGACCTTTCCCAGGTTGTCCATATCCAGAAACACAACGGCCCGCAGTTCCTTTCCCTGGACGGTCTCCTTCTGTGAGGCAAAAAAATCGCCGGTTCGTATTTCATTATTGAACTGGAACAGCAGCGGTAAAAAAAATAAAGCGTCCTTGTCCATGCTGAGCAGGTTAACCGCCTGGAAGCTCTCAATCCCGCTGACGGAGGAAGCGGCATATTCGGAAAGAACGGTAAGTTCTTTGGATGAAGCGCCTTTCTCGGAGACGACCTTTGCAATGTCTTCCTGCAACCTGATCATCATGGCCTTCAGGTTATCGCTCTCGCCCCTTCCCGATGCAATGGCATGCTCGTGCATCAGGCCGAGCTTCCCGGCATATTCCCCCAGGGTATCCTTGGCAAACAGGAGCGAATCGAGTCGTTCCCTGATGGCGCCGAAATTGGTTGCCGGCATCATTTCCTGATATTTCGCTATATTTGCAGGCGTCAGAATATCTTTGCCCATTGAGAAAATGTTCTTCAACATGGCAGGGTCCTGCTTGAAGTTCCGGATATGGGCCAACAACGGCTGCGCGCCCTCAGGCGCTTCCCCGGCATTCATGGGAATCATGACGATTCTGGGAAAGAGCTGGCTGATGCGAACGGTGATCTTTTGTCCTTCACCCAGAGGAACACTGGAGGTCGCCTCTAGGGGCATTCCCTTGACCATGATGGTGAGCTTCCCACCCTGCTTCCCGGAAACAGTCGCCTCAACGACCTCGCCCACAGACAAGGGCGGCGTTACGGCCCCCGGAGCGACTTTGTCCTTCAGCTTGATCTCACCGGCAATCAGGGCGGACAGGGCGGAAATCATGCCAACCCTTTCTTCATCGCCATACCGATCATCAGTTTCACTTCACCTTCATTCATGCCCGTCGCTCTCGCAATTTCATCGGCTGCCATGCCTCCGGCAACCATTTTCCCGACTGACGGAAGTACGGCAATGGGCGCCTCCGCGGTTTCGCGGAGAGTTTTGTTAATCTTATCAAGTAGTTCCTTGGCGCGCTTTTCCCGATCGGCAAGAAGGAATGCCACTTCCTTGGCGGATTTCCGTCCCTCATCAACCGCCTTCAGGTAGGTGACCGTTGCGGCATGAGAACCGGTGATGAGTTGCTGAAGCTCCATCAACATGCCCTTGTCAATTAACGCCTTCGGGATTTTCCGGTTCATGCGCCAGACGGCAATAATGATGGACGCACAAAGAACAACATCAACAAACAACTGGATATAATTCATATTGATTTCTTTCATCACATCACCCAACATATTGTTCTCCTTGATATTTTAGGCTTTTAAATCAATTGTGTGTTTTTCATCATCCGGTGGTTCCCCGTCATGCTCCTGATTTCCCTCATGTTCCTTTTCCTGCTTCCGTTCCTTCATTTTCATTTTGTCAGACTCTTCCGTCTGTTTTATCTTCGCCTGCATCTTTTTACGCTCTTCCGCCAGTTGCACGTCAAAGTAATGCTGCTGCAGGTCCCCCTGTCTCTGATGGACCTGCTGAACCTTTTCCGTCACGTATGTCTGCGTAACGAGATGTTGAGCGTCTATGCCTTTAACCATTTCTTTCCACCTGTCATCGGCAGGGATGAGCGGAAATCCGCTTTCCGTTAAGAAGGAAGTATGCGAGGATTATGCCATATTGGAGGATTAAAGGAGGAGTTGAAAATCTCCAAGATTTAAGGGGAAAGAGGCATACATAAAGCATGTTGATTGAGGGGGCTTGCAGCGCACGCGAAGGCGTGGGATAGGTGGTTGGGGGCAGCCTAAAGGATGGTCCAGGAAGTGATCCAAACGCTCTCGACGACACCGGCCCCCTTGATATTTTCGATATGGTCCTTGATTTTTTTCTTGATCTGCTCCCGTCCCTTTTCGTTCATCAAGTCCGGAAACTGCGCACCACCGACGATCCGGGATGCGGCAATGCGTATGTCCTGATCGCTTCCCCCGAGCTTTTCGCCTGCCCCCTTCCCCGGTTTTAAAGCGATGCCGAACATGACGAGCCTCTGCTTACCGGAAGGGTCGTTAACGACGGCCGTCAGATTGTCATAAAGGATGGGAGAAGCTATTGCCATCACAGGCGCCACTCCTTTGGGGTCCTTAGATGCTGTTTTTTTGTCATAGACCAAATAATAGACGAGCACGGCCACGACAATCAGAAGCACACAAACAGCGGGGATGCCGAAGATGATTGCTGTTTTCCACGTCAGAAAGCTTTTTTTGGGGAACTCTTCTTCCTGCGCAACCAGGAAGGATTCACTCTCCAGATCGATTTGCGGCTCCTCAATATCCAGTCGCTGCGCCCCCATCCCATCTGACGGTTTTTCGTCATAAGCGTCGGCGATATCCAGAACATCGATTTTTGCTTTCTTCATAAGTTCCTATGCAATGTAATGACGGCCTGTCGCCACTTTTTCGGTTTTCTTCGGAGAGTTCTTCAGGGACATCTTCGACTTCTTTGCGCCTTTTTCCTGGTGAACGATGGACCGGAGGCGGATCACGGCCTGCGTATGGATCTGGGAGACGCGGGACTCCGTAAGGGAAAGGACCTTTCCGATTTCCTTCATCGTCAATTCGTCATTGTAGTAAAGGGACAGAACCATTTGCTCCTGTTTGGATAACTGCCTCATCGCCTCAAGGAGCTTTGTCTTCATCTCCCGATCGGCCAGAATACTGAAAGGATTATCTTGGTCTACAGCCTGGAAGATGTCGTCTTCATCGTATGAACCGGCAACCTCTTCAGGGAGTTCCTCTTCGTAGATGAGCATAACGTTTTTCGACACATCCATGATCTTGAAGTACTCGTCAAGGCTGATTCCCAGGTATTCGGCTATTTCTTCCGCCTGGGGCTGCCTTTTGAGCATCTTCTGCATTTCATAAACGGCCTTTTCAACCATGGATCTCCGCTCTCGGGCGCCGCGGTTCATATAGTCGCGGGAACGCAAATCATCGAGAATGGCCCCGCGAATGCGGAAGGATGCATACATTTCAAAAGAAGCGCACCTGGCCTCATCATACCGGTCAATGGCATTGATCAGCCCGATGATGCCCACATTGATCAAATCGTCCCGTTCCGCAGCCATACCGGGCGGTAGGCGATACATGAAACGACCCACGATCGAATTGACCAGGGGAGCATACTTCTTTATTTTTTCATCCCGCTCCTGCTTTGTCATGACGCCCCTACGGACTCCCAGAAAAACCGAAGACCTCCGATCCCTTCGTGATCGGTCTCTTCATTGCATAACCGCCGGGCAATTTCCCGGATACTCCTGGACGCCGGCGATGAAGGCCAGGCCGCAACAAGGGGTTTCTGGATTCTCACCGCATCCGCCAACTTATCATCCCTGGGAATAAATCCCAGATATTCGACGCCCAGATTCAGGAAATGTCCCATCGCCATGCTCAATCGCTGATAGACGGCCTTCGCTTCCATTTCATTCTGCACCATATTGACAATGAGCCGGAAGCGCTTGCGAGCATGACGCTGGTAAAGGATTTTCATGAGGGCATAGGCATCCGTCATGGAAGTCGGTTCCGGCGTAACGATCACAATGATCTCCCGGGCCGCGGCATTGAAATACATGACATTGCCGGCAATCCCCGCCCCCGTATCGATGAGAACGAAATCCATGACATCATCCAGGGTGCTCATCTCATCAAGGAGGTACGCTTTCTGGGCGGCGGACATTTCGGCCAGTTCCTCAATGCCGGAAGAGGCGGGCAGAACCATCATGCCGCCGGGACCCTCGACCATCGTTTCCTTCAGGGTTTTTTCTCCGTAAAGGACATGACAAAGATTATATTTCGGTGTCAGGCCCAGGATCAGGTCAAGATTGGCCAGTCCCATATCGGCATCCAGGACCATGGTCTTCTTTTTCATGGTTGCCAGGGCGTAACCGAGGTTAGCGGCGATATTCGTCTTTCCGACACCGCCCTTCCCGCTGGTGATGGCAATCACCCTGACGTCCTTTCGTGGTTTTCCCTCGGTCTTCACAGGAGCCGAAGCCCCTTTTTTCATTTCTCGCAGCGACGTTGCCTGATCCACGATCTACCTCCCTAAAATGAGTTCCGCGAGCCTCCCGGGCGTCGCTTTTTCAATATCCTCCGGCACATTCTGGCCCACAGTCAAATAAGAAACGGGCATGCCTGTTTTTTCTATGACATCATACATGGCGCCGAAACGGCTGCATTCGTCGAGTTTGGTAAAAATGACGTGCGTTCCGGCAAATACGCCATAGTGCTTTGCCGATCTGAGGAGATGCTCATGGGTCGACGTCATGGACAGAACAAGCCCTACTTCCGTATCCTCATCGCAACGCAGCATCCTGTTCAACGACTCCAGGGCCTCCTTATCGCTGTGGGACCGGCCGGGCGTATCCACATAAATGACATCCTTGTTTGAAAACCGCGCCAGCGCCTTCAGGTAAGAGGGCTTGTCCGGGGCGATCGCCATGGGGATATCCATAATTTTTGCATATATTCTGATTTGCTCCGTCGCCGCAATCCTGTGTGTATCCGTCGTGATAATCGCCGTTTCCAGCTTTTCCTCAAACGCCGTTTCCGCGGCGAGTTTCGCCAGAGTTGTCGTCTTGCCGGCCCCCGTCGGTCCGACAAGCACACGGATCCTCTTTTTGCAGGCACAAGCGGGCAAGACGCTTTGCAGCCAGGCATGAGCATCCGTTTGACCGTCGGCGCGCATCTTCTCCGTAAATTTACAGGCAACAACCCTCGACATGCCGCCGGCGATCAGCCGGTGATAGACGGGCGACAGCTCGTCCCCGCCGGCCCTGCCGCCGGCGCCGATCATGTCGAAAAGGGCCGTCACGGCTTCCTGAAGCTCGCCGAGCTCCGAATGGCCTTCCGGGACCCAGCGCTTGTCCGTTTGTTTTTCCGGCAATTTCTCCGGCGGCCTTGCCGGAATATCGTCATGGTCTCTGGCAGCAACAACCTCAAAACTGCTGCCTTTGCGGTTCGTCGAAAGAATGACGGCATCCTCGCCCATCTCATTTCGAATCATGGTCATGGCTTCCTGAATGGACTGCGCTTCGTAACTTTTCAACTGCATCTCTAGGCCTCAATCATCGCAATCGACATGATGTTTGCTTCCCTGGCGATTTCATTATGGGAAAGAATAACCACATTCGGGAAAAACCGCTCGACGATTTTCCGCAAATGGATTCGCACATTCGGAGAAGAAAGAAGAATCGGCTGGACCCCTCGCGACGTGCAGGTACCGATACCGTTCTGGATATTCTGGATCAGGCGGCTGGCCATATTCGGATCGGGCGTGACAAACGACTCATATTCCATATGCTGCACCGCCTTGCCGATGGCTTCCTCGACATCGGGCGCCACCATCATCACAACAACATTTCCATTATCATCCATATACTGCCTGGTGATGCTTCTGGCCAGGGCTTGTCGGACATAACCGACGAGGATGTCGGCATTCTTCGTCATCGGCGCATAGTCCGACAACGTCTCGATAATGGTAATGAGATCCCTGATGGAAACCCGCTCCCGGAGGAGGCGTTGCAGCACTCGCTGGAGAACGCCCAGGGGAACGACCTTGGGAACCATCTCCTCGATAATCTTGGGATAGAGGTTCGACAAGCCGTCGATGAGGGTCTGAACTTCCAGCCTGCCGAGCAGTTCGTCCACATTGTTCTTGATCAGCTCCGTCAGATGAGTGGTGATGACCGTTGCCGCGTCCACAACGACAAGCCCTGACGCCTGAACGGCCTCACGGTCCTCTTCAGCGACCCAAACGGCGGGCAGACCGAAGGCGGGCTCCCGTGTGCGTATGCCCTTGATTTCCGGACCGGGGTCTTCGGGCGTAATGGCCATAAAATGGCCGACGAGCAGTTCTCCCTTGGCCACCTCGACACCCTTGATCATGACGGCATATTCATTGGGGCGCAGTTGAAGATTATCGCGGATATGGATTGATGGGACAATAAAACCCATTTCAGAAGCCATCTGTTTTCTCAGGGCCTTGATGCGCTGGAGCAATTCACCTCCCTGGGACGAGTCCACCAGGGGAATCAAGCCGTAGCCGACTTCCAGCCCCATGGGATCAACGGGACTGATCAGATCCTGCGGTTCGGCGACGGCAGGTGTTGCGGCTTCTTCTTCCGCCTCCGCTTCCGACGCCTGCACCCCCTTGCGCAGCAGGTTCCAGGCCATGAATGCCGTCCCGAAAGCCACAATCATGAAGGCCATCTTCGGCATGCCGGGAATGAGGGCAAAGGTAAAGAGCATGATCGACGCAATGGCAATCGCTTTCGGCTGGCCGAACACCTGGCCTTTCATCTGATCGCCGAGGTCGTTCGCCCCCGCCGTTCGGGTCACAAGCATACCTGCCGCCGTGGATACCACAAGGGCCGGAATCTGCGTCACCAGTCCGTCACCGATGGTCAGCAGGCTGTAAGTCCTGGCCGCATCCACAATGGCCATATTCTGCTGCAGAACGCCGACAATGAGGCCGCCGACAAGATTCACCAGAACGATGATAATCCCGGCAATCGCGTCGCCGCGGACAAACTTGCTTGCCCCGTCCATGGCGCCGTAGAAAGTGGCTTCGTTTTCAATCTCGCTGCGTCTGCGCCTCGCCTGGGTATCCGTGATCAGGCCCGTGTTGAGGTCGGCGTCGATGCTCATCTGCTTGCCCGGCATGGCATCCAGGGTAAATCTGGCGGCCACTTCCGCTACCCGGGTGGCGCCTTTGGTGATAACGACAAAATTAATCAGAACCAGTACACTGAACACGATAAAACCAACGACATAGTTTCCCCCGACGACAAAGGTTCCGAAGGCCTTGATGACCTGGCCGGCCGCGCCGGTTCCCTCGCTGCCGTGAAGGAGGATCAATCGGGCCGAGGCCACGTTCAGAGACAGGCGCAACAGGGTCACGACCAGAAGGACAGACGGAAACGCCGAAAAATCAAGTGGTTTTGTGACATACATGGACATCAGGAGGATGACGATAGACGTCATGATGCTCACGGAAAGAAGGATATCGAGCGCCCAGGTCGGGATGGGAACAATCATAACCATCAGGATCCCGACGACGCCGACGGCCATCATGGCGCTCCCGCTGCCGGTAATTTCCTTCCATATGCTTCTTGCTGCTATTTCTCCCGCGGCCACTTTTTTCTCCTGTATGTCGGGTTAATGTCCCGACCTTCTGTTTTGCCCCGCCGCCTAAGCTTCGGGATTTTTCAACCGGTAAATGTGGGCCAGAATCTCTGCCACCACACGGTAAAGGTTTTCCGGTATCGCCTCGTCTACCTCTGTCATAGTAAACAATAAACGTGCCACCGCCTTGTTTTCTACAATGGGAACGTGATGCTTTTTTGCAATCTCCTTTATTTTCGCGGCCATATGATCTGCACCTTTCGCCACGACGATCGGGGCATTCATCGCCACCTGGTCATATTTAAGGGCCACGGCAAAATGGGTAGGGTTCGTGATGACCACGTCTGCTTTCGGCACAGCCGCCATCATTCGCTTCCTGGCCATTTCCCGCTGAAGCTTCCGGATGCGCCCCTTGATCAGGGGATCGCCTTCCGTCTGTTTGTTTTCTTCCTTGGTTTCCTGTTTCGTCATGCGGATGGACTTGGCGTGTTCCCATTTCTGATAGATGAAATCCATGATGGCCAGAACAACGAGGACCCAGCAGGTGGACATGACGATCTTGAATGACACTTTTCCGACATAGGTCAGAATGCTGTTGATATCCTGATTCACCAGGGGCGGAATGTTCATGATTTCGCCCTTGATGGTCATCCATGCTGCAAGGCCAATGATGGACATCTTCAGAATATTTTTCAGCAGTTCCATCGCCGATTGCAGGGAAAACATCCTCTTGAGGCCCTTAAGAGGGTCAACCTTGGATAGCTTCGGCATGATGGCCTCGGATGAGAAGAGAAATCCCGTCTGCGCGATGCTCGACAGAAGGGAGGCGATGGTGACGACAAGCATCACCGGCGCCAAAATGACGAACATTTCGTACAGAAAGCCGATCATGATGGACTGGATCGTGTTGATATCAATGGTGGTTGTGCCGGCCGTGGAAAAGGTCCGTTTCATCATTTTCATGAGGTCCCTGACGACCCCCGGGGCGCCGAACCAGAAATAGACGAGGCCGGCAAGAAGGATGGCAACAGACGGCAATTCGCGGCTCTTGGCGACCTGGCCCTGTTCCCTTGATTCATCCTGGCGCTTTTGAGTCGCCTCTTCAGTTTTATCCTGATCGTTCTCAGCCATTATTCCGTCACAGTGTCAATTTTAATGATCTGCCTATTGAGCCAGCAGCGTCAGTATCCTTTTGACATTTGCCGCCATGGCCTGGAAATCCCAGGACATGAGGGTCACGATGAACGGCAGGGACAGTCCGAGAAAAACAAGGCCTGTCGCTATCTGCAAAGGAAAACCGACAATGAACACATTCATCTGCGGCACCGTTCTGGCCACGATCCCCAACCCGACATTGATGAACAGGAGGACCGCCATAATCGGTGCGCTGATCTTGAGGCCCGTTACAAACATGGCCTGTGTCATTAAGAGCATTTCCCGTGCCAAACCGCCGCCGAAATGCACCCCGAGCATGGGAACGGTTTTATAACTCTCCGACATGGCGGCAATAAAAATATGATGGGCATCGATGGACAGAAAGATCAACAAGGCAATCAAATAGAGGAATTCGGAAATGATGGACACCTGGGTGCTCGTGATGGGATCGATCACATTGGCAATGGAGACGCCCATCTGGACGCCGATCAGTTCTCCCGCCATCTGGACGGCGGCAAAGACAATTCTGGCTGAAAATCCGATGGCGGCGCCGGCGATGACCTCGCCACCCATCCGGACAATGGTCAGGGCCATGTTATCCGTCCCCCCGATGACCGGAGGGATGCTCAAGACCGGATAGATAATAACGGCCAGGATCAGAGCCAGGCATGCCTTGATCCGGGCAGGCACCACCGTATCACCGAACACGGGCATCAAAACAATAATGGCGCTCATTCTCAGGAAGACAAGAATGAACGCCTCTATTTGAGCCGGCGTGGGAGTGGGGAAGTTCATTTTACGTAATTCGGGATATTGACGAAGAGGTTATGGGTAAAAGTGAGGAGCATGCTGATCATCCAGGGAAGGGCCGCGATAAGCGCCACCAGGCAGGCCACAATCTTCGGCACAAACACGAGGGTCATTTCCTGAACCTGCGTAACCGCCTGGATCAGGCTGATCACCACACCGACGACGAGGCCGACAAGCAAAACCGGCGCGGACACGAACAAAGTCACTCTCACGGTTTCCGCCATCAGTCCTGTTACCAAATCGATTGTCATAAGATGTCTCCTTTTATTTAAAGCTTTGAACGAGCGAACCAATGATGAGATACCAGCCGTCCACCAGGACAAACAACAACAGCTTGAAGGGCAAACTGATCATAATGGGCGGCAACATCATCATACCCATGGATAGCAAGACGCTCGATACCACCATGTCGATCACAAAAAAAGGCAGATAGATGATAAATCCAATCTGAAACGCCGTTTTCATTTCACTGATGACAAACGCGGGAATCAGGGTCATCAAGGACACATCCGCAGGTTTTTCCGGCCGTTTTTCCCCTGATATCTTGACGAACAAGGCAATGTCTTTGTCCCGGGTCTGCCTCAGCATGAATGCTTTCAGGGGTTTTGACGCCGCATCCATGGCCTCGCCGCCGGAAATCCGGTCCTCGTAATATGGTTGCAGGGCCTCTGTATTTACCTTCTGCCAGGTCGGCGCCATGATGAAAAAAGTCAGGAACATGGCCAACCCGATCATGATCTGGTTGGGAGGCATGGACTGGGTGCTCAGGGCATGACGCAGCAGGGACAGAACAATGATAATCCGCGTAAAGGACGTGACCATCAGCAGAATGGCCGGCGCAAGGGACAAAACGGTCAACATCATGATGAGCTGCACGGCCGTCGATGCCTTGGACTGATCGGCGCTGCCGCCGATGGAAAGAGAGACGTTCGGAATGGGAAGCGGCTGCGCCTGTGCCGTAACGGCAAACAGGAGCATAAGGATCATCAGGAGGAGGAGATATCTTGCCTTCAAAATCATTTCCTTTTAAACGTTTTCATGATTTTTTCCCGAATGGCGTCGACGGGCAATCCGGGATTCCCATAGGGTGTTCTGCGCTTCAAATCACTTAGCCTTGCCAGGGCCGCCGGATCTTCAATATTCGTCAGCAGATTCATCTGCCCGCCCGCGATGCCGACAACGGAAACCTTCCCCAGCGTTTCGATAATCATGATGCTGCTGCGGGGCCCGAGGCTCCTGACGGCGAGAATCTTGATGACATCGCCGTCGTCCACTCCGGATTTTGTCCGCCCCAAGGCTCTCTTGAGGAGATAAACCGTGCCGACCATCATGGCCAGTACAACTCCCAGGGCCAGAAGCATCTTGAAAAGGGATCCGATATAAGAAATATTTTCCATGCCTTCCGCCTATTTCAGCTTGTTGATGCGTTCTGCCGGGGAAATGATATCCGTCAGGCGGACACCGAACTTTTCGTTGATCACCACGACCTCGCCCCTCGCAATCAGCCGGCTGTTCACATAGACATCCATCGGCTCACCTGCCAGTTTCGTCAATTCCACAACGGAACCCTGCCCCAGCTGGAGCAACTCTCCGATCAGCATCCGGTTGCGGCCCAGCTCGACATTGATCGTCAGGGGAATATCGAGAACGAAATCGATATCCACTCTTGATCCGTGGGGTGGCCCCTTCGTCATCTCTTCAAAATGGGGCACGGTCACATCCGCCGGCGGCCCCATCGTTTGCGGCGGGATGTGGATTTGAGATTTTTCCATTTCATCCTTGACATCATCCCAACTCAAGGCATTATCGTCATCCGCCGGTGAGGCTTTCGCCGTGGCGTCCCCGCCGGATGCGTCACCACCGTCGTCTATTCCCCGCATCAAGGCGTCAATTTCACTTTGATCCATAAACCTAAACCTCCGGACTGTTTTCTCTGTCCAGGCTTACGATCCGGACAGCCTGGCTTCCCTTGAAGTTTCCGGGATAACAGGAAAATTTCGGAACGCCTTCCACTGCAAGCTTAAGCGGTTCCGAAGCATATTGATCGAGAGGGATGACATCCCCCTTCTTCAAATTCAACACGTCTCTCATTAAAACAGATGTCGAACCCAGTTCCACCGACAGATCAACCGGCGATTCCACGAGGCTTTTTTTGAATCGATCCGCCCAGACCTTGTCCACCTCCATCTGCTCGCTCTGGAATCCGGCCTGAAGTTTTTCCCGGATGGGTTCAAGCATGGCATAGGGCAGGCACATGGAAATCATGCCCGACGAATATTCGACTTCCACTTCAAAATTGGCCACGACCACCACATCCGTCGGAGAAACAATATGAGCGAACTGGGGATTGACCTCTGATCGCTGATAGGATGTTTTGATCTCCGCCAGAGGCTGCCATACCTTCTCTAAGTCCGCCAGGGCGGCGATGACGATTTTCTTGATTATATTGTTTTCAATGGCTGTGAATTCACGGCCTTCAATTTTGAAAGACTCCTTGCCCGATCCGCCGAAAATGACATCGACGAGCATGAAGATAATCTTCGATTCCACCACAATGAGCGCCGTGCCTCTGAGAGGCTCCATTTTGAACATATGGAGACTTGTCGGCACCGGCAGGATTTTCAGGAACTCGCCAAACTTCAGCATATCCGTATGGGTTGCGGTAATGCTGATCACCTTGCGAAGAAGACCGGACAGGGTTGTCCGAAACTGGCGGGCAAACTTTTCGTTGGTCATTTCAAAAGTGGGCATGCGCCCGCGGATGATGCGATCCTGGCTCGTCAGGTCATAAACCATGACCCCCGACGGGTCGAATACATCATCCGATGCGGTCTCCACATCGCCGCCGGCGATACCCCGCAATAGGGCATCAACCTCTTCCTGTGATAGGATGTTAGCCAATTGGCGACCTCATTGAATCACAAATTCCGTAAAATAGACCTTGTTGATCTTTCCCTGCATCAACATACTGTTTCCGCGAAGCATCACCTCATCCCGCAGCCGCTGCTTGCCGATATTATCCGCGAGATCCTTGTAGGTCTTGTTGGACAAAAGATCCACGATGCTGTCCCGGAATTTCGGTTTGAGGATATCGAGCTCCTTTGACGCATCCGGCGATGTCAATTCAAGCTGCATGACCAGCTTCAGATAGCGTTCACCGTTGTTGTCGGCCAGGTTGATCACCAGGGCGTCCATGGCCCACATGGGACCGATGGCGGGCGCTTGGGCCACCGGCTTCTTCTCTCCGGACTTGCTCATGAAAAATACCGCTCCGCCGATGCCGCCCCCAAGGACAACCAGAACAATGACACCGATAATTACAAACTTCATCATGGAGGATTTTTTTCCACCCTGCTCTTCGCCTCCCGCTTCGGCCTGCTCATCCTTTTCCTTTATTTCATCTTTCTTGGCCATGGATCCTCCTGCATCAGCAAAATAATTTCCGTTCTTCTGTTTGAAGCCCTTCCAGCTTCCGTTTTGTTTGTTGCGATGGGCCTCGAATCGGCATAACCGGCAGCCGACATTTTCCCGACAGGCACACCCTCTTTGTCCGACAGATATTTGACGACGCTTATGGCCCTCGCCGTTGCCAATTCCCAATTCGATGGAAATCTGGCCGTTTTTATTCCAATGGTATCCGTATGACCCTCCACCCGGATCATCCCCCCCGTCTGCCTCAAAACACCCGCCAATTCATGGAGTACGCGCATCGCAGAAGGCTGCAGGATATCCGATCCTTTTTCATAGAGCATGTTTTCTTTGAGGGAAACCCGGATCCCGTTCTTTTCCGTCCGGGCATTTAAGCCCTCTATCCGGTTCAGTGTTTCCGCCGTTCTATTCTCTATTGCACCTTCAGTGCCAACTTGCCTGAAAACTTTACTGGCGGCCTCCCCCGCGCTTTTCATCTTGGAGATGTTGAAGCTCGACAAGGCCACGATGAGGATGAAAAAGGTCAGCATCAGGGTCAACAGATCGTTGAAGCTCATGAGCCAGCCTCTTCCCTGGACTTCCCCTTTCTTCCGGGATCGATATCTCATAGCGTCTCCCTGCTGAAAACGATTTCAATGCGACGGTTTTTCCGTCGGCCGGGTTCCGTATCGTTGCTTGCAAGAGGCCGCTGCTCGCCGTAGCCGACAGCCGACAGCCGGTCGGCGGCCACACCCCGGTTCTGCAAATATCTCAGCACATTGACGGCTCTCATGGTTGAAAGCTCCCAGTTTGAGGGAAATTCGGCCGTGCTGATGGGGGCATTGTCCGTATGGCCTTCAATGGTTATAAACAACCGCGATTCCCCGGCAATGCGTGCAATGTCGCCAAGCATCCCATAGGCTTGGGGATTGACGGTCGCATTTCCCGCCGCAAACAAAACAGGCGCTTCCACGACAGCCTTGAAGCCGCCGTTAAGTTGTTCAAGATTGACAATACCTTTGAGTTCGGGCAATTCGGAATACTTTCGCATCACTTGGGCGGCATCATTCTCATCGATTTTCGGCCGTTCCGTAATGTTTCGGGCATAGGACAGCTTGCGGGATTCCACGGTGGACCAGGCGGCGATCATGACAAAAAACACCATCAGCAGCAACACCAGGGAGCAATAGATGGTCTGCCATTGTGGGACCTGTTCGGGATCGTCGCCCTGCCTCTCACGAATTCGCAATGCCGGCAAAGACCGATTTCCTTTCCCGCGGCGCGATGAAGGAGTGAAGCTTCTGCTCGACAACCCTGGGATTATCGCCGGCCTGAATCGCCAGCACCCCGTTGAGGATAAGCTGTTTCATCATGATTTCCTGTGCGCTTCTGGCCCGCAGCTTCCCGGCAATGGGTAGAAAAACAAGATTGGCCAGAACGACGCCGTAAAATGTCGTTATGAGGGCCACGGCCATCGCCGGTCCGATCGATGAAGGGTCGCTCATCTGCTTCAACATCTGAACGAGGCCGATGAGCGTGCCGACCAGTCCCATGGCCGGCGCAAAGTTGCCCATGGTCGTAAAAATCTCCGCACCAAGACGGTGCCGATCCGCCAGGAAGTCAATTTCCGTCTCCAGAATGTCCGTAACCCCCGCAGGGTCCGGGGTGTCGATAACAATATTGAGGGCTTTCATCATGAAAGGGTCTTCGATTCGCGCCGTCGCGTTCTGAAGTGACAGAATTCCGTCACGTCTGGAAACTTTTGACAATTGGACAAACTGACGGATCACCTTGGCGGTGTCGAAGGTCTTCTTGCGGAAGACATTTTTTGCCACGGTAAAGACGCTTAGAATATCCCGCAGGGGATAGCTGATAAGGGTTGCCCCCAGCGTACCGCCAAGCACTATCATGGCCGACGGGCCGTCGAGGAACCACGAAATGCCTCCGCCCTGGATCATGGCGGCGACGACAAGGCTGAATCCGCAAAGAATGCCGACGATTGTTCCGATATCCAAAAAGAATGTCCTCCCATGGCGCAGTTATCTGCACATCATGAGAGAGCAATTGACATGCCAGAACACCAACCAGGAAAGAATGGTAGAAAGCGATTAACCGTTAGTGCAATGATATAGTGAACTTACCTGTGTAAGTTTATCCGCCGGAAGGGATGTCTGCTGTTGAATCCGGTACCAAAATAAGAAAGGATCGAGGATTGGGCGTCAATATTTTGATGATTTATGGATCAAGTCATTGACTTAAGGTTTTTTATCTTTCAATTTCCCCCTTTCTTAAAAGGGGACACAATTGGATTTGATTGGCCTTTCATAAAATCTCCCCCAGTCCCCCTTTAGAAAAGAGGGGAGCTGTCGTGGTTAAAGCCAAGGGTTGAGTTTCCTGCGATGGATTCGCCGTTCAGATCCAGAAGTCAACGAGCTGTCCCTTGCGGCCCCCTTGATCATGGACCACCAGGTCGCTGCCGAGAACGGCCTCGTATGTGCCGGCGGTTGTTTCCCGGCAGGTAATGGACTCTTCCCGGTATGAGGCATAGGGATTGTAAGATTTGGGACGCAACGCCGCCACTTGCCGGCGGGCAGCGTCACGCGCTGCCTGACTGACACTGCCGGTCTGAGGGACAACCGGCGTCACATCCATTGCTCCGATCTTTATTGCGGCCATGTTTGCCTGTGTCCGGCGCACATCTGAACGATTTCCCGACATGGCGCCGGACCTTCAAAATAAGTTCACGATCCGTTAAATGAACACAAGAATCATTCTCATTTAATAATCATAAGAAATGATGATGTCAAGAGACTTTATAAAAAAAAGAAGACGGCGCATCGGGTGGCGCCGTCTTCTTCATCCTCTGTTACCGCTTGATGTTCATCAGTTCCTGTAGCATCTGATCCGCCGTGGTAATAATCTTGGCACTTGACTGGTAAGCCCGTTGCGCTGTGATCATGTTGATGAACTCCTTGGCCGTATCCGTATTGGAGATCTCCAGGGAATTGGACATGATCTCTCCCAAGCCGCCGGAGCCGG
>CAZBME010000012.1:39705-95357 GCA_964492965.1 uncultured Syntrophaceae bacterium | reverse complement strand
TGGCCCCCAAATCGATTTCGAGTCGATCCCGTTACGACCACTTCGGTACCTCTCCACAATATTTTTATGCTACAGAACAAGGCCGCGATGATAGCCTCTTTTCCCGGAAAAATCCACTCAAAATTTCTGCACAGGCATCGTTCAGGATACCTCTGGTGACGGTAACCCTATGATTGAGTCTTTCGTCTTCCAGCAAGTGATAAAGGGAGACGACGGCGCCTCCCTTTGGGTCATCCGCTCCAAAGACAAGTCGTCCGATTCGCGCCTGGATAATGGCGCCTGTGCACATGATGCATGGTTCCAGTGTGACGTATAAGGTTGTATCCGTCAGCCGGTAGTTGCCCAAAGCGGCCCCTCCCCTGCGGATGGCCAATATCTCCGCATGAGCCGATGGATCGCTCAGGGAAATCGGGCTGTTGTATGCTTCAGCCAGGACCCTCCCTCCGAGGGCGAGAACGGCACCGACGGGAACCTCTTCCCTTTCGGCGGCTAGCTGTGCCTGTTTCAGCGCCAGCCCCATCATCCTTTTATCGTCGTCCATGGGACAGGCATACATACGGACTTTTCCGTTTTTGTCAAGGAATTTGATACGGGAATAGGTTGATTTTTTCATCTTCATTGCCCTATAGTCTAACCATTCAGAACACAGGACGGCGAATCCATTTGAAAAAAGTTTATATCATTACCCTTATGATTTCTCTTGGGGCTCACGTGGCTGTGCTGTCCATGCCAATCATGTTTCGGAGTCAGGTGTCCAACCAGGCTGATGCTGGTGTTTTGACGCTGGAACTGAAAAAAACGTTTCCGCCTGTCGTGGAGTCGGTTCCCCAAACGACTGAACCGGTAAAGCCATCGCGAACCCAGGTACAGAAGGACGAGGCTGACAAGCAGCCACGGGAGGAAACGGTTACACTCGGAAATCAGGGAAGCAAATATCAGGACTACCTCAAGAAGGTAAAAGGCAGAATCGATAGCCGCTGGACATATCCGGGGAAGGCTTTTGAGCGGGGGGAGAAGGGCGTTACGACCTTGAAATTTTCCATAGACAGCAACGGGACGCTCTCAGCGAATGTTGTCCTGAATTCGTCAGGGTATTCCCTGCTTGATGACGGAGCCCTGATGGTTGTCAGGGACGCGGCACCTTACGATCCCTTGCCTCGGGAATTCAACCTATCGCGCTTGCATATCATAGCAAGCTTCCATTATAACCTTGTCCGTTAGTTCAGCTCTGATATGATCGCCGTTAAATGGCGGTTTGCATCCAGCAGGCGATCCCGGAGGTCCGTCTGTTCAAGCCATGCTTTGGCCTCTATTTTGGCCTTGCGATCCCTGATCTGCTGTAACCGGGCTTCCAGGTCACCTATCAGATAAGACCAGTCGATCCCCGGCGCTGCCTTTTCGGGATGCGCTACACGTGAGAGCTCTCCTCCAGGCTTCAATGTGATTTCTTCCAGATAGTCCGGTATAGTCACCTTGAACCCAAATTGTTTGCGGATCATATCTGCCAGCACCTGCTGGCCTCCGTATTCACCATGAATCAGGAAAACCTGCATCCCTGGCGACCGGAAATGGCTCAGCCAGTCCAGAAGCTGGGTTTGACCGGCATGAGCGGAAAACCCGTTGATCGTATAAATCCTGGCCTTCACCGCGACGTCTTCATTGAAGATGCGCACTTTATCGGCCCCGTCAATGATCCGCCGTCCTGTCGTTCCCTGGGCCTGAAAACCGACAAAGACGATGCCGGCGCCCTCCTTCCACAGGTTATGTTTCAGATGATGCTTGATCCTGCCCGCATCGGCCATGCCGCTGGCGGAGATCACGATGGCCGGTCCCTTGAGCGTATTAATGGCCATGGATTCCTGTGTGCTTTGGGTAAATCGGAGCTGCGGCATGGTTAAGGGATCATCGCCCTTGTTCAACAGAAATTTCGCCTCGTCGTCAAAATAGGCGGCGTATTTGCGGAAGATCTCCGTCGCCCGGGTGGCCAGGGGGCTATCCACATAAACCGGCATGTCTGCGGGCAAACGCCCATCCCCGGCCAGAAGATGGAGGCAGTATATAATTTCCTGGGTTCTCTCAACGGCAAAAGCCGGGATGACGACCTTTTCGCCGTTTTTATAGCTGAAGGCGATGGCATCTGCCAATTCGTTGAGGCTATCCTCTTCGTTCTTATGATTCCGATTGCCGTAGGTCGATTCGAGAAAAAGAAAGTCTGCCTCTGTGATTATGGTCGGGTCCTTGATGATCAACTGGGCTGGTCGTCCCAGATCGCCGGAAAAAACGATTTTGCTTGTGGCGCCGTTTTCCTCGATCCACAGCTCAAGCAGAGATGCGCCCAGAATATGGCCTGCATCCCGGAAAACAATCTTCAACCCTTCGAAAGGAATTAACGGTTCATCATAATGGGTTTCTTTGAGATATTGTGCGGTCTTCTCGGCATCCCTTTGAGTATAGAGGGCCTCCATTTCGTTTTCTCCGTGGCGGAGGCGTTTACGGCCCTTCCACTGGGCTTCCATTTCCTGGATGTGAGCGCTGTCCAAAAGCATGATCTTTAGCAGGTCTTTTGTCGGCGGGGTTGCATAAATAGATCCCCCGAATCCCTGTTTGACCAGCCGGGGCAGCAGGCCGGAATGGTCCATATGGGCATGGGTGACGAGGATGAATTCAATTTTGTCCGGCTCGTAAATCTCCGTATTCCAGTTGCGCTTGTCGATCTCCGCATTGCCCTGGTGCATGCCGCAATCAACAGCAAATCGGTGACCTTTCGCCTCAAGGATATAGCATGATCCGGTTACCGTTCTTGCCGCGCCGAGAAATCGAATTTTCATGGATGATCTCCTCTCCCGTTGACCATTGGCTTCCGTCAATACTGTATTCAACCTGATATTGCAACCGATGATTCACATGGATTCTGTCGCGGGACTTGGATGCCACTACAGTTGCTTGGGAAGGGCTGTCGCACCGTCAACAATGGCTCGCAGGGCTTGCGAAACGATGGCTTTATGCTCGATCATCACAAGCTTGATCTGCCTGTCTTGCCCTGTCAGCAAAAGCCCCATGGCGCGGCTGTCGATGTCCAGAAGGCATCCCAGCAGCCTTGGTGAATAAGCCTGCAGCAGTTGTTCGATATGCCTGTAAAACCGATCGGCGCCGTCGTTGGAGAATAGCAGAAGCCTGGAAACACGCCCCCCCTGAGGGGCTGCATTGATGTGCCGAGCGTTGGCAATACCTTTTCTTTCGTTTTCAAGATGGTCAGAAATCCCTTCGTATCCATACCGCAGTTGGCCCTTAAGCTTGGCCAACCGGATCACTTTCTTCAAATACTCACTCATGGGAACCACTGATACATCAAGATTGCCGCCGGGCCAGAGTTTTTGGGCGCGATCCGCCAATATCCGTCGGATGTTCCCGGCACTGTCATCAGCTTCTAGCTGTCTGGGAAGCCTGATTTCAGATAAATTCAAGAGATGCACCTTGTCCTATGGGCTTGTTGCTTGCCGATCATCATTCTATTGCGATCCGGCCTGCCGGTTTATGCCCGCCAACAATGGCTTGCCCGTGATGAAATGCTGAAGGGCGGTGACCGCATTTCGCTGGATATCCATATTCACATTCGGTGTGTATTGCAGATTGATCTTTAGTTTATCGGTTTCTGTTTCAAGTGACCTGATCTCCGCATCCAGGACGGTTTGCCCTTTTTCGCCGGGCAATTGAAACGACAGATCGATGATTTGTCCTACAGACAACCCTTGATAATCGCTGTGGCGGTATGAGTTACATGTAAAGCAGCAACCGCCGATGCTGATATCGTTTATGAAGCCTGTGAAGTCCAGCTTGCCGGCGTCAGGGAGAATAACATTCAGACATGCGGGAATCATGCAGGCGAATCGATCGTAAGCTCTGGGGTCAAGCATCTCAACAGCATCGGGGTAGGAAAGGATAAAAAGGCTTACAGGCTTCTTGATCAGGCCGGTAAAAGCAGCCTGGAAGGCATAGGCGTGCCCGGCATGGTAATAGCGTACGGTAAAAGTATGATTATTGAAAAACTTTTTCGGGATATCCGTTGTTGTCCGAAGTTGCACGATCAGGCATTCACCATGGACAATGCCGACAAGCTCGCTTTTGATTGTCCTGCGTTCATCCATGGAAAGGATCATCGGCATGCCTGATGCGGCTGCCGGACAAAATGACAGGTCCAATCTTTCTTTCGCCATGGAATGTACCCCCATTTAAAAACATTAAACATCGCTTGATGTTTGACGGGCTTCGGATAAATGTTAGAAAAAAGCGAATTAATGTTACATCTATCGCACCGGGATGCATGGTTGTCAATAATCAATATCTGAAGGGGATGGAAAGGTGAAGGCGGATGGAAGCGATTGGATGGCTAATCAAAAAAATGGCCTCCCGTTCCGGTGAACAGAGGAGGCCCATTTTCTTGAGTTCATACTATTTTGCTACAGCCTCTTTCAGTTTCTTGCCT
Source organism: uncultured Syntrophaceae bacterium (assembly GCA_964492965.1). Classification (GTDB taxonomy): domain Bacteria; phylum Desulfobacterota; class Syntrophia; order Syntrophales; family UBA8958; genus CAZBME01. The sequence goes on along the minus strand of CAZBME010000012.1, from coordinate 90,874 downwards.
GCGGTAAACTTGGGAACCTTCTTTGCTTTGATTTTGATCGGTTTTCCGGTCTGGGGATTTCTTCCGGTTCTGGCGGCTTTCTTGGCGACTTTAAACGTGCCGAAGCCGACGAGTGTTACCGACTGACCCTTCTTGAGCGCTTCTGTGATGGTTCCGAGAACACAAACAATTGCCTCTTCCGCTGTTTTCTTCTTGCCGACTACCTTTACCAATGCATTAACCAAATCACCTTTGTTCATAACCATTTTCCTCCTTATGTTTGATATTGACCACCATTAACGGCACTTTTCATATGCCTGCAACCTGAGAATACTATGTAAAGGCCATTCTAAAAAAAGTCAAGAAATATTTTAAGTAAAATCAAGGTAATATGCCGGAATATTTTGAGTGTTCCTTCACAGGCAAGGCTTCCCGGTCCATGGGGCAGAGCGTGGACGGTGTTGTATTATAAGGCATTGATTTAATAAGATATATAGCAGAAAATGACGGTAAGCGTGAAGCCCCCGGGAATCAGCAAATGGGGTTTAACCGCCCCTGGCGGGGGGTTGTTCCTGTCCCGGCAACATAGCCGTAGCGATAATAGCGGCGGTAAAAGAGATCAGGAAAAAGACGAGCAGGCTCCGGTAAGCGGAAAATGAGTAAATGCCTGGTTGTGCCATCGGGAACTGTTTGAGCAAATAGCCTGTAAACGGCTGATAAACAGCCGTGCCGAGAAAAGCCGCGGTGTTCATGAGGCCGGCTGCCGTTCCCATGAGAGCCGGGGGAAACAAGTTCCGGGTCATAGTAAAAAGGATGGGCGTCGTTCCCCCGCCAGTGAGGCCAAAGATAAAAAAGAGCGGGGCCAAGACAAAAAGATGCACCCGATCGTGTAGAAAGAGCATGATGATCCAGCCGGCGAGCCCCAAAACCAATGTCCAGACGAGGACCTGTTTCCTGTTTAATTTCAGTTTATCCGTAAAGAGGCCGAGGCTGGGACCGCCAAGGGCAAATCCCAGAGGCAGGAGCATGAGAGTCCATCCGGCCTCAACCCGATCCAGCCCGAAAACATCCATTAAATAGGGAACCGCCCACAACCCCTGGAAAGTGATGATCACGCCCCCGGTAAAGAGCGTGGAGAGCGTAATCATCCAGAAGTTAAAATTGCCAAATATGAGACACAGTCGTTTCCAGAGCCCCATTTCATCTTCATGCTTTTCCGGATGAGATAGCCCCACGGCGGGAATTGCGGGCCATCCGCGCTCTTCCGGTTTATCCCGGACAATGATCCAGCAGATCAGCGCCAGAGCGAAGGAAAGCAGTCCTATCGTTACAAAAGCCGCGCGCCAGCCGATTAATATCACGAGATAAGTCAGGGGAAGCGCGGCCGAGAGAGCGCCTAGCCCCCCGATAGTCAGCATTAATCCTGTAAGGACGGCGAATTCATCAACCCGGTACCAGCGTGAAAAAATTTTCAGGGCCGGGATGAAGACCCCGCCGGCACCGGCTCCCAGGAGAGTTCGGCCCACGATTAACAGGGTCGTATTGGGAGCCGTGCCAAAGATGACAGCACCTGTGGCGGCGAGAAGAAAAGATATCGTAATGACTTTTCGGGGGCCCACCGTGTCGGACAGATAGCCCACGACGGGCTGTGCCGCAGAATAGAGATAGAAATAGGAGGATGCAATAATACCGAGAATCATCGCATCGACGTTAAACGATAAGGCCAGATCCCGGGCAATAACGGTTGGGGACATGCGGTAAAGGCAGACCAGAAAATAAAGCGTTCCGACAAGGCCGAACAGTATCCAGCGATATCTCTTGAAATCATTCATCGAATTGTATTGTGGGCAATGAAGGGATTACCTCACTTTCTCAGGGCTTGTGCCAGTGCCGCCCACGCCCTGAGCGTGAGGGGATGGGTAAAGCCGGCGCCTGCCACCGGGTGCGATGACAACTTGATCACCACCATTTCGGCCGCCGGGTTGATATGAATCATCTGGCCGTGTACGCCTGACGCCTCGAATGCACCGTCGGTGTTGTGCAGGATCCACCACTGATTATGATAGCTGTAACCGGGGCGGAAGGCCATTCCCGAGGCCTTGAACTTTTCCCGGTCGCCTCCGCGTTGCAGGTCAGCAATCGTTGCCTTGTCGAAGATGCGTTGACCATTCAATTCGCCGCCACACCTCAGCATTTCTGCAAAGCGGGCCAAATCGCGCGCCGTGGCGCACAAGCCGGAGCCCTGCCACGGTGTTCCCACTGAATCGATCATGACATAGGCATCTTCCTCCATGCCGAGTTTCTGCCAGATCCGTTCCGACATCAGATCGGCGAAATGTTTGCCTGTTATTCTGGAAACGATCCACCCTAAGACTTCCGAGTGCACCGTGCGGTAAATAAAACCCTTGCCGTGCTCGCCTTCCTTTTTGAGGGTTTTCAGGAAATCGTAAATGGTCTTCGGGCCGGTGTAGCTGGGTGGCGACGGTAGCATACCACTGGCAAACATATAAGTGAAAATCTCTGTCGTCGGGTCAGTGTATATCTCCCGGTAGCGAACGGCTCCGGTCATATCGAGGACGTCGCGCACCTTCATGTCAGCCCAGGCGCTGTCAACCAGTTCCGGGACGTACTTGATGACCATGGCGTCGGCATCGAGTTTGCCTTCCTGAATGAGTTGTGCGGCCAGCAGCCCGGTGAAGGATTTGGTAACGGAGAAGAGCATATGCGGTGTATTGGCGAGCCCTTGGTTGTGATAACGTTCGTAAACCAAGCGGCCTTTGTGGAGAACGAGCAGGGCGTCTGTGTAGGTGTTTTTTTGCCATTCGGCGATGGTCGTATTGCGGCCTTTGTCGTCCTCAAATGCATAGTCGTCAAGGTTCCGCAACGCAACAGGCAAGCTCAGCACCGGCGCCGAGCCGCGGCGGATGTTCCGGGTAGGAACCACTTCACGGGCATGTTGAAGCACCCAGCGCATTTGGGGATATTTGTTTTTGTTCTGGCTGTTGATGATCTTGTCGCTTGCCGGAGGAAACGTGTTCATATAGCCCAGTTTGTCAAGGCTGACGCTATCGGGCGGCGGCAGCTGCTGAGCATAACCCGAGGCGGCCATCATAAGACAAAGAATGATTATTCCGGACAAACATAGCTGCGATGCTTTGATCCTCTTCATAAACCCTCCTTGTTTTGCTTGTGTTGTGTACGCCATGTTATGAATTTCTAAAGTGAGTATTATTGAATATTGCAATTACTGTACTTTCTGATTCCCCGTCTTGTCAAGCTAATGCTAACAGCTAATGCAACCCTTAAGATGCGAATGATCTTGACTCTCGAAGGCTTTCTCTTTTTACGCCAAAGCAAGAGAATGCCGCTTTGCCCCTGGGCCTTCAGAAAAAAGGAGGATGACGCCCCCCCCCGGAAACCGTTTTTGACACGTATCAAGTCATGAGTCTGGAACGGCTTGATCTTTAGGGGGATGAAAAATTCCCGGAGGATTATCCGGAGAGCCATGACCACGGCAGATCGTGCTCAAATTTGCCTGAATATGATTGACACGGAAGGCCGCTTCTCCTATAGTCTCCGGACAAAAATGGGAGGTTCTCAATGTCGGATACCCTATATGAAGTTCGCGATTCTGTCGCCGTTATTACGCTGAACAGGCCGGATAAGCTCAATTCCGTAACGATTGCCCAGCTCGATGAGCTAGTGGTCAAACTCAATGCTTATGAACAGGATGATTCCGTCCGCGCCATTCTCCTCACAGGAACAGGCCGTGGCTTTTGCACGGGCGCGGACCTGGGCGGAGGAGGCGGACGCCCGGACATGACAACGCCCATGGGGATGAAGCTGAGCGCCCATCTCTACGGACGTGTATGCTATACGATGGCGAATATTGAAAAACCAGTGGTCGGGGCGATTAACGGCGTAGCGGCCGGATCGGGGTCGAGTCTGGCCTTGAGCTGCGATATTATCTTTGCCGCCAAGAGTGCCCGTTTCATCCAGATATTCGTACGTCGCGGCATGATCCCCGATGGTGGCGGAACCTACTTCATCCCCCGGATGATCGGCCTTGCCAAGGCGAAAGAGCTCTTTTTCTCCGGTGATACCGTGGGCGCCGAGGAGGCCATGGCACTGGGGATGATCAACCGTGTCGTTGACGATGATCAGCTGATGACTGAGGCATTTGCTTACGCAAGCAAGCTGGCCCAAGGCCCGACACGATCCATCGGCATGATCAAGCGCCTCCTCAACCGCTCCCTCGATTCCGATCTTAGCACCCAACTGGACTTTGAGGCCGCATATCAGGGATTGGCCACCAGCACGGCCGATATTCAGGAAGGATGGAACTCCTTCTTCGAAAAGCGCGAACCGCAATTCAAGGGCCGGTAGCAGAAGCCGCGTACTAAAGGCTTTCTATCCGGTTTGCCCGGTAAATCCGAAGATAATGCTCTGAATGAGCCTGGTGCCCTTGCACATCTGTTCCGCAGTCAAATAGGCACCGCGTAGGCGATGGGTTTTCCGTCTGTGTTTCCTTGCATGTTCTTCTGACCAGAAGAAGACGCTTTCCTTTCAAAAGGCCTCGATGATGCTGTCGTCATCGAGATGAAGAAGATCAACATCAGGGACGAAAATGATGGGGTCACTCTCTGATTCTTTGACTTTGTAATGAAGATGGCTGTCGATCTCGATGACCATCGGTTTCTGGCAATGGGCGCATTGGGTTGTTACGGTGACGCTGAGGTATTTCCCCCTGAGTTGCCCTTGCACGAAGGGCGTCGCAAATGCGTCGGCGGCTCAGGCGGCGTACAGCGTCTCTCCCGTATCAAAAGTCACATGATGGGGTGTTTGTTCAACGGTCACCGGGTAAGCCCACATGACATGCCCCTCCGTATTTCTAAAAAGAAATGTCATCCGTGACTCCAGATCGTCGAGAATGTTGCTGATGCGATCAATGGGCATATCCAGATCCCGGGCGATGAGTGCGGGTTCAAGGGGCTTGCCGGCATAGGGTAGTTCTCGGACCACGAAGTGGTGAACCAGCCGGTGGTCTTCAGTTATAAAACCGAGATGGCGTGTCATTTTCTTTCTGTTTTTTTCAAACTGCTTTTCCCACAAGAACGGCGGCACACCGATCATAAACCGCCATAGCCCCATCATGAGTTTGTTTTTCACGACTCTGACCTCCTTTATTGTGAATGACTTGTTTTGGAACGTCATCAGACCTGATAATGCTTTCGCAGCAACGCAATATTGTCGCCGGGGATGCCCAGCCCCTCGAGAAATTCCTGATGCAACTGGGGTGAGAACTTCTCGAATTCCCTGTGCCATCTCTCCATCGCTTCATCATCGAGACCTGCTGCCCGGAGGAGTGAAACCCAGCTTTCCTTGTCCAGGACGGGGATTCTTTCCCGGAGAGAAACATCGCCCAGCATGCGAATGATTGTATGCTGCCGGTCGCGGAGGTTGCCGATTTCTTTTCCGAGTTCCAGAAGCCGTTTTTCCAGGATATCCTTCACAATGCTTTCCCTGGATTGAAGGATTTCCCGAATGGCGGTCACCGGTATTCCCACTTGCCGGTAGATGCGGATCAGTTGCAGGCGATCGATATCTTCTCGGGCGTATCGGCGATAGTTAGCGCTGCTTCTGCCGGATGGTTTTAAAAGACCAATCTTGTCGTAGTAAAGCAGGGCACTCCGGGAAAGACCTGACTGTTTTGCGAGTTGCCCGATGGTCATGTCGCCGTCCGGGTTCTTCTGCTTCCTTGCATCAGAAGCGACGAATGGAGATTTGCTGTTTTGAGTCATGGCTGTCATCATGGTTACCTCTGGGGAAAGATTCTGCACTATGAAGTGATAGTCAGGTCAAGTATTATTTATTCTGATCATCATGGGGGCGCTGGTCGGTATCCGTCCGGCTAAAATGATTCCGGAAAAGGCGTTTGGTTAAATCGTCCCGTTACTCGGCGCCATCAGGCTATTGTTTTAAATTGCATTACAGGCTATAGTATGATACTATAACAATGTGGGAATGAAAATAGGGCATAGAGCAGCCGAGAAAAAGCCCTTCCCCATCAGGATCTGTTACTCCCTCTGGATAAACCGATGAACGTCACGGCTTGAACTGACTGGTCGAGCCTTTCCTTGGAAGGTGATGCTATGACGCCTTTATCTCACGGTATCCGTTCGCTTATGATGATGTTTATGATTGGTCCGATCATTATGTCTAACAGGATAAGGGTAATCTGCCGTCGTTTTATGCCTTCCGTCGCAGGAGACATTTTTACAAAAACTGGAATAATCGGAATAAGCCCAAGGTAAACCACATACCAATTGCTGCGCGATGACAGGAGGTCAGGCTATGAGCAAGAAATTGGATATTGTGAAGACTGTGAGGCGTTTTTTCAATCCGCCGGTTTTCAAGGACGATGAAGAAAAAACAAGAACCGCCAAGGTATTGAACCATGTCCTGTCGAGTGCGATGGTTTTACTGCTGTTGCCCGCCCTGATCGGAGTGCCTCTCATTTATTCCAGAAAAATCGGAACGGCCATCGTCGTTTTTGCCCTTTTTAGCCTGATCCTCGTCTCGAAATATCTCATGCATCGCGGACATGTCCGTCAGGCGGGCCTTTTTCTCGTCTGCACGCTATGGATTACCTTTGCCGGCATGATTATCCTCGGGACCGGGCTCAAGGATATCAATTTCATCTTTATTATTTCCGTAACCGTTCTGGCCGGCTTGCTCCTCGGTCAGGGCGCGGCAATGAAGACAGTCTTCATCAGTATGTTTGCCGGGTTGTTGTTGGTTATTGCCGAGCATTACGGATATCTTCCCATCTACTATTTCCCGACGCCCCCAATGGCCCGGTGGATCGAACTTTCACTGGGGCTTATCCTAACAGCCACAACCTTGAATCTTGCCATTAGAAGCCGGGATGACGCCTTGAGTTTGGCTAAAGATCAAATTGAAGAAAGGAAACGGGCAGAAGAAGAATTAACGAAAAAGGAACAATATCTGCGCCTGATTACCGATAATATCCAGGATGCCATCCGGGTCATTGATCTGAAAACTTTAAAATATACCTATACCAATCCTTATGTTCAGCATTTGTTCGGAATTCCTTCTATAAATTATATAGGAAATACTATGGGGTTTAATCTGGATCCGGATGTGAGACAGCATCTATTGCAGCTCATTCGGGAAGAAATTGAGAATGATGCCCAACGGGATGCGAACCGGACCAGGATGGTTGAGTTCTTTGAGAAGAATGGGCAGACGGGCGAACTGATCTATACCGAAAATAAGGCTTCTCTTATTCGCGATTCAGAGGGCAGGCCGACGGCCATATTAACCATCACGAGAGATATCACTGAACGCAGGCAGATGGAGGAGCAGCGCAGGAAACTGGAAGATCGTCTGCACCGTGCAGAGAAGATGGAGGCGATAGGCACACTGGCCGGTGGCGTCGCCCATGACCTAAATAATGTCCTGGGTGTGCTGGTGGGATATTCAGAATTACTGCTGGAAAAAATTCCCGAAAAGTCTTCACTCAGAATGTTTGTTGATAATATCCTGCAATCCAGCACCAGGGGGGCTGCCATTATTCAGGATTTGTTGACCCTTGCCAGGAGAGGCGTGACGGTTTCAACGGTCGTTAATTTGAATAAAGTTGTCTCAGATCACTTCAAGACGCTGGAATTTGAAAAATTGAAATCATACAATCCCCACTTGCGCTTCGAAATGCACCTGGATAAAAATCTTATGAATATCAAGGGCTCGCCGTTACATTTGGGGAAAACGGTCATGAACCTCATTTCCAATGCGGCTGAGGCTATCGCCGGCGATGGCTTGATCACGATACAAACGGAGAACCGCTCTTTCGACGAGCCTCTTCCCGGATATGATGGGATGCGGGCGGGGGATTATGTCGTTTTGTCAGTATCCGACACGGGCAAGGGCATTTCCCGGGACGACCTGGGGAAGATATTTGAACCGTTCTATACAAAAAAAGTAATGGGCAGAAGCGGAACGGGCCTGGGATTAGCCGTTGTCTGGGGAACCGTTCAGGATCACAGCGGCTGTATTGACGTGCAGAGCGATGAGGGCAGGGGGAGCCGCTTTACACTCTATTTCCCCGTCACCACAGAAGCTCCGACAAAAATTGCCGAGGCCGTATCCGTGGAGGCCTATATAGGCAGAGGAGAGTCGATACTCGTTGTGGATGATGTGAAGGAACAAAGGAGCCTGGCCACAAGTATGCTTGAAAGGCTCGGGTATAAGGTGCAGACCGTAACCAGTGGGGAGGCGGCGATTGCCTATCTCGAGAAAGAGAATGCCGATCTTGTTGTCCTGGACATGATCATGGACCCGGGCCTTGACGGTCTGTCTACCTATGAAAAAATTCTTGAAACGAACCCCCGACAGAAAGCCGTTATTGTGAGTGGCTTTTCCGAAACGGAACGTGTAAGAAAGGCCCAGGCGCTTGGTGCGGGGGCATACATACGGAAACCCTACGTCCTGGAAAGAATTGGCGTTGCGATTCGCAAAGAACTGGACCGGCCATAAGCGGGGTATGGATATAACAGAAAAAACGCCAACAATGATTATTGAGGCCGAACATGTCAAAAAGGTCTTCGAGGATCTCGTTGCCGTCGATGATATTTCTTTCAGCATAAATGCAGGGGAGTGTTTCGGCATTCTGGGCCCCAATGGCGCGGGCAAGACCACGACGATCCGCATGATTTACGGTTTTTCGCCTATGGCGGCGGGGAGCCTCCGTGTCTTCGGCCTCGATATCTCCCGTGCAGGGAGAGTGATCAAGGCCCGCATCGGTGTTTGCCAGCAGGACAATACCCTGGATCCAGACTTGACGGTCATGCAGAATCTGATTGTCTATGCCCGCTATTTTGATATCCCGATGAAAAAGGCCCGGCAAAAGGCGGAGGACCTGCTGCAATTCATGTCGCTCGATCACCGGCGTGATGCAAAGGCCCTGGAGTTGTCCGGAGGGATGATTCGCCGGATTGTCCTGGCCAGGGCTCTGATGAATGATCCGGAGCTTCTGATCCTCGATGAGCCGACGACGGGTCTCGATCCCCAATCGCGACACCAGGTATGGGAACGCCTCGATGAGCTACGCAAAGGGGGGCTTACCATTCTCCTGACTACCCATTACATGGACGAGGCGTCACGCCTTTGCGATCGGCTGCTCATTATGGATCAGGGCCGCATCCTTGTAGAGGGCGAACCGGCGGCTTTGATCAAAACCTATATCGGCCGTGATATCCTGGAAATCAATGAGCCCACGGAGGCTCTGAGGGCCTATGTTCGATCCCGCGCAATGTCCCATGAAGATCTCGGACACCGCCTGATCATCTACGGCCATAATGAAGAGGACCTCTATCGCGACATCAGCGGACGTTTTTGCCGGGAAGGGTGCGTTATGCGCATGGCCACGCTGGAAGATGTTTTCCTTCGGCTGACGGGAAGGGACTTGCGGGAATGAGAACAGGGGTTTTGCGGGTATGGGAAAGGAATTTCATGGTTTATCGCCAGAACTGGCTGATCAGTTTCCTGCCGCCCATCATGGAGCCCTTGCTTTACCTGACGGCCTTCGGCATCGGCATCGGCGCCTTGGTCGGGAAAATAACCTATGCCGGCGATGCGGTCTCCTATGCCGCGTTTATCGCTCCCGCCCTGATTGCCTTCAATATCATGAACAATGCCTTTTTCGAGAATACTTACGGTTCCTATGTCCGGATGTATTACCAGAAGACCTTTGACGCCATGATGGCCACGCCTCTGTCCGTGAATGAGATTATTACCGGGGAGATTGTCTGGGGGGGCACCAAATCACTGATTGCCACAATCATCATGATGACCGTGATCAGTTTTTTCGGATTGATCCGTTACCCCGAGGGGCTTCTCATGATTCCCCTGGCTTTTTTGTGTGGGATGGCCTTCGGGTGCATCGGCATGTATTTCACATCGATTATTCATCACATCGATCTGTTCAATTTGCCCTTCTTTCTTTTCATTACGCCTATGTTTCTTTTCAGTGGGACCTTCTTCCCCATAGAGAACCTTCCCCAGTGGGCCCAGTCACTGGCCATGTTTCTGCCCCTGACCCACCTCGTCAGTCTGACGCGTGATCTTTGCTACGGGCGAGTCCATGCGGCCATGATCGGTCCCCTGACCTATTTTTTTGTTTTCACGCTGGTTTTTTATTTTCTGGCGCTTTACAAAATGCGCCGTCGCCTCATTAAGTAATCAGGCTTCGGAAAAAGCTGAAGGTTCTTTGCTGGAACAAACAAGGAAGGATGCTGGTGAAATCATCGCAACCAGCCCCCAAATACTTTTTACAGGCTCATGGGTTTTCCTTCCATGAATGTTCGTCACCAGAATCTTGTCGATTTCATAGAATGTGAGCTTTGTAAAATGTTAAAACAGAACGTCTGAAAAAATTATAAAATTCAGTTTTTCAGGGCGGACTGATTGGAATCGCCGAGCAGTCTTTTGGCGAACCGAAGATATTTCCCGATAATGGCCCTGACGGCAAATTGCAGCGTATAGGCCTTCATGGGCTTTTCCATTAAATAGTTGATGTTCGAGGCCGTACACATATTCACGACGTCATCGCTGGCGTTACCCGTAATGATCACCGTGTCTTCAGAGGCCCAGGCGCATTGATCGGAAATTTGATCCAGGAAATCAAAGGCAGTTTTCTTGTCCAGATAAACGTCCAGAATGAATATGGCCACCCCCAATTTTTTCTTTTTACAAAAAGATAAAGCCTCGTTAAATTTTGTGAAAGTGTGTACATCCCCCCATACATAGAAGTCCTTTAAGATTTCTGCGATCAATAAACACATTTGAGGATCGTCATCCAGGACAATTACATCGATATTATCCGACATCGCGTAGCTCCCTTCTGAAAAGTATTTGAAAAACCAACATCCTGCTGAACGCCAGGGCGGTAAATAAGCATCGATAAAATATCAGAGAATTTTCATTTATTCAATATGTTATTGGTGTTCTGTTGGTGTTCCCGAATTAACAATGCGCTGCTACGAATAGGTGAAAGGAGGAATGTAATCGGAGACAAATGGGATATGGCGGGGTTAGATGGGATGTGATGGGATAAAAATATTTTGAGCCGCGATTTTGTTTATTCTTTCCGGCGCCGCATCGGGGAACTGATCAAGTTTTTCAAAATTGTGTCTCCGAATGCGTTTCTCCTGACAGGGTACAAAAAACAGAGGGGTTACAGATTGGAATCTGTAACCCCTTGTTTTTACTGGAGCCGATGAGCGGATTCGAACCGCTGACCTGCTGATTACGAATCAGCTGCTCTACCGACTGAGCCACATCGGCTTTATAACGAGTTCGTCGGTTTATCCATGGTTTTTCATGCCCTGAAAGGCCCATCTCTGATTATGAAGGCCCTCATGAATATTCGCGTTCCTTTAGCGCAACCGTATTGACTTGTCAAGATTAATCAGTTTTCGCTCTGGTGAGCAAGATAAAGCTGTCCTGTCATAGCTTTGCCGGGAAACCACATGAGTTTGCCTTGACATTGAACAGGGCTTAATATACGATTTAAAGCCGTTTTTACTGAATAAGGAGGTATGGTCTTGAATACTGATCGCCTGAAGAAAATCTTTGCCGTATCCCCCATTAAAATCACCTTTCTTATCATCGTCATCGCCTTGATTGCCTTTTTTACCGATTTGCGCTTCTTCCGCTTTATGGAGCTCAAGACCCTTGATTTGAGGATGGTCTCTCGTGGCCAGCTCGCACCTGGCGGTGAGATCGTTATTGCCACGATTGATGAAAAGAGCCTGAGCGAAATCGGGCGTTGGCCATGGTCCCGGACGGTTGTAGCCACGCTTGTCGATGCTTTGAAGCGAAACGGCGCCAAAGCCATCGGGTTCGATATTGTTTTTTCCGAGCCGGATGATAATTCGAGCCTGAAGACCATCGCGAAGCTTTCCAATGAAATGAAGAGCATGGGCTTGAATGATCCGCGTCTGGCCAATCTCATCAAAGGCAAGAAGCAGGAAGCCGACACCGATGCTATTTTGGCGAAGTCGATTGAAAAGGCGAATAATGTCACCCTCGGTTATTTCTTTCATACATCGAAAAAAGAGGCCGGCCATATGACGGCGAAAGAAATTGCGGAGAATGAAAAGCTCATAAGCCATTCCCGGTATCCCCTGGTCCAGTCTGTAGCACAACCGGATGAGGAAAATCTGATCAGGGCCTATTCGGCCGTTCCCAGTCTGAAAAAATTGTCACGGGCCGCGGAGAACAGCGGTTACTTCAATGCTTTTCCCGATCCTGACGGCGTGATCCGCTGGTCGCCACTGGTAATCAAGCATGGAGAGAATTACTATTATTCCCTGCCAATGGCCACGCTGATTCAATATCTGGGCATGCCTACCGTCAAGCTCAAAATGATCGACTACGGGGTGGAATCTATTCAGCTAGGGGATGTGCGCATCCCCGTTGATGAAAGCGGCCGTTTGCTGATCAACTATATGGGACCGGCCAAGACATTCCCTCATTACTCGATAACGGATATTATTCATGGCCGCCTGTCGCCGGATCTGCTCAAGGACCGGATCGTTCTTATCGGCGCCACGGCGACGGGCATCTATGATTTGCGAGTAACACCCTTCAGTAATGTTTATCCGGGAGTCGAGATTCATGCCAATGTCATAGACAATATCCTTCACAGGAACTTCCTGGAGCATTCCGCATGGGTGAGTTTTCTGGATGTCTGCTCTATCATCCTTCTGGGCCTTATCCTTGGGGTGAGCGTGCCCCGGGTGAATGCCGTTTACGGCATCTTTCTGAGCATGGGCCTCATGGCGGCCTTCGTGGTGGCCAATACGGCCGTTTTTATCTATTATGGGCTCTGGATAAATATGATCTATCCCCTTCTGACGATGGCGACTATCTATCTGATGATTACGGTGTATCGCTATGTCACGGAGGAAAGGGAAAAGAAAAAAATCCGCGGGGCCTTCCAGTACTACCTGACGGCCTCCGTCATGAATGAAATCCTGAAAGATCCGTCCAAACTGAAGTTGGGTGGCGACAAGAAGGATCTTACGGTCATGTTTTCCGATATCCGGGGGTTTACCACGATTTCCGAGAAACTGACGCCCCAGGACCTCGTCCATCTCCTGAATGAATACCTTACGGCTATGACGAATATTGTCTTCAAATACGACGGCCTTCTGGATAAATACATCGGTGACGCCATCATGGCCATTTGGGGAGATCCTGTCGATCAGCCGGACCACCCCAGCCGCGCTTGCCGGACGGCCCTCGAAATGATGGCGGATCTCAAGGTGCTTCAGGAGAAATGGCAGAAGGAAGGTTGGCCACTTGTCGATATCGGCATCGGTATCAATACGGGGGATATGGTTGTGGGCAACATGGGTTCCGATATGCGTTTCGACTACACCGTCATGGGCGATAACGTGAACCTGAGTTCCCGCCTGGAAGGCATCAACAAGGAATACGGGACCAACATCGTGATCAGTGAATATACTTATGAGCGTGTGAAAGAAGACATGTTCTGCCGCGAACTGGATTCTGTCAGAGTAAAGGGAAAAAAGCTTCCCGTGAAAATCTACGAATTGATCTGTGACAGAAAAGATGTGGCAGGTCATGAACCTTATGGGCGGATATTCGAGGACGCCCTGGCAAAATACAAAGGGGCCGAGTGGGATGAAGCGATTTTCCTGTTCCGGAAGGTCCTGGAAATCAGACCTGATGATCCGCCTTCCATGCTTTATATTAACCGGTGCGAGGAACTGAAGGCGCATCCGCCGGAGGGTGTTTGGGATGGTGTCTTCACGATGACGAAAAAATAACAGGATTAAATCTTACTTTAGAGCAGGCTGTTCAGGAAAATCCAGATGCCGGGTGTTCAAAAGCCCATTAAAGAGGCTTACGATCATGTCCGCCGCCGAACCCTGTCCCGGACCTGATCCGGGAAGGTTTGCAGCCGGGCACAACAAACGGGTTTTAAAGAATGGCTTGATGGGGTGTTGCCGTTGCCGGACGTTCAAACATACAGAAGCTGGGTCGAGGTTGATCTCGACAATTTTTCAAAAAACTGGGAGGAAATGAAGCGGCTGATCGGCCCGAAAGTGAAAATTCTCCAGGTATTGAAGGCCGACGCCTATGGGCATGGCGCTATCGAAATTGCCAGTGTCGCCCTGGAGCACGGCGCCTGCTGCCTGGGCGTGGCGAACGCCGATGAGGGCGTTCAGTTGCGGGTGAGCGGAATCATTGTGCCGATCATCATTTTGAGTCCGTCTCCTGTGAGCGAGATCAACGAAATCATTAAATACAATCTGACCCCCTCTGTTTCCGATCTCCATTTTGCCGAGGCGTTGCAGGTGCATTGCCGTAAGGCGGCGATCCGCCTGCCCATCCACATTGAGGTGGATACGGGTATGGGCAGGGGAGGCACCCTCTATGAAGAGGCCCTGAACGTCATCAAAAAGGTCCTGGAATTCCCAAACCTTTTTGTGGAAGGCATCTTCAGCCACCTGGCTTCCGGCGAACTTTTAGACGAGTACAACAATACCCAGTGGATGCTGTTTCGTACCCTTCTGGAGATGCTTGAAGCAGAAGACATCCATATCCCTATCCGTCATATGTCCAATAGCGGCGGCATTCTCAATTATCCCGATTTCAACCTGGATATGGTCCGTCCCGGCCTCATGTCCTACGGGATCTATCCGTCCCCGGAAACGCACGACCGGGCAAGTCTCTATCCGGTTATGTCCTTCAAGACCCGCATCGTTTTGCTGAAGGATTTTCCGGAAGGATACAGTATCGGGTACAATCGGACCTATATCACCAAAAAACAGACCAGAATTGCCACGTTGCCCGTCGGCTACGGCGACGGCTACGGCGTCATTCTGTCCAATAAGGGGGAGGTGCTGATCAGAGGGCGACGCGCCCCGATCGTGGGCCGCGTGTCCATGGATATGTGCACGATTGATGTCTCCGGGATTCCCGACTGTCAGGTAGGTGATGAAGCTGTTCTCATGGGCGCCCAGGGCCAGGTGGTAATTTCCGCCAATGATGTGGCGGAGCGCGTGAAAACAAACGCCTATGAAATTCTCTGTGCCCTGGGAAAGCGGGCGCCCCGGGTTTTCCTTCAGCAGGGCAAAGCAGATTCCGTCTTGCCGCGCCTCAGGCGGATCTATATCCCCGAAGAGGAAAAATCCATTTCCCGCATTGATAATATCATCCGCCATTGTTTCCAGACCCGGGCCCGGAATGAAGAAATGGGCGATGCCATCTATTATGAGATGTTCGAGACCCTCTTCGGTAAAGAAGACCGCCAGCTGGAGCTGAGGGAGGATTTCCGTTATGACATCACGGTGGCGGAGTTTTCGGAACAGGAGATCATTGCGGTGGGCTATCGGTCCGATTCCCTGCGGGTGACGACCCATATTGAATACAAGAAAGTGCTCCGGAATCACGAATTCATGATCGGCTGCGCCTTCAATAACGAACAGCTTGCCGCTCTGTTCGGGGATTCCCGGTGCGAATACCGGTGGGTCATGAACCGGGGGGACGATCCGGTGATGGAGCGGGATTTCCGGCTCACCCGAGTGACTATCGACGATGAAAATGTGCCGATCATCCGGTCGGAGAGTACCAATCGCGGCTATGAGGTCTGGTGCGGCGCCGAAAGTCTCAAATCGAAGCTGAACCGCCAGGTCAAAGTGACCATTGAGATCTTTACAAAGAAATCGAAAAGCAATAATATCTTCTCCGTTTATCTGGTCTATCCGACCCGGGGTCTCGATATTACCTTTAATTATGAAAATGCCAGATTCAGGCATGTACGGGAGGTCAGTTTTTTTGCTGGCAAGCATCCCTATCCTGATGTAAGGAGGGAGCGCGGAAAATCCATCCAATTGAAGCTCAGCGATGAGGCGTGGATTTTCCCCAACAGTGGTGTGACGTTTGTCTGGGATTTATAAGTTAAAGAGGTTAATAGCGGTTTATGAATAAGTTGCGTGTCGGCGTTATCCTTGGGGGGATGTCCTCGGAACGGGAGGTTTCCCTCAACAGCGGTAGAAACGTTTATGATAATCTTGATCCGGAATTCTACGAAGGCGTTCCCATCTTTATGGATGCCGAAGGTGCCTTGTGGATTATTCCTTGGCAGTTGGTGTCGCAGAACACCACAGTTGACATTTCCGATCATCTCTCCGCGATGGCGAGGCGGATTTCCTATGAAGCTCTGAAGGAAGAAATCGATTTTGCCTTTATTTCCCTCCACGGGAAGTATGGCGATGACGGCTGCATTCAGGGTCTTCTCGAACTTCTCAAAATTCCCTATACGGGGCCGGGCGTTCAGGCTTCCGCCCTTGGGATGGATAAGCATATTCAGCAGAAGGTCCTCCGCGCAGCCGGTTTGGGCGTCCCCGAGAGCATGGTCATCCATGGGGTAGCATGGTCAAGGGACAGAGAGGCGGTCAAGGAGTCTTTACTGAAAAGGTTTCCGCCGCCCTTTTTTGTCAAGCCGATCCGGGAGGGATCCAGTGTCGGCGTCAGCAAGGTCAGCGAGGCCGGAGACATTGAAAAAAGCATTGAAGGCGCATTCCTCTGGGACAATTCTGTTCTGGTGGAAGAGTACATCGACGGCACCGAATTTTCATGTATCGTCCTGGAGGAGGAAGACGGCTTCAGGCCTTTGGATCTCACGGAGATCTACCCTCAGAGCGATTTTTATACCTACGACGACAAGTATATGCCGGGCCGTTGCCGCAAGTTTACGCCGCCGAAGAACATGGACCGGCAGACCATTGAAAGAATCAAACAAGAAGCGGTTCACGCCTTTCAGGCCCTGGGATTTCGCTCCTATGGGCGAATCGACGGCTTCCTTCTGAAAGACGGACGGATTTATATCACGGATCCCAACTCGTCATCGGGGATGGCGCCGTCTTCTTTTTTCTTCGAACAGGCGGCCAGCGCCGGGATGCTCCCGTCTATGATCATCTCCACGCTCATTGAGAACGCCGTGAGAATCCACCGGGAAAAACTCGGTCCGCTGTGATGAAAATCAGGTGTCGCCGGGGCAGCGTCGTTTAAACGGTTTAAAAAAACAGGAAGACAAAAAAATGGACAGTGAGAATAAAAAACCGATTGTGGGCGTCATCATGGGGGGAGTGTCCTCAGAGAAAGAGGTTTCCCTGGAGAGCGGCAGGAATATCTTCAGCAAAATGGATCGGAAAATCTACGATCCTGTCCCCATATTCATGGATAGCCAAGCCGGACTGTGGGAGATTCCACTGAAGCTTCTCATGCGCAACAGCACGCGCGATATCGAGGATGACCTTGCCGAGGAGGCGAAAAACATCCCTTACGAAGCCCTTAAAGCCCGGGTTGATCTCGTATTCCTCGGGTTGCACGGCAAGTACGGCGAGGATGGTTGCATGCAGGGCCTTCTGGAACTGCTAAAAATACCCTATACGGGATCCGGTGTGCTGGCCTCGGCCATTGGCATGGATAAATCTGTCGCCAGGAAAACCTTTGCGATGAGCGGGATCGATGTGCCGAAAACGGTTGCCGTGGAAAGGCGGACATGGCTGTCGGGCGGGCAGAAGGAAATATTGGCGCAGATTGAGAGAGACGTGGCCTTCCCCTGCGTGGTGAAGCCAACTCGTGAGGGATGCTCCACGGCGGTGAAGAAGGTTGTTTCTGCGGCTGGCATTCCCGCGGCCCTTGAAGAAGCTTTTCTCTGGGATCCGGTTGCCCTGGTTGAGGAGTTCCTGGATGGTACGGAAATTACCTGCGGCGTCCTCGGCAGCAATCCCCCGGTCGCCCTGACCCCTTCCGAGACGATCCCGACGGATGATATTCTTTCCCTGGAGGATAAATTCCTCTATGGCAAGGGAGAAAACAAGACGCCGGCCCGGGTGTCGGAAGACGTTCTTAAAAAGATTCAGGAAGTGGCGGTTGCTGCCTTTCTTGCCCTTGATCTGCAAGGTTACGCAAGAATCGACATGTTCCTGAGGAAAGATGGACGGATTGCCGTTCTGGAGCCCAATACCCTCCCGGGGATGACGCCTTCAACCGTTCTGTTTCATCAGGCGGCGGCGGCAGGGATCACCCAGGCAGGCCTGATCAGCCGGATCATCGAAGAAGCCCTGGCGGCGCATGCCGGCAAGAAGGGTCCCCTTTGATTTTAACTGCTTGACATCCATTGGGGAATGTCTATATTATGGACAGTTGTTCGGGCTAAGGTATAAAGGGGGAGGTCATGGGCCGGTATTTCAGTCCGGCGGAAGCGAGTCTTGCCGGAGCGGCATTCCAGAATGCGGAAAAGATAGCCCTTCGTTATTTTCGCATGACGCCGGAGGCAATGAATGGCTTCCGTTATGATTTCAAGACCCTGGCCTATCTGGATAACCACGAGGTGAAGGAAGGGGCTTTTGCCCATTTATGTAAATATGAGTATGAAGACGGTTATTTCTACAGGATTTGCCTTCAGGACAATTCCATCCTCGACGCCGTAACTCGTGCCAATTCCTTTATCAGGCTGGCGCCTCTCATGCTGTATATCGCGGCCCATGAACTGGTCCATGTCATCCGTTTTGACAAGGGTGAGGCGGATTTTGATGTGCCGATGGACGAGAAGCTTCGGGAGGAAGAGAAAGTTCACAGTATTACCGGCGATATGTTGCAATCCTGCATAAACCCGGAAATGAACCTTGTTTTGGATTGTTTCAGTAAGCGCTATCAGATTGGCGATATGTTCTGCTAAAAACAAATTGGAGGTGCTCAAATGCCAATTTATGAGTATAAATGTCGTAAGTGCTCGAAAGAATTTGAATTTTTCCAGAGAATGACGGATCCGGCCCTGAAGTCCTGTCAGTTCTGTAAGGGACCGGTGGAAAAACTGATGTCCCTCTCGTCGTTCCATCTTAAAGGGAGCGGCTGGTATGTGACGGATTACGGCGGAAAGAAGCCGGCGGCAAGCGAATCCAAAAGTGAGGATCTGTCTTTGACGCCGAAGGCTGAAACGTCAACGGAAACAAGCTCGACATCGACGACATCGTCGGATGATTGATAGCGTCCGGACCGGCTGCTGGAAAATCCGTTTAAGAGCCTGCCCGTAAATAACATTGCAAGCGATTGCTCATCGATTTTAATGTTCTGGGTCGATTAGGGAAAAGCGAAGGCATAGAACCGCTCAAGGGTAATCCGGCAGATAAGTCTGCCCGATTACCCTTTTATTTGATGTTGCCGTTATTCGCCTGGGATCGGCGGCGGCGCAATCGGTTGACCAGAAAATGCTCCACGGCCTCCTGGGGAAAGTCTTCCGGGAGTATTTCCTTGAGGTTTTCAAGGGGAATCTCGACACGGGCCGCGCTCCGATGGCCGCCGGCGCTACCGAACTTGCCAAAAGCCTGCACGGCGATATTGCCGCAATCCTGACGGTAGCCGTCACCCCTGAAGATGATCACCAGCCGGTCTTTGATAATGCCGGCGATCACGACATAATAAATATTGACCACCCGCAGATAAAAATCGGCTACCTGTACACAGACGTCCGGTGTATCCACCTTTCCAAGAAAACACATGACCCGGTCGCGATACCTTCGCCGGTGAAAGTAGGCATGCTCAAAATATCTCAGATAGCGTTCCGGGATCTGGTTCATCTCAATGCGCCGGATCAATTGCCGGTTTGCCCTGGCATAGGTAAGGTAGTAAGCGCCGATGTCTTCAAGGCTGGCATCCCGCTCGAAGTTGTTGGTATCGCTCTTGATGCCGTAAAGAAGGGCTGTATAAAGTTTCTTGGGTATTCTGACGCGGGCGGCGAGGAGATATTCCGTCAGAATGGTTGATAATGCCCCGTAATCCTGCCTCACATCGGCCAGTTCCGCATGCCAGACCGTTGCCACGGGATGGTGATCCAGGACAATCTGGGGGTGAAACCCCTCCAATGCCTT
The DNA here is from genome assembly GCA_964492965.1 of uncultured Syntrophaceae bacterium. Classification (GTDB taxonomy): domain Bacteria; phylum Desulfobacterota; class Syntrophia; order Syntrophales; family UBA8958; genus CAZBME01. The sequence goes on along the minus strand of CAZBME010000012.1, from coordinate 70,901 downwards.
GCCGAAGAATGTCGGTTGGGCATCGACGATGGCAATCAGGCGGTATTCATGAAGATCCACCTTGCTCAGCAGATGAACAGTAATCTTCATGGCCCGGATGAATTCGATATTCTGCTGCCTCAAGGCAATTTCCGTCGATACGAAGATACATTTGGACAAGCCCACCATCTGACGAAGGATTTCCTGAAGGGCCATGGCGGAGGCGATGGCATCGGGATCGGGGCTGCCATACATGAGAATGGCGAGAGAATCGTTCGGTTTGACCATGGATTTGAGCTTGAATACATTGAATAGGGTGTCTTCTTTTCTGACGAGGAGGGATTCAACACGTTTCATCTGATCAATATTTTCCCTTTAACCTTATTTGTGACTTCCCCGATGATGGTGGCGTCATTCACGCCGGCATCGGAAAGTTTCCTCAGCAGACCATCTGCCTGCGCAGCGTCCAGGGCAATGAGAAGCCCGCCTGCCGTCTGGGGATCGAAGAAGATGTCCAGCATCCATTCAGGACAGTCGGGTCCGGATTCAACCTGATTTGCCCGAAAATTTTTGTTCCGATAGAGTCCGGCCGGCAGAAATCCTGTTTCCACAAGGTCGCGGATGCCCGGGAAGAAAGGTACTGACGATGCATTTATGATCATGCCCACGTCTTCGCCGTCCACCATTTCACAGGCGTGTCCCAGAAGCCCGAAGCCCGTCACATCCGTACAGGCATGGACGCCAAACGTAGACGTAACCATCTCTGCCGCTGTTTTGTTCAATGTGGTCATCGATTGTACGCCCATTTCAACAAGGCTGCCGGGGGCCTCGCCCGCTTTCATGGCGGTGCTGATGATGCCGGTTCCCAGAGACTTTGTTAAAATCAGGAGATCTCCATCTTTTGCCCCCCGGTTCAGAAGCACCTTGTCGGGATGCACCACCCCGGTCACGGAAAGGCCGTATTTGGGTTCATCATCCTCCACGCTGTGACCGCCGACAAGAAGAACCTCCGCCTCATGCATCTTATCGAGGCCGCCTCTCAGGATATCACGCAGGATGGCAATATCCATCTTCTTGGTGGGGAAGCAGACGATATTCATTGCTGTGACAGGCCTTCCCCCCATGGCATAGACATCGCTCAAGGCATTGACCACGGCGATCTGACCGAATAGATAGGGATCATCTACAATAGGGGTGAAAAAGTCGAGGGTCTGGATAATGGCGAGGTCATCACGCAGTTTATAAACCCCTGCGTCCTCGCTGTGTTCCATGCCGACAATCAGGTTGGGATGGGACATCAAGGGCAAATCTTTCAAGGCTTCGTGAAGGTCTCCCGGACCTATTTTACAGGCTCAACCAGCCCCGTGAACGGTTTCCGTAAGACGAATCTTTTCCTGCGACATGCGTCCTCATCCTCTGTGATTCAATAAATATCATATCCTGGTAATTATCTGATTTATTTTATCGGATGTCAATGGGAAGATATTCGGGAAATTAAGGATGCCGCCATTTGACAATCCTCAGAGGATCCTTACATTAAAACTCATCTGAGGTGATGAAAGCCTCATGGGGGGGAAAAATGAAAAAGACAATAATCTGTTTGATGCTGATGGTGCTTGTTTTTGGTTGCCAGGGAGCAAACAGTGAGCAGAGGGAGGCAAAAGCAAAAAAGATGGAAACCGGTGCGAATCTTCGTGTGGCTACCCTTGCGGGCGGCTGTTTCTGGTGCGTTGAAGCGGATTTCGAAAAGACACCCGGAGTTGTGAATGTTGTTTCGGGTTACACAGGCGGTACGGGAGAAAATCCGACATATGAAAATTACAGCCATACAGGACATATAGAAGCCGTTCAGGTTTATTATGATCCCGCAAAGGTTTCTTACGAGCAGCTTCTGGACGTGTTCTGGAGGCATATCGATCCCACGGACCCGGGCGGGCAGTTTTATGACCGGGGACCGCAATACCGGACGGCCATTTTCTATCATGATGCGGAACAGAAGGGGCTTGCCGAAAAGTCAAAGGCAGCCCTGGCCAAATCCGGGCCATTTAATAAGCCGATTGCCACCGAGATCATTAAATTTACGAAATTTTATGAAGCAGAGGGCTATCATCAGGATTATTATAAGAAAAATCCGATCCGCTATAAATATTATCGCAATGGTTCAGGCCGGGACAGGTTTATTAAAGATTCATGGGGAAACATCAAGACACCGGTGGCGCCCTTATCCGATGCTGATTACCGCAAGCCCGACGATCAGACCTTAAGAAAAAAGCTGACCCGGATGCAGTATGAGGTGACGCAGAAAAACGGGACGGAACCGGCTTTCCGGAATGAATACCATGACAATAAACGGGAAGGGATTTATGTGGATGTCGTTTCCGGCGAAACGCTTTTCAGTTCACTGGATAAGTTTGATTCGGGAACGGGATGGCCCAGTTTTAGAAAACCCCTGAGGCCGGATAATATTGTGGAAAGGATCGATAGTAGCTTTTTCACGACCCGCACCGAGGTCAGGAGCAAATATGCCGACTCGCACCTTGGGCATGTTTTCAATGACGGTCCCAAGCCCACGGGGCTGCGCTATTGCATGAATTCGGCGGCCCTCCGGTTTATTCCCAAGGAGGAACTGGAGAAGGAAGGCTACGGCAAGTATTTAGAGCTTTTTCGTAAATAGCCTTATCTTGGAGAGAGGCGGGAAGGCATATCTACGGATAAGCTCTTAAACCTCTTCGGGACGAAGTAGCTTTTGCATAAGGTAGCGCCCCAAAACATCAAGGTGCTGATTCAAGAAACGGCAAAGGTTTTCCCATGCGATATACAAGAGCCTGGCATGAGGCAATCAGCTGGTTTTTATCATCGGTAACTTTAATATCATAGACGGCTGTTTTATGGGTACGATTCAGCTCCCTGGCTTCCGCCGTTAAAGTTGCTCCGGCAGCCGGGGCGCTGAGATAGCTGAGATTCATGTTCAAGGCGACGGCCATGGTCCCGTGGGAGTTGGAGGCCGTTTCAAAGGCCTCATCAATCAGCGCGAACAGGGCGCCCCCGTGGGCCATGCCGAAAATATTTTCCATGTCCGGCGTGAAGACCATCTCCACTCTGGAGTAGCCTGCATCGAGATCGACAAGCTTCAATCCGAACTTTTTCGTAAACGGTTCATTGGCCACCTGGCGGAAAATCGCTTCCCTGATCTTGTCGTCCAAAACACCCTCCTGATCATTTTTTAGAAATATATATAAGGATCTCCGGAAACTGTCAAGAATTCCAGATGAATTTTACTAAAAGCTATTATATTGTAACGTTTGTTTCAGCTTGATTTCCCGCTTTTTGTCTGTTAGTTCGTGATAAAGGAAATAACTATGGATGCCATCAAAACACGCCTGCAAATTCTCGTCGCTATTCTGGCGGTGCTCATTATCATCGGAACCCTCGGCTTCATGATCATTGAGGGACGTACGTTTCTGGACGCCTTCTATTTCGTCATTGTGACCATGGCTACGGTTGGTTATGGGGATGTCCATCCCGTCACGAGCGCGGGCAAGATATTAACCATGCTTGTCATCATCCTGGGGGTGGGAACCTTTCTGGGCGTTATCGCCAATGTGACGGAAATCATGCTGGCCCGCAGGGAGATTGAAAGCCGGATGGAAAAACTGAATATGGTCATTGGTGTTTTTTTTAGTGAGGTCGGGTTGCACCTCCTTTCGCGCTTTGCCCGTTATGATTCCGGTTTTGAAGATGTACGGTCGGAGCTGGTGGTGACGGGAAAATGGACGGAGCAGAACTTCAACGAAGTGAGCAAACGTTTCCGTGATAACAAATATGATGTGCAGATGGAAAACACGGATCTGGCGGACCTGAAGACATTACTTTGCGGGAGCCGCGATTTTCTTGTACGTTTGCTCGAAAACCCCAACTTGCTTGAGCATGAAACCTTTACGGATCTCCTGCGTGCGGTATTTCACCTGACGGAGGAATTGGCCTACCGGGACCAGGTAACGGAGTTACCCCCGGCCGACATGACTCATCTGGCCTGGGACATCAAACGGGTTTTTCATCTCCTGGTCAGCGAATGGCTTGACTATATGAAATACCTGAAAAACAACTATCCGTTCCTCTTTTCCCTGGCCATGCGAACCAATCCTTTCGATAAGGCAGCCAAGGTTGTGGTCATGGAGAGTCATTAGGGATTCGTTCTTCAGTAAATAATTTCATGCCCATATCATTCCAGTTCCCCTCAGGCGGTTTTCGGGAAAACCAGGGAAAAGGTCGACCCCTTGCCGTACATGCTGGCGACGGCAATCTGGCCGCCCTGGGCCTCCATGGCTTCCTTGACAAAGGTCAGCCCAAGGCCGGAACCTTTGATGTCTTCCATTTCGTCTGAGCTTGAACGAAAAAACTTTTCGAAAATTTTATCGAGATCCTCGCTTCTGATACCGTAGCCCTGATCGATGATGTTGACTCTGACGGCGTCCCGGGTTTCTTCGATCTGCATCGTCACGTTCTGGTTTGGAGGACTGTATTTCATGGCGTTTTCTGCAAGATTTATCATGCATTGCTTTGTCAGGTCGCGGTCGGCTGATATGGGAGCCAGGCCATCGACCTTCTCGACAATCAATTTAATGCCCTTCTTCTCTGCCAGGGGTGCAAGCGTCTCTGCCGCTTCTTCCAGAAGGTCGGAAAGGACAACCGGACCCTTTTTGATCTGTTGCCTCCCTTCCTCTATCCTGTTGATATCGAGGAAGGTGTTGACAAACTTGGTCAGTCTTATGGATTCTTCTTGGATGATGCCGGCAAAATGCTTCATCTGGCCTTCGAGATCCTGGACAAGGATTTCACTGAATCCCATGATGTTGGTCATGGGTGTTTTTAATTCGTGGGAAACAATGGAAACGATCTGACCTTTCAGGATTTCCACTTCCTTGATCTTGGTGATGTTGGTGATGATGAAGAGGGAATAATGCTTTTCACCGACGGATAAAATCGAAATGTCCACTTTCAGATATCGCTTGTCCGGCTTCGTCAGTGAAACCGTCATGGGGGTTCTTTGCAGCCATTGCTCAAAAGGCACGCCTTCGTTTCCCTTTTCCATGACGAGGGGCGCCAGCCCTGCCATGAAATGATCGCGGCCATGGAGGGAAATGGAATTGGCCCGGCAGAAATCGTGGACGTCCCTGTTGGCGATGACCAGCCTTCCTTCCGGATCAAAGACAGCCACGCCGAATGCATCACTCAGAAGGATGCGGTCCGACAGCTCTTTTTCAAAGAGGAGTTGATTTGTAATATCATTTAGAACGAAAGCCTGTGCTTGAATGCCTCTGGGAGTGAGTATGCCCGTGATGCCTTTCCGGAGGCGGTTTGATTGATCTTTTGTTTCAGCGTTCCTGAGATGCGGCTGTATAGCGTCGTAGGTCATCCCGAGACTGACCATCGCGTCATGAAGCTTGAAGATATAGGCCACGGCAAAGAGGGTCAGAAAAGCCATATGGCCGCCGGTTGGTGCGCACCAGATATGTTTCTGGGAAAATAGCAAGAAAGTGAAAAGGGAATAGAGCAATACGGCGACGATCAGCATGACCGCCCCTCTGCCTTCCGTTATTCTGAAAAAAAGGAAGTACAGGAGCAACGCAAGCGCAAAGCCAAAAAACCACCGAATTGCGAGAGGAACGACCTTGATGGCATCGTCCTTGAAAAGATTGTTGATGATATTGGCCTGGATCTCCACACCTGAGGTACCCAGGCGGGCTTCGGCGTATGGGGTCATGGCGCTGTCGACGAGGCCCATGGCCGTTGCCCCGATAAGGATGACTTTCCCCTTGAAATAAGCCGGGGGATAGGCGTCATTGATGACATCTAGCATGGATATCCGGGTAAATGTGCCGGGTCCGCCGCAAAAATTTATTCTCATGAGATCGCTTTGAAAAATGCTCTTATTATCGCTCTTTCCAGTCGGCAGAGCGACCCGCGGGAATGATGTCTTGCCCGCGATTTCAAAAAGGATGGAAGAGATGGATGGCAGCAAGTGTCCTTGAAAATGGAGGGTGTGGTAGACCTCTCTGGCAATGCCGTCTATGCTTCGTTCAATATGAACATGGCCGGTGCGGAAGGGTTCAAGGGTTTTTGACGGGTATTCCAGAGTCATGTTTTCTTCAATGACAACCGGCAGGACCACGCCTCCATGATTCCTGATCGCGCCGGCAAGAGCGGCGTCATCCCGTGAAGGTTCCGCCATCACAATGTCGAAGGCAATGGCATCCGCCGCTTTCATTTTTTCCAGGGCTGCGGCATAGACGCTTCGCTTGAGGGGCCAACGCCCCAGCGTTGCCAGAGTCTTTTCGTCAATGGCGACGATAACGATTTTTTCAAGAGGCTTTTCGGGACCTCTGATCCGGAAGGCGAGGTCGTAGAAGTAATTGTTCATGCCCGCCATGATTCCCAGGTATTCAAGGAAGAAAAGAATGGCGAGACAGATAACGGGGGCGACAATTTTCCTGGTCATGGCCATGGCAGGCGGTCTTTCGATTGTCAGGGGTTCGTTAACAGCTTTTGTATTAATGCCAGGATGTCCGGCGCCGTAAAGGGCTTCCTCATGTATGCATCCGGCCCGGCCACCCCTTCCGCTGCCTGTTCGCTGTCTTTTCCCGTCAACATGACAATGGGAATCCGGTTTAATGTCGCCTCTGCTTTTACTGCCCGTATCAGGCCGTCGCCGTCAAGAACGGGCATCATCGCATCGGTCGCAATAAGATCAGGTGTGTGTTCCTTCAATACGTCCAGGGCCTTGGCGCCATTTGCCGCCTGAAGAACGTTGTAACCGGCCCTTTTAAGGCTGAACTCCAGAAATAGCCTTATGTCGGGGTCATCATCGACGATCAGAATTGTATTTTTGCCTTCCTGCATCAACTCTCCCTGCTGATCATTATTATGTTAATGGGCCAATAATACAAACAGCAGGACAACCCCGAGCCAGCCCCCAAGCCATTCATAGGGGAATCGATCCTTGATCTCAAAGCTCTGGGGGGCCGAAAATTCACCGGCGTCGCCGTCGCGGTCGATAGCGGCGGTCCGCACGTAATAAGTGCCTGCCTCTTTTGGTTTTTTTATTGTGATTTCCGGCTTGTCTGTTTTGTTGTCGGCCAGAAGTTCTTTGAACTGCTTGTCCCTGGCGATTTGGAAATGGTAGGTGAATCCCTCGCCCAGGCTTCTCGATTTCAGATTGATCTCATCTTTCGAGATGGCCGGCTGATCCACCGACGGTGTAGGCGGCAGGGGCGACAGGGTGAACGCCAGGGGATCGGACCATGCCCCCTGGTAGTCGTCCTTTGCAATGGAACTGACCCGGAAAAAGTAGGGTTTGTATGGGAGGGTGCCCGATCGGAGCGTCGATTCTTTCAGGTCGGCCTTGTCCATAATGATGGTTTTGAATTCCCGATCCTCCGCAATCTGCGCATGGTATCGGACGGCGTCACTGACGGTCAGCCATTGAAATTCCGCCGAGGTGCCCTTGAGCTTTGCACCGTCTCGCGGTGCCTGACTGATGGGAGGCAGCGGGTTTAAGCGAATGATGAACGGATAAGCCTCCGAGGGAAGTCCTTCCAGCCCGATGGCATCAATACTTTGTGTAATCAGGTAATAGGAGCCGTCAACGAGCCCTGAAATCTTCAGGGTATCATTGGTTTTGATGATTTTTTCCCTGTGCAGCTGCTTTCCTTCTTTGTCTTTAGCCGTCATGACGCGATAGGCTTCAGCCCCTTCCACTGCCGAAAAACGGATGGCCGGCGTTGTGTTGAAAATGGGATTTAGATTTGCCGGCGCCGGTGGGGAAAGGAGCTTTCTGGGCGGCAACGGCGGCTCGCCCTTTTTTACCATGGTTCCTTCTCCCTGGGCCAGATCCACGTTTTTGCCGGCGGCATCGACGGTGACGTTGCTCTTCATGACTTCCGCATAGGTTTTCTGCGACTCATCCACGGCGACCCTGAATTCCGTCCCGCGGACGGAGGCGATGGCGGAGGGCGTACGAACCTGGAAGCGCGGGGCCTCGCCCGTTGCCTCCTTGACCGTCGTTAAGACGCGTCCCGTACCTAGATAGAGGTCGCGAACCAGCTGGGAGGATAGAACTTTTTGCGCTTTCAGGATGCCCATCTCTGTATCCGAACGGAGAAAAAACGAACTGCCGTCTTCGAAAGTAATTTCCAGGGCGCTTTCCGACCCGGTTTTGAGGTTGCTTTTCTGCGAAACCGTATCACCGGTTTTGAGGGGCGTCCAGGTTCCCTGGCCGGCCAGTTGGGCCTTGGCGTCTCCCTGAACAAAGGTAACCTTGCCTTCCAGTGGTGTACCCTTCAGGTAAGCGATCGGCACCGCAATCTTTGTGCCCGGCTGAAGCTTGTGCGGGTTGCTCAGGCGATTGATCCGGGCGATTTCCTGCCAGCGGTTTTCGCTGTCCATATATCGTTTGCAGATATTGATCAGATAATCTCCCTTGGCGGCTGTGATCTGTATGAGGTCGCTTTTGGCATAAGGGGCTGTCGATTTTGCCTTTGTTTGGGCTTCACAGAGCAAGGGAAGGGGTGAAATCAACATCAAACCGATCAGAATGATAACTATCCTTTTCATAAGACCCTCCTTGTCGTTGTGGCGCTCTTTTAAAATTGTATAAGGTAAGTGTATCCCGTTGTCAATCCGATTTCATGTCGCGGATGTCTTGGGATGCGGATCATTACGCCGCCCGCAGAGCCTCGACGATATTCATGCGGGAGGCCCGGAAGGCGGGCAGGACACCGCCGATGAGTCCCATGATGAGTGAAAAAGCCATGGCCTGAAGGACAATGGGACCGGTGAGGGTGAACTTGAAGGCCAGTTCGGAAAAAGTCTGAAAGTTTACAGTGGAGATGGTGATGAACTGCATGAAGGAGGCAAAGAAAAGTCCCAAAGCACCGCCGATAAATCCCAGAAGGAGGGACTCCGCAAGGAATGCCAGAAGGATGTTTCGCCGTCGAAAGCCCAGGGCTCTCATGGTGCCGATTTCTCCAATCCGATTGGCTACGGCGGAGTACATGGTGATCATGGCGCCAATGATTGCGCCTATGGAAAAGATGATGGTCAAGGATAACCCGAGGATGCGCAGGAATTTTGCCATCATTTCCGATTGATCCAGGTAATGCCTTGTCTCCCGCTTGGCCTCCAGGGTCAGGCGCGGGTCCCCTTCGATGGCCGCTTTGGCCGCCGGGAAAGCTGCCGGATCCTGGAGCTTGAATATCATCATGGAATAAACGGGTCGCCGGAAGGCCTGCATGACCTGATCAACATCGCCCCAGATTTCGGAACTGAAACCTGTATTGCCCGCATCGAAAATCCCGACGACGGTCCAGTTCTGCATGCCCCAGTTCAATGTTCCCTGAAGGCCGACACCTTTGAATCCTTTGGCGATGCTGTTTCCGACGATGATTTCCGAAGATCCCATTTTAAACATACGGCCTGCGGCTAGCTTGACCTGTGGCCGCAGGAGCATGGAGTCTTCCTGAACGCCGCGGACCACCACATTGGAATGACTGGAGGCTTTCCCGGCGCCCTGCTTCTGGAGGGCAATCAGGACGACGACTTCCTTGGACAGAAGCCTCTGGCCGTTCAGGCCGACGGCCACCTGGGGGAGCATTTCCACGATCGATGACTGCTTGCGGTCAATGCTGCTCATGACTTCCGAGGTCGAGCCTTTGCGAAATACGACCACGTTATCGTATGAGCCCGTATCCACGAGGGTCTTTTGAAGGCCTTCGGCCATCATCAGGACGGCGGCGAAAACAAAGACGACCAGGGCCATGCCGGAAACGGTCAGACCGGTCGTCATCCTGCGCTTCCAGAGATTGCGGATACTGTATGACAGGGGGACGGCCATTACCCGATCCTCCTGAGGCCATCGGCGATGCCGATACGGATCGCCTGGCGGGTCGGGATGACGGCGGCTAAGCAGGCGATCAGTAAAGCGGCCACGATATCCAGGCCAAGGGTTTCGTTCGATACCCGGAAGACGGGGAAAAAGGTGGCAAGCGATGCCCCGAAAGCCTTGGCCGCGGGGAAGGTCAGAATTATGCCTGTCAGGCAACCGGTCAACGTGATCACGAGAGACTCTCCAAAGATGAGGACCGTAATATCCCGGCCGCCGAACCCCAGGGTTTTCATGATGGCGTAATCGCCGATTCTCTCGCGGGTGGTCATGGCCATGGTATTGGCGACGACGGCCATGATGATGATGATGACCACGAAGGAAACCATCTGGATAGCCGTGACGATAGCCCCGCTCATGGCGATGAATCCCTGGTTGAAGGCCTTTTCCGTTTCCGTCAGTGTTTCCGCCAGGGAGTTGCTGAAGGTCTTGTCAATAGCCAGGGCCACATCCGTTGACAGATCAGGCCTGTTAACGACGATCATATAGAAACCCACCTGGTCGGCCCGCCGGGGCGACAACTTTTTCATGGTTTCATTGAGGTAGGCCCAGTGGAAATAAAACTGGGATTCATCAGTCGTATCATCACGGCCGTGGTAGATTCCCCGCAGGACAAAATCCCAGTTGCCGGGATAGATTGTTCCTTTGAGCGTGACCGTATCGCCGATCTTCCAGCCATATTTAGCCGCCAGCTTCCGGCCGGCCACAAAGCCCTTCCGATCGGCAAGAAACGCTTTTCTCTCCTGAGGGCTCAAAACAAATTCAGGATAGATGTCGAGATAGGTCTTCGGCTCTATGCAGAAGTTCGGGAAGAAATTTTTCTCGTCAATATAGATGCCGCCGAACCAGTTGCCGTAGGATACCATCTTGACGCCTTCGATCTGGCGGATTTTTTCGTTGTAGGAAAGGGGGAGCGGAAAAATGATGGAGATGTCATTTCTCGTGACGAGGCGGGAGGTCGAAGCGGCCTCGTCGCCGGCATACCAGGAATCGATCACGGTCCGCAGCAGGCCGAAGGCCAGGATAGCCACGGCGATGCCCAGGATTGTCAGGCCGCTGCGGAGCTTGTTGTGAAAGGCATTTCTAAAGAGAATCTTCAGGATGATCATCGGTCAGATATCCCTTGTCCAGATGCCGGAGAACTTTTGCCCGCTGCGCCGCCCGCGGGTCATGAGTGACCATGATGATCGTCTTGCCCATTTCCGTATTGAGGCGCTCCATCATGGCCAGGATTTCCTCCGCCGATGCGCGGTCGAGGTCACCCGTCGGCTCATCGGCCACGAGGATGGTGGGATCGGTGACAATGGCGCGGGCAATGGCCACCCGCTGCTGCTCGCCGCCGGACATCTCCTTGGGGTAATGATCCATGCGGTGATCCAGCCCGACCATGCGCAGGGCCATCTCGGCATGCTCACGGCGTTGCTTGCCGGAAAGAGACGTCAGATGGAGGGGCAACTCCACATTCTCAATCGCCTTCAGCACGGAAATAAGGTTGTAGAACTGAAAGATGAACCCGACGTGATTGGCCCGCCAGTGGGCTAGTTCCGTTTCCGAGAGTGTTGTGATGTCGATATTGCCTATCCGGATGATTCCCTTGTCCGCCTTGTCTATGCCGGCCAGGAGGTTTAGCAGGGTTGTCTTTCCCGATCCGGAAGGGCCCATGAGGGCCAGAAATTCACCCTCGGCGATATCGAAAGTGATGTCGTACAGGACGGGAACAATCAGGTTTTCCCGATGATAGGATTTGTAGAGACGGCTGATTTCGACGATGGTCTGTGGTTTGTCCATATCATCATCTTTCAGCGATCTTGATCCGCGAACCGTCCCGGAGCGCCTTCGGCGGCTTGATGACCACCCGGTCTCCCTGCTTCAATCCCGAGATGATTTCCATCATGTCGCCCAGCTTTATGCCCAATTGAACCGGGGTTTCCCTGACCCGTTTTTCCAGCAGGAGAAAGACAAAGCTTCCGCTATTTCCCTTTACCAGGGCCGATTGGTTCACGGCGAGGCGCGGCTTCAATTCTCCCGCTTCCAGATTGCGCGACAGGAATGAAACCTTGGCGCTCATGTCCGGGAGCATCCGCGGGTCGCGGTCGAGAAAACGGACCTTGACCAGAACGGTCGCCTTGCTCCGATCAACCGTCGGCACAACGGCATAGACCTCCCCCCGGAACCGCGTGCCTGCAATGGCGTCCAGTTGGATATCGCAAGGTTGGCCCACCCGGATCGAGGTGATGCTGGTTTCGGAAACGTCCACCTCCACTTGCAGGGAATTCATGTCGGCAATGGAGACAACGGCGGCCTTTGCATTGGCGGCGGCGCCGATGGGGGTGACGATATCGCCGATATCGGCATTCTTGGTCAGAACGACGGCGTCAAAGGGCGCCCGGATCAACGTATAGTCGAGACCGGCCTCGGCATTTTGCAGGGCGGCCGTACCGGCCCTGACGGCGGCCTCCGATGCCTTTACCCCTTCAATTGCCTTCCTGTAGCGCGTCTCCACGGTATCATAATCGGACCGGGAAACGAAACCATCGGCAACGAGCTTCTTGTATCGATTGCGTTCCAGAAGGGCATTGTCTCTTTCTGCCTTGATCTGCTCAAGAACGGCCTGGACATTTTTTAGATTGGCCGCGGCCTGATCCCGCGCAGCGGTGACATCCACATTCTCCATCCGGGCAATCACCTGCCCCTGCTTGACCTTGCTTCCTTCCTCCACCATCAGCGCTACGAGGCGGCCCGTCACTTTTGAAGCTACCGCCGCCTTTCGTTGCGCCACGATGTAGCCGCTGGCGTTCAGGAGCGATAGCGATTGAGAGGGATAAACCATGGAAATGGTTGTCACATCGACGGATGCGGCCGGCGAGATGATGCCGCCCAGGTAAAGGACGCCGCAGACCAGAATCAGTAAAATCACGACTGCGATGACAAGGGGTTTCCCCAGGCGCTTTTTCGGCTTTCCGATCTTTTCCGATTTTTCAATCTTCAGCTTGGCGATGTCTTCCGCAGGCATGAGAACTTCCCCCTGATTGTTGTATAACGCTATATTTCCTATGCAACATGTGAGGCGGTGTCAATATAATTATGAAACACCCTCCTTTGGAGAGAGGCTATTCCTTCCGACAGGTTTTTTGCGAATCAGGTGAGTGAAGAGAGATTGAAAGTTTAACAAGCAGAAACAAAAAACAACAATTATTGGGAATAATTGGCTATTTTTCTTTACGATAACGCCAAAATATTGTCATGTTTTTCATAAACATAATTAAAAATAGCATTTCGCATCATTCCAAATTTTCGAAGAAACTGTGAACTATATAATAACATTTGAATAAATATGAGTCGACACTTTCTATGGTTGATCTGGCATGAAAATTGAAAATAACGGCTGGTCGCAATGGTTCTATCAGGAATATGAAAACTTATCGTTTGTGTTAAAGGAAGGATACCCATGAACCTGATGAGCAATATGCTGCAGAGGAAGTCCATCGGTAGGCTTACCGATCAGGATGTTCAGCAGGAAATTTTTCCCATTCTAAAGAACCTGTATACGAAGATGTTGCCATTGGTTCTTTTCCTTTGCATCATGTCTCTGGCCGCATCCATGGTCCAGACCATTGCCGGAAAGGGGTCTTATTTATTTTTCGCCTTCCAGTTATGCCTGTATATGATAGCGGTCATAGCCACTATAGCTTTTAATCGCGTCAACGGTGTCCATGCTTATTACCTGCTGTTGCTTCCCATCTATCTCATGTCCCTGGCCGCGCTCCTGAATCGCGGGCTTGCAGGGACCGGCATCCTGCATATGATTTTTTTCTGTGTCCTCTCCGGATTGTATCTTGGTCTCCGGAAGGGAATGATTCTCCTGGCCGTCAGTGTGGCCACTTTGGTGGTCATTGGGGGCGTCATTTGCACCGGCCTGCATGAACCATGGTCCGAATCGAGTCATTACCTGTACAACCCTATAAACTGGCTTATTCAGATTTCCTGTTTCGTGATGTATGCCGTTCCTCTAATTTTGTCTGCCAAGGGTCTTCACCTGAGGATGGCAGAAACCCAGAGGGAATTGAAGGAAAAAAACAAACGTCTGGAAGATGAAATTGCCGGTCGACAGGGAATAGAAGGGAAGCTTCGGGAGAGTGAAGAGAATTACCGCAGCATCTTTGAGCATGCCATAGAGGGGATGTTCCAGAGTTCCGGCGATGGGCGCCTCCATAGCGTCAATCCCGCTTTAGTGCAAATGATGGGTTACGCCAGCCCGGAAGAGATGATTGCCGCGATTACAGATATTGAAAAGCAAGTTTATTTTGACGAAGGAGAGCGGCTGCGGCTCGGGGCTCTGCTTCGGTCCGAAGGCAAAATTGTCGGTTATGAAACACGGATGTACAGGAAAGACCGGTCCGTGATCTGGGTATCTCTCAACGGTCGTGCCGTTTGTCGGGAAAAAGGAAAGGTCGGCCGATTTGAAGGTTCCATTGTGGACATCACCAGGCACAAGCAGGCGGAAGCGGCTCTTGTCGAGTCGGAAGCCAAATACCGGAGCGTGGTGGAGAGCCAACTTGCCGGATTCTTTATTTCTCAGGACCGCATCTTTCGCTTTGTGAACCGGCGAGCCTGCGAGATGACAGGCTATGCGTGTGATGAAATCGTCAATGTCATGGGGCCGACCGATGCAGTCCATCCCGACGACCGCAAGCGCGTCGCCGAAAAGGTGGCCCAATGCCTGGCAACCGACGGCGAAGTCATCCAGTTTGACGCCCGCCTCATCCAGAAGAATGGCAAAACCATGACCGTGCAGATTTTTATCAGCACGATTCAATACAATAACGCCATCGCCGTCTCCGGGACCTTTATCGATATTACGAGGGAAAAGGTTCTGGAGTCGCAATTGAGACAAGCCCAGAAGATGGAAGCCATCGGTCAGCTGGCAGGCGGCATTGCCCATGATTTCAATAATATCCTCACGGCGTTTAACGGTTACGGAAGCATTTTGCAGATCAAGATGTCCAAAGAGGACCCCCTGAGAATTTATGTGGATCACATCCTGTCGGCAGCGCAGAAGGCCTCAAGCCTGACCCAGAGTCTCCTGACCTTCAGCCGCCAGCAGCCGATCAATCTGACGCCTATGGATATCAACCAGGGCATCTTGGGGACGGAAACGCTTTTGCGGAGGGTCCTGACGGAAGATATCGCCTTTGATGTGCATCTATCTTCGGATGCGGTCACAATTCTGGCGGATGCCACCCAAATCGATCAGATTCTATTCAATCTGGTCACCAACGGCCGGGACGCCATGCCCCAAGGGGGACGCCTCACGCTGGAAACCAGGCTAGCGGTTCTTGATGATGAATTCACTAATCTTCATGGATTCGGCAAACCGGGACGTTATGTCTGTGTCAGTCTTTCCGATACGGGAACCGGCATTGATAAGTCCATTCTGGACAAGATATTCGACCCTTTCTTTACAACAAAAGAAATGGGACGAGGCACCGGATTAGGATTGGCCACGGTCTATGGGATCGTCAAGCAACATAACGGCTATATTATCGTCGAGAGTGAACCGGGGCGCGGCACCACCTTTCAAGTCTATTTCCCGACCACGAATGCCGCTGTCGAGAACGAGGATATGGCGCCGGTCTATCTAAAAACTGGCTCGGAAACCATTCTCATTGCCGAGGACAGCGAGGACGTCAGGGACTTTATCCGGGATGTTTTAGGCATATCGGGGTACAAAACCGTCGAGGCGGTGGATGGGGAAGACGCTGTCATGCGGTTTCGTGAGGCGGACCACATTGATTTGGTTATTCTCGATTCAGTGATGCCGAAAAAGAATGGACGGGAAGTCCTCGACGAGATTATGAAGGTCAATCCGCATGTTAAGGCATTGTTTATAAGCGGTTATACCCGGGATGTCATCATCGATAAAGGAATCGGGTACAAAGAATTCAACTTTCTCAAAAAGCCCCTCTCGCCGGCGATTCTTTTGGATAAAGTGAGAGAAATATTGGATGAACGGCCATAAGCTCAATATGCTGCGATCAAACGGGGCATATTGAAGTAAAAATAATTTTTTTATTGACATCTCCTACGGTTTCTTTTATAACGCTCGTTATAGACATTTCCAAACCAAATATTACACGTTCGTTCTCGTCTGGATAGTGATCCCGGGCCCATAGGCCCAGCGACTTATAGCTGTGAGAATTGAAATGGCGTCTTCCCTTTTTTTGGTTTTTCTCAAAGCAACTTCACATTTATCTTGTAATACAGGAAGGGCTTGCCCTTTGACTGAGGCGGTCTTCTATATCGGTATTTATCCGGAATAACTTATATTTTTACGATTCCGGAAATAAGGTACAGTCTTTTAACTATCTTTTATTCAGGAGGGCGTAAGATGAAAAAGATGCACCTGTTCAAGGGGATGTTGATCGTTATTCTGCTGATGACCACAGGGGGTTGGGCTGCCGCACCGGATGCGACGGGGCCCATCAAGGTCGGCTTCATGGGGAACCTTTCCAGTCCCTCTTCCCTGAGCGCCAAGGCCGCCGCCACGATGGCCGTTGATGAAATCAACAAGGCCGGCGGTATCCAGGGAAGGCAGATCAAGCTGTTCGTTGAGGATACCAAGGGGGAGATCCCCAAATGCGTTGAAAGTTACAAGAAACTGGTCATGAATGACCGCGTGCTGGCAGTCATCATCGGGGAGAAGGTGGAAATGGGTGTGGCCGGCATGGAAATCGGCGCGGAGCTGTATCCCGAATATCCCCATATCTTTTTCAGCACCATCGGCTCCGGTGATGATATCTGGCATCGTGTGCGTGACAACTACAAGAAATACCGATTCGGTTTTCAGACCTATTATTCCACATCCACCAATTACCTGAAAATTCTGGCAGGACTGAACCATGATGTCTTCAAGAACCTGATCAAGACCGACAAAGTGGCCATTATCTATGAAGACATGGAGTGGACCAAACCCCTTAGGAAAGGGTTGCCGAATGTTTCCCCCCCCCTGGCAGGTGTGTATAAAGGCAAGGGGATGAATGTGGTGTATGAGTCGACCATCTCCCTTGATCAGAAAATGTTCAACCCCATCTTCGAGGAAATCGCCAAATCCGGTGCCGGGGTAATCGACTGTGTGGTGGGCTACATCGATCAGTCGGCCTTTGTCAAGCAGTGGGCTCAGTCGAGTGCCAGGAATATTCCCCTCTCCATCTGGGGAGGCTTGGCCGGCATGCCCCCGGCCTGGAAGATGACAGAGGGCAAGGTAAACGGTGTCATGGTCGGCTCATCCATGGTGAAGGTGCCCATTACGGCCAAGACCATTCCCTTTATGGACAATCTGGTGAAGAACTACAAGGTCGGCCCCATCTTCGGCTCCCACACAACCTATGATACCCTCTACGGATTTAAAAAGGCCATTGAAAAGGCAGGCGGGACGGGCAATACGGACAACCTGATTAAACAACTGGAGAAGGTGGAAGAGGTGGCCGTGCTGGGAACGATTGGCTGGGACCCGAAATACCACTACAACATTCCCTATCCCAAGTATGTGACACCCATTGTCCAGTGGCAAAAAGGGGAGATGAAGGTCATCTATCCCAAACAGTACAAAACGGCGGATTACATGGCGCCTGCTGATTTGCGTAAATAAAGAGAGAGCGAGAAGGGGGCAGATAAAGTAACTTATGAACGAAATTCTGCTGCAGATTGTCATTTATACCGTCATCTGGGGATCCATCTATCTTCTCATATCCCTGGGATTTTCCCTGATCTGCGGGGTTCTTCGGATTTTTCACCTCGGATACGGTGTGACGTTTATTCTGGCCGCCTACGCCGTTTGGGCCTTCATGGAGAATGCGGGCCTGGGGCTCATTCCCAGTATTCTGCTGATGTTCCTGGTGCAATGCGCCTTTGCCCTTATAGTCTTCTACAAGGGTGTCTTCCAACGGTATCTGGAAGAGGAGGAGGTCCTGTTGACCCTCTCGGTCCTCATCTTTGTCGCCGTCTCCCATCTGGCCAACTATCTGTATCCGGTTACGGACGGCGTCAGCATTCCCACGACCATCATTGACGATGTGCTGACCATCGGTACGGTCACCATCGCCTATCAGATGATCGTTGCCGCCGTGGTGGGGATCTTGGTGACGGCCATTTATGTCGTCTGGTTCCTGAAGACGAGGAATGGTCTGATCATTCGGGCTATCAGCCAGAACCTCTCGGCGGCGCTCCTCATGGGGGCGAACGTCAATCGGATGTACTATCTGGCCATGATTCTCTCGGTGATTCCCCCGACGATTTGCATGCTTGTCATCGCCCCATTCTGGGGTGTTGATCCCTTCATGGGGTCTCCGCTCCTCATGACGGCCATGCTGATTGCCATTCTCGGCGGGCTGGGCAATCTCAAGGGCAGCATCGTCGCTTCTTACCTGATCGGGTTTATTCACGCCACGGTCAGCTTCGTCTTCGTTTCCCGCTTCATGGGGCTGGCGGCCCTGATCGTTACCCTGGTCGTGATGATCTACCGGCGGGGTGGACTCTATGCAGGAGAAACCTTATGGTAAATTTTGAATTGCGGCGGGATCGCCTGGTTGTCCGCTGGAGAGATAAGAAATCCGAATGGGTCATCGAACCCAGGTATTGGAGAAACTCGACGGTAGGGATAACCCTTTTGTTGATCCTGCCGCTGTTTGTTCAGCCCTGGCCGCACATTTTGACCATGATCACGACGGCCAATCTTTATGCGGCCATTGCCATTCCCCTGGGACTCCAGATGCTGGGGACGGCCCGGGTCAACTTCGGACCCCAGCTCTACCTGGGGATCGGCGGGTATACCGCCGCGCTACTGAACCTCCATTTCGGATGGAACCCGGCGATGACGCTCATGGCGACAGTCATCGTTTGCGGCGTCATTGCGCTGCTTCTGAGCCCGACCACGTGGATTGCCAAAGGACTCTATTTCTCCCTCATTACCCTGATCCTGCCGTTGACATTTCTGGATGTCACCTTCATCTGGGGAGACATTTTCCGGGGGGAGGTAGGGCTTGTGGGGATGAGCCCGCTCCTGTCGTTCCAGAAGGTTTCCTGGAACTATCTGGCGTATTATTATCTTTCTCTTTTCCTGATGCTGGGATACCTCCTCGTCTGCGACCGGATTGTCCGTTCCCGGTTCGGGGTTAATCTGGCGGCCATCAACGAGAATGAAAACGTGGCCCGAATGATGGGCGTCAATGTCGACCGTTACAAGGTCTTGTATTATGTCTTGCCCTCTATCCTGACGGGCATTGTCGGCTGGTTCATCGTCCATACCTTCCGCACCTTTGCCGGCGTGACTTACCTGCCCCTGGAATTCATGACCAAGGTCCTCATCATCGTTATTGTGGGCGGGCGGGCCTTTCTCTATGGGGCCATCCCCGGGGCGTACCTGATCTCGACGATCGAGGATTCTCTCCGTGGGCTTGGTCCCGTCAACTACTTCCTTTTTCCCCTGGTCCTGATTGCTCTCATTGTTTTCCTGCCCCGGGGAGAAGGGTTGTGGGGTCTTTATCACAAGCGGCGCCCCCGGGATTATTTCCCGAAATTGCATGTAAGGAGAGAATAAGGCTGTGCTGGAAATCAAAGCGGTATCCAAAAGATTCGGTGGTCTAACCGCCGTGAGCGATGTCAGCTTCTCCGTGAATGAAGGGGAAGTGGTCGGACTGATCGGGCCGAACGGCGCAGGGAAAACCACCCTGCTGAACCTGATCTGCGGCATTTACAAGCCCGATGGCGGGACGATTCATTTCGACGGGACGGATATTACCGGCATGGCTTCCGATCGGATCTGCAAGCTGGGCATTTCCCGGACCTACCAGATTCCTCAGCCCTTCGAGGCCATGACGGCGCTGAGCGGAGTACTGGTAGGCGTTCTGAACGGGAAACACCGCGCCAACATGAGCCTCGCCGATGCTGCCCTGGAGGCCTCCTACTACCTCGAGTTCGTGGGACTATTCGCCAAACGGGATACCTTGGCCAAGGATTTGAACCTCTATGAATTGCGGATGCTGGAGCTGGCCCGGGCCCTGGCCACAACGCCGAAGCTCCTGCTTTTGGACGAGGCCATGGCCGGCTTGAATCCGACCGAGGCTTCCCATGCCCTGGATATGATCTGGAGCGCTCAGGAGCAATTCGCCATCACTATTTTATGGATCGAGCATGTTATGAAAATCATCATGGCTGCAGCAAAAAGGGTTGTTGTCCTCCAATACGGCAAAAAGATTGCCGAAGGTTCACCGCTGGAAGTCACCAGTGATCCGACGATTATCGAGGCTTATTTGGGGGCGCGATATGCTCAAAATAAATGATATAAGTGCCTCTTACGGCGTGATTCCCGTGCTCCACGGTGTGGGGCTGGACGTGCGGGAGGGTGAAATCGTGGCTCTTCTGGGCGCCAACGGGGCCGGAAAAACAACGCTCCTCAATAACATCTCCGGGGTCATGCCGGTTAATTCGGGCAGGATTTCCTTCCTCGGGGCAGACATCCAAAACCTGACGTCCGATAAAATCGTCCAACTGGGCATATCCCAGATCCCTGAAGGACGAAAAATATTTCCTTACCTGACCGTGAAGGAAAACCTGCTTATGGGCGCCTGCACCCCCCGTGCCTGGGCGAAAAGGAAGGATATGATGGCGAAAGTCTGCACCCTCTTTCCCATCCTGAAGGATCGGGCGGACCAGCGGGCCAGCCTGATGAGCGGGGGAGAACAGCAGATGCTGGTGATTGCCCGCGGGCTCATGGCGCGGCCCAAGTTGCTCATGATCGACGAGCCTTCCCTGGGCCTCAGTCCCTTGATCATGTCCCAGATCTATGATGTCATCAAAACCTTCCCGGCAGACGGAATCACGGTCCTCCTTTCGGAACAGAATGCCCTGTATGCCTTGGAAATCGCCGGCCGGGGTTATGTCCTCCAGGATGGTCATATCGTTCTGGAGGGAACAAGCGAGTTTCTCTTAAACAATGAACAGGTGAAGAAGGCCTATATCGGGATGTAAATATGACTGAAGACTATTTTGATTTCACGAACAAACTTTTTGCCCAAGAGGAGATTGACAAGAAGGCGGAGGCCCTGAAGGGAATACGGGTGCTTGATCTGTCCCACATGATCTTCGGACCCACGGCGGCCAAGTTCCTCGGGCAGTATGGCGCAGAAGTGATCAAGGTGGAAGTCCCCAATCAAGGCGACTACTGGCGGGGAGGCACCTACTGGGGGAAGTACTGGAAACATTCGAACCCTCTGTGGCACTTCATCAACCAGAGCAAATACTTTGTCGCCATCGACGTCAAGAAGCCCAAAGGAAAAGATCTGATCCTGAAACTGGCCGAGAACGCCGACGTCGTCATCGAAAATTTCACCTCCGGCACCGTGGAGGCATGGGGCATCGGGTATTCCCAGATCAGCAAGATCAACCCGAAGGTCATCTATGCGAGTCTGAGCACTTATGGGCAGTATGGCCCGAACCGGTATTCCCCGGGCTGGGACCTCCTGGCCCAGGGGGCTAGCGGTGTTCTTTCCGTTACAGGCCATCCGGAGACGGAAAAGTATTTCAAGGTTCCCGATTTCTTCGGCGACTTTTTCCCAGGCTACTATGCCGCCATGATGATTCTCATAGCCCTCAATTACCGGGAGCGTTCGGGAGAAGGGCAGTACCTGGACGGCTGCCAGGCGGAAATCCTGATGCGAACCCTTTCCCATTTTACCTATCACGATGCCACCGGAGAGGATCTTGGGCGTACGGGCAACATGGACCCGACGATGGCCCCATCGGGGATCTTCAAGAGCCGGGACGGGAAATTCATCGCCCTGGCCATCGCTACGGACAAGCAATTCCAATCGCTCTGTAAAGCCATCGGACGGGAAGACCTGGCCGGGGACGAGAGATACAAAAAGGCGACGAACAGGCTCAAGGAGGACAATGCCCAGGCGCTGAACAAAGTTGTCGAGGACTGGGTCGGCACACGGGAGACGGTGGAGTTAATCGGGATGGGCAGGAAGCACCGGTTTGCCGTCACCGAGGTCATGGATGACGTTCAGATTAGCCAGGACGAATGGCGGCGGGAGCGGGGAAGCGCCATTCCCTTTAAAGATGACATGTATAAAGATTTGCTGGTGGAAGGCCCGATTGCCATGCTCAGTAAAACCCCGGGCCGAACGAAATGGCTCAGCCGACCGCTGGGCTATCATAATCGCTACGTCTTGAAAAAGATCCTGGGACTCACAGAGGCCCAGATCAAGGAATTGGAAAAAGAAAGGGTTGTCGGGAACTGGGACTATCGTGTGGGCCAGAGGCCTCCGATTTATTACAACCTGGCCAAGGATAAGATTTTTAATTATGAAGGGGGTGAGGATCATTAAAGAACGGGTTTATTCCAGATATCTGCAGAAAAGCGGCGCGTCCAAGCCACAGTCCGAATGGAGCCAGTTTCTCTCCGGGATGATGACCTCCGAAGGAAAGCCGGAAGCTTTGGATGACATGATGGTCCTCGATCTGAGTTATGCCAACTTTTCCGGTAATATCACCGCCAGCTTTTTTGCCGAAGCGGGGGCCGAGGTTATTAAGGTTGAACCACCCGAAGGAGATCCTGCCAGAATCATGAGCCCTTATGGGGCCAGTGTAAAGGGCGTCGGCATCCCCTACCTGATGGAAAGCCGCAACAAACGCAACATTACACTGGATTTGAGCAATCCAGAAGACAGGGAAAACCTCAAGCGCCTCGCTGTCCGGGCCGATGTCCTGATTGAAACCTTTGCGCCCGGGGAAATGGACGCCTGGGGAATCGGTTACCGGCAATTGCGGGAACTGAATCCCGGACTCGTCTATATAGCCATAACGCCTTATGGTCATTATACGGCCAAAGCCAAGGAAATGGCCGATATGCCCTGGACGGACCTGACCAGCCAGGCCGAGTCCGGGCTTGCCGCTCTGATCGGTGATCTTCCGGATACCCCGGAGCCTTATAACTGGCCAACCCGCGCCGGCTTTTACGCCGCCGGTTACACCTCCGCGATCGGGGCGGCCTGTGGCGGTCTGGTGGCTTCATTTTTTAAGCGCAGGACGGGAGAGGGGCAGATGGTCGATATCGCGACCGCCGATGCCTACGCCTCCTGTGTCGGATTTCCGCCCACCATCGGCTATGTATGGAAGAAGCCACGGTTTCGCTACGGAACGCTTGACTATGGCCTGTGTCCTTACGGTTTTTTTAAGTGCAAGGATGGCTATATCGCCATCGCCTGCTTTCGGGACCAGGATTTTCGCGCTGCCATGAAAATCCTGGGTAAGTGGAAATTGGAAGAGGAATGGAAAACGCTCCTCGACCGGATCACGGATGATATCGACAAAGTGAAAGAATTGAACAACGAGGTGGAGAAGGCCGTTGCCAATTATACGTACAGTGAGATATCAGAAAAATTCTCAAATTACAGCGTAAAATCGGCTCGTTCCAAGTGGCGGGGGGGAGGGCTTCCGGTTACGACGAAGATGTTGACCCCCGGAGAGGTAATGCAGGAAAAACACTGGCAGGTTCGCGGCTCCTTTACCAAAGTCGATCATCCCGCTTTTGGGATCATCACCTTGCCCGTCACCGGCAAGATGTCCAAAACGCCCCTCCGGGTCAAGTGGATCTCCGCAAACATCGGCGAGGACAACGACTATGTCTTCAGGAAGTACGGTTTGAAGAAAAACGAAAGTAAATAACAGCAAGTCAAGCATTCAGGATGGCCCATTTTTCCGATCCCGCATCGATTCGGGATTCCTCCGGATGCCAGGCGTAATCTCAAAACATATGGTGTAGATTGACAATGCGATCCTTTACTGCGCGTCTATTGAAGACATGCAAATGTTTGAGAATGTTGATAATCGGCAGATACGCAGACTATTGTCTTTTGTCGATGACCTTCGTGATGCCGTCGCCCGTCTTCGAGAGACTTCTGGGTTCAACGAGACGGACCGCCGCATCGATGCCGACAACCGACCGTATCCGTTTCTTGGCGAGATTGAGGTAGGCCCGCTGGTCCTGCAATTCAAGGGAAAATATTTTCTCCGTCACTTCGATCAGGATTTCCAGGGTATCCATACCGCCCTGACGTTCGACAGCGATTTGGTAGGGCGGCGTCTCCTCGGAAATGCTGAAGAGCACTTCTTCAATCTGGGAGGGGAACACATTGACGCCCTTGATGATGAGCATGTCGTCGGAGCGGCCCATGGTTTTTTTCATGCGCACCAAGGTGCGGCCGCATTCGCAGGGGGCGTAATCCAGGCTGGTCAGGTCTCCCGTCCGGTAACGGATCATGGGAAAGGCCTCCTTGGACAGGGTCGTCAGAACCAGCTCCCCGACCTGTCCGGGGGGCAGTGTTTCTCCCGTCTTGGGGTCAATAATCTCCGGCAGGAAAGCGTCTTCGAAGATATGCATGCCGTTTTTGCATAAGCATTCACCGGCAATACCCGGCCCGATAACCTCCGACACGCCGTAATTGTCTGTGGCCGTGATGGCAAGCCGGTCTTCAATCTCCTTCCGCAGGTCTTCCGACCACGGTTCTCCACCGAAAAGACCGACCCGCAGGGTCATGCTCTTGGCGTCCATGCCGTGCCGTTCCATATAGTCGGCCAACACCATGGCGTAACCGGGCGTGCAGACGAGGACCGTCGAACGGTAATCCTGCATGATCATGATCTGCTTCTCCGTATTGCCCGTGCTCATGGGAATGACGGAGGCCCCTATGGTTTCCGCGCCGTAATGAAGGCCGAAGGCGCCCGTGTAAAGGCCGTAGAGGAAGGCGATCTGAACCAGATCATCGCGGGTCACGCCGGCAGCGGTCATGAAACGGGCCACGAGATTGGACCACAAGCGGATGTCGTTTTTGGTGTAGCCCACGACGATGGGTTTGCTTGTCGTTCCGGAGGAGGAATGGATGCGGACCACCTCCCGCAGGGGAACGGCGAACATGCCGTAGGGGTAATTCAGACGCAGATCGTCTTTTGTGGTGAAGGGGAGCTCGGTCAATCCGGACAAGGATTGAATATCTTCGGGTATTATTCCCAGTTCATTGAATTTCTTCCGGTAATAGGTCACGTTCTTGTGGACCCGGTTGATCGTTGCCTGAAGCTTTTCCAACTGCATCTGCTCCAGATCTTCCCTGGGCATACATTCATGAAGCGGATCCCAGATTTTCATCATCTACCTCCCGGTGTCGTCAGTTTTACCGTTCCCATATTTCCTTTTTGTCCCTTCCTAAATACGCCCTCTGGACGTCCCTGTTCTCCAGAAGATCGGCGGCGGCGCCATCGAGAATGACCTTGCCCGTCTCCAGGACATATCCGCGGTCCGCCGTCTTGAGGGCGACCTTGGCATTCTGTTCGACAAGCAGGATGGTCGTCTTCTGCTGCCTGGCCAGGTTTTCGATCACCCGGAATATTTCCTGAACCACTAAAGGTGCAAGTCCCATGGAGGGCTCATCAAGGAGCATGATTTTTGGTTTTGCCATAAGGGCGCGGCCGATGGCAAGCATTTGTTGCTCCCCTCCCGAAAGGGTTCCGGCGAGTTGCTTTCTTCTTTGCAAAAGAATCGGGAAGAGGGTGTAAACCATCTCCATCGTCTTGCGGGCCTCATTTTTACCGTTCTGTTTCCGGTAACGCAGATAGGCGCCTAATTCGAGGTTGTCCTCAACGGAAAGGGGCTTGAAGACCTGCCTTCCCTCGGGAACCTGGGAAATGCCGAGTTCCACGATACTGTGTGGAGGCCGGCCATGAATCGGGGAACCGGAAAATAGGATCTGGCCGCTCTTCGGGGGAACAATGCCCGATATGGTATTCAGGAGTGTCGTCTTGCCTGCGCCGTTTGCGCCGATTAGGGTCACGATCTCCCCTTCCAGTAGATGAAGGGAGATATTCTTCAGGGCATGGACCTGGCCGTAATAGGTGTTGATGTTCTTAATCGTCAGCATAGCTTTATCCGTCGCCCAGGTAGGCGGCAATCACCTCGGGATTCTCCTGAATCTCCCGGGGCGTTCCTTCTGCGAGTCTCCGACCCAGGTTCAGAACGACGACCGTGTCGCAGACATCCATGACCAGTTCCATATCATGTTCCACGAGGATGATGGTAATCCCCGAGGCCTTGATCTTTTTAATGAGTTCGGCCAATCCCATCGTTTCACGGCTGTTCAGTCCGGCGGCCGGTTCGTCCATGAGGATTACCCGGGGTTCCATGGCCAGGGCGCGGGCAATTTCCAGGAGTCGTCCTTTCCCGAAGGGCAGGTTCGATGCCGTCACGTTGGCCGAATCGGCTATTCCCGAATATTCGAGCCATTGCCGAGCCCGGTCGCGAATGATTTTTTCTTCCCGGATATGGCTGGGGAGCTTGAAGGCGCACGACAGGATGCCGCTTTTGCTTTTCGTATGAAGGCCGACCATGACATTTTCCAGAACGGTCATCTGCCCGAAGAGCTCCACATTTTGGAACGTGCGGACGACGCCAAGACGGGCCAGCCTTTCAGGAGGAAGCCGGGAAATATCCTGCTCTTCCAGGTAAACACGGCCTGAGTCCTGAGTGTAAAGCCCCGTGGCAATATTGAAGAGCGTCGTCTTGCCCGCACCATTGGGGCCGATGACACCTGTAATGATGCCTTTTCCCACATTGAAGGAAACATCCTCCAGTGCCGTGACGCCGCCAAACGTCTTTGTGATTCCCTGCAATCTCAGCATGTCAGGCCTCTCGCTTCTTTCTGACTGCCGCTATCAGCATCTCGAAGCCGCTGATCAGGCCTCCGGGCATGAACATGGTCATGAGAATCAGCATCAGTCCGTAGATAACGATATCGAAGTCGTGAAAGACGCGAAGAAATTCTGGCAGAAGGGTCAGGATGGCGGCGCCGAGAAACGAACCATAGATGCTGCCTAGTCCGCCGATGATCACCATGGTGACCAGTTCAACCGAGAAATTGAATCCGAAGGAAGCCGGGGCGATGAAGGTCATCGTGTGGGCATAAAGGCTTCCCGCCACTGCAGAAATGAAGGCCGAGACAGTGAATATCTGAACTTTGAGAAGTCGCGCATTAACCCCCATGACACGAGCGGCCACTTCGGAATCGTGTATGGCCCGAAGGGCGCGGCCGATCCGGGAATGGGACAGGTTTATGCAAAGGAGCATGGTGAGCAGCGTGAAGGCCCATATCAGATAGAAATTGGCCAGGTCGTTGTCGAAGACCATTGATCCGATGGACAAATTGGGGATGCCGGACATGCCCGAGGGGCCTCCCGTCCAGCTAACGGTTTCATTGAAAATGATATAGACGATGATGCCGAAACCCAGGGTGGCCATGGCCAGGTAATGCCCTTTCAGCTTCAGGATCGGGAAGCCGATGATGAAGGCTGCCATTCCCACGCAGGCGGCTGCCGCGATCATGGCCAGCCATGGGTTGACGCCCCCGTGTGTCGTAAGCATTCCCGAGAGATAAGCCCCGAGACCGAAAAAAGCCCCATGGCCGAGAGAGATCTGGCCGGCAAAACCCAGGAGCAGGTTCAAGGCGACGGCCAGCATCGTGTTGATCCCAATGAAGACGAGTACATTCAACAGGTAACTGCCGCCCAGGACCTGAGGCATGATCAGGACAACCAGTCCGAAGACGATAAAGATTAGGACATCCTGTTTTTCTTTTGACAGGTTGATCATCTCAGACCCGTTCCGTTTCTTTCTTCCCGAAGACCCCTTCCGGCCTGATAAAAAGAATGACCAGCAGGATGATAAAGGCAATGGCATCCTTGTAACCGGCTGAGATAAGGCCTGCGCCCAGAGATTCAAGTATCCCGAGCAGAAGCCCTCCGATGACGGTGCCCAGGCCGCTGCTCATGCCGCCGATAATTGCGGCACAGAAGCCTTTCAAACCGAGCATGATCCCCACATCGTAGGACGTCATGGTCAGCGGGGCGATGATGATGCCCGCGAGTGAACCGATGGCGGAACTGATGACGAAGGATAAAAGGACCATGGTCTTGACGCTTATCCCGACGAGGCTTGCCGCCTGGCTATTGAAGGCGCAGGCGCGCATGGCCTTGCCGAAGATCGTGTGATGGAAAAAGAATCTGCTCGCTGCAATGATGATGACCGTGACGGCGGCGATCCAGAGGTTCTGGGGCAGCATGGTGGCACTCAGGATAAACAGGGGATCATTCCCCGAGAATGCCGGCAGGGCGTGTGTATCTTTTCCCCAGATGAGCATTGCCCCGCCGCGGATGAGAATGCTGGCGCCGATGGTGATGATGACCAGGCTCAATGGGTTGGCGTTCTTCAGCGGCCTGATTGCCAGACGCTCAAAAACGATGCCGACGGCCGTTGAAACGCCTACAGCCAGCGCGATGGCCGCTATCAGAGGCATTTGCAAAACGCCGATGCCAAAGATCGTCAGCATCCCGCCCAGCATCACGAATTCACCCTGCGCAAAATTGATGATGCCGGTTGCATTGTAGATAACGGCAAAACCGAGGCCGATCAGGGCGTAGATGGCGCCGTTCGAAAGGCCGGACAGGGCGTATTGAACGATCTGGCTGCTGTATTCCATTGGTTATTTAGCTAGAATCCAATCTTTCTTTTTTATCTCCACGAGGACAAAGGCGTCCTTTGTAAGCCCTGCATGATCCTGTGACGAATAATTGAATATACCTCCGATGCCCGTAAATCCTTGTGTTTTTTCCAACAGATCCCGGATCGTTGCGGCCGTGTCGCCGCCCCGCTCGATCGCGCCTTTAATCGCCATGACGGCATCCCAGGCGTGTCCGCCGAAGTGGTCGCCTTCTGCCTTGTAGCGATTTTTGTAGCTATTGACGAAGGAGATGAGGGCCTTCTTCTGCGGATCACTGTTAGGCAGGAGGTTGGCGACGAGCACCTTTCCGGAAGGCAGGATAATGCCGTCTGCGGCATCGCCGGCAAGCTCGATAAATTTCTTTGAGGAAACGCCATGACTCATATAGAGAGGAATCTTGACCCCCAGTTGTTTCACGTTTCTGGCCACAACTGCCGGTCCGGGATTGGTGCCCCAGCAGATGAGGGCCTGGGCCTGTGATCCCCGGAGTTTGGTCAGCTGGGCCGTCATGTCTTTATCGCTTGGGCTGTAAGTATCGTCAGAGATGATCTGAATGCCATGGTTCCTGGCCTGGGCTGTCAATTGTTCCCGACCGGAAGAGCCGAATCCGTCGGAAACGGTGAGGATGGCCACCTTGTTGATCTGGCGTGTTTTTAGGTGTTCGTAAATCCTGGCCACAGCCAGGGCGTCGTTCTGCGCGGTTTTGAAAACCCACTTCTTGACTGGTTCCGTAATCTTGATGCCGGCCGCACAGGAGATTAGAGGGATCTGTGCTTTTTCAACAATGGGGATGACGGCCATGGTTTCACCTGTCGTGCTGGGGCCGATAATGGCGGAGACCTTGTCATCTTTGATGAGCCTGTTTGCTGCCTGGACCGCCTTTGTTGCATCGCCTGTGGTGTCGTAGGTGACCAGTTCAATCATGCGGCCTTTGATGCCGCCCGACTTGTTGATCTCATCCACGACCATCTGGGCTGTGTTCCGTTCCGGCTCACCCAGGAATGAAGGTGGTCCAGTGATGGAAAACAGGGCACCGATCTTGATCGGTGCAGCGGCGATGGCCGGGGCTGCGGTGATCATTAATAGGGCAAACGCCAAAAATAACCTGAAAATTCTTGTTGACATATATACCTCCTCTCGTTATCCCCGGAGGCTCCTCCAGGGTTAAATCATCATTAATTTCGTAAACAGATATGTGTATACCTGTATGATCAATAAAAAATTGAGATTTGATTCGGGAAGGCCTGCTCACCCAGCACGCATGATGGGCAGCAGGCGTTAATACATGTAGGTACTCGATAGGATATAAAAGTGAAGATGATGTGCCAATCTTAACCTCATAACTTGCATTTCACCATTTAAACGGGTGCAGGGATATGTCATTTTCAAGGCGCTGTCAAGAACTAATTGTCTGATTTCTTGACTTCTTTGAGTCGATCCAACTCTTCCCTGTATGATTCTGCCTTGGCGCGGATGCTTTCGATTTCTTCTCTGGCCCGTTCCAGCTTATCATCCTGCTTCTGCTTTTCTTCTTTCATTTTCTCCTGAAAATCATCGTAACCGACATAGAGGGCCAAGACGCCTCCCATCAATAAGAGGATCGGTATGGATCCCTTGATGATAATGAAAAGCTCGCCCCTCCACTCAATGAGACCGATGATACCAAGAATCAAGGCTATGGCGCCGCCGATAATAAGTGGCATGGCATTCCCCTCCTGCATATCCGAGGATAAATCATTCCAGAATTCTAGAATCGTTAAAAAATAACAGAAAAGAGATGAATGGGCAAGGGAAAATAATACTTGATAAAAAGAGGATATTCCATTACCATCCCGGCCAATTATCATAAGACAAAAGGAGAAGGAAAACCGCAATAACCATGATGAACCCTGATTTTGAGAAAACCGGGGGACTTGTCCCCGCGATCGTCCAGGATTACAAAACCGGAGACGTCCTGATGCTGGCCTATATGAACAAGCAGGCTTGGGAAAAAACACTGGAAACAGGCAAAGCAACTTTTTGGAGCCGATCCCGAAATGCCTTATGGCTCAAAGGAGAAACCTCCGGTCATGTGCAATTGGTCCATGAGATATTCATCGATTGCGATGATGACACGATTTTACTTAAAGTAGATCAGGTGGGTGGTGCGGCATGTCATACGGGCTACCGGTCCTGTTTCTACAGGAAACTGGAGGGCGGGGAGATATTGACAGTGGGTGAACGTGTATTCAACCCTGAGGACGTGTATAAATGAATAAATTAAAAATCGGCATTCCGAAAGGAAGCCTGGAAACCAGTACCGTCGATCTCTTCAAGCGTGCGGGGTGGCGTATAACCTATGACAGCCGGAGCTATTTCCCCGATGTCGATGATGAAGAGCTGGCCTGTTCCCTCGTACGGGCCCAGGAAATGTCTCGCTATGTGGAAGACGGGACGCTGGATATGGGACTGACGGGACGGGACTGGATCATGGAAAACAACTCCCAGGTTGTAGTCGTTCAGGACCTGATCTACTCCAAAGTTTCGAACAGGCCGGCCCGATGGGTCCTCGTCGTTCGCCAGGACTCGGAAATCCACTCCCTTGAGGATATGGCGGGGAAACGTATATCGACGGAACTGGTCGATTTTACGAAACGGTACTTTGCGGAACGCAACATCCCCGTGCATGTGGAGTT
>CAZBME010000012.1:0-39605 GCA_964492965.1 uncultured Syntrophaceae bacterium | reverse complement strand
GTGGGATTGAAACTGAATGTGGCCAAGGAAAACCTGGGGCGCGTGATCCTTCTTTTGCCCTCCTTGAAGGCGCCTACCATCTCAAGCCTGTATTCCGAGGAGTGGTTTGCTGTCGAAACCGTGGTTGACAGCTATATCGTGCGTGATCTTATCCCCCTTCTTAGGGAGGCAGGGGCTGAAGGCTTCATTGAGTACGCCCTGAACAAGGTTATATAAAGGGGAACGACATGAGAAAAGGAAAAATCACCCGCAAAACAACAGAAACAGACATTACCGTTGAAATCGGGCTGGACGGATCAGGGCAAGTCCAGGTGGATACGACCATCCCCTTCCTGGATCATATGCTGACCCTGTTCGCACGCCACGGCCTGTTTGATCTATCCGTCAAGGCCAAGGGTGATACCGCGATTGACGATCACCACCTCGTGGAGGATCTGGGCATTTGCCTGGGCCAGGCGGTCAAAAAGGCTCTAGGAAATAAGGAAGGCATCGATCGTTACGGATCGGTAACGCTGCCCATGGATGAGAGTCTTTGCAGTGTCGTCATGGATCTGTCCGGAAGGCCCTATCTGGTCTATCATGTCGATGTGGGGGAAAAGAGGATCGGCGATTTCGATCCTGCCCTCCTGAGGGAATTTTTTAAGTCTTTTTCAGACCATAGCGGAATCACCTTGCATATCAATCTCGTCTATGGTAAGAATAACCACCATATCGCCGAGGCGGTTTTCAAGGCATCGGCCCGGGCCTTGAGAACGGCATCTTCCCGTCATGAACGCATCAACGGTATCATGTCGACGAAAGGGACTCTCTGATTGCCAATCAAAGGAGGTGGCGTTCGTTTTGATCATTTTTTCGGGATTTGTCAGGTATTTTCAAAGCCTCTCCTTCATTACCGTTGCCTTGATTCTCCTGTGCGGTTGTCATAATGCCAGTGGGGTTTCATCGTCTCATATTCAGGAAAAAGAGAGCATCTTTAAGCGGATAGCCGTTCTTCCTTTCCAGAACGCGGGTCCGGAAGAGGCGGCAAAAAATGCCATTTTAATCACCGTACCCGCTTCAGTGATTAAAACCCAGAATGAGGACCGGACTCCGGAACGCATTGTGCAAGACTTCTTTTGGGAAGGCCTGACCACTTACAAGAAATATGATCTCGTTTCCCCGGACCGAACGGGCGGTATTTACGAGCAGGTGCTCACTACGTCTTTTAAGACGACCTTGCCGGAGGCCATCCGGAAAGTAGGCGCCGAGCTGGAGGCGGATGGTGTAATCGTCGGTTATGTTTACCGGTTCAGAGAGAGACGCGGATATGATTATTCCGTGGAAAAACCGGCATCCGTTTTTTTTGAGATCCAGCTCTTCAGAAGCCGGGATGGTGTACTTGTCTGGAAGGGCATTTTTGAAAAGACTCAGACATCGCTTATGGAAGACATGTTCAGTGCCTCCTATTTCATCAAGGATCGAGGGAGATGGCTTACCGCAAAGGAACTGGCCAAGGAAGGTATGGACGATACCCTCAAAAGATTCCCCGGTTTGCAGTAGGCCCGGAATTATTGTCTGCTCCAGAGAGACTGGAGGCTAAGGTGCCGGAATTTCCATGAGGCGGGAATTCCGTTCTTTTTTTGCATAACCAGGTGACATGTGATTATTATACCGGCAATAGATTTGAAGGCAGGCCAGTGCGTAAGGCTGGCCCAGGGGGATTTTGAGCGGGTGACCGTTTACGGGGAGCACCCGGCGGAAGTGGCAGGGCTCTGGCAAAAGCAAGGAGCCGAGCGCATTCATGTGGTGGACCTTGATGGTTCGCTGGAGGGGTCGCCCCGAAACCGGACCGCCGTAGAGGACATTATCCGCGAGGTCCATGTCCCTGTTGAACTGGGCGGCGGCATACGAGACATGGCGACGATTGAAGCCTATGTGCGCCTGGGTGTCAGGTGGATTGTTCTGGGAACGGCCGCTGTCCGGAATGAGGTCTTCGCCAGAGAGGCCTGTCAGGAATTCAAGGACAGGATCATTCTGGGCATTGATGCATCAGATGGGAAGGTGGCTGTTCAGGGTTGGACGGAGCAGACAGCCTTATCGGCGGTGGATCTGGCAAGGCGTTATGAAGATTACGGCGTTTCTGCTATTGTTTATACGGATATCAAAAGGGACGGCATGGAGACGGGCGTCAATATCGAAGCTACGGAAGCCCTGGCGAAGGCTGTCGGCGTTCCGGTCATTGCATCGGGAGGCGTTTCGGGGCTCCTTGATATTGAGCAGCTTATGGCGATAGAGTCCTCAGGTATTCTGGGCGTCATCGTCGGACGGGCCCTATACACGGGAGCCCTGTCCTTGCAAGAGGCGATCAAGGCAGCGAGCTTTAGCGCAGGCTTTTAGCCCTGCCTTTAAAAGAAGCCCTGAAGTGGGCTACATCTGTTTATTTAATCGTGGAGGTATGGAGATGAATGACTGTATCTTCTGTAAAATTGTACGAGGGGAAATCCCCTGTAGCAAAGTCTATGAGGATGAACAGGTTCTGGCCTTCGATGACATTCATCCCATGGCGCCTGTCCATGTTATTGTGATTCCGAAAACACACATACCGACCTTGATGGATGTGACCGTCGAGAAAATGAAGATGGCGGATGCGCTTATCACCGCATCGCAGGAAGTAGCGCGCCTGAAGGGAATCCACCAAAAGGGATTCCGTCTTGTATTTAACTGCAACGAGGAAGGAGGGCAGGTGGTATACCATCTCCACATGCACGTCCTGGGAGGCCGGCAGCTCGAGGATCGTCTGGGTTGAAATTCAGTGAGCCCATTGACATAAGCAGTAAATGACTTAAATTATTAAAATTGGTTAATTCACTTTTTGCGAAGGTGACGGCATGAGTTACAAGGAATCGATAGAGCAGGAAAGTGTGGCGGCGGCCAAGGCTAAAGACAAAATTCGCTTGTCGGCATTGCGTATGATGAAGTCGGGCCTCCATAACCGCGAAATTGATCTGAAACGGGATTTAACCGAGGCGGAGTTTCTCCAGGCCCTTGCATCCATGGTCAAGCAACGCCGGGATTCCATCGAGCAGTTCGAGAAGGGCGGCCGGACCGATCTGGTCGAGAAGGAACTGGCGGAACTGAACGTCATTCAGGCGTTCATGCCGCAGCAGATGTCTGCTGAGGAAATAGCGGAAGCGATAGAAAAGGCCATCAAGGAAGTCGGCGCCGTCGGGGTAAAGGATATGGGCAAGGTCATGAAGGCCTTGATGCCCATCATTAGTGGTAAGGCTGACGGGAAAATGGTTAGCGATCAAGTAAAGACGAGATTGTCTGGTGGATAAAGCCGGGATGGCGATTACGCGCCCGGCGGGGCTTGGCTAGATGTTGAAAGGACATATTCCTGATGACAAGATAGAGGAAATCAGGAGTAAAACGGATATTGTCACGCTGATTTCGGGCCATACCAACCTGAAAAAAGCCGGGAGAAACTATTTGGGTCTTTGCCCTTTTCATAAGGAAAAGACACCATCTTTCACGGTCAGCCCTGATAAGCAGATCTTTTATTGTTTCGGTTGCGGAGAAGGCGGCAATGCCGTTTCCTTCATAATGAAGATCAACAGCATGACCTTCCCGGAAGCGATCCGGCACCTGGCGTCAAAAGCCGGTGTCGTCATACCCGAAAAGCCTTTGACGCAAATGGATCGCGAAGAGATAGGCATTCGGGAACAGCTTGTCAGTGCTAACCGGTCAGCGGCGACATACTTTACAAAGAATCTTTTTTCGGCAGCCGGCAAGAAGGCATGGGAATATCTGCATCAACGGGGCTTGAAAGATGATGCTGTCAGGGCCTTTCGTCTCGGTTATGCCTTTGACGGCTGGCGATATTTGCGGGACCATCTCCATAAGGAGAAAATTCCCCTTAAGGTTGCCGAGCAGGCGGGGTTGCTGATTGCCAAAGATGACGGCAGTTTTTATGACCGCTTTCGAGGCCGGCTTGTGTTTCCCATTGAGGACGCCAACGGCCGCTCGATCGCCTTCGGCGGACGTCTGATTGGGGAAGGAGAGCCGAAGTACCTTAATTCGCCGGAATCGCCTGTTTATATTAAGGGCCGTAATCTCTACGGACTCAGCATCACCAAGGAGGAGATCCGAAAAAAAGGTTTTGTTATTGTCGTTGAGGGATATTTCGATCTGATTTCCTTGTGGAATGTGGGTGTAACCAATGTTGTGGCCACCCTGGGAACGGCCCTTACACAGGAGCATGTGGATCTCATACGCCGCTATACAACTCACGCGGCTGTTGTCTTTGATCCCGATGAGGCGGGAAGAAAGGCTCTAGCCAGGAGCCTTGCACTTTTTTTATCGGGCAACGTTCATATGAAAGCGGTTGTTTTGCCTGAGGGTTATGATCCCGATGATTTTGCGCGAACCTTTGGGCCTGAAAAATTCGCGGAACTGGTCGATAAGGCGGAGCCGGCGGTAGAATACTATATCGATACCGTTCTCGGGGCGCGGGGAAATCTGGCCCATGACCGGGATTTGCTCAAGGACACCGTTACGTTCATCGCGCAAATTCAAAATGTGGTGGAGAAAAATCTTTTCGTCAAACGGATCGCAGAGCGAATAGGCGTTGATGAGGACGTTTTGAAGAAAGAGGTATCCAAGGCTGCAACGTCAGGGCGCGGTCCCGAGGCTTCCGTCAGGACCGTGCGTGCAGACAGGGATATTCATCTGGATACGGTGGAGTTAAGTCTGATTCAGATGATCCTGAGCTATCCGGCGAAGATTGAAGCGCTTGAGAAAACAAATGTTCTGTCTTATTTTGCAACGGAAAGGCTGAAATCTCTGGGGGAGGAGATTAAAGGCCTGTATATGACAGAGGGGATGATTGATGCGGCATCCATTGTGGATCAATTAACGGAGCATTCCCTGAAGAAACGGCTTTTGAGCCAGATGGTTGATGAAGGCATCCGGGAAATCGCAACCCTGGAGCGGGAGTTCACCGATACCGTGATTAAAATCAAAAAAAAATGGTACAAGGAAAAGAGACGCCTCTTGGGTTTGCAGCTACGTCAAGCCCAAGAACGGAAAGACAGCGCTTTATGCGACGAACTGCTCCAAGCGACCACAAAATTGTTAGATGAGGAAAAACATCTTTAAATTAAGATGATGGAGAGGCAAATATGGCGAAAGAGATACAATCTGATGAATTCAAGAAATTGATCACCCTGGGGGAAGAGAAGGGCTTTCTTACCTACGATGACGTGAATGATATGCTCCCGTCCGAAATCATATCGGCGGATCAAATCGATGATATCATCATGCTTTTTGGAGAAAAAAATATTGATATCATTGATACGGATAAGGGGGAGAAGCTCGTCGTCAAAAAGACGGCGGATGATCTGGTCAGCCCCAAAGAGGATGATATCCTGGGATTGACGCCCGCTACCGGCAAGACCGGTGACCCCGTTAAGATGTATCTCCGGGAGATGGGGATGGTATCGCTTCTCAGCCGGGAAGGGGAAGTGGAAATTGCCAAGAAAATCGAAGATGGCATACAGGAAGTGATGGATTCCATCTTCAGCATTTCCGTTTGTGTGAAGGATGTTATCGATATCGGGGATAAATTGCGGACCGGGGAGATTCGGGTCAAAAACGTGGTTTATAACCTGGAAGATGACGATGGTTTTGTCGAGGAAGACCTCCATCGTGACCGGGTGTTGAAACTGATTGATAAAGTGAGTTCCCTGGATAAGAAAAACGATGCCTTGCGGGAAAAACTCAAAGTCAAATCGCTTCTTGAGGGTCAGAAGGAGGATATAAAGAGTGATATTGACAAGAACACCAAGGCCATTATCAAGAATTGCCGGAAAGTAAAGTTCAGTAAGAAACAGATCGACCGCCTTGTGGCCAGGTTAAAGTATTATGTCGATGCGATCGAAATGGCTGACGCAAAGGTTCGTCGTTGCAAGGATAATCTGGGTTTGTCCACGGGGCAGATGGAAAAGGCCTGGAGCCGCTTGAGAGCGGAACCCAAAAATGCCCGACAGATCACCAAAGAATATGGGGTATCGGTCACCAAGCTGAAAGAAGCCGAGGAAATCATCAAGGAAGCCAACAAAACCCTGAAGAAGATTGCCCAGGAAACAAACCTTCCCGTAAGTTCTATGAAAAGGGTTGTTTTAACCGTGGAAACGGGGGAAACCAAGGCCGAGGAAGCGAAACGGCGACTTGTGGAGGCAAATCTGCGGCTGGTCGTGAGCATTGCCAAGAAATATACGAATAGGGGGCTCCAGTTCCTCGATCTCATTCAGGAAGGCAACATCGGCTTGATGAAGGCCGTCGATAAATTCGAGTATCAACGGGGATACAAGTTTTCCACCTATGCAACGTGGTGGATCCGCCAGGCCATTACCAGGGCTATCGCCGATCAGGCCAGGACCATCAGAATCCCCGTCCATATGATTGAGACGATCAATAAGCTGATTCGGACATCCCGTTATCTGGTACAGGAACTGGGGCGGGAACCTACCCCTGAAGAAATTGCCAACAAAATGGAATTCCCCCTGGAAAAAGTCCGGAAAGTCTTGAAAATCGCCAAGGAACCCATCTCGCTGGAGACGCCTATTGGCGAGGAGGAAGACAGCCATCTTGGTGATTTCATTGAGGACAAGAAGATCATGTCGCCGTCCGAAGCGACCATCAGCATGGATCTGGCCGAGCAAACCAGGAAGATCCTGGCGACCCTGACGCCGAGGGAGGAAAAAGTCCTGCGAATGCGTTTCGGGATTAGTGAGCGTGTCGATGTTTTGGCGGAGGAAATTTCTGAATCCATAGAAGTGCCGATGGAAAACATGGTTAGCGTTGCAGAGAATAACGGTGCGCGAAAACTGAGAAATCCGTCAAGGCGGAAGATGCTCAATCCGCCCATGAAGTAGATCTGCACCGCTCGGAAAACGATCTTATCCTGCGTTGTGAGCAGTGATAGCGCGCATAACATTAGGCCTGATTCCTTGGACTTTGCATGGTTTGCAGCCGGCCATTTTGCAAAGCTGTTGCAAATAAATATTGTATTGACAAGACTGGGGAATCGTTATAGCAAAACAAGATAGTCTAAAAACGGACCGGCGGCACGGCAGAAAAATTAATATTAGGGCCTATAGCTCAATTGGTAGAGCCACCGGCTCATAACCGGTAGGTCCCTGGTTCGAATCCAGGTGGGCCCACCAAATCATCTTACGGTAGATCGTGCATAATTTTATGATAAGTCATTCGATATTCAAAGGAACTAGAGGACGAGGCACATGTCCCGACTTGAAGACGGATAGTCCTGTCTGCCGTGAAAAAAATGCACCCCTGGATGGTGCATTTTTTTTTATTTTAATGTTTTAAGGGTTTTTCATTAAAAAAAGTGGGAAAGGGGATCGTTTTTGAAAGAAGAGTTACGGCTATTGATTGAACTTCAAAAGATCGACACGGATATCAGCAAGATCAACTTGAAGAAAAAGGATCTGCCTCTGAAGCTGGCGTCACTTGAAGAAGCGTTTGCCAGCCTTAACGGTGCGGTCAAGGATATGGAAACACGACTGGAGGATGCGAATAAACGCCATAAGGAAACGGAAGATAAACTCAAAAAGGCCGTTGACAGCCTGCGTAAGACGAAGGAGCGACTCCATGAAGTGAAAACCAATAAGGAATATCAGGCGGTCCTGAAAGAAATCGAGGGAATGGAAAAGAAAAATGGTGAAATTGAGGAGACGATTATTGTTCTCCTTGATGAAATCGATGCCGGTCGGGCCGCTTCGAAACTGCAAGAGAAGGAATTGTCGGAAGAGCAGGCCCGTTATGAAGAAAAACGCAGGGGCTTGCAGCAGCAGATTGATGCCATCGCTTCGGAGCTTCAGGTGTCAATGGAGAAAGGCGCGGCGCTCAGAAAAAAGATACCCCAGGATCTCCTGCGAAAATACGAAACCATCAGGAACATCAGAAACGGACTTGCCGTTGTGTCCGCCTGGAAAGAAGTGTGCAACGGGTGTCATATGAATATACCTCCCCAGATGTACAATGAACTTTATACATCTAACGAGTTGATGCTATGTCCCCAATGCAACCGCATTATTTACTGGTATGATCAGAATGTAAACGATGGCTGAGCAGAGGTGGCGGTCGCTGGTCCGGGCATGCCCGGACTGGAGGAAAGTCCGAGCTCCGCAGGGCAGGATGGTCGCTAACGGCGACTGGGGGCGACCCTAAGGAAAGTGCCACAGAAAATATACCGCCTGCTCAGGCAGGTAAGGGTGAAAAGGCGAGGTAAGAGCTCACCGCTTCCCTGGTGACAGGGAAGGCATGGTAAACCCCATCCGGAGCAAGACCAAATAGGAGAACCATAAGGGTGGCCCGCCCGGTGTTCTCGGGTTGGTTGCTTGAGGCGGCCAGCAACGGTCGTCCCAGAGGAATGATTGCCACTGTCGTTCGGGAAACCGGCCGGCAGCAACAGAACTCGGCTTACAATCTGGTCGGTCATCGTCCATAAAAGGGCGGTTCGTATGAGCCGCCCTTTTTTTATAATAAGTCTTGACAATAGTTCGTCGCCGAACTAAATGGATATCATACAAAATGATACTAAAGAAAAATACCATATTCGGTCTCATCGGAAGTTTACGCGAAAGGTACAGCAAGTTTCTGGAAAAGGAACTGAAGGCTTGTGGGATAGAGGGTCTGGTCGGTTCTCATGGGGCCATCTTTGCATGCCTTTATCAGAACGGCGGCCAAATGAAGGTCCTGGAGATCGGCCGGTGGATTGGCCGCTCCAAGTCAACCGTTACGGAGCTGATAAACAGGCTGGAGTCTCTTGGATATGTTTCAAAGGTAACATGCTGCCTGGATGGACGATGCACTTATGTCGCATTGACCGATCAGGGCAGGGCGGTCAAGGATCATTTTGATAAGATTTCCAGTAAACTTATCGATAAGGCGTACAAGGGATTCAGTGAAGAAGAGAAAGAGGCGCTGTTGAAGGGACTGGAGAGGATGTGGAAGAATTTCTGAAGTAATTCCAATTCCAAGCCAAAGCGCTGCCTTCGTTGGCATCGGCAATCGTCGTCTTGATTTCATCTTTGATTTGGAACCGGAAAAAGAATGGTAAAGGCGTGAGTGAGAGGTTTTCCTCTCTCTTTTTTGTCCGAAATTGTTCGGCGACGAACTAAATAAACGATAATGGAGGCAGGTATGAAAGTAGTCGGTTTTGTAGGAAGTCCGAGGAAAAAAGGGAATACGACAACCATCGTGAATGAGGTGCTTCGCGGAGCCCAGGAGGCGGGGGCGGAAACAAAAGTGTTCAATCTGAATCAGCTTAATATCAGAGGCTGTCAAGGTTGTTACAAATGCCAGACGCCGGAGGGGAAGTGTGTTCAGACGGACGATATGGCCGCACTCTATGATGAAATTTACAGTGCCGATGCCGTTGTTGTCGGGACGCCGGTCTATATGTTCCAGATCACGGGGCAGACCAAGATCTTTATTGACAGGCTTTTCGCATTTTTATATTTGAAGGACGGCCAACCGGGGGCCTTTAGAAACAAGCTTAAAGGCAAAAAGACCGTCACCGTCTATGCCCAGGGGCAGCCTGAAACATCGCTGTTTGCCTCCTCTTTTGATCTTAATGAGGGTGTCCTGGGTTTCCTTGGCTTTAAGGTCCAGGAGCGTATCGTTGCCGGGGGGATGGCAAGTGAGGAGGCGGCAAAAGGAAGTCAGACCATTCTGGAGAAGGCCTATGCTGCCGGTGCTTCTCTGACGACATAAATCTCCCTGCCGCCAGACTTTTACACGCAAAGGATGGCCTTCTTTTTTTAAAGGAGGTCATCCTTTCTCAATTCAGAATCATCTCTTAATAGACCATATAGTCGGTAAAAATTTATAAAACATAAAATACTTGACAAATATGGGCTCTAATGGTTTTTTTATATCGACCATGCGGTCGAATATAACCAGGAGACTTGCCATGCCCAAGATTGTCAACAGGGAAAAGAAACGATCCGAGATTGCCAGGAAGGCAATTGAGATTCTTGCCAAAAGAGGTTTTCAGGCGACTACGATCCAGGACATTGCTGATGCCGCTGGTCTCGGCAAAGGCACGATCTATCATTACTTCAATACAAAGGAAGAAATACTCCTTGCCGTTTCCGGTGAGATTTTTCGCGAGATTGAAAGATCCCTGGGGGCCGCCCTGTTGCGGATAGATGAACCGATGGAAAAACTTTCCGCCCTGATCGAGGAATCTCTGCGGGTGACGGAGGAGGTGGAGTACGTGTTTATCGTTTATACGGAATTATGGCTCATGAATATGCGCAACAGTCATTATGGCGATTTCATGCGGGTCTTCCGGTGCCTGCATAATGATCTCAGAGACATCGTCGCCCGTCTGCTGGAAGAGGGTAAGAAAAAAGGAATGGTGGCAAATGATCTTGATTCGGATGCCCTGGCCGTCTACCTGATCACGTCCTGGGATGGTGTCATTGCCCACTATCTCATGGACAAGACCAATTTTGACATCAGTCACGTTGCAAAAGAATTTATTCGTTTTTTACTTCACCGGGGGGTTGAGAAAAAATGACCGCCAGGGAAACACAAAATAAACAGGGGGAGACCGTCTTTGAAGTTCGGAACCTCACAAAGGTTTATAAAATGGGGGAGGTCGAAGTTCATGCCCTCCGCGGCGCCCATCTGGAGCTGTTCGCCGGGGAGTTGATCGTTCTCCTTGGCCCTTCCGGAAGCGGCAAGTCAACACTGCTCAATATTCTTGGAGGGCTCGATACGGCAACCAGCGGCCATGTTTCCTACCGGGGGCGCGAGCTTACCCGGGCGACGGAGGCGGAGCTTACGGAATACCGCCGCTTCCATGTCGGGTTTGTCTTCCAGTTCTATAACCTGATTCCCAGTCTGACGGCACGGGAAAACGTGGCGGTTGTGACGGAAATTGCCAGAAAACCTATGACCCCTGATGATGCTCTGGCCCTTGTAGGCTTGTCCGAGCGCCTTGATCATTTTCCTGCCCAACTTTCAGGGGGTGAGCAGCAGCGGGTGGCGATCGCCAGGGCTATCTCCAAAAATCCCGAGGTGCTCCTATGCGATGAACCGACAGGCGCCCTGGATTCAGGAACGGGGATTGTGGTTCTGGATGCCCTGGAAAGGGTTAACCGGGAATTGGGAACAGCGACAGCCATCATTACTCATAATGTTGATATTGCCGGGATGGCGGACCGTGTTGTCCATCTCAGCAATGGCGTGATCACGGAAGTGACCGTTAACACCCATAAGAAATCTCCTCAGGAGCTTCAATGGTAATGGTCTGATGAAAGCCCTGGACAAGAAGCTTTGGCGTGATCTTTGGCGGATGAAAGGACAGGTGATGGCCATTACGCTGGTCATCTCCTGCGGTGTCGCTACTTTTATCATGTTTATCAGCACGATGGATTCCCTTAATTTGACCCGGAGCTCGTTCTACAGGGACTTCAGCTTTGCTGATGTCTTTATAACGTTGAAACGGGCTCCAGAAAGTCTCCG
This sequence comes from uncultured Syntrophaceae bacterium, assembly GCA_964492965.1. Classification (GTDB taxonomy): domain Bacteria; phylum Desulfobacterota; class Syntrophia; order Syntrophales; family UBA8958; genus CAZBME01. The sequence goes on along the minus strand of CAZBME010000012.1, from coordinate 28,067 downwards.
GGAGCGAATCAAGGCCATCCCCGGTGTAAATCAAGTGGATACACGCATTGTCGCGAATGTGAAGCTTGATATCGCTGGTTTCAATGAACCGGTTACCGCTAAAATCCTTTCCATACCCGATGACGGTCAGCCGATTCTGAACAGGATCTACATCAGGAAGGGTCGTCTGGCCGATCCGGCAAAGGATAATGAAGTCGTGATCAATGAGAACTTTGCCCAGGCTCATGGCTTAACTCTAGGAGATCGTTTTGCCGCAGTCATTAACGGCAGATGGAAGACGCTCACGATTACAGGCGTTGCCCTGTCTCCGGAGTTTGTGCTTATCATGCGTCCGGAGGCCGTCAGCCCGGATTTTAAACGCTTCGGTGTTCTCTGGATGGGCCGTAAGGCCCTGGGAAAATCCTATAACATGGACGGCGCCTTTAACGATGTCGTTCTGTCTCTCCATCCCGATGCAAGACCGGAGGATGTATTGCAGGAGTTGGATGGCATCCTGGATCGTTACGGCGGGTTGGGTGCTTATGGGCGAAAGGATCAGATCTCACATCGTCTCTTGAATGAGGAGTTTCATCAGTTACAGCGAAGCGCGGAAATTTTCCCCACGATCTTCATCTGCGTCGCCGCCTTTCTGCTCAATGTGGTCATGAGCAGGACCATTCATACGCAGCGGGAGCAGGTGGCCGCCCTGAAAGCCTTCGGCTATACCAATTTGGATGTCGGCATTCACTACAGCAAGCTGGTGATCCTCATTGTACTCGTCGGCCTGTGCATCGGGAGTGGGGGGGGAATCTGGCTGGGTCAGGTGTTGGGTGGAATTTATATGGAGATTTACAGGTTTCCCCGCCTGATATTTTTTCTGTCGCCTGTGGTTATTATTGCGGCCGTCCTGATCAGTATTGTCTCAGCCCTACTCGGCACGTTGCATGCCGTCTGGCGGGCGGCGAAAGAGCCTCCTGCCGAGGCGATGCGGCCTGAACCTCCCGCCCGGTATAGAAGGACTTTTATCGAAAATATTGGCATCGGCCGGTTTCTTTCCCAACCTTCCCGGATCATCATCAGGAATCTGGGACGGAAACCCCTGAGGACTCTTCTTACGGTTATCGGCATCGCCTGCGCCTGTGCGACTATGATGGCCAGCGGGTTTTTCCGTGATTCTGTTGATTTTATGGTCAAGGTGCAGTTTCTGCTTTCCCAGAAAGAGGATATGACGGTGGTTTTTATTGATCCGACCTCGCGGAAAGCAGTCTTCGAACTCCTGGGGCTTGAAGGGGTTCAGCAGGCGGAGACTTTCCGTACCGTGCCGGCTAGGCTCCGTTTTGGGGACCGCAGTTATCGCACCGCCATCAGTGGGATTGAGGGGGATAGTCGTTTGTATAATCTGCTGGATACGCATCTCCAATCGGTAAGCCTGCCGCCATCAGGGATCGTTCTGAACAGCTATCTGGGCAAGCTGCTTGGTATTTCTCCTGGGGATATCCTGACGGTTGAAGTTCTCGAGGGATCAAGGCCGATTCGCCAGATTCCTGTGGTTGCCCTGATCGAGAAGTATATCGGCGCCATGGGTTATATGAATCTGGCGGCACTCAACCGGTTAATGCGAGAAGGGGAGGCCATCTCCGGGGTTTACCTGGTTGCCGACGAACGTTACCATGAACAGCTTTACCGCAAATTCATTGAGATGCCGCGGGTTCTGGGGACCGTCGTGCGCCAGCATGAGATATTCAATTTTTATGATGTTCAGGCCAAAGGGATTTTATTTTTTACTTTTGTTGCTACCATGATGGCCTGCTGCATATCATTCGGTGTTGTCTACAACAGTGCAAGAATAGCCTTGGCGGAGCGGAGTCGTGAACTGTCCAGCCTCAGGGTTCTGGGATATACAAGGGGTGAGATTTCCTATATCCTGTTGGGAGAACTCGGCCTTCTGGCGCTGGTGGCCATTCCCCTGGGTTTTATGATCGGCTATCTGCTCTGCGCTTATATCGCCCAGGCCCTGGCATCCGACCTTTACCGAGTGCCTCTGGTGTTGGAATCCCGAACGTTTTCCCTGTCGGCGGCGGTCGTTCTGGCATCGGCAATGGTTTCAGGACTAATTGTACGGCGGAAGCTGGACCATCTTGATCTGGTAGAGGTGCTAAAAACGAGGGAGTAATCATATGGATGCAGTAAAACGAAGAAAACTAATCATTTCTGTTATCGTGGCGGTTGTCTTGGCTGCCACCATATACGGATTCCTTCCCAAGCCGGTGGACGTAGATCTGGCCAAGGTTTCGAAAGGACCGCTCCAGGTGATGGTTGAGGAGGAGGGGCGCACACGCCTGAAAGACCGATTTGTCATCACGGCCACAACGGCCGGATTCATGCGCCGCATCGCGATGAAGGCCGGCGATCCTGTACGGCAGGGCCAGACGGTTGCCGTTCTGGAGCCCTTGCGTTCACAGGCCCTTGATCCGCGAAGCCGTGCGGAGGCGACTGCCGCGGTGGCGGCTGCCCAGGCGTCAGTGAATGCTGCAGAGGCAAAGGAAAGGGCGGTAGGAGCCGATGCCGACTACATTGCCAAGAGGCTTGAGCGTCTGAGAAACCTTTACAATAAAGGATCACTGGCAAAGGACCAGTTGGATCAGGCGGAAGCGGAGGCCAGAAGATCAAGGGCGGTACAACTTTCCGCCAGCGCCGCCGTCGATGCCACCCGTTCCGATCTGGAGCGTTTCCGGGCCGCTCTGAAAAACTTTTCCCAAACGAACCGGACAGGGAATCGTGATGTCGTGGCCGTCATATCTCCCGTCAGTGGAAGCCTGATCAAGCTTTTCCGTGAAAGTGAAGGTCCGGTTAGCGTGGGAGAGCCGCTGATGGAAATCGGCAATGCCACAAATCTGGAGGTTCGTGTGGAAGTTCTCTCAATGGACGCGGTCAGGATCCGGAAAGGAACGCCTGTAATCTTCAGCCGCTGGGGGGGCGACGGGTTTCTTTCCGGTATCGTGCGGGTGGTTGAGCCGGGAGGATTTACAAAAATATCAAGCCTGGGCGTGGAGGAGCAGCGGGTACTTGTCGTTATTGACATGACGTCGCCCCCTGAAACATGGCGAGCCTTGGGAGACGGCTACCGAGTGGAGGCCGGATTTGTCCTCTGGGAGGGAAAAGATGTCCTTCAGGTTCCGGCCACGGCGCTTTTCCGCTTGGGAAAGGGATGGGCCGTCTATGTGGAGGAAGACGGCAAGGCGAAGAAGCGACCTGTTGAGATTGGGCAGAGATCGCGGCTAAGTGTTCAGATCCTGTCAGGACTCAAAGAGGGTGAAAGGGTGGTGGTTCATCCTGATGACGCCATTCGAGATCAAAGCAGGATACGGGCGAGAAACTAAACGATGATCCGGCGAATTCCCCAAATACCGAGCAGGCCAGGGGCGAAGAGAAACAGCGCGGAAGGTATCGGAACTTGGGCAGGGGTCATTTCCTTGCTTAGAGGCGCGTGCTGCCAACCCTTATCATTCTGGAAATAGTATCCGACTTTGAAGGGGATGGTCTCTGTAGGAATATAGCTGTTGGTCGCGAAATCAAAGTGAAATGATGTTATTCCGGGGGTGCTGACCAGCACGCCTGTTGTCGGATTTATCCCGGGTTTCCCGATATTTGTCGTATAGAAGCCAACGGCGCTTGCTTCCAAAAGATTGTTCCATTTAGGGGTTTTACCCGATTTGACGAGCACATCGATGTTGGTCCGGTCTGCATATGCCCAAGGATTTGTTCCGCTGAAGTTACTGATTAAGGGCGGGGTGCTGCCGGGGACGAGCTTGAAAGTAAACCAATCTGCATAGTACGCTTTAGCAGCGCTATTGGTATTGATGTTAAAGTCTGCGTGGTAGGTCTGGCCGGGCGCTTTTTCCGTCAACGTCAACGTATAGGTAATGGTATCACCCGGAACGGATATTGCGTCTATATATTGAAAGTGCCATGACAACGCGGCGCCTGCCGATGTTACATGTCCAAGCATATGGATGATTAAAAAAACCGTTAACAGTAACTTTTTCATTTTATCCCACCGGGAATTCTTTTCTCGTTAATACACAATCTTATCGTAAAAGTGAAGAGCTTTCAGATCAATGGGAACAATCAGCCATCATTAAATGGCCTTATGCACACCACAGCCGATCCAAAAATCATCGACACGTTCAATATAGCTTTTCTTCCATTCAATCTTCTTGGTCGAAGGGTTGCTCCATTTGTATGTATACCACCCGCTTCCCTTTGTTTTTGCTATTTCGGTCATATCACGGAACATATATTTGCCATCCGCCTCTTTGAGATCCCACAACACTTTTCCGATTAAACCTGGATTTGCCCCTTGAGCAAGGCATTTCCCATTCATATCGTAAGCAAAAATGAACAATTCCTTTTTAATATCCGTAAATTGCCCAGTTCCATTGGCATTGCTGAATTCCGCAAAGGCTTTTTCGCGGCCGTATTGCTTGTAATAAGCAATAGCCTTTTTCACATTTGCTTCAGCGTCTTTCTCAGGAGTCCTCCATTGCGCATAGCCATCCACACATACGCATAATAGGAATACTACTGAAAGCATCGACAATGTTCCCATGACTAATCTTGTTTTCATATTCCTAATCTCCTTATTATTTATGGAATTTCAAACCGTTTCTAGCGTAATGTAATGCTTTGTCTGACAAATGTCAACCTTTTTTATTGCGGTTCCGGAAATTGCGGTTTCTGTTTTGACAGGAAACCTGCGACACCATGAATGCACTCGCCGCAGCAGATCAACTCTACCGCCTCTTGGGTTTCAAAATCCAGGGCCTCTTTATAGGGCATATCGAGGCTTGCCCTGATGACTTTCAATGCGTGTCTCACGGCATGCGGACCGTTTTCAGCAATGGCTTCCGCCATGGATTTAGCCTCGTCCAGGGCTTTTCCCGGCGCGCTGATACGGTTGACGAGTCCTAAGGACAGGGCCTCCTGAGCCCCCACCCTGCGAGCTGTCAGGATGAGGTCGGCGGCCCCGGACGGGCCGAGGAGGCGCGTAAGCCCCACGGCGCCGCCATGATCAGGCATGAGGCCCAGCTTTACTTCGGAGAAGCAGATGACGGCGTTGGGGTCCATCACCCTTAAATCGCAACGTACCGCGATTTCCGCACCGCCACCGTAGGCCGGGCCGTTCATGGCGGCAATGACGGGAATGGGAAGCATCACCAGTTCATCCGCAATGGTACGAATCTTTGAGATGACAGACAGTATGGGCTGCTTGTCTCGCTGCTCGATACCTTGCACGAAACTCAGCGATTGGGGGTTTTCCGGGTTTACATCGAATCCGGCGCAAAAGGCCTTTTCGCCGCCTCCCGTCAATATAACAACTCTGGGCAGGCTGGATTTTATCTCCGTCACGGCCTGTTTCAGATTGTCGTACATGCGCTCATCAAGGGCGTTGTGCCTGTCGGGTCGATCAAACGTCACGACGGCTATTTGGCCTTCACGTTCGAGCCGTATGCCATAGTTATCCATGGGGCACTCCTCACTTTGTTTTGTGGAAGTTATTTATACTACAAAAGAAGCCAAGAAACCACCTTGACATACAAGATGGCTTGTCTTTATACTCATGGCCGGGGGAAATACAGAATCCATTACATGTCCCCAAAATCGATCGTTATTACCCATCAAAAGGAGGAAAATCATGGAGGACGTGAAATTTGATTTATCCGGTAAGGTAGCCATTGTGACAGGAGGAGGGAAAGGTATCGGCCGAGCTATTGCCTTGGGGCTGGCCGCGTCCGGCGCGGCTGTGACTATCGCCGCTCGGAGCCGGCAGGAGATTGAGGCCGTGGCCGAAGAGATTCGTGGGATGGGCGGCAAGGTCCTGCCCGTGGTCACAGACCTGACCGTGAATGAGCAATTAGAGGGCATGGTTCAGGAAACGCTGAACACATTCGGACGCATCGACATTTTGGTCAATAATGCTGCCCGTAGCTTTCTGCGGAGTTTGCTGGATCTTCGGGAAGACGGCTGGGACAAGGTGTTTGACACCAATGTCAAGGCGGCCTGGCTTTTGAGCCGGCTTGTCGCTCGCACAATGATCGAGCAGAAAGGCGGGCAGATCATCAATATCACAACTGTGGGCGCAGAAAAGGCTGAAATGGGCATGGCGGCCTACGGATGCAGCAAGGCGGCATTGAAGATGCTGACCCGCTGCATGGCCCGCGAATGGGCGCCCTTCGGCATCCGGGTCAATGCGGTCGGTCCGACCCTGACGCGTACGGAATTCAGCCGGCCTATCTGGTCTAATCCGGAGGTGGCCAAGCACGTATCCTCTGGAATCCCCATGGGCCGTCTGGCCGAGCCGGAAGAAATGGTCGGCTCCGTCCTTTTCCTGGCCTCGGGGGCTGCCAATTTTATTACCGGTCAATCCATCTATGTCGATGGCGGCAGTCTGACGACCTGATCCCTCAGCTCTATTTACGCCCTTTGCACCCGATTTCAGGGCCGCCATCCCCGCCTTTCTGAGCGGCAGGATGGCGGCCCCGTTCGCTCTTTTGGATGCCTTAAGAGGGTAATGGCATCTGTGCATGCGCGGAAAGCAGATGGAGAGCTAAACCTGAAAAAGCCATCATGCTTACCCCTCTTGGATCAGTTCCATGGGGAGCAATCTCTTGTTTCATATCCTGAATCGAAACTAATATCAGAATAATCTTGTAACTAAGAATTTAATCCCGCCATGAAGTCAGATATTTCTCTCTTGGAGAATATCATCTGCTGTATTGGAAAAATATTGATATTTATATCTGTAAATTACATAAAGTTGTTAGTTTGAATTGACAAATATAGGTTTATATATTATGTATAGTAATAAAATAAATATCAAAAAGGAAGACGCTGCTTCCACTGCCCAAATAATATAATTCGAATGGATAAAAAATGAAAAAAGATATGATTATCAGTTTTCGCACCGACAAGGAAGTTGGTAGTTCTCTCAGGAGGATGGCCGGAGAAGGGCGCCAATCAATTTCATCTGTTATTGAATCCGCCATTTGCCATTACCTGAAGGAAAAGAACGCTCTTCAGGGGATTAAAAGGGAACAGCGTCAGTATAGCCGCAAGTGTGTTTCTCTGCCCGCCTTTATCGTGGATACGGCTTCTGACGCCAAGGATTTCCAGATCGGGATAGTTTTGGGCATTTCACTCGGTGGGCTCCGGGTGTCTATCCCCAGAGAAGCCAAACAGGAGATCTGCACTGAAGGAGAGGCAGCTGTGTTTCAAATCATCTTCACGCTGCCGGATGTATCGAGACCGATTAACATGACCTGTAAATCGCTCTGGGTCACCGAGTCGGATGAGGATGTTCATGTCGGGGCAGCTTTTGTGGATTCAGACTTTCAGAGCTATCAGTGCCTGCAGAAGCATCTGATATGATCTTGCCCAGGCCGGATTATTTGTTCAGATCCACGCTGCCGAGAAATACAATGAATTTCCGGAGCAGGTTTTCATCAAAACACCGCTTCATACCCTGATCGCGGGTATCACTTTCCCCTGGGCTGCCTTCTGCGTTCTCCGGAGGCATGCCGATCATGATCTGGACAGCCTTTCCGGGAGGGATCGGTTCCTTGTATGGCCGACGGGAAGTCATGGCGTCAAATGCATCCGCGATTCTCAATAGCCGGGCCAGGATACTTATATTGCGCCCTTCGATATTCATGGGATAGCCGCCGCCGCAATAATCTTCATGGTGCTGCAACACCGCTCTTTTTACAAAATCAGGAAGACCCGTGTCGAGAAGCATGGCCAGGCCATTGAGGGGATGACGTTTCATGATTTCCCACTCGATCTCTGTGAGCGGGCCGGTTTTGTTCAGGATATCCTGTGAAACGAAGGCCTTGCCGATGTCATGAAGCAAGGCGCCAATGCCACAATGCCCGAGCATTTCCATAACCTGTTCATTATCGAATTCCTCATAACCAGGTTTAATCTGTTTCAGGATGTCCGGGTGATAGCGGAGAAAAGCAACGGTGAACCACAGAACTTTGGTGGCATGCTCATAGGTCTGGTAGTCGTGGCCGATCATTTTTGCCAGTGGGTGAAGGGAATTGGATTCCATAATGAAAACCAGGGAGTTCTTGACCATCTTTTGTATCCGGTATGTTGTGTCCGCACCCATGGTGCCCATGCCGAGAGACTCTTCAAAGGCAGTTTTGACGACATTGGCTGATACCTTGCTGAATATCGTTGCTTTCTGATCGTCTGTTGACCATTGACTTTCAAGGATATGGGACAAATGAGTTTCAAGATATAGCTCGTATTTGAAAGTATCTTCAACGTTGACAAAGACTTCCTTCAGCCCACCTTCGGCAAGTTTCACCAATTGTTCCGGGCTGACTTTATTGCCTTCCAGGGCCCAAAGAATATACTTCCCTTCACGTGTGCGGACATAGATCTTATAATCCGGCAGGGCGCCCGGTACGATCGCGCCGGGAGGAATAGCCATATATTTGTCGTTGCTCATGGGGTTACGTCTCCTACCGGCAGATGAAAAATGCCCATCCCACGCCGTCGGGTGGCCCCTGTCTTTTGCGCCCGGCGGCAAGCCTGTCCCGGGGTTTGGGACAGGCTTCTAAACCGCCTGCAAATAACCGGGGCCTTTCAGTCATGACGGGTAACGCTATTTCTTTTTTAGCGGCTGCTTGGCAATGATCTTGTCTTTAATTTTCTCATAAACATTTGCCGGGACGATGTTTTTCGACTTTAACTGATCTTTCTTGGCGTAGGGACGACCATCAATGATCTTTTGGGCGTAGACATCGCCTATGCCATGAATGGATGTAAGCTGCTCCTTCGTGGCCGTGTTGATATCAATGATTTCAGCCTTGGCACCTTTATCATCCTGCTGTGAGGCTTTCTGTTCCGTTGCCTTGGACGCCGCCGGTTTTGCCCCGGTCTTGGGATCAGCCGCTTGGGACATGGAACACATGAACATCAAGGCAATTGCAAAAACCATAACTCTAAAAAATAGCTTTTTCATATTTCCTCCTTGGTTTATAAAGTAACAATCAGTAATGCATAATACTTGGGAATCGGGGTCTTGTCAATGGCGACTCATTTCGGCGCACTCTTTGCTTGCCAACTAGTGGTCAACATGATAAGAATGCCCGATATTGTGATCTATCGACAAAATCGAATCATCTGACGATACAGGGAGGAAGAATGGCCGACTACTGGGTTAAAATCATGGAAAAGGAAGATGAAGATATAAGGCGCCACCATTACCTGGTGACAGCCAACGACATCAAGGAAGCCAGAAAGGTTGCGCAGGAATTCATCAGTCACTTCTGTGACGAGGATGACGACCCGGAGGCAATCGCCGATGGTTTTGCCTTCTGCAACCGGGCGATTACGGTGCATATTACCGATATCAAAGAAACAACAAAAGAGGAATTCAAGAATTTTCTGTTAAAAGGGCATACGATACAATGGAAGTAGCATTGGAACGTCTTGCTTGCCTGGCAAAGCAAGCATTGGGATGCGAGCCGGGGAAAAGATGAAGAAGTCAGGGATCAATATCGCGATATGAATCGGGGTTGTGATTCCAGTCAACAGATCCTGATAGTTTCTTTCCGTCCTTTCACGGCCACCTGAACGTCCTGATCGAATGCCATGACCAGCCAAAGACCCTTTCATCGCTCTGCAGATGACAGCCCGTTTTGGAATTTCGATTCACGATTATTGATTTAAAATCAAATGTTTGATGATGGATTGCTTGATATCGGGGATGGGCCGGGTGCGCCATTTATTCAAGGAATGATGGATGATGGCAGCCAACTGGAAATCTGAACTTGACTTTGATGGTTCTGTCGAATATGAACGCAGAATCTTACTCACACCAAATTGCATTCAAAAGGATATTGAGGGGGCGCGGAGGAAGCGACGCAGCCAGCGAAGATAGCCGAATGAAGGTGATTTGGTATGAATCAAATTACCATGGAGACCATACCCTGCAATGATGACGAAACCAAAATTTCTGGCGACGGGCGTCGGCAGTATGCCCTTTGAGGATCCGGAATACGCGATTCGCCTGGTCATGTCCAGACTTCCGGAAGCCCCGCACTGGCCTCAGCTGCCCAGGTTGGGGCTCAATGAGCAGATGGAGATCCAATATTCCGAGCACATGCCCTGTGCCGTGATCGACCGGGAGAAAAATCGCCTCTATTTTGACACTTCCGGTGATTACTCCGAAATATTTGCCGAATTCTATGAAACATATCTGACGGCCATGGATCCCGATGAAGGGAGTGGCGACTGTTCCGGGATGGCCCTCAGTCCGGCGTTTTCCAAGGGGTTTCATGCTCTGGAAAAAGCCCTTTGCGAGAAGGGAGCCAGGTTTCCCTTTGTGAAATGCCAGGTTGTCGGACCCTGCAGTTTTTCATTGACTGTCGTGGATGAAAACAAACGGGCACTTTATTATAATGAAGAATTCCGAGATGTGACAACGAAAGCACTGGCTATGACGGCCCGCTGGCAGATCCAGACCCTTAAACCTTATGCGGAAAAGGTGATTTGTTTTATCGACGAACCCATATTGTCGGCTTTCGGCAGCTCCACTTATGTTGCCGTTCGTCGTGATGATGTGGTTCAGCTCTTGAAAGACATGATCGACGCCGTACATGCCGATGGCGGCATTGCCGGAATCCACTGCTGCGGCAATACGGAGTGGAGCATCCTTATTGATGCGGGCGTGGACATTATCAGCTTCGATGCCTTCCAGTATGGTGAAACCATTGCCATGTATGCCGAAGCGATCAAAACGCACCTGGGTAAAGGCGGCGTGCTGGCTTGGGGAATTGTACCGACAGCCGCGGCGATCCGTGAACAGACGGTGGAGAGTCTTGCTGAGCGTTTCGAGAAAGTAATGGATCACTTGGCGGCCAAAGGCATTGATAAAGGTCTTATCGTTGATCAGGCCATGGTGACGCCTTCCTGTGGGACCGGCTCCCTGCCGCCGGAAGATGCGGAATTGGTCTATGAGCGACTGGCGGCTCTTTCAATGCGAATGAAAGATAAATACAGATAATTCAAATCTCAAAAGTCAAAATGAAAAATGAGGAACAACCACGGATGAAATCTTCCTTAATGTTAAACTTTTTACTTCGCATTTTTCATTTTGCATTCATCCAGAGGATTCAAAGATGAAACTAGCCATATCCGGCAAAGGCGGCGCAGGCAAGTCAACATTAGCGGCGGCTATGATTCTGCTTATGGCCCGTCGGGGGCAGAAGGTTCTGGCTGTCGATGCCGATCCGGATGCGAATCTGGCAACGGCGCTGGGCATTCCAGCGGCGGAACAGGATAAGATTGTGCCTGTCGCAAGGCAGGCAGCCCTCATTGAGGAACGAACGGGAGCCAAGGTCAAACAATATGGGCAGATCTTCAAGCTCAATCCGGAGGTTTCCGATATCGCAGATCGTTTTGCCTTTCTTCACCAAGGTGCGGCTCTTCTTGTCCTTGGCGCCGTCGATCGTGGCGGCAGTGGTTGTGCCTGTCCGGAAAATGTTCTTTTGCGGGCTCTGGTGACGGACCTTGTCTTATATAACAATGATGCCCTGGTTATGGACATGGAGGCCGGTGTGGAGCATCTTGGGCGGGCCACGGCCAGCGGGGTGGACAGGATGATCGTGGTCGTCGAGCCGGGACAGCGGGCCGTGGAAAGCACCCGGCGGATCCTCCGTCTGGCCCGTGATATCGGCTTACAGGATATCAGGCTTGTCGCGAATAAAATAAACGGTCACAATGATGAAACATTTCTTAAAAATGCCTTTCCAGAAGAGATTTTTCTCGGCTTCATCCCCTACCGGGAGGAATTCCGCCGCGCAGACCGTGACGGCACCTCCATTCTCGATGGCCTGAGCGATGACCTTCTGCGCTGTTTTGAAGACATCCTGGGTCACCTCGAGGGTTCGTTATGAACCGTCTGATTGCCGTGGCCGGTAAGGGCGGTGTCGGAAAAACAACTGTAGCGGCGCTCATGGTGATGCGTCTGATCCGGCAGGGCAACGGTCCTGTTCTCGCTGTCGATGCCGATCCGAATTCATGTCTCGATACAGCCCTTGGTGTTAAAGCCGATAAAACCGTGGGTGGTGTTCGCGAAGAAGCGCGGATATTTGCCCAGGAAGGCATGGTTCGGGGCATGGACAAACAGCGATTCCTGCAGTTGAAAATTGCCGAGAGTCTGGTAGAAGACCGTGACTTTGACCTCATCGCCATGGGGCGTTCCGAGGGGCCGGGTTGTTACTGCTATGCCAACAATGTTCTGAAGGAAGTCTTGCAGGAAATGGTCCGACAGTATCCCTGTGTTGTCCTCGATAACGAAGCAGGGCTGGAGAATTTGTCCCGGCGCATTGTCAATAAGGTTAGTCTTCTGGTGATGGTGACCGATCCGTCGGTCCGCGGCTTCGAGACAGTCAGAAGGCTCCATGCCCTGGCCGGTGAAATGGAGATCGGCTACGATCGTCTGGCGATTGTCGTCAATCGCCTGAGAAGGCCTGATTTACCGGCCGGCGCCGAAGAGTTGAAGGTGGCCACCGGGGCTCATCTGATCGTGGGCTTGCCGGATGATGAAGATATTTATGCTATTGCAGAACAGAATGGAAACTTGAGGCAGCTTTCGGCGGCCCATCCGGTGTTTGCCGGAATCGACAGGATATTGGAAAGATGAATGCAAAATTCAAAAGGCAAAGGGTAAAATTATGGAAGATTTCATTCATTTTTCATTTTGAACTTTGCATTAGGTTAAAATGGGATTGCTATGGTGAAAGATTTTAAAAAACCCGAAGACCGGGTATGGGATCTGGCGTCTCTGGAGACGCTGGTCAAAGCGGAACGGGAGTGCGTCGATACCTGCTTTACACGCCTGGATGCCCAGGCCAATCCCTGCCGGTTTGGTTCTGACGGCCTGTGCTGCCGGATCTGCTACATGGGGCCGTGCCGGATTACCAACAAATCTCCCCGCGGGGTCTGCGGGGCTGATGCGGATACCGTTGTGGCGCGAAACTTTCTGCGTGAAGTGGCCGGCGGTACGGCGGCTCACTCCGATCATGGCCGTCACCTGGTGCTGCTCTTGAAAAGAGCGGCATTAAAGCAGGGTGCCGATTACGTCATCCGTGATGAAAAGGCCCTGAGAAGGATAGCAAAAGGATACGATATCAAGGAGTCAGGACGGGTCAAGGAAGACGTAGCCTTGGAACTGGCCGATCTCCTGTTGAAAGAATTCACCCTTCAGGAAGAGGCCCTCTCGACGCTTCGCCTTGCCCCGGTCAGGCAGCAGGCCGTCTGGCGGAATCAATCCATCACGCCGCTGGGCATCGACCGCATGGTCGTGGAGGCCCTTCATCGTACCCATATGGGCGTGGATCACGATTACCGTAATATCCTGCTCCATGCCTTTCGTACGGCCCTGGCCGACGGCTGGGGAGGTTCACGGATTGCCTCGCAGGTGTCGGATATCCTCTTCGGGACGCCCTCGCCGGTTCGCAGCGACGCCAATCTCGGCGTCCTCGGCAGGAAAACTGTCAATATCATCGTTCACGGCCACGAGCCGGAGCTCTCGGAGATGCTGGCCATTGCCGTTCGCGATCCGGAAATCCAGAAATATGCCAAAGAGGCCGGCGCCGAAGGGGTGACGCTGGCGGGCATCTGCTGTACGGCAAACGAAATTCTCATGCGGCACGGCATCCCCGTGGCCGGGAGCTTTCTGCAACAGGAACTGGCCGTGGTGACGGGCGCCGTGGAAATGATGCTCGTCGATGTCCAGTGTTGCATGCCAAGCCTGCCTGATGTGGCCCGGCATTATCACACGGAAATCGTCTCCACGACGGATATCGCCAAAACCATCGGGGCGACGCACCTGTCCCTGAACCACGATCATCCGCTGGCCTCGGCTAAAGAACTGATCCGTCGGGCGATTGACAACTATAAAAATCGTGATCCGGAGAAGGTATCGATCCCCGATGTCAAAAAACCCCTGATCGCCGGGTTCAGTGTCGACGCCATTAAATATATGCTGGGCGGCCGTTACCGGGCGTCGTTCAGGCCGTTGAACGATGCCATTATCCAGGGTCGGATCAGGGGCATTGTAGGAATCGTCGGCTGCAACAACCCGCGCACTCGGGTGGATGCCTATATCAACATCCTGACTAAGGAATTGATCAAACAGAATGTGCTGGTCCTCAAGACAGGCTGTGCAGCCATCGCCTCGGCTAAAGAGGGCATGCTCCGGCCGGAGGCGGCCCTGGAAGAGGCGGGCAGCGGCCTGCGCGAGGTCTGCGAGGCCGTGGGCATGCCGCCGGTGCTCCACATGGGCAGTTGCGTGGATAATTCCCGCATTCTCGAGGCGGGGACGGAAGTGGTTCTGGAGGGGGGACTGGGAGACGACCTGTCCCAGATTCCCGCTGTGGGTGTCGCTCCCGAATGGATGAGTGAGAAGGCCGTCGCTATTGCCTGTTATTTTGTGGCTTCCGGGGTCGATGTCGTCCTGGGCCATCCTTTCCATATCGGCGGCTCCGATGCCGTGACCCGTTTCCTCGGCGAAGAATCGAAAGATCTGTTTAATGCCTCATTCCATGTCTGTGACGATCCCCTTCAGGCAGCGGCCCTGGTGATCGAACTGCTGGATCGAAAGCGAGATCGTCTGGGTATCGACCGGAAGGCCGAACGGAAACTGTTTGATATGGAAGATCGGAGGAAGCTCGATGTCTAAGATTATCTGTACGAGCGCCATCGATGGGGCCATGTCCTGGATTGCCGAAGCTGACGAAAGATTGAGTCATGCCATCCGCGAAAAGGGTGAGTCGTCACCCGCCGCTTTTCCGGGAACGGCCTATTTTCTCCCCGTGATCTATGCTTTCACCGGTGAAAAGGTGCGGACCCTGGGTGATCTCCGTCCGATTCTGCGCCAGGCGAAGGAACTTTTGCCACCCCGGCCGACTGACGAGGTCTGGCTTCCCTACCTGGGGAGCGCCCTGGATGCGGGTGTTGCCGCTTTATTTGCCTGTGAGATCATTGAAGCCTGTAAGTATGCCGTGGGGCCTGATCCTGTGAACGGCATCTGGCTGGGTGCTGCCAATGACGTGATTTTGCGGGAACGAGGTATTGAATTCGTCGACGGGACAGCACCCGGATTCGCAGCCATCACCGGCGCCGCGCCGACCAACGAAATCGCCGTTACAATCGCCCGGCAGCTTCAGGAGAAAAACCTGTATGTATTCATGGCCGGCGGCGCAAGTGGCAAACAGTTTGCCGATCAATTGGCCGAAGAAGGCGTGCAGCTCGGCTGGCCGACGCGTCTTGTTCCTTTTGGCCGGGATGTTTCCGCCCTGATCTATGCGCTGGGATTTGCCAACCGTGTTGCCCTGTCTTTCGGCGGCGTTGCTCCCGGCGACTATGAAAGAAACCTCAAGTACAACAAGAACCGCACTTTTGCCTTTGTTCTGGCTTTCGGAGAGGTAACGCCGGACAAGTATGCCTTGGCGGCGGGGGCGATCAACTACGGTTTCCCCGTCATTGCCGATACGGACATCCCTCAGATCCTGCCGACGGGTATCTGCACCTATGAGCACGTTGTTTCTTCCGTTCCCTACGAAACGATGGTGGAAAAGGCGCTGGAGGTTAGGGGTTGCAAGATCAAGGTGACCAAGGTCCCCATTCCGGTCCCCTATGGGCCGGCCTTTGAAGGGGAATTGATCCGCAAGGCCGATGCCCATGCCGAATTTGGCGGAAATCTGACGAGCGCCTTCGAATTTGTCACCAGTGTGGACATGGACGAAATCAACGACGGCGACATTGAAATCATCGGGCCCGATGTGGACCAGATCCAACCGGGGACGCCATTGCCCCTCTCCATCTGGGTGGAGGTGGCGGGACGGAAGATGCAGCCGGATTTTGAACCGATTCTCGAACGGCAGATTCACCATCTGGTCAACGGCGCCGAAGGCATTTGGCATATGGGGCAGCGGGATATCGTCTGGACGCGTATTTCGAAAAGCGGCTTTGCCCGCGGTCTCCGGTTGCGGCATTACGGGGATATCATTCATGCGAAATTTATCTCTGAATATCCGGCGATTGTGGACAAAGTGAAGGTGACCTTGATCACCGATGCCGAGGAAGTGGAAAAGCGTCTGGCCGTTGCCCGTCGTGTCTATGACGAGCGGAACCGCCGCCTCGATGCCATGACGGACGAATCGGTGGAGACCTTTTATTCCTGCCTCCTTTGTCAGTCCTTTGCCCCCAATCACGTCTGCATCATTACGCCCGAGCGGCTGGGGCTCTGCGGGGCCTACAACTGGCTCGACGGCAAAGCGGCCTACGAGATCAACGATACGGGGCCAAACCAGCCTGTAAAAAAGGGCGAGATTATCGACCCCGTCAAGGGAATCTGGCAGGGTGTCAACGATTACGTCTATACCAACAGCCACAAGAGCGTAACCGAATTCTGCTGCTATTCCATCATGGACCGGCCCATGACGAGTTGCGGGTGTTTTGAGGCGATCTGCGCCTACCTCCCCGAATGCAACGGCATCATGGTGGTCAACCGGGAATATCAGGGAGAAACACCCGTAGGCATGACCTTCTCCAGCCTGGCCGGTTCTGTAGGCGGCGGCCAGCAGACCCCCGGATTTATGGGAATAGGGAAGGTCTTTCTGACTTCCCGGAAATTCCTTGCCGCGGAAGGCGGATTCCGGCGTCTCGTCTGGATGCCAAAGGCCCTCAAAGACACTCTGGCGGCCGATTTGAAGAAGCGTTTTGCCGAGCAGGGCGTTCCTGACCTTCTGGAAAAGATTGCCGACGAAACGGTGGGCGTCGATGCCCAGGAAATCAGGGAATATCTGGAACGGGTCCATCACCCGGTTCTGGACATGGGCGATATGGCCGATCTGGACATGCCGGCACTTGCCGTTGAAGAGATTCCCTCTCCCCCGCGCGGCTCAAGCGGTGACTTGAACAAAAATGTCTCGCCGAGTGTGCCTGCTCCGAAGGAAGATGCCAGTCCCACGGATTTCCCTCTCCCTCAGGGCGAGGGAAGGGGCGAGGGTGAGCCGGTGACAAGGCTCTTGGCTGCGGAAAGCCCCTTGCAGGCGGTTACGGCTTTTCCCATACGACATGAAAAAAGCGAGATTCCCATCTGGCAGGTAACTCTGGGCGCGACAAAAGAAAAGGGCGGGTCGCGTGGTCACATTCTGACCATCGGCGGCGCCGATTGCATGCCTTTCCATTTATGGGAAGGATCGATGCCGAATCGCCCGCTTGTGGCGATGGAAGTCTTTGATGTCATCTCGGAGAAATATCCAGCCGTGCTCCGGTCGATCTACGGGGATCTTTTGCACCAACCGGCCGAAATGGCAAAAGTCTGTGTGGAAAAATACGGCGCCGATCTGATCAGTGTCAGGCTTGACGGCACCCATCCGGAAAGAGGAGACCGAACGCCGGAGGATGCCGTCAACGTGGTAAAATCCGTGCTGTCCGCCATAGATGTGCCGCTCATCATCACGGGGCACAGCCATTATGAGAAGAACAACGAGGTTCTCAAGGCCATTGCCCAGGCCTTCGCCGGGGAAAATCTGCTTTTCAACTGGGTGGAGCAGGACAATTATCGCACTGTTGCCGGGGCCGCCATTGCCTATGGGCACTGTGTCGTTTCCCAAAGCCCGATCGATGTGAATATCGGGAAGCAACTCAATATCCTGCTGACCAACATGGATGTGAAACAGGAACAGATCGTCATGGACCCCATGACGGGTGCCACGGGCTATGGAATCGAATATACCTATTCCGTCATGGAAAGGATTCGTCTGACGGGATTGGGAGGAGACCGGATGCTGGCCGCGCCGATGATCGTTTCTCCGGGCCAGGAATGTGCCAAACTCAAGGAATGCAAGGCCGCAGAGGCCGATTTCCCGGCTTGGGGAAATCTGGATAAGCGCACCGCCCTCTGGGAGTTTTCAACGGCGGTCAGTTTCCTGTATGCCGGAGCGGACCTCTTGATCATGTACAATCCTGAAGCGGCCATGGCGTTGAAGAAAACGATTATGAATTTAATGCAAATTTCAAAATGAGACAATTATGGCCCTAACTGGTTTACAGATTCAGAAACTTCTGCCGAAAACGAACTGCAAGGAGTGCGGGTCCAGCACTTGCATGGCCTTTGCCATGAAAATCGCCGCCAAGAAGGCGGAGATTGCCGAATGTCCGTATGCCTCGGACGAGACAATAAGCATCCTGGGCGCGGCGAGCGAGCCGCCGGTTCGCGGGATCGCCCTCGGTCCCGGACGCTCCCTCAAATTGGGTGAAGAAACCGTTCTTTACCGTCATGAAAAAACCTTTTTTCATCAAACCGCCCTTGCCGTGAATATTAATGATGACGATTCCATCGAGCAGATTGATGAAACGTTGGCAGCCATTCGTGATTATCGCCTGGAGAGGGTTGGGGAAACCTTCAGCATCGACATGGTGGCTGTTACGCACAGGAGTGGAAGCATCGACCGGTTTGCGGCACTTGCCCAAAAGGCATGGGAAACGACGAAACGGCCGCTGGTTCTCCGCAGCGCCGATTTGGAGACATTGAAGGCCGCCGCTGCAAAGGTGACGGGTTCTCGCAGTGTCTTATCCGCCGCCACCGCAGAGACGCTTGACGAATTGCTCATGGTTGCACGGCAGAATGATCAGGTTCTGGCGGTGACAGCCTCCGATCTTGACGCCCTTTATCATTGCTCGATGAAGCTTCGGGAAGCGGGTTTTCAGGATGTCCTGCTGCAATTCGAAACGAAGACTTTGGCCGAACAGTTCCAAATCAACAGCGCCGTGCGCCGTGCCGCCCTGAAGGATGACGTCAAGCCTTTCGGTTATCCCTACTTGCACTTTATTGACGGCGATGATGATCTTTTGGCGATTGCCGCGGCGGCCATTACGGAAATCAATAAATACGGCGGTATCTGTGTGCTCCCGGCCTTCGATCCGGCTCTCATGGCCGTGCTCCTCACGTTGCGCCTCAACATCTATACCGATCCTCAGAAGCCCATCCAGGTGGAACCCAGGGTTTATCCCATCGGTGAACCCGGCCCCGATTCGCCGGTCTTTGTGACGACCAATTTCTCCCTGACCTATTTCACCGTTTCCGGCGAGATTGAAAACAGCGGCACCAGTGCCTGGCTGGTTGTGCCGGAATGCGAAGGCATGAGCGTCCTGACGGCCTGGGCGGCTGGCAAGTTTTCCGGCGCCTCCATCGCCAAATTTGTCAAAAGTGTAGACCTGGAAAACCAGGTCAATACGCGGGAGATCATTATCCCCGGCTATGTGGCCCAGATCAGCGGCGAACTCCAGGAGAATCTGCCCGGCTGGACGGTGTTGGTAGGACCCCAGGATGCCGGAGATATCGAAAGCTTCGTCAAGATGCGGCTGGCGAGACATTAAAAGCAAACGCCTCGTGTGTGTAGCGCAGGGCTTCAGCCCTGCCATAGAATTAAGATAAGATGCATTAGGCAGCCCATAAAGGGTTGCGCTACATTGCATAGAGCCATTCAATTTTGTCAACCTGAGTCATAACCTTTTTATTGAGCTTATGCCCCTGCTTACATTCCAGCCTTCAGGCATTACCATTCAGGTGAATCCGGGAACGGAACTGATTGATGCCGCCCGTGATGCCGGGATCGAGATCGATGCCCCCTGCGGGGGGAAAGGGATCTGCGGCAATTGTGCGGTACGTATCGCCTCCGGTCGGGTCATCGCCGAGAGCTATGGTGTTTTGAGTCAACCGGAGATTGATGAAGGTTATGTTCTGGCATGCCATGCAACGATCGGCGAGGCTGATGCCACGGTTGAACTGAAAGACCGGTTAGGGGCCGAAGAGGGCCAGTTCGGAGACGATGAGGACATGTTACTTGTCGCCCCTGCCCTGTTGCCCAACCCGGAGGAAATCCAACCCCTGACGGAAAAAATATTTCTCCATGTGCCTGCCCCCCGTAAGACCGACGGCCTGTCCGATCTGGATCGTCTCACCCAGACACTAAATCAGAAATGCGACAAAAAGGATATTCAGTACAATGTGCAGGTCATGCGGCAGGTTACGGATGCCCTGCGAGCGGCTGCTGGAGGAGTGACGGTCACTCTCTCCTGTGGGAACCCATGGGGTGCCAATATACACCCTTTGCAACCCCATCCCAATCCCGGTCCTTCCCTTGAAGGGCGGGAGGTCAGGAACACCGGATCTCTCAGCGAAAAAGAGGGTTTTCCCGTAAATCCCCCTTTCTCTCGCGCAGGAAAGGGCTGCCCCAAAGATCTCCCTTTCCCTCAGGGAGAGGGCTGGGCTGAGGGTGAGGTTTCCGCAGCAGCTGTCAGTGTTGAGGGGAATCTTCATGCCGTCCGGGTAACAGCAATCGAACCGGGCGACACAACGGGTCACCATTACGGCGTCGCCATCGACGTCGGGACGACGACCGTCGCAGTCCAAATCGTTGACCTCAATACAGGGAAAATTCTAGGCACACGCACGGATTATAACGGCCAACTTACTTGTGGCCTTGATATTATCAGCCGCATCGACTATGCCCGCCGTCCGGATCGCCGGAAGGACCTTCGCACGCGCATCCTCAAGACCGTCAACCGGTTGATCCGTCAGTTGGCAGATCATGTTAAAATCGGTCCGGACACTGTTTCTAATGCCGTTATTTCCGGCAATACGACAATGATCCACCTTCTGCTGGGCCTGAACCCCGACTACATCCGTCTCGATCCCTTCACCCCGACAGTCCTTTCCGTTCCGCTTCTCGCGGCTTCCGAGGTCGGCATCGACATCAATCCGCCGGCGCCGGTTGTGATCTCCCCGGCGGTGGGAAGCTATGTGGGTGGTGACATCACGGCCGGCCTTCTCTGTACCGATCTTTCCGGAGAAGGCGAAGAGGTCAGCCTCTTCATGGACATTGGAACGAACGGTGAAGTGGTTCTGGGTAATGGCGAATTTCTCCTGGCGGCGGCCTGTTCCGCCGGACCGGCTTTTGAGGGTGGCGGGATCAAATGCGGCATGAGGGCGGCGTCAGGAGCTGTAGAAAAAGTCGAGATTGATCCGGCCACCGGTTTGGCGACCATTCAGACCATCGGAAGGATCAAGCCCCGGGGCATCTGTGGTTCCGGCATGATTTCCCTTCTGGCAGAACTTCTCAAAACCGGCTGGATAGACGCCGCCGGGAAACTGAGCCGTTTCCGGCCGTCAGATGCCATTCGAATCGACGGGCGCAAAGTGGTCTATATCCTGACATCTCAAGCCGATAGCGCCACCGGGCGCGACATAACCATCGATGAGCAGGAAATTGAGAACATTATCCGTGCAAAGGCCGCCATGTATGCCGCCTGTTCCCTGATGCTCGCCGAAGTGGGGATGGCCTTCCTTGATCTGGCAAAAGTCTATATTGCCGGTGGTTTCGGGCGATTTCTCAATCTCGACGACGCTGTGACCATCGGCCTCCTTCCGAATCTCCCGCGAGGCCGGTTTCATTTCCTGGGCAACACCTCCCTGAAAGGCAGCTATATGGCTCTTGTATCCAAGAAACATCGTGTCAGGCAAGGTGAACTGGCCCAACAGATGACCTACTTGGAACTGACCACGACTCCGGCTTATATGGATCAATACACCGCCGCCCTTTTTCTTCCCCACACAGACCCTTCAGCCTTCCAATGATAATAATTCGATAAGAATTCCCTGAACTCGGTTAGCCCTCGCCTGCGCGGGAATGATGCTTGTTCCGGTTCGTCAGGAATAACTCAGGCCAGAATAAACGCCATGACGGATGCGACAAACGTAATCAGGATCGAAATGATGAAAGCGGTCTTGATGATCTGGCTTTCGATTCCCAGGGCGTCGATGGTGGCGGCGGCGTTCTGCAGTTTTGCCGGGGAGATGACACTCGCTAGTCCCCCACCGATGGCCGTCACCGCCGTGACGATGAGGGCGTCCACGTGGAGGAGTTTGGATGTCATGAGATGGTATTTCGTAAACATGGCGATGGTGGAGGCCTCGCTGCCGCTCAGAAAACCGCCGAAGAGGCCAAGATAACCGCTGGCGAAAGGATATAGCGCGCCGAAGGCCAGGGCCGATCCTTGTGCCAGCACCCAGATCATGTTGGCGGACGGCTCGACAATCTTCCAGCCCGTCTCCAGAGCCTGCATGCCCGAATTGTTCATGACGAAGGCGATGGCGAAGAAGATGGCGGCCGATAGGGCCGGTCGTGGCGCTCGTTTGATCCACTTGACCAGGGTTATTCGGACGGCTTTCCCCGTAGGCCTGATGAAGATCGCAGAAACGATCGTGCTGATGAGGACCCACGTATAGGCGTTCCAGAGCATTCTGGTCTTGATCGTCTGCCCCGGAATGATGGAGACGGCCATGGCGATTTGCCGGTAAAACAGGTCAAACCAGGGCTGATAAAAATTGATGACAAATGACGCCGTGATCAGAATGATCCAGGGAGACAGAGCCGTAACAAGCGACATCTCTTCTTCAGCCTTCAGATCGTCTTCTGTTAAGTGTGTCCGGTCGATAATTGGTTTCCTGCGTAATTTAAGATAAATCAGCATGACCATCATGGTGCAGAATCCGCCCATGACGCCCGTCAGGACCACGCCGGCGGCTAAGAAAGGAATATGACACACAGCAATGGCGACACCGCCATTGGTCAGACCCGCAAGGACACAAGGGATGAATCCTTCCCGCATGAGCTTCCAGCGCCCAACGATCCAGAGCATGCCGAAACCGATCAGGACGGAGATGACAGGCAGGAATTGCGAGAAGACCTGGGCGGATTTCACCAGAGGCGTGCCGGTCAGGTCGGAATAGACGACGAGGGGGGCGCCGAGGAGGGCGAAAGTACACAGGGCGTCGAATCCGATGGCGGGCAATGCTACGGCCACAAAGCTGGAGTATCCCAACGCCACAAGAATGGGCGGAAGAATGGATACGGGCGTCGCGCCGACGGAGACGAGCAGGGTGCCGGCCCCCACATTGATCAACATGATCTGCACGGCCTGATCCCCTGAAGCAAAGGTCTTGACAAATACCGTAATACGGCGAAGGGCTCCTGTGGCCTCCATGAATGTGATCTGCAGGATAGAGGTGATCACCATAAGCGATACGGGAAAGGATGCGACAACCCCTGCAGCGGAAGATCTAAGGCTGACCTCCGGGGTGGTATTGAAAAAAAGGAATGTGACGGCCAGGGTGAGAATCCAGCCGATGACACCGCTCGTGTCTGCGGAATACTGTAGGCGGACCATTAAAAACACAATGACAATAATCGGCAGAAGAGTCATCAGGGTTGATAAGAACATCGCAATGGTCTCCAAATTTTTGCCGACCTCATCACAGATCGAAGTCCCTGTCAACCCATATGTCCAAGATTTATTTTGCTTTAAACCCTCAAAAATGATTAGAATAAGAGCATGAGGAACATGTTTTTCCCATCCAAATATTTTGGCGCCATGATCGGGTTTATTTGCCTTGTGGTTGTTTTTACGGCTATTCCCGCACAGGCAAAAGATAGCTTTCCCCGGCCGACGGGCGTTGTGAATGATTTTGCCGGTGTGATCCCTGCGGACAAAAAAGCCCAGATGGAAAACCTTGGCCGGGAGGTTCATGAAAAGACGGGCACAGCCGTTGTCGTGGCCGTCATGCCCACCTTTGGCGATGATGAGGTCAATGACTACGTCAACCGCCTGTATTCATCATGGGGTATCGGGAAAAAAGGCGAGAACAAGGGTGTTCTCCTTTTTGTTGCCGTCAAAGAGAGAAAAATGCGGATCGAGACGGGCTATGGGGTGGAAGGTATCCTGCCCGACGGACTTGTCGGCGAGATCCGCGATAAATATATGATTCCTTTCTTCCGCAAGGGGGATTACGGGCAGGGCCTGCTGAACGGCATGACGGCTATAGCTTCCGTCATTGCAAAAGACGCCGGCGTGACACTGACGGGAAATCCGGCCGTTGAAAAGCCAAGAACCCAAAAGAAGGGCAGTCGGGGTATTAACCCCTGGACCATTGTTATCGTTGTCGTCGTGCTGGTGTTTCTCCTGGGATCACGTCAGGGAAGAGATCTTCTGCCATTCTTGCTGGGATTCCTGCTGGGCGGTGGCGGCCGGGGCGGGTCGGGCGACGGCGGCTTCGGAAGCTTCGGTGGTGGCGGTTTCGGCGGTTTCGGCGGCGGAGACAGCGGCGGGGGAGGCGCAGGCGGTGATTTCTAATATTTTAGGGGGATTTATGGCGAAAATACCGCAAAAGCCGGAAGAGATATTTTCGGAATTGACGGCTGACTACAAGAAGGTATTCGGCGATGATCTGGTGTCCATTATTCTTTATGGCAGCGGCGCCAGGGGACATTATGTGGCTGGCAAATCGGATCTCAATTTCCTGGTGGTCTTGACAGATCAAGGGATAGGCCGCCTGGATATGACCTTCGACCTTGTTACAAAATGGAAAAAGCGTCGTGTTGCCGTTCCGCTCGTGATGACCAGGGATGATGTCCTTTCTGCTGTGGACGCGTATCCTGTTGAAATTCTGAACATGTCACTGCATCACATTCTCGTGTTCGGAGAAGGTGTCCTTGAAAAGCTCAACATCAAACGCGATTGCCTTCGCCTGCAACTGGAAAGAGAATTGAGGGGAAAGCTGCTGCTTCTGCGTCAGGGATTTATGGGCACGGAGGGTAAGGAGAAGGCCCTTCGCAATCTCATTCGGATCTCTCTGACGGCCTTTCTCTCGGCTTTCAACAGCCTGCTGTATCTGAAAGGGCTCGAAATCCCGCGTGACCGCTCTGCCCTGGTAACGGCAGCAGAAGAGGCGTTTGCCATCGACAAGGAGATATTTCATCAATGTCTGGAAATCCGCAAGGGGCACGATCGTTTTTCCGGGAAGGAGATATCCATCATCTTTCAGGGATATGTAAAAGAAATTGCCAAGCTGTGTGATGAAATCGATAAAATAAAAATATAGAAAGACCATTAGAAGGAGGTTGTTCCATGTCAAAAGGTAAGATGATCCTGATTGGAGTACTTGTCGTTCTTGTTTTGCTCGCTGTTTCAGTTTTCGGTTTTTTCAAGGGGACGTACAATAACTTTGTCACCCTTGATGAAGCTGTGAAAAGCTCGTGGGCGCAGGTGGAAAACCAGCTGCAACGCCGTTTTGACCTGATTCCCAACCTGGTGGAGACAGTAAAAGGCTATGCCAAACAGGAGAAGGATGTCCTGGTGGAGGTGACCAATGCCCGGGCGAAGGTGGGCGGCGCCGGTAATGTCCCTGATAAGATCAAGGCCAATAATGAACTCTCCGGCGCCTTGAGCAGGCTCCTTGTGGTCGTGGAGCGATACCCGGATCTTAAATCCAACCAGAATTTCCTGCGCCTTCAGGATGAGCTGGCAGGAACGGAAAACCGGATCGCCGTGGAGCGCAAACGGTACAATGACGCCGTCAAGGTTTATAATGTGGCCATTCGGAGCTTCCCGGCGAATCTTCTGGCGGGCATGTTCAATTTCCAGGCGGCAGCGTTCTTTGAAGCACCGGCAGCGGCGAAAGCGGCGCCTCAGGTGAAGTTCTGACAGCGGAAAAGCGCTGTAGAAAACGACACATTAAATTGCGCATGCCGGAATCCAGGGAAAAACGGAATGCCGGATCAAGCCTGGCATGATAGACGATTTGATTTGTGCGTTGCCATGTATAATTATTAAAAGACCGTCTCGCCTTTAAATGGGGAGACGGTCTTTTCGTCTGTTTCCTGTTTGTTCTTACTTTGCCAGGATACCACCGTCGTTGACCAGAACATGACCCGTCATATAGGCCGAGGCGTCGGAGGCGAGAAATACGGCCAGCCCCTTCATGTCGTCCATATCGCCGACACGGTGCAGGGGGATTTCTGCAAGCATCAACTCATACATCTGCTTGAATTCAGGCTTTTCCACATAAGACATCATGTCCGTCCGGAAGAAACCGGGGGCGATGGCATTGACCCTGATGTTGTAGCGCGCCAACTTGACGGCCAGATTCATGGTCAGGATGTTCACGGCCGCCTTGGTCGAATTGTAGGGGACGGCGGGGTGGCCTTCTTCCGTCGAACCCCGGAAGCCCATGATGGAGGATATATTGATGATGTTGCCGCCGCCCTGATTCTTCATGATATTGGCAACCTTCTGGGTGATAATCCAGACGCCGCGGACGTTGATGTTGAATAGCTGATCCCAGCGTTCCAGGGGGAATTCCAGCGTCGGGGCGCCCCAGGTGTAACCGGCGTTATTGACCAGAATATCGATGCGGCCGAAACGGTCCATGGCCGCCTTGACTACGGCTTCGATCTCTTCCGGTTTTTCCAGATTGCCCGCAACGGGGAGGGCCTCGATGCCGTAGGCGCCCTCGAGCTCCTGAGCCGTTGCTTCAAGATTCTTCAGCTTTCTTGAGGTGAGCACCAGATTCGCCCCTGCTTCCGCGAGCCCGGTGGCGATAAACTTTCCGATGCCACGGCCTCCGCCGGTGACCAGAGCGACCTTGCCATTCAACTTGAACATGTCTTGCAGTTTCATATAAATCTCCTTCCGTATGATTTACACACCGTGTGTGTTACGTTATTGTCCGCACCCATGTTATCGCGGGCTGTGCTTTTATAGTTCCGGGACGTGGCTGTGTCAAGGGCATAAAAGGTTTGTATTGACTTTAAATTCTTTTGACGCTAGTCACCAAGGCTTATTAAATGAAGGATATGTCTATGAAAATGCGGATAGAAGTGATGGCCATACCGGCAACCCGGAGGCTTAGGCGATGACGCTATTTTTCCTGGTGTATCTGCTCATCTACGGTGGTGTTCATGTCTATTTCTATTTCCATCTCCATGCCGCCTTTGGGCCTTCACTGCCTTTCAGGATTGTTGCCGTCATATTCCTGGTCTTCATGGTTCTATCCCCCATACTCATTCACCTCGCGGAACGATTCGGACATGAAAGCATGGCCTGCATCCTTTCTTATCTCGGTTACCTCTGGATGGGCGGTGTTTTTATCTTTTTTGCCGTATCACTGGCCCTGGATGTTTATCGCTTGCTGATCCATCTCGGCGGCTGGATCGGTTCAAAACCATTTTCAAATCTTGTCCCATCGCCGCAGATTCTCTTTTGGCTGCCACTCATCGTGTCGATTGGTGTTAATATTTACGGATACTTTGAAGCTCAGCAGATCCGGGTGGAAAAAGTAGTGGTTCAAACCGGAAAAATGCCGCCACAGGCCGGACGTTTGCGGATCGTCCAGGTATCGGACGTTCATGTCGGAATGATTATCCAGGGGGATCGTCTGGCAAGAATGATGGATGTGGTCAAAGAGGCCCAGCCGGATATCCTGGTTTCGACAGGCGATCTTGTGGACGGCCAGATCGATAGCATCAGCCGGTATGCGGATCTCCTACGTAACGTGCCGACAAAGTATGGGAAATATGCCGTTACGGGCAATCACGAATATTACGCCGGTCTGGGGCAGGCCCTTCAATTTACCCGCGATTCAGGATTCACGATTTTGAGGGGCGAGGCGGTTGATATAGGCGGGCTGATTAGACTGGTCGGTGTGGACGACCCCACGGGCAGGGCTATGGGGATAGGGTCTTCAAACTCTGAAACGGATCTGCTTGCACAAAGGACCGGCAGTCCCCTTTTTACCCTCCTGCTCAAGCATCAGCCGTTTATCCGCGAGGCATCCGTCGGCGCTTTTGACCTTCAGCTTTCAGGGCATACCCATAAGGGGCAGATCTTTCCCTTCAGCCTGCTGACAAAAGTATATTTCCCGATGCAAAACGGCTATCACAAACTGCCAAAGGGCTCAGCGCTATATGTCAGCCGGGGTACGGGAACCTGGGGGCCTCCGGTGCGATTCCTGTCACCGCCGGAAGTGACCATTATTGATATAGTTAATAGTGAACAGTAGACAGTAGAAGGGATTTAACTGCTGTAGGGCCAAGTCATTAATCGCCGCGTGTAAAGATGGACCACAAATCATGTCTTCCTGAACCAGTCCCTGATACACGCAC
>CAZBME010000011.1:0-95579 GCA_964492965.1 uncultured Syntrophaceae bacterium | reverse complement strand
AACCCCGGTTACAGGCGTGAAAGGCCCGTGTCCTAGGCCTCTAGACGATGGGGACGTAAAGCGCAGGTCAAACGAAAGGCGTCCTATATCCTGATGGATGCTCCGATGTCAAGTGTAATCTTTAATCCAAACACAACCCCACGAATGAAGGGAATGATGATGTCAACTCCAGACCATATCATAGCCTTGCAAGAAAGAGGGCAGGGATGGGATAAAAATCTTTGAAAAGAAGGGCTGAAAGGTTTAGAGTATCAAACATTGTTAAGAGCATCTTTCCATTTTGCAGGAAGGTCATGCAGTCAGTTGAGGGAGGACTTCAATAATGGATGTTCATGAGCCAAGGGATGCCGCAACGGTTATCCTGACAAGGGACGGCGATCAGGGTTTGCTGGAAGTGTTTCTCATGAGGAGACATCGGGAACAGGCCTTTATGGGAGGCGCTTTTGTCTTCCCGGGGGGAAGCATTGATGACGGCGATTTTGCCCCTGAACTGGTGTCGCGCATCGTCGGGCCGACCGCGGCAGAGGCCGTGGAACGCCTTCAGGAACCGGCGCTTTTGCCGTCCATCGCCCTGGGATTGTATATGGCGGCGATTCGGGAGACCTTTGAAGAGGCGGGGATTCTTCTTGCTTATGACGAAAGGGGGCAGCTTCTCCAATTCGGTGACCCTGCCATAAGCAGCCGCTATGCCGAAGCGCGTCTCGATATCTACAAGAAAACATACACATTGATGTCATTGACTGACCGGGAGAATATCCGCTTTGCCCTTGATCTGCTCATGCCCTACGCGCACTGGATTACGCCGACCATTGAGAAAAAAAGGTTCAATACCCGGTTTTTCATAGCCAGGATTCCGTCCGGTCAGATTCCTCTTCACGATTCCATCGAAATGACCGAGTCCATGTGGATGTCGCCAAAAGAGGCCCTGGCGGCCTATGGCCGGCGGACCATTCTCCTCATGCCGCCGACCTTGAAGACGCTGGAAGAATTGAGCGGGTACGATAAAACGGCAGACCTCTTCCGAGCCACGGCGGAAAGAAAAATCTACACCATCATGCCACAGGCCTGCCAGGTTGAAGGCATCCCCACGCTTCTGCTGCCCCATGACCTCGATTATACGATAGCCGAGTACAAACAGCCGCCACGTCCTGGTGAACCTTCAAGGATTTTTTTCCGCGACAAGATGTGGCGGGTTGACGCAGGGGGGTAGTTGCGTTTCCATAGACTTCAAGTTTAAAACTGATATTCAGGCATCAAGGAAGAGGCGGCTACATGCGGCGAGGGGCCGCTGACGAGGCCAACAAAGATAGCGATTTGATCTGGCGTTGGCATTAGAAAACGACCGGTTCCCTTAGAATAGCTTCAATGGCCTCTTCCGCCAATGCGGCCATCTCAGGATGAGAATCCTTCAACGATCTGATTTGCCGGAGATTATCGGCGGTCCGGAGGATGATCATGGCCAGTTCTCCGTCCGAAATTCCTGTCTGTTTGATGATGTCGTCCCAGTCTCTTCCCTTTGCCCAATCATACATGATGGATGCCGGCCAGAAATAGAAAGAACTTGTAGGGAAGCCCGCAGCGTCCATGCGGGCCTTCAGGGGGCGGATGGTCTTCTGGACCGCTCGGGAGGCTTGCAACAGTTTTTGGGCCGGCCGCCGTTGTTCACCCAGTTGAATGTCCTGGTCGCCATCATAGACAAAAGACGCCACCACTGCGGCAAAAAGCTTCGCCTCATCGGGAAAGCTTTGCTGCCGGATGCATTCGGCGATGAGAAGCGGCTGATCCAGCCTCAGCTGGGATGCCCAGAGGCCATGATCCGTCAGCCGGTCATGGGTATCTACGAAACCTTCTGCCTTCAAAAAGGTCAGATGACGGCTGAAATCCCTCCATAGGGAGGCCCCGGCAGCATCTCCCTTGCTACGCCTGGATTGCTGGAAGACGGCAAAGGATTTTTCCAGGATATGATGGATATCCTCCGGTGTCTGGGACAGCAGAAGATTGAGGATCATTGAGAAATCGCTTCGTATCCGGCTGTTGACGTCTTCTGTGCCTCCGAGAAGACGGGTGCGGATGTGCTCCATATCCATGAACCGCCCGGGAACCGCCATGAGGAAACCGATCCTGTCCAGGCCACGCCTTCCGGCCCTTCCCGTCATCTGATGAAATTCCGTGCCGTTGAGAGCGGCAAACTCTCGGCCGTTGAACATATCGGAATTGAACATGACAATCGTGCGGGCCGGGTAATTGACGCCGGCGGCG
Organism: uncultured Syntrophaceae bacterium; assembly: GCA_964492965.1. Classification (GTDB taxonomy): domain Bacteria; phylum Desulfobacterota; class Syntrophia; order Syntrophales; family UBA8958; genus CAZBME01. The sequence goes on along the minus strand of CAZBME010000011.1, from coordinate 93,320 downwards.
ACGGTTGAAGTGGCGAAGATAGCGTCCAGATGCCCGTTCTTCATCATGGTTTCCACCATGAACTTCCAGGCGGGAAGCTGACCGCCATGGTGGGCGGCGACGTGGAAATTCTGCAGATAATAGAGCTGCCTGTGGTTTTCCAGGTAGGGGTAACGCTGCAGAAGATCTTCAAGGTCGTCATGGAATCCCTCGTGCTCAAAAGATTCCGCGATGTGACGACAGGCCTTCAATGCCCCATCGCATTCCGAACGTGATTTGAGGAAAAAAATGGCCGGCAGGAGGTGGAACTTTCTCAGAACGTCAATAATCTCTCCGAATCGCGGGAAATGGTCTCCCCGCGGCCGGTGACCTGCCATATCGATAACAAAATCCTTAACTTTTGGATGCAACTTCTGTTTTTCCATGCAGGGCAAGATCCGGCCCGAAGGATGAAGAAACAGAGGATAAAGGGGTACGGGCCGCTTCTCCTCACGAATAACCATGCAAGGCTTTCCCCGGATAGAGGATAGCCAGTCGGCAATCTCCTGGCTGTTGCCTATGGTCGCCGACAACAGCAACAGGTTGATTCTGGTTGGAAGATAGATCAGGACTTCCTCCCAGACAACGCCCCGGTCCCTGTCGCCCAGGTAATGGGCCTCGTCGAGGATGACGAGGTCACAATTGAAATCCGTTCCCCGGTGCATGACGTCATAGAGCTGATTGCGCAGGATTTCCGTTGTCCCGACGACAATGGGCGCTGCGATATTTTCTTTCATGTCTCCCGTCAGGATGCCGACATTGGCGGCATCGAAGTGAAAACCGAATTCCACCCATTTGGCATTGCTCAGGGCCTTTAGAGGAGAGGCATACCAGCAGCGACCCCCGGCGGCAAAGATGGTCCGGATCGCCTGCTCGGCAATCCAGGTTTTGCCCGAACCGGTCGGTGCGGAAACGATACAATCTGTATTTTTGACCGCCTCCAGGGCTTCCGTCTGGAAGGGATCAGGCAGGAACGGCGCGGAAAGAGGCCGGCCGATCTGCTGAAAGACCCGCTTCAACGTAGGGTCCGCCTCGGCATGCATGTGTGTTATCGGGGCGGGCCTCGGCCTCTTGTGAGCGTGCTTTGCCTCGGCTTTGCGGGGGAAATATCGGGTCATGAGTTTTCTACGATTGCTCCGGAAATATGCTGCCTGATTTTATGAAGATCATGCCATCAGGGCCGACAGGCATGATGATAAACGGGTTGCCAGGGCTTGCAAAAGACTGGTGTCCATGCTGGGCTCGTAACGTCCGGGGGAGGAGTCTCCATGGTTCAAACTTCCGATGATGCGTCCCTTTATGGTCACCGGGGCGATGGCCAATGATTTGACGAAGTATTTGTTTTTGGGCAGAAGCCGGAAGAAAGGCCGCAGCGCGTTATTGGCGAGAACCGGTGTGATGCCATGTGGGCAGAGGCCCGAAAACGTGGGTTCTGTCACCACATTCAAACGGTCTTTCAGGATATCCGAGGCCCGCAACGCTTTTATCAACGGCGCATTTTCAGGACCGGTGATGATGGAAATCCAGAGAAAAGGGATGCCGAAGGCGTCAGTCATGCCGGCAATCCATTCTTCGAATAAGCGGATAGGGGTTTCGGCCGATTTAAGCCTTTCCTCGATACTGTCAAATTTCTTTGCAATCTCTTCGTTTTTTTTCTTTAGTTCCAGGACATTGTTCATGGGCATCCTTACTCCTTCCGAAGTTCAGCAATCAGGATGGTATGGTCCGAAGGCTTTTCTGCAAGGCGCGGACTCAAATCGATCCAGCAGCGGTCTGTTCGCTCGGCCAGAATGTTCGTTGCCAGGATATGATCTACCCGCCACCCCAATTTTCTCTCCACGGCTCCGGCAACCCGGTAGTCGAAAAAGGTATATTGCTCCATTTCCCCGGGATGTTCTTTTCTGAACAGATCAACGAAACCCCAGGACTTGACATGATCGAAGGCGTCCCAAACCTCCGGGCAGAAATCGACGTGTCCCAGGAGCCGCTTGGGATCATGGACATCAATGGATTCCGGGGCGACGTTGAGGTCGCCGCACCAGATGACCGGATCGTCCGGGGTAAAGGTTCGCTCCAAAAAAGCCCTGAGACGCCTGAACCATTCCAGTTTATAAGTGAAATGAGGCGTTTCCCGCTCTCTGCCCTGCGGGACATAGGTGTTGATGATAGTGAGACCGTTAAGGGTCGTGGCGATAAGCCGTTCTTCATCGGCCGTACCCTGATCAGCGAGGCCACAGGAAACGGAATCCGGTTTATGGAGGGATGCTGTAGCCACTCCATTGTACTGTTTCTCCCCGCGGTAGGCTACGTGGTACCCTGCATTTTCGAAGACCGCAACGGGGAATTTCTGGTCCGCCACCTTCGTTTCCTGCATGCAAAAGACATCCGGCCGGTTTTCCTGAAGCCAGGGGATAATCACGTGCAATCGGGACCGGATGGAGTTCACATTGTATGTCGCAATCTTCAGGGAGCCCATGCTGATACCTTTACTGTTGATTTCCCAAGGCTGTTAACATGATATTAGTGAAATTACAAGGTGATTTCCGGTTATCTGACGGTCCAAATACCTCTGAATGATTACGTTATGCCTTCTGCGCTCTTTGAGGCGTTCATGAATAAAATGATAATATATCTTAAGATATTGGATAGTTAATATGAATCATCATATTTTGCTGTGATTGACACACGCCTGGAGATTTGATATGAGCGGTCGGCGCATATGCAGTCAATTCCCGACACGGACTTCCGGTATTGATCTGCCTGTTAAAAGGAGCCCACACGGCCTATGAAAATAGAACAAAGCAGATGGACGGAGCAGAAAGGCTGGGAGCCCGGCAAACCGGGAGGGCTTGGAGACGAGGCCCAACTGGTTATGATGTTTGGAAGTCCCTCCGTATGCAAGAAAAGCTTTCTCTTCAGTGAACTGAAATCGGCCTATCCGAATGCCCATGTCTTTGGTTGTTCGACGGCCGGGGAAATTTGCGGCACCCAGGTTTTCGATGAATCGATGGTCGTGACGGCCATATCCTTTGAGCACAGCTGGTTTAAGGGGGCCAAGGCCGTTATAGATCATATGGAGGACAGTTATGAAGTTGGGCGGAAACTGGCAAAGCAGTTTGCCCATGAGGATCTTGCCCACGTTTTTGTTCTTTCCGAAGGAATCAACATTAATGGCAGCGAACTGGTTAAAGGCCTGACCACTGTCCTGCCGGAAGGTGTTTCGGTGACCGGCGGCCTGGCCGGAGACGGCGACCGGTTCCGGGAGACCTATGTCTGCTGGGATGGTGGACCCTGGAAGCATCAAGTTGCCGCCCTGGGTTTATACGGGAAATCCCTGCAAGTGGGATACGGTTCGTTCGGTGGCTGGGATTCTTTTGGCCCGGAGAGGTTGATTACCCGCTCCAAAGGCAACATCCTGTATGAGTTTGACGGCAGATCGGCCCTCGATCTTTACAAGCGCTATCTGGGAGACCATGCGCAGGGGCTCCCCGCAACAGGCCTTCTCTATCCACTGCTTTTGCGCACCGGGGATTCCGAAAAAGGCATTGTGCGGACCATCCTGGCCGTTAACGAAGAGGATCAAAGCCTCACCTTTGCCGGCGATGTCCCGGAAGGGGCTTATGCCCGCCTGATGAAGGCCAATTTCGATCGCTTGATCGACGGCGCTGTTGAGGCTGCCAAGCGGAGTCATCAAATTCCCGGAGGTGCGTCTCCGGACCTGGCCATCCTGATCAGTTGCGTAGGGCGCAAACTGATCCTGCAACAAAGGGTCGAGGAGGAAGTGGAAGGCGTGTCTGACATTCTGGGGTCCAAAACAATTTATACGGGCTTTTATTCATATGGAGAGATATCCCCTTTCTCGCAGGGGGAAAAATGTGAGCTGCACAATCAAACGATGACCATTACCACGATCTTCGAGGGAAAACCTTGAAGCCGTTGCATCGTTTGCTGGAACGCCAGATTCGCCGTCATTTGGGAAGTGAATTGTCTATCCCGGAAGAAATGACCTCGTTCATTGAAGCCGTCAACCAGGCTTACATCCAGAACGATATCGACCGCGCTATGGTGGAACGTTCCCTGGAGTTAAGCTCCCAGGAACTTCTCCACTCCAATGCAGAAATGCGGGCTGTGTTTCAGGCCATGCCGGATCAGTATTTCCGGATCGATAAAGACGGACGGATTCTGGACTACAAAACGCCAAACATCAAAGGAATCGACGTCCTGAAAGTCAGCAGGCCGAATGCGAGTCTCGGGGATTTGCTGCCTGCCGGTATATGGACCACCCTGCAGGATAATGTGGCGCATGCAATAGAGTTGCAGACCATGATTACCCTGGAATCCCCGCTCCGGCTCAATGGCAGCGGATTCCTTTGTGAAGCGCGGCTGGTGCCGATTTTCAAAAAACAGGTGATCATCATTCTCCGGGATATTACGGAAAGGGAGAAAGCGGTAACGTCACTCAAAGAAAGGGAGGGCCGTTTCAGCGCCCTGATCCAGCAATCCACCAATGTCTTTTCCATCCTGGATGCGGATGGTTTGATGATCTACAACTCCCCGTCCGCTGAAAATATTTTTGGCTATGCTATGGATTATCTCATCGCAAAATCTCCGTTTGACTTCATCCATGCCGATGACCGCGATCATGTCTATGCGGAGTTTACCAAAATACTCAACAATAAGAAAAATCGCAAACCGGTGGAATACCGATTTTTAAAAGGGGACGGCTCATGGCATTACCTGGAGTCTACGGGCAGCAACTTGTTGGATCAGCCCGGGATCAACGGGATCGTGATCACCAGCCGCGATATTACGGTGCGCAAGCAGGCGGAACTGGAAAAGGAAAAACTGCATGACCAACTGCTCCATGCCCAGAAAATGGAAGCCATCGGGACTCTTGCCGGCGGGGTTGCCCATGACTTCAATAATCTGCTCATGGGCATTCAAGGGTATGCGTCGCTGGCCCTTCATGAACTACAGATCGGGAGCCCCGGTTACGAACGCCTGAATGGCATTGAAGGGCAAGTGAAAAAGGGAGCGGATCTGACCAGGCAACTGCTCGGTTTTGCCCGGGGCGGAAAATATGAAGTAAAATCGACACAACTCAATGAACTCATCATCAACACGGCGGAGATGTTCGGCAGAACTAAGAAAGAAATAACCCTTGAGATGAATCTGCAGCAAGACTGCTGGACAGCTGATATAGACCGGGGCCAGATCGAACAGACGCTGCTCAATATTTTCATCAACGCCTGGCAGGCTATGCCGGGAGGTGGCGATCTGTACCTGGAAACGAACAACATATGCCTGGATGAGCATGTGGCGGCTCCTTGCGCCATTGCCGCAGGGAAATATGTACGGATCTCTATAACCGACACGGGAACCGGGATGGACGATGCAACCAGACAGCGGATTTTCGAACCCTTTTTCACGACCAAGGCCATCGGACTCGGAACGGGTCTGGGGCTGGCCTCTGCATACGGCATCATCAAGAATCATGGCGGATTCATTGATGTTGAAAGCACGATGGGGGAGGGGTCCACGTTCAGGATTTATCTGCCGGCCTCGGGCAATGGGGTTTCAGAAGACGCCCGCAGTGATGAGCAGGTCATGTCGGGCCATGAAACGATCCTGCTGGTGGATGATGAAGAGGTCAACCTCCTGATCCTGAAAGAATTGCTCGAAGCCACCGGTTATAAGGTTTTTCTGGCAGGCAGCGGGCAAGAGGCGATTGCGACTTATATGAGTAAAAAAGACCAGATCGATGTAGTGATTATGGACATGATTATGCCTGGAATAGGTGGGAACAAAGCCTTTCAAACCCTTCGGGACATCAATCCGGCAGTGAAAGTGATTCTCTGCAGCGGCTACAGCATAGACGGCGAGGCGGAAATGATCATGGCCAAAGGGTGTAACGGTTTCATCCAGAAACCTTTTAAAATTGAATCCTTAACCAGGAAGATCCGTGAAGCGCTGGCCAAATCGGCCTGACAACGCGAGGCGGCAAATATCGGCCTCGACCATAAAAAAAGCCTTATGAAAGAAATCTCATAAGGCTTTCTTATGACTTACATCAACGGATGGCACAAAATTAAAAATTTTCCGCCAGGACTTCATAGTAGCTCTGAGGATGGAGACAGGCAGGGCATGCTTTGGGCGCTTCCGGGCCTTCATGAACAAATCCGCAGTTGATGCAGTGCCATTTTGTCTTGGCGTTCTTCCTGAAGACCTCGCCGCCGGCGATATTCTCAATCAGCTTGCGATAGCGGCTTTCATGAAATTGTTCCACTTTGGCGATTTGTTCAAAGGAACGGGCCACCTCGGCGAAGCCTTCCTCTTTGGCTACTTTGGCAAAATCCTGGTAAATCGTCGTCCATTCCATCTGTTCACCAGCGGCGGCCGCTTCCAGGTTGGTCTTCGTATCGCCGATCACGCCGGCAGGATAACCTGCCGTGATGGTGACCTCGCCCCCCTCCAGATGTTTGAAGAAAATCTTGGCATGTTCCTTTTCATTTTCCGCCGTCTCCAGGAAGAGATGGGCAATCTGCTCGTAACCTTCTTTTTTGGCCGCACTTGCATAATAGGTATAACGATTTCTGGCTTGGGATTCCCCGGCAAAAGCCGCCAATAGATTTTTTTCCGTTTGCGATCCCTTAATAGATTTTCCCATGTTTCTCGTACCTCCAGTTTATTTAATATTATTTCTATGATCCGTTCGTTTACTTCAATCTTGGGTCCATGCCTGTAAAGCCGCAATCCGGCTGGTAGCAGGTGACATTGAGGAATTCGCATGCCTTGCCGCATGCGGAACATGTTTGGGGCGGCCTTTCGATCTGGATCGTATTGCCGCAGTTGCTGCATTTCCAGTATGTTTCAGGCAGCACCGGTTTATTCTCCGCCATACCTTTATCTCCTCCCTTCCTTATCTTTTGATCGTACAAAACAACATAAGACTTTTATGGCAACTGTCAAGGAGATAAATGAGGACATGAATGATGAAAGGCACAGGAACATGAAGCAGGCCTTTGTCATGTCACGTTTATGTTGTTAAAACCCGGAGACTCTGTTAATTGTTGCCCCGAGGACGAGGAAAAGGGCGCGATGAAACATGTCATATTGGGCACGGCAGGTCATGTGGACCACGGGAAAACATCCCTGGTCAAGGTCCTGACCGGCATCGACACAGACCGGCTGAAGGAGGAAAAGGAGCGGGGAATCACCATTGAGCTCGGCTTCGCCTCCCTGAAGCTGCCCGGCGGCCAGATGATCGGCATTGTCGATGTCCCCGGTCATGAGCGTTTTATAAAAAATATGGTTGCGGGCGCAGCAGGCATCGATCTGCTGGCCCTGGTTATCGCCGCTGATGAGGGTGTCATGCCCCAGACGCGCGAACATATGGCGATCTGCTCTCTTCTTGGCATCACCAGGGGGGTCGTCGCCCTGACCAAGATCGACATGGTCGATAAAGACTGGCTGGCCCTGGTCGAGGATGACATTCGGACCTTTATGAACGGGACCTTTCTGGAAGGCGCCCCCATTCTCCCCGTTTCATCGATGACCGGGGAAGGTCTGCCGGAATTCATGAACACCCTGGACCGGATTGTCTCCGGTGTGCATGAAAAAGCCGACGCCGGGATTTTTCGGCTGCCTGTGGACCGGGTCTTTACCATGAAGGGCTTTGGGACTGTCGTGACGGGAACCCTCGTTTCCGGTCATGTGAAGGTCGGCGAAGAGGTCGAGATCCTTCCTTCGGGCGTGAAGGCTAAAGTCAGGGGCCTTCAGATTCATAACGCATCGGAAGAATCGGCGCAAGCGGGGCAGCGAACGGCCATCAACCTTCAGGGCATTGAAAAGACGGCGGTCATGCGCGGGGAAATTCTGACCCGGCCGGGAGCGCTCCAACCGACACGCCGCCTGGATGCCCGGCTGGAGTATCTGAAGACAAACGGCAAGATATTAAAGAATAGGCAACTCGTTCGTTTTCATACCGGGACCAACGAGATCATCGCCAGGATAACCATTCTCGGGCAGGATATCGTAGAACCGGGGCAAACGGTTCACGTTCAGCTGTTTCTGGAGAAACCGACGGTTGTTCTGGCCCGGGATCATTTCGTCATCCGCAGCTATTCGCCCGTTACAACCATAGGCGGCGGGGTTATCCTGGATCCCCTGGTCCGTAAGCACAGGAAAAATGATCCGGCTCTCCCGAATGACCTGGCGCTCCTCTATCAAGGTACGGACGAAGAGCGAACGGATGTGATCCTTAGCCGTGCGGGCATCAATGGCGTGCGCCTGCCGGAGTTGGTCATGCGGACAGGCATTGCGCAAAATCCCCTGCGCAGGATACTGGAAACCATGTACTCCAGGAGACAGGCCATTCTCATAGATCCGGAAGAGCAGCGTGTCATGTCCGCTTCCCTTTATGGGAAATTGCAGGAGATGATGGTCCGGGAAGTTCAGGCCTATCACGAAAAGAATCCCTTGAAAGAGGGCATGCAAAAAGAAGAACTGAGAAGTACCGTGGGTGGCTTCATCGTGCCGAAATTATTTAATGCCGCCCTGCGGGATCTTGAAAAGGCCGGCCGGCTCCTTGTCGATCGGGAACATGTCCGGCTGCCCGAGCACCGCGTCAATCTTCATGGCGAGCTTGACGAACTGCGAGGTTTTCTGGTGGCGCTTTATCGCGAAGCCGGCCTGATGCCGCCGACCATGCGGGAGGTGCTGGAACGATATGCAGGCCGGGCAAAGCAGGTCGGGAGCGTTCTGGAGGTCATGCTCAAGGAAGCCGTGCTGATCAAGATCAACGAGGATCTTTACTATCACAAAGATGTTCTGGATAAGCTGCGCGAGGATTACCGGAATCTCCTGATTCGGGACGGCAAGGCCTCTCCGGTAACCTTCAAGGAGTTGACGGGACTGACGCGAAAATTCATCATTCCCCTTATGGAATATTTCGATATGACAAAGTTAACCATCAGGACGGGCGATTTCAGGATCTTAAGGGTCAAACCATGACCACCCGGCCAATAAAGCAGCAACGGATCGGAGATTTATGAAAAAAACGATTTACACCAAGGATATCAAGGCAGGCGACAAGATCAACGAGTTCTTCCTCGTATCGGAAAAGAATTCGGCTTTTTCCCAAAAAGGTGCCCCTTATCTCAATTTGCGGCTGAAGGATAAGTCGGGGGAGGTGGACGGCAAGGTATGGGATAATGTGGCGGAGCTGGAAAAATTATTCAAGAAGGGGGATATTGTTTATATCCAGTCCCGGGCCCTTAGCTATAAAAACGCCATTCAGCTTTCGCTTATCAACATCCGCCAGGCTGACGACGCCGAGATTGACCCTGTGGATTACTTCCCTGCGGCGCAGGGAGATATCGACGAAATGTTTGGGAGCCTCATGGCTTATGTGGATAAGGTGCAAGGCCTTCCTCTAAGAAGATTGCTCGATGCCTTCTTCGGGGATGAAAAGACCCGGGAACAATTTAAACGGGCGCCTGCCGCCAAGGGATTCCACCACAGCTACATTGGGGGACTCCTGGAGCATACCCTCTCTGTCACAAGACTTCTCGATCAGGTGACGGATCACTATCCCGGCCTGAACCGTGATCTGATCCTTACAGGCGGCATTCTGCACGATATTGGGAAAATCCATGAATTTACTTACGACCGTCTCGTGGACTACACGAATGAAGGTCGGCTGATTGGACATATCGTCATGGGCGTGGAGATGGTCGATGCCAAAATTGTTGCCATAGAAAATTTTCCTGCTCAACTGGCCATGGAACTGCGGCATATTCTCCTGAGCCATCATGGGGTTCTGGAATTCGGATCTCCCAAACGTCCGAAAACGCTGGAGGCCATGATTGTCCATCAAATGGACGATCTCGATGCCAAAGTCAACGCATTCCAGGAATCCATCAAGGATGCCAATGACGGCGAGTCGGACTGGACGCCTTTCCACCGGCTCCTGGAGCGGTTCATCTATAAGGGGAAGACACCATCTCCTCAATAATCTCCTTCACCGGCTTGATCTCCCGGATGAGGGCGCTCACCTGGCCGGCGCCGGGAATGGCGTTTTCGAAATCGCCTGTGTCCCATGCCTTGACCCGGTCCACATACTGAAGGGCCTCTTCGAGGTTGACCGCAGGGTCATCCATGAGTTTCCTGATGCCTGGGGTAATGATGGCGCGGGTCATCAGGACTTTCATCACGGGCAGCAGGTCGGTGCCCCCGTCGACGCAGTTAAGCACCGCTTCCTTCCATTTTTCGTGAACGGTGCTCTCCGCAGAAGCAAGGAACCTGGTGCCGATCTGGACGCCTTGTGCCCCCAGGGCCAGGGCGGCGCGGTACCCCCTGGCATCGGCAATTCCCCCGGCAGCGACGACTGGAACGGAGACATGGTCACAGACGAGGGGAACGAGAACCATCGTGGAGGATTCGGTATTGCGGGAACGCAGGCCGCCCGCCTCGGCGCCCACGACGACCAGGCCGTCGGCGCCGGATTCCGCGGCTCTGACGGCGTGGGCCAGGGAGAGGACCACATGGATTCCCTTCATTCCCAACTCATGAATGGCCGGATAAACCTTGCCCGGCTGTCCCACGGATGTGGTGACGGTCTTGACGCCCGCTCCGGCCAGGACTTCCAGTATCTCTCGATTCAGGGGGTTCATCAGGACGATATTGGCCCCGAAAGGCTTGTCTGTCAGTTTCCGGACCGACCCAACCAGCGTTTTTGCCTCCTCCACATTGCTGATGAATCCCAAGGCCAGCATCCCATAGGCGCCGGCCTCGGAAATCGCGGCGACCATCGCGGGGTTGTTCATTGAGCCGATGGGCCCCTGAATAATGGGATAACGACATCCCAGCATTTCGTTCAGTTGTGACATGGACGACCTCCTCCATTCATGGATTGTTTGATTGATCACGGGGGACCGCTTATTGGAGTTCATATACGACAGAGGAAATCCGCGTCAACATAAATCGGTTCATTGAGGGTAAAAATTTTCTTGATTATCGAAAATATAATGAATATACATAGCGGCTTTCAGCAGGCTGTTGAAAACGTTCATCTTAGGCTTTTGCGATTACAGCGCCTGAACAAATCTCTCTTCCGTTTCCGTATCAGGCACGGGACAAGCGTTTGAGCAGTTTGCAATGATCCCATATCCTGGAAGAAGTAGGTGAGATGAGAATCCTCGGACTCGATTACGGAGACAGCAGGATCGGTATGGCCGTCAGCGATGAAACGGGTGCTATGGCGCAGGGGCTGACCACGCTGGTGCGAAAGAACCGGCAGAAGGACATGCAGGCCCTTGCGGATGTGATCCAATCCCTGGGAATTGAGGGGATCGTGATTGGTTATCCTTTGCGCATCGACGGCACGGAAGGGATTCAGTGCGAAAAGGTCAAGCGTTTTGCCGCTTTGCTTGATCGAACCTTTCATCTTTCCGTCATCCTGTGGGATGAAACCTTTTCGACGCGGGATGCGGAGGAAATGATGGCGCAGGCGAATGTCAAGAGGCACAAAAGAAGAGGCATGGTCGATAGAATTGCCGCCTCGATCATCCTGCAGAGCTATCTGGATGCCCATCAACATGATGGTGAAAACAAGGGGTGTTCCGGTCGTTAGATATGGCCCATTCAAAACGTGCGAAAAAGAAGTTTAGCCTGATTTTCCTTCTGGCAGCCATCGTCATCATTGGGTTGGTTTATCTCGGTTTTGCCTGCCTGCCCATCGGCAATGCGCCCTACAGGACGGTTCTGGTCGAAATTCCAAAAGGGACCGGATTCCAGCAAATTGTCGCAATACTTGATAAAGCCGGTTTTGTGACCAATAAACCCTTGTTTTATGTGTTGGCCTTAACCAAGGGGGCGGCGAGATCTATCCGCGCCGGTGAGTATGAGCTTTCTGACGACATGTCCCCTCTGGAAGTCATCACGAAACTGGTCCAGGGGAATATCAAGGCGTATCTCATCACGATCCCCGAGGATTTCACGGTTCGTGAAATTGCTGCCCGCCTGGCCTCGTATAAGCTTGTCGATGAAAAGACGTTTCTGTCCCTTGCCGAAGACCGCGAATTTCTCTCGTCTCTGGGTATCGAGAGTGAAAGCGCCGAGGGTTTTCTTTATCCGGAAACCTACAAGCTCGATCGTTCCATGGGGGCGAAAGATATCATTAAAATCATGAATCAGCAATTCTGGAAGCTCGTCACGCCGGATCTCCGGCGAAAAGCGGCCGAAAAGGGAATGTCTCTGGCGCAGATTATTACCCTGGCCTCAATGATCGGCAAGGAAACGGGTTACGCAAGTGAAAAAACTCAGATCTCCGCCGTGTTCCATAATCGGCTGCGCAAGGGGATGAAGCTCCAGAGCGATCCGACGGCGGTGTATGATCTGGAAAATTTTGGAGGCGCCGTCACAAAGACGCATCTGCTGAGGAACCATTCCCATAACACCTATCGTATCAATGGCTTGCCGCCGGGGCCTATAGGAAATCCTGCCATCGATTCCATCAAGGCTGCCCTTTATCCGGCCAATGTGGACTATCTCTATTTTGTGTCCAATAATCAAGGCGGCCACAATTTTTCAAACAATCTCATTGCCCATAACCGGGCTGTCTCAAAGTATTACCTCCAGAAGAAAAAACAGTAAATTCCCTTTAAATTTTGCTTGACAAAGCCATGGTGCCTCATTATAGTGGCACCGGTGGAGTAAAGTGGAGTAATGTGGAGGGGCGTTCCGTGTCTGTTTTCAGGGGCCAATATTACCATGGAATCGATGAGAAAGGAAGAATCATCTTCCCGGCGCGCCTCCGCGAGGTTTTTGCGGAAAAATATGACAACCGGCTAGTCATCACCAACTGGGACGGCTACCTGATGGTTTTCCCCTATGACGAGTGGCGAGTCATCGAAGAAAAGGTATCGCATCAGTCCATTCTCCGGAAAGAGGTTCGCGCCTTCCAGCGTTTCTTCATGTCTCCGGCCATCGACTGCACATTGGACAGCCAGGGGCGGGTTCTGATCCCGGCCAATTTGAAGGAATATGCAAAGCTCGACAAGGAAATCGTTCTGGCCGGCATGGGTAAGGTTATTGAGATCTGGAGCAAGGAACGCTTCGAAAGCGAAATGAAGAAAACAAGCGAAAGCATTGATCAGTTCACCGAATACATGGCGGATCTGGGGATATAAATGAATGCAAGGGCTTAAAGAATGCAACCGTACCACATACCAGTTCTTGTTAATGAAATTACTACGGCTCTTCGGTGTCGTGAGGGCGGCATCTATGTGGATGGAACCGTTGGTGGGGCGGGTCATGCTCAGGCGATTCTGGAAGCGACGGCCCCTGGCGGAATACTGGTGGGAATTGACCGGGACGGCAATGCCCTTCGGGAAGCCAAAAAGCGCTTGGCTGATTTCAGCGACCGGGTCTCTCTGATAAAAGGTAATTTCGCTGATATTAAGGATATCCTGCTCGGCTTGGGCATAAACAAAGTGGACGGCATTCTTCTTGATTTGGGAGTGTCTTCCCATCAACTGGATGCTCCGGAAAGGGGTTTCAGCTTTTCACAGGAGGCCCCTCTGGATATGCGGATGGACCAGGATCGCGGCATGGGAGCCCATACGATGGTCAACACGTATCCTGAGGAAAAGCTGGCGGATATCATCTGGGAATATGGTGAGGAAAGGATGGCCAGGAGAATCGCACGAGCAATTGTTTTCAGGAGACGATCGGCGTCCATCGAGACGACGACGGAGCTGGCCTCTGTCATCGCTTCCGCCATGCCGGCGCGGATGAAGCGACTGAAAATACACCCGGCGACCCGCACATTTCAGGCCATCCGGATTGCCGTGAACGATGAACTTGAAAATTTAAAGCGAGGCATCAACAGCGGTGTGGAAATGCTGAATTCCGGAGGACGTCTTGCTATTATTTCGTTTCATTCCCTTGAAGATCGTATCGTCAAAGAGGCATTTGCCTTGGCGGCAAAGAGCTGCATTTGTCCCGTTGACTTACCGGTCTGTGTCTGCGGAAAGCAGACGCAATTAAAAGTGATCATCCGTAAGCCGATCACGGCGGGGGAAGCGGAAATGGCCGCCAACCCGAGATCGAGGAGCGCCAAACTCCGGGCGGCTGAAAGGACTTAGGCATGGCCATCGCAGATGTGCTTAAACAGAATAGCATCCCGGGAGAAGAAAAAAGCTCGGCCGGCATCAACCTGACTTCACTTATCATCATTGCCCTCGTCCTCATGGCCGTGGCACTGCTTTATGTCTGGTCTCACGTGAATATGACCAAGCTGGAGTATCAGGTGGCGGAGGAAATCGGAATCAAGGAAAGACTTCTTGAAGAGCAGAAAAAGCTGAAGGTTGAGGTTGCAACCCTGAAAACACCTCAACGCATAGAAGTCATTGCTCGGAACAAGCTGCAGATGTCCTATCCTGATCGGGATCAGGTGATTTTGATCAAATAGAAAGGCGTGCAGGGGGCCTCTGATGCAGGAATCGAAAAGATGGCTGAGATTTCGAATTGTAACCTTGATGGGTTTATTCCTGGTGCTTTTTGTCGCCCTGATTACCCGGGCGTTTCAGCTTCAGGTCCTCTCCGGAGAGGCGTTGAAGAATATTGCCTCCCGGCAGCATACCAGAACCCTTCAGATTCAACCGGAACGGGGTGTCATTTTTGATCGGAATGGGGAAAAGCTGGCGGCCAGCGTCCTGACCGATTCGGTCTGCGCTGATCCGTCGAAAATCAGAAACCCCAAAGATGCGCTGGAAAAGATAGCGGCCATTGTCGAACTGGATAAAGAGGCCGCCTACAAAAAAATATCCGCTTCCAAGAATTTTTGCTGGCTCGCCCGGCGTATACCGCCTGAGCAGGCCGTAAAAGTCGAGGCCTTGAACATTGACGGCATCTTCCTGATCAAGGAGCCCAAGCGCTTCTATCCGAATGGAGAGCTGGCGGGACACCTTATTGGGTTTGTCGGCCTTGATTCCGTAGGCCTTGAAGGGCTGGAGTTGAAGTTTGATGAATACCTGAAGGGTACGCCGGAAAAGGTAGCCTGGACCAGGGATGCAAAAGGGAAGCGTCTTTACCCTCGTGTTGAAAAAGTGGCGGCGGCCGATAGCCGGCTCAGTTATAACCTGATCCTGACCATCGACAGCCGGATTCAGCACCTTGTAGAGACCCAGTTGAAGGAAGCCGTTCGGGATAAAAGCGCTAAAGGGGGTTATGCGATGGTGATGGACCCCCGTACCGGCGAAATCCTGGCCATGGCTAATGAACCGAGTTTTGATCCCAATTTCTTTGCGAAGGGCAATGTGGCTAAGGGGAAAAATAAACTCATCACCGATTGCTACGATCCGGGTTCCACATTCAAGCCATTCCTGGTTGCTGCTGCCTTGGAGGAAAAAGTCGTCAAGGATACGGATCGTATCTTTTGTGAAAATGGAAATTATGCCATCGCCGACCGGGTTGTCCACGAGGCGCAACGCAAAAGGCACGGCTACCTGTCTGTACGGGAAATTCTGAAATATTCCAGTAATATCGGATCCGTCAAAATTCAAGAGCGCCTAGGAAAGGAAAAATTTTACCAGTACATTACAAAATTCGGGTTCGGTGCGAAAACCGGTATCGATCTGCCGGGTGAAATACCCGGCCTTCTGAGGCCTTACAAAGACTGGACGCGAGTGGATGCGTCCACGATTGCCTTCGGCCAGGGAATATCCATTACGGGAATCCAGTTGATCACGGCGCTGTCGGCCATCGCCAATGACGGTGTGATGATGAAGCCCTTTATCATCAGGGGGATTGTCGATAAGCAGGGCCAGGTCATGAGGGAGTATCGTCCCCAGGTCGTGAGAAAAGTCGTATCGCCGGCCACAGCCAGGAAACTCACGAGCATCCTGACCGATGTTGTCGGCGCCGAAGATGGCACCGGTAAGAAGGCCCGTATTGAAAACGTCAATGTAGCCGGTAAAACCGGGACGTCCCAGAAATTTGATTTCGCCCGGCATGTCTATTCGTCGGAACGCGTCAGGACATCCTTTATGGGCTTTTTCCCTTCGGAAGCCCCCCAGGTGGTCATGATCGTTGTGCTTGATGAACCACAGCGGGATAAGTGGGGTGGTGTCGCTTCGGCCCCCGTATTCAAAAAAATCGGGGAGCAGTTGTTGACCTGCTTCAAGACCCAGATCAGGGAAAATGTGGTTCCTGCTCCGAAGGAAGTCGTACCGGGCAGCGATAAAATCCGCCTGGTATCGGCAACGCCTCAAATGAGCCTTCAGAATCAGGCAGGGGCATCGTCCGTTGATGAAGCCGTTATGCCCGACTTCAGAGGTTTGACCATCAGGGATGTCCTCATGAAGGCCAAGGGGAAAGGTATCGAAGTCAAAGTGGTCGGCAATGGTTGGGCGGTGAGTCAGGACCCGGCGCCCGGTGTGTCTCTGGCAAAGCACCGGTCTTGCTCAATTGCCTTTAGTACAGGTCAGTGAGAGGTGCCGTTGGAAATATTGAAACTCCTGAATAATCTTGATGTGAGGGAAGCCAAGGGCGAACTGTCCGGCGACGTGCCATCCGTCTGCTATGATTCGAGACAGTGCAAACAGGGGAGCCTGTTTGTGGCCGTTTCAGGACTGAAGGTTGACGGACACCACTATGTGGGCGAGGCGGCAAAGCGCGGAGCCCATTTCGTCATTCATGAAAAGGACATACCCGTTATTCCCGGAATTAGCACCATTCGGGTCAAGGACAGCCGGGAGGCCCTCGGCATCCTTGGGAAAAACTTTTATGACGACCCTTCTTCCCGTCTTTGTCTGGTCAGTGTGATGGGAACGAATGGCAAGACTACCGTCACCTACTTGCTGGAGTCCATTTTCAGTGCTGCCGGCTATGCCGCCGGCGTTCTGGGGACGGTGAACTATCGTTATGGGGATGTCAGCCTGCCGGCGCCGAATACGACGCCTGAATCGCTTGATATGCAGCGCATCCTCAGAGAGATGGTCGATGCAGGTGTGACCCATGTTGCCGCAGAGGTGTCTTCCCATGCTGTCGATCTTCGGCGGGTGGATGATTGCGATTTTGATGTGGGCGTTTTCACCAATCTCTCCCAGGATCACCTGGATTATCATGGGACCATGGAACGCTATTTTGCGGCCAAGAAGCGCTTTTTTACGGATATTCTCCCCCTGTCTGAAAAGGGCCGCCAGACCAAGATGATTATCAACCATGATGATCCATGGGGACGCAGATTGATGGTCGAGGCGGCGCTTCCTGCCTGGGGCTTCGGTATAGACACCTCCTGCGCCGTTCAGGCGGTCGAGTATGTTTCTACCTTGAACGGGATTGAAGCTGAGGTTGACTTCGGGACGGGCCGCATGCATCTGAAGTCACCCCTCATCGGGAAGTTCAATTTATACAATATTCTGGCTGCTGTGGCCACGGCTTTATGCCTTGACATTTCCCCGGAAACTGTCGCCTTGGGCATTGCCGGGCTCAAAACAGTTCCGGGTCGTCTGGAGCGGGTTAGTACGTCCGGCCAACCCCATGTTTTTGTCGATTACGCCCATACGGACGATGCCCTGAGAAAGGTGCTGGAAAATCTTCTACCCTTCAGAAGAGGCAAAATAATTACCGTATTCGGGTGCGGTGGAGACAGAGACCACGGAAAAAGGCCGCTCATGGGCGAAGCCGCGGCGGAGGGAAGTGACCGGGTCATTCTGACCTCTGATAACCCCAGGTCGGAGGACCCGCTGGCCATCCTGAAAGAGATCGAAAAGGGTATGCCTCGCGATGCCTTGACAAAATATGCGCCTGGTGATTTTCCGTCTTCGGGGCCGGGGAAGGCCTATACTGTCATCCCTGATCGCCGTTCGGCCATCGAGAAAGCAGTCAGCATTGCCGGTGCCGAGGATATCATCCTTATCGCCGGGAAGGGCCATGAAGATTATCAGATTCTGGGGGACAAGAGAATCTGGTTTGATGATCGTGTCGTGGCCGCCGAAGCGCTGTCAAGATACTTTAATTCAGGAGTCAGGCCATGATGCTCAACTTATCCCCTGAATTAAATGTCGAACGGATTATCATGGCCACTGGCGGCAGATTGATCCAGGGCGATAGACGGAGCGTGTTTGCGGGTTTAGGGACGGATTCACGGATGGTTGTCCCCGGGAGCCTTTTTATTGCGATTGCCGGAGAAAGATTCGACGGCCACGATTATCTTGATCAGGCGGTTGAAAAAGGTGCGGCCGGCCTTCTTGTCCACCGTGACGACGGCAGGGAGCGGGGTTCTGTCCCGATAATTCTTGTGGAGGATACCGTAGCGGCTTTAGGGGATATCGCCCATGATTGGCGCCGGGCCTTTCCGATTTCGGTGATCGCTGTGACGGGGAGTTCTGGAAAGACGACGACGAAGGAGATGGTGGCGGGTATTGTCGCACAGAGGAAAAATGTTCTCAAAACCCAGGGGAATTTTAATAATCTCATCGGGATGCCTTTGACACTCATGAACTTGAAAAAAAGCCATGAGGTTGCGGTTCTGGAACTCGGAACAAACAGGCCGGGTGAAATTGCCAGGTTGACGCAGATTGCCGAGCCCAATATTGCCGTGATTACCAATATCGGCCCTGCCCACCTCGAGGGATTTGGTTCCCTGGACGGCGTATGGAAAGAAAAGAGCTATATCTTCCGCAGCATGCCGGAAGGGGGAACGGCTGTTATAAATATGGATGATGATTATATCAGGAGATTTGAAACAGCCGGGTTACACAAATGCCTGACCTTCGGCTTTGCTGAGGATGCCGATGTCTCTGCCTCGAATATCAAGTATAACGGGGCAAAGGGTGTCCGGTTTGCGTTAAGGATCAATGAGGTAAAAAATGAAGTCATCATGCCGGTTTCCGGTAAACACAACATCCACAATGCCCTTGCTGCTGCCGCATTGGCCTGGGCCGCCGGATTTACAATGGTTGAGATTCTGAACGGCCTGGAGAGCTTCAAGCCGGTTTCCGGGAGAATGGAAATGATCCCCCTCAGAAACGGGGCGTTTGTTATCAACGATACTTACAACGCCAACCCCGCATCTGTAGGGGAGGCCCTCAATACCCTCCAAATGTTGAGAGGACAGGGCCAGGGGATTGTCATTCTCGGGGACATGCTTGAACTGGGGCACGAGGCGGAGGTCAGGCACAGAGACATTGGGGGGCTTCTGGCAGACACGGGGGTGAAATACGCGTACCTCCGGGGAAGACTCTCCCAGGCGACAGCAGCAGGGGCTCTTGATGGGGGTATGACGGAAGAACAGGTACAATGCTTTGAAGATCCATCCGAGATCATGGACGCTCTGCTGTCCCGGATTGGATCGGGGGATTGGGTTCTGGTAAAGGGCTCGCGGCAGATGAAGATGGAAGCCATGGTGGACCGACTGGTGCAGGCCATCGGACAATCAGATGATGTATTATTCGATTCGCAGGAAGGGAAAGCATGATTTATCATCTTTTATATCCCCTTCATCTGACTTTTTCATATTTCAATGTTTTCCGTTATATTACCTTCCGGACGATCTATGCCGCCATCACAGCGCTGGTGATCTGTTTTGTCCTGGGCCCCTGGCTGATCAGGAAACTCCAAGCCATGAAAATCGGGCAGTCTATCCGCGAGGATGGCCCGGACAGCCATTTTTCCAAAAAAGGAACCCCGACCATGGGCGGCCTGCTCATCATCTTTTCCGTTGTCATCTCCACCTTGTTATGGGCTAACCTGACCGTCGGCTATATCTGGCTGATCCTCCTGGTGACGGTTTCCTTCGGTTTGATCGGCTTCATGGACGATTACCGGAAGCTGACGAACCAGAGCAGTCGGGGCGTTTCCGGGAAGGTCCGTCTGGCCGGTGAAATTCTTGTTGCCCTTTTTGTCAGCGTGATTCTGTATCTGAACCCCGGATTTACCTCCAGTTTGACGATTCCCTTTTTTAAGACCGTTTTGCCCAATCTGGATTGGGTGTACATCATTCTTTCCACCTTCATTATTGTCGGGTGCGCCAACGCCGTCAATCTGACGGACGGTCTGGACGGCTTGGCCATCGGACCGGCCATTATCTGCTTTATGACCTATTTATTGTTCGCCTATTTTTCGGGAAACATTAAAATCGCAACGTATCTGCAAATTCCCTATGTACCGGGAACTGGTGAACTGGCCGTCTTCTGCGGCGCCGTCGTAGGCGCCGGCCTGGGCTTCCTCTGGTACAATACCTATCCGGCCGAGGTTTTCATGGGAGATGTCGGCTCCCTTTCTCTCGGCGGTGCTTTGGGAACCCTGGCTGTCCTGACGAAGCAGGAAATCCTGCTGGTCATCGTGGGAGGGCTCTTTGTCCTGGAGACATTTTCCGTCATTTTTCAGGTGGGATGGTTCAAAATATCAGGCGGGAAGAGAATTTTTCGCATGGCGCCCATCCACCATCACTTTGAGCTCAAAGGCTGGGCGGAACCCAAAGTGATTGTGCGGTTCTGGATTATATCCATCCTGCTGGCCCTGGTGGCTATCAGTACTTTAAAGTTGAGGTAATTGGGATTCGTGGAGCTTTTAGGCAAGAAAATAGCCGTCATAGGACTCGGGAAAACAGGAAGGGCCTCCGGGCGTTTCCTTGCCGCTCAGGGCGCCCATGTCGTCGTGACGGATGAAAAACCGTCGGCGCTTCTAGGAGACGTTGAAACAGAACTCAAATCTGCGGGCGGGCTCATCGAAATATTGCCCTACGATGTCGGTATTCTTTCTCAGGTCGATCTGGTTATTCCGTCTCCCGGTGTGCCGCCTGCCAATGACATTCTCGCTGCCGCCCTCCGGAAAGGCATTCCTGTCCTGAGCGAACTTGAAGTGGCCGGCCGGTTTTTAAAGCTCCCCATGATTGCCATTACGGGAACGAACGGAAAAACGACGACGACTACCCTGGCCGGGCATATTTTGGCCTCGTGCGGGAAAAAGGTTTTCGTAGGCGGCAATATCGGCACGCCTCTTATCGATTATGTCGGCGGGCCTCAGGAGGACGACTATGCCGTCGTTGAAGTCAGCAGCTTTCAACTCCAGTGGATCGAAACCTTCCGTCCCTTTGTGGCCGCCCTCCTGAATGTGACTTGCGACCATGTCGATTACCATGGTTCGTTTACCGCCTATCGCGAGGCGAAGGAGAAGATTTTCGCGAATCAAACCACGAAGGATTATGCCATTGTCAATGCTGAAGAGGCAGAGACGGACGCACTGGCCGGAAGTCTGGCGGCACAGTCGATACGATTCAGCTCAGCGGGAGCGCTTAAGACGGCCGGCATCTTTCAGGAGAAGGACCGGATAGTCTATTGCCCGGTTAACGGGGAGAAAGAATTCTATCCCCTGGGGATGATAGGGATCCCCGGCCGCCACAACGTGGAAAATGTCATGGTGGCTCTGGTCATCGCGCGCCTGTGCGGTTGTGCCGCTCCCGATATCATCCGGGCGGTTGAAAATTTCAGGGGGCTTCCCCACCGTATCGAGCTCTCGGGCGAGATCAACGGCGTTGCTTATTATGACGATTCCAAGGGCACCAATGTCGATGCCGTACAGCGAGCCCTGGAAACATTCAACAGCCCTGTGGTGCTTCTGATGGGGGGGCGAGATAAGGAAGGGAATTTCGAGATCCTTTCCCCGATCATCGGCGAGAAGGTCAAGACGTTGGTTCTGTTCGGGGAGGCGAGAGATCGCATCAATAACCTGGTCGGCGGTGCGGTCAGAACCCGGATCGTCCCAACCCTTCGAGAGGCGGTTTTCACTGCGAAGAGCGAAGCCGCTTCCGGCGATGTGGTCTTGCTGTCACCGGGATGTGCGAGTTTTGATGAATTCAGGGATTATAAGGATCGCGGCCGGTTTTTCAAGGAAACGGTGAAGGAAATGAGCCATGTTTAAGTTCCCGTCCGCAGCCAAGAGCCCGGATAAGATTCTGCTGATCGTCACTTTGATCCTGGTCACGGTGGGAACGGTGATGATTTATAGCTCCAGTTCCATCCTGGCAATGGAACGGTTCAAGGATGGGCAGTTTTTCCTGAAAAAGCAAATTATCTTCGTGATGCTGGGTGTGGGCATGATGATCCTGCTACAGCGGATACCCTATGATCTGCTCCGTAAACTGGCCTATCCGGGGGTCATATTATCAGCCCTCCTCCTGATTCTGGTCCTGATTCCTCACGTGGGTGTTCGTGTGGGCGGCGCCAGCCGATGGCTGCGTCTCGGTTTCTTTTCTTTTCAGGTGACGGAATTTGTAAAGATTGTGGTGGTTGTTTTTCTGGCCCATTTCCTCACCAGGAAAACGGAATACCTGACGGAATTTACCCGAGGGATTCTGATCCCCGTTGCGGTGACGATGGCTCTGGTCGGTCTGATTGTCATTGAGCCGGATTTCGGCACGGCCATGATCATTACAACGATCCTGATGCTGATGCTCTACCTGTCGGGAAGCCGGGTGCGCTATCTGGCCGGCATGATTGCCCTGATCCTTCCGGTTGGATTATGGGTGTTGTTGAGCAAGAGCTACCGCGTGGAGCGGCTCATGACGTTTCTTGACCCCTGGCGCGATCCCCAGCATTCGGGATTCCAGATCATTCAGTCTCTTCTTTCTTTCGGTTCCGGCGGCGCCTTCGGTGTCGGCGTGGGGGACGGGATGCAGAAGCTGTTTTACCTGCCGGAGCCCCATACGGACTTTATTTTATCCGTGATTGCCGAGGAAAGCGGCTTCATGGGTGTTTTCATCGTCATCGCCCTGTTCGGCGTTTTCGTGTTTCGGGGGTTCATGATCTCCTTCAAGGCTCCTGACCGGTTCAGCACATTGCTGGCATCCGGTGTGACGATGATCATCGCTCTGGAAGCCTTTATTAATATTGCCGGTGTCATGGGGCTGATCCCCCTGAAAGGGCTGGCCCTTCCTTTTTTGAGTTATGGCGGCACATCTCTTATTATGAGCCTGTGCGCCGTAGGGATTCTGCTGAATATATCGTCTCATAAGGCGTGAGGTTTTTTCTCAAACGTGCGGGATATAACGGAGGCGGTGATTGAAAATTGTTATTGCAGGAGGGGGCACGGGAGGGCATCTTTTCCCGGGAATTGCCATTGCCGAGGCTTTTTTGAAAAGGGATCCGGTCAATGAGGTTCTCTTTATCGGCTCGGAACGCGGTATAGAAAAAAGGGTGCTGACACAGATGGGCTATCCTCTTAGAATCCTGGATGTTGAGGGCATGAAGGGCAGAGGCATGATGAAGGCTGCCGGCGCGTTATTCAAGATTCCCCGGAGTATGGGGCAATCATATGGAATCCTGAAGGGTTATTCGCCGCACATCGTCATCGGTGTCGGCGGTTATGCTTCCGGTCCCGCTGTTCTGACGGCCCGGCTGATGGGAATCCCTACGGCCATCGCAGAGCAGAATGCCTTGCCGGGCGTCACGAACAGAATTTTAAGCCACTTCACGGCAAAGATATTTTTGAGTTTTCCTGATACGGGAAACTGGTTTCCCCCGGGAAAAACGCAAGTGACGGGAAACCCCGTCCGTGCATCCTTCCGGGAAGCCGTTCGGGAGAGTAATGAGCCGAGGCGGACAGATTGTTTCACCCTGCTCATATTCGGAGGCAGTCAGGGCGCCCATGCCATCAATATGGCCATGATAGATGCCCTGGATTTTCTGGAGAAGATAAAAGACAGCATCATGATTATTCATCAGACGGGGAACAATGATTATCAGCAGGTGGCAGATGCATACAAGGCTCATGGCCTTATGGCTGATGTGCGGCCCTTCATCATGGATATGCCCGGTGTTTATAAGCAGGCCGATTTGTTGATATGCCGGGCGGGAGCCACATCTGTGGCGGAAATCACCGCTACGGGAAAGGCTTCGATCCTGATTCCATTTGCTCAGGCCGTCAACGATCACCAGACGAAAAATGCCGAGTTTCTTGTTAAGGCCGAAGCCGCAAAAATAATCGCCGAGGCCGATCTGACCGGTGAAACCTTGGCGAAGATGATCAAAGACCTTCAGATGCGACCCGAGTCGGTTCGTATGATTGAAAATAACGCTATTAAATTAGGTAATTGGAGAGCGGCCGATGATATTGTTGATGCCTGCATCGCTCTATTGCATTAAAGCCCATATCGGGGTAAAAGGCCCATCATTTATCGGGGGCAAACATGTGTGAAACTATGATAAACAAGAGAAAAATCGATACCATGCGCAGAAAAGTGGCGTCTATCCATTTTGTGGGTATCGGTGGTATCGGAATGAGCGGTATTGCCGAGGTGCTCCTCAATCTCGGTTATGCCATTACCGGATCGGATGTGAACGAAACGGATATTACCCATCGGCTTTCTTCTCTGGGTGCCCGGATATTCAAGGGGCATGATGCGGCGAATCTGGCCAATGCCGATGTCGTTGTGACGTCAACGGCCGTGAAAGCCCATAACCCGGAGGTTTTGGAAGCCCATCGCCGGGGGATTCCCGTGATCCCGCGGGCCGAAATGCTGGCTGAATTACTGAAAATGAAGTTTTCCATCGCCGTATCGGGAAGCCATGGAAAAACGACGACAACCTCTATGATCTCGACGGTTCTGGCCTCTGGCGGCCTCGATCCCACGATGGTGATAGGGGGTAAGCTGGGCAGCATCGGCAGCAATGCCAAGATAGGTGATGGCGAGATCATTGTGGCCGAGGCAGATGAAAGCGACGGGTCCTTCCTCAAGCTGAATCCCTGCATCGCCGTCATTACCAATATTGATCGGGAACATCTCGATTATTACCGGGATATTGAGGATATCAAGGCCGCCTTTCTGAAATTTGCCAATATCGTGCCTTTTTACGGATCAACCATTGTTTGTGCGGATGACCCTCATGTGCAGGAAATCATGCCGGAGATCACCCGAAAGGTGATTACCTACGGCATTCATTCACAAGCGGATTATCAGGCAACGGATATCGTTATGAACGGGCCGTCATCCTCCTTTTCCGTTTCTTATAAGGGAGAGCCTCTGGGACGCGTTGTCATGAATGTTCCCGGGATGTTCAATGTGTACAACGGCCTGGCCGCCATAGCGGCGGCCAGGGAAATAGATATGGACATGGAAACCGTTCGCGAAGGTTTAAAGGCCTACGTCGGTGTTCATCGTCGCCTGGAACTCAAGGGCGAGGTTGGAGGGGTGGCCGTTGTGGACGACTACGGGCATCACCCGACGGAGATCCGGGAAACCCTTGCTGCCGCCAGGCATGTCTGGAAAGGCCGGATGATCGTCATTTTTCAGCCCCACCGTTACACCCGGACGAAGGCCCTGTATGATGAATTTCTCAAGGCCTTTTCCAATGCCGACAGTCTGATTGTTACGGACATTTACGCGGCGAGCGAAGAGCCCATTCCCGGCGTGACGGCGGCCAATCTCTGCGAGGGCATCAAGAAGCAGGGTCATCCCGATGTCTCTTATATTTCGAATTTTGATGATATTGTGACTTATCTCCAAACGAAGGCAAAGGCGTCCGATGTGATCATCACCCAGGGTGCAGGGAGCGTTTACAAGGTGGGAGAGGCTTATCTGAAAAAGGCGCAAGGGTTATGAACCATGAGATCTGCCGCGAAATACAGCAGATTCTTGCCGGGGAGGTCCGATTCGGGGAACCCATGTGCGACCATACCTCTATCGGGGTCGGCGGTCCGGCCGATGTCCTGGCTTTCCCGGCCCATGTTGAAGCCGTCAGTCGCCTGGTGTCTTTTCTTACAGAAAATGGCATCCCCTTTTTGCCGGCAGGGAACTGGACGAATCTCATCGTTCGTGACGGCGGTTATCGGGGCGTTGTCATTTCCCTCAAGAAGCTGCGGACGGTCCGTCTCGTGGGCGAACTTTGCGGCGGTTCGGGCGTTTATGCCGAAGCGGGGGCAAGTCTTGCGGACCTTGTCTCTCTATCTGTCGAGGAAGGCCTCACAGGGTTGGCCTTTTGCGCCGGTATTCCCGGCAGCGTCGGGGGGGCCGTAAAAATGAATGCCGGCGCCTATGGCAGTGAAATGAAAGATGTGATTCATTCGGTGACCCTGATGGATCGTTTCGGCCAGGTGAAAGAATACGAAAAAAAGGATCTCCCTTTTTATTATCGCCGTCTCGATATTCCTGACGGCAGCGTCATTCTGGCGGCAGCGTATCGTCTGTCTACCGGAGACAAAGGCAAGATCAGGACAAGTATCGGGGAGATCATGACCAAACGGAGGGGGAAGCATCCCCTCGAATATAAAAACGCCGGATCTGTTTTCAAGAACCCGGAAGGCTGTCCGGCCGGGCAGATCATTGAAGAAGCGGGCTTAAAGGGCTTGCAGGTCGGGGACGCGAAAGTATCGGAGAAGCACGGCAATTTTATTGTTAATCTGGGGTCGGCCCGAGCAAAGGATGTTACGAACCTGATAAAAATGATCCAGGATCAGGTCCGGGCCCGAAAAGGCATTTCTCTGGAGTTGGAGGTTGTCATCGTTGGTGAGGAAGCATGAAGTTTTTTAGAAGGAGGCAGAAGGCAAGATCGCATCACCTGGCTGCGGCCAAGTATCGCCTGCAGAGACGATCGGATCATATTATCCGGGATGTTCTGACCACTTTTCTGTCCCTTTCCGGCATTGCCGTCCTGACGGCCTCGATGGTCTATGGCTACAGTTTTATAACGAGCCTGCCCTATCTTCAGGCCAGGGAGATCACGATCCGTGGATGCAAGGAGCTGACGGAAAAAGATATCCTTTCCCTGGCGGCGATCAAGCCTTACCAGAATATTCTGGTCGTGAATGTTGAAGAGGCGGGCCGGAGGATCAGGACGAACCCTTGGGTCAGAAATGTGTCTGTAGGACGGGAATTTCCCGATCGCGTTGTCATTGAGGTCAAGGAACGGACACCGGTGGCTCTTTTGAAGAAGGATATGGCCTTCTTCCTTATGGATCTGGAAGGCGTCACCTTTAAGAAACTGGAGATGGGCGATGAACTGGATCTCCCCATTCTGACGGGTTTTTATAGCGGTGGCCGGACAGATATGCAGCTTTTGGGAAAATCCCTCGACCTGCTTAGTTATCTGGCAAAGGCCCCCGACTTTCCCAACATCAAGACGGTGTCGGAGATCCACGGCAACGAGCGCCTGGGAATATCCATCTTTACCAACTCAGGTTTATGCCTGATGCTGGGATTTGATAATTATGAAAATAAATTCAAACGCCTTCCGGTCGTGATGGCCGATCTGGATCGAAGGAATCAGAAAACGGGATTTATGCAGATTGATTTAAGCGACCCTGTGAAGGTTACGGTGCAGCAGAGAAATATATTGGTCCCCTCAGAAACGGCGCCATCAAAGGCGCGATTTAAGACTTGATCAGAGGGAAAGGCGGTTTTATATGGCAAGAAAATCTAATGTTATTGTGGGATTGGATATAGGAACCACGAAAACATGCGCCATCGTGGGGGAAGTAACCGAACAGGGGATTAATATCGTCGGTATCGGTTCACATCCGTCGGATGGCTTGCGCAAAGGGGTTGTGGTCAATATCGACAGCACCGTCGAGTCCATCCGGAAGGCCGTTGAGGAAGCGGAACACATGTCCGGTTGTGAAATCCGCTCTGTGTATGTGGGCATTGCCGGCGGCCATATAAGAGGGCAGAACAGCCTGGGCATCGTGGCCGTGAAAGGGCGCGAGGTTGATGATGAAGATGTACAGCGGGCGATAGAGGCGTCCAAGGCCGTTGCCATCCCTCTGGATCGGGAAATCCTTCATGCGTTGCCCCAGAGTTACATTGTGGACGAGCAGGACGGCATCCGCGACCCCGTGGGTATGTCCGGTGTCCGCCTGGAAGCCAAGGTCCATATCGTCACTGGGACGTCAACATCGATCCAGAATGTCGTTAAGTCGGTCAATAGGGTCGGCCTCGATGTCGATGAGATTGTCCTGGAACAGATCGCCTCCAGTGAGGCTGTCCTGAGCGACGATGAAAAGGATCTAGGCGTGGCCCTCCTTGATATCGGCGGCGGCACCACTGATATCGCTGTATTCTCGGAAGGCAGCATCAAGCATACGGCCGTCATTCCTGTGGGCGGCAACTATCTGACGAGCGATATTGCAACGGGATTGAGGACGCCTGTCTCTGAGGCGGAAAAAATCAAGATTAGATTTGGTTGCGCCTACATGCCTCTGATTCCGAAGGATGAAACGATCGAGGTGGCGAGTGTCGGCGGCCGTGAGGCACGAGAGGTATCCCGGCAAATTCTGGGCAGGATTATAGAACCGAGAATGGAGGAGATCCTCAATCTGGCCTATAAAGAAATCGTCCGTTCCGGTTACGAAGATATCCTGGCGGCCGGGATTGTTATTACCGGCGGCACGTCGATTACGGAAGGGGTCATTGAACTGGCAGAGCAGCTCTTCAATCTGCCTGTTCGTCGAGGATATCCGACGGGGATCGGCGGTTTGACGGATGTGG
Source organism: uncultured Syntrophaceae bacterium (assembly GCA_964492965.1). GTDB lineage: Bacteria > Desulfobacterota > Syntrophia > Syntrophales > UBA8958 > CAZBME01. The sequence goes on along the minus strand of CAZBME010000011.1, from coordinate 64,816 downwards.
TGAACAGTCCCATGTATGCTACAGGTGTGGGGCTTATTATTTATGGCAGTAAGCATTTGTCGAGGGACGACCTGCGAAAAGGAGACAGCGGTGCGTTCGGTGGAATAGTCAGAAGAATCAAGAACTGGTTTTTAGAATTTTTTTAGGGGAGGGAAGGAATATGTTTGAATTGACAGACGGAATTGCAAAGAATTCGGCGAAGATCAAGGTGATCGGTATTGGCGGTGGCGGCGGCAACGCCGTTAATACCATGATTTCCTATAATCTTCAGGGTGTTAACTTCATTGCCGCCAATACGGATACCCAGGCTCTGGGCGCCGCTGATGCGCCTGTCAAGATTCATCTGGGTGCGGAAATGACCAAGGGGCTAGGGGCCGGCGCCAACCCCGATGTGGGAAAAAAAGCCGCCCATGAGGCGAGGGAACTGTTGCATCAGCACCTCGAAGGGGCCGACATGGTTTTCATCACAGCCGGGCTCGGCGGAGGCACCGGAACCGGCGGGGCGCCGGTCGTTGCGGAAATTTGTAAGGAAATAGGCGCGCTGACCGTTGCGGTGGTTACTAAGCCTTTCCAGTTTGAGGGGAAAACCCGGAACCGGCAGGCGGAAGAAGGCATTGCCGAACTGCGGGGGATCGTGGATACCCTGATCGTCGTTCCCAATCAGCGGCTGCTCAGCCTGGGCGGCAGGAACTTGTCCCTCCTGGAGGCCTTCAAAAAAGCCGATGATATTCTTTATCATGCCGTTAAAGGCATCTCCGATCTCATTATTGTTCCCGGCCTGATCAATCTTGATTTTGCCGATGTGAAGAATATCATGTCCGATATGGGGCTGGCCCTGATGGGGACCGGCAGCGCAACCGGCGAAAACCGGGCCGTTGAAGCGGCCCAGAAGGCCATATCGTCTCCCCTGCTGGAAGACAACAGCATCCAGGGCGCTCACGGCGTGCTCCTGAATATTACCGGCGGACCCGGTATGAGCCTCTTTGAGGTAAACGAGGCCTCCTCGTTGATCCAGGCGGAAGCCCATGAGGATGCCAACATCATCTTCGGGACCGTTATTGATGAGAATATGGGTGACGAGATCCGCATCACCGTTATCGCCACAGGCTTTGAAGATGCGGCCAAGCGGAAAAACCCGTTGGGTACCAATGTGACCCATATCGGCGGTTTCAAGCGGGAGGATATTAACACCCCGGCCTATCTCCGCAAGGATAAGGCAACCGACTACACATCCACCGTGAAAATGGGGATTATCGACGATAATGAAGATCCGGATCTTGAGATTCCCACATTTCTCAGGAGGCAGGCCGATTAATGGCCCATGACGTGGCGACTTAAGAAAAAATATCATGATCTCCTGAACCGTGAAAGCGGGTTCGTCAAGAAGGCCTGGGGAGATCATTTAAAGATGTGCCTGATTTACCCGAGTGTTTATCGGACAGGCATGAGCAATCTTGGTTTTCAGACGATTTACCGGCTCCTGAATGCGGACCCGGACGTCGTTTGTGAAAGAGTTTTCCTTCCCGATCCCGAGGATGAGACGTTTTTCTCCTCGGGATCACTCCCTATCTTCAGTATCGAGTCTCAGCGGCCCCTCAGGGATTTTGATATTCTGGCCTTTTCCCTTTCCTTTGAAAATGACTATCCCAACATTCTGACCCTTCTTGAAATGGGCAACATTCCACCTGTTGCCGCAGAACGGGGAGAGGGGCTCCCTCTGGTGATGGCGGGCGGGATTGCCGTGACCATGAATCCCGAGCCGGTGGCCGATTTTTTTGATCTGTTCCTTCTGGGAGAGGCTGAGGAGGCCTTGCAGGAATTTCTCCAGGCCATGATTGCTTTGCAGCGGGAAGGCCGGGGGAAAAAGGAATGCCTTTATAAGTTGCAGAAATCAATCGCCGGTGTTTACGTGCCCCAATTGTATGACGTTAAATATAAACAGGACGGGCCTATCGAAAGCTTCCTTCCCGTCGATCCTTTACTGCCTCACAAGATCGAAAAACGTTGGGTCAAAGATCTAAACGCCTTCAGCACAGACCAGGTGATTATCGCTCCCGATACGGAACTCGGTTCCATGTATTTGACCGAGGTCAACAGGGGCTGCCCACGGGGATGCCGTTTCTGCGCTGCCGGGTATTTATACCGGCCGTCCAGATTCCGGGATTGGCATATCCTGGAGGATTCCCTGAAAAATGGCCTGGAAAAGGTAAACCGCATCGGCCTTTTGGGAACGGCCGTTTCCGATCATCCTGACCTTGTCCGCCTTTGCCGTCGCATCCTGGATGGCGGCGGGAAGATTGCCGTGGGCTCTCTGCGGCTGGATCAGTTGAATAGGGAAGTTATTCAGGTGCTCAAAGACGGTGGCATAGAGACCTTGTCCCTGGCACCGGAAGCGGGTTCGCAACGCTTGAGGGATTTTATCCGCAAAGGCATCCGGGAAGATCAGGTCCATGACATGGCTGCATCTCTTCTGGAGTTGGGCATTGTAAACATCAGAACGTATTTCATGATCGGATTGCCGACAGAGACGGATGCCGATATTCAGGCCATCATCGATATGATGGAAAAACTGGCCCGCAGCGCCTTCAAGGTAGCGGACAGGGAAACGAGATTCCGGCGAATTACCGTCAGCATCAATCAGTTTATTCCCAAGCCGGCGACGCCTCTGCAATGGTACCCTATGGGAAAAATTGAGGATGCCAGGAAGAAGATCCGGCGGATCAAGATGTCCTTCCATAAGAAAACCTCCGTCAGGCTGCAGGCGGAATCTCCCAAGATGAACTATCTGCAAGCCCTCCTGTCTCTGGGGGACCGACGGGTTGGACAAATCATGCTGGCGCGTCATCAACAGAAGGCGAACTGGTCCCAAGCCTTCAAGGAAGCCCCTCTTCATCCCGATTTTTGGGTCTATCGGGCCAAATCATTGGAGGAGATTTTGCCCTGGGATTTTATTGATCATGGTGTGGAAAAAGCTTATCTGGCGAAGGAATACAGGAAAACCCGGGAATTTGTTCCGTAAAGAAAAATGTATTGACAAGGTTTTAAAGGCTGTGCTAGACAACGCCCCTGTTCCTTCAGTCATATGTTCATCAATCCGGGGTTGTAGCTCAGTTGGGAGAGCGCTTGAATGGCATTCAAGAGGTCGCTGGTTCGATTCCAGTCAGCTCCACCAAGAATACAAAGGACTTAGGCGGCATAGCTTAAGTCCTTTTTTGTTTGTCAGGGTTGGAACGGTCTATGAGTACTACGGCTGAGGAACAAAATAATATTCTCTGAAAACCACCCGGCGCACCTTCCCCGTTTTGAGGTGCGAATTCACCATGTCTTCAATTTCTTTAGCCCTTTTCTGCTTACTGCCTTCGCTGCCGATCTCCTCATAGTTATTTGAAGACACAATATCGATTATGCCATCACGAATTTTCGGTTTGAGCATCTCCAATTCATCGTATACTTGAGGATTATCTGTTTCTACCTTAACGTTTACCCTTGAAACGGATTCTTCGCTTCCACCCGGCAGATTCACGACAATAGGTCCGGTGATCCAGGCCATACTCGCCTTCCCATCCGTCGGCGCCTTTAGCCCGACCCCGACGGCCAAATTCCTAAACCATCCTTTCTCCCGCATAGTTATTCCCGATACGATCACGACAGCGAAAATCATGACAATAAGGGCCAGTGTTGCATAAATCCTCCTGTTCATAATCTCCTCTCGCAGGCATTGCCGACCAGCCTTTGTAGGTCATATTTCATACTTTACATCCGATTCTTTATCGATTCGGGCACCAATAGAAATGAGATAATTGCCGCTGTAGATGAGGGAAGCTATGGGAGTCCCGTCGCCCTTTCCCAATCCTTCCGGATAAATGTGAGCAGCTCTTTCGAGAATTCTTGAAGGAGAGCGATACCCTCGAAATCGGGGGAACAATCGAGTTTCTGCATCAGCAGGCCGTCACCGTCAAACCAGCGCGGCATTGCTCCGCCGAAAAAATAACCCCGGCTGCGCAGTATGTCCACGGCCTCGCCGATCCACGGTTCCATTAGGTTCAGAAATACCTGGAAGACGACAGCTTTCTGCACCCGTGCCTTGTCTTCAAGGTCGGAAAGCCGCTCGGTGAAATCGTCACCGGACGCCGAGACGGTTATGCGGGCAACTTGGGCGGAGTCGAAAATTGAGAGTTCGGCGATCGTCGATTGGCCGGCAGGAAAGGTCCCCTTGGCTACGGCCATGTCTCTTTTGTCATCGAGGCGCCCATAGATGCGCCTGAGCATTGTTTCATAGGCGGGCGGAGGGAAGATCCGGTGCAGTTTCGGGCGGTAACAACGGAACCCCGTAAGAGTCGCCACCCTCCCATCCGCGCTATGCTCCCGGCTGAAAGCATCCTTGGGCATCAAGGCTAACTCGATGGCCACTTCCACATATCCATGAATAGTCACCATTTTTTGCAGATGGACGTGATTGCATACGGCCTCGCCATAGAGCCCCTCAATCGCTGGGTACTGTGGGACAAAGGTGTTGTGCAGGAAGTCTGCCAGATGAGCGTTGACCCCGGCGTTGCGGTATTCCATATGCACTAGACCCGCACCCCACTCATAAAGGGATTTATTGTTCTTCGAGAGGAAAAGATTGGTCATGCCAATGACTTTTCCGGAAGGATTGCGGGCTACGATAGAGTGGATGCGACCTTCAGCGTTGGCGACAATTAAGGCTGCCGGATCGTAATAGACCCGGATGGGATAGTCGTTGCCGTAAACAGCCTGAAAGAGCTGGACGATTCCCATAGCATCATCAGGGTTGAATTGGCCGACACTAAATGATTTTTCTTCCGAGGAAGCCATCTTATCATCTTGCGGATTCATAAGATCTTCTTTTGATCGATCTCATCTGTAATAGGAGCAGAAGCTGCTGCTTCTTTTAACCCGTCAGTATGATTCATCGGGCATTGCCTTCCGACGATCAGAGTATAAGCAAGAGGAACTGGTATGTCAAAAGATATTAGGCGGTAAGATGGGGTATCCTGAATAAAAAGCCGGGGGGATGATGATCATCACAAATTTCACATGGAGGCTTGCATTTTCTCTTTAATGACCCCCTGGAGGACGTATCTTGGTGAGCAAGGGCCAGCCGCTCATTTTCAATAATGGGTGGCCGGCCCTAATAAGTGTCTCTATGCCGTTTCTGCTGTCATCACAAACACATCAGCCTGTCCTTACTGGTTTGTGTCCGGAATTATCTCTTGCTTCAAAAGCTCTATTTGTCAAACTCGCCGATCCAGTCGATCTTTGAGGGTTTCCGCGCTACTAACTTCAAAAAATCGATATCGGGGTAGCCTGCTGTGAATGCTATGTAGGCCCGATGGTCGGGGGGGATTTTCAACACCTCCCTCAATTCCGCCGATTTTTCTATGGCGCAGATCAGGAACCCGACGAAACAGGTTCCCATTCCGAGGGTTTCAGCCATCAGGATCATATGCGTAGCCGATATCGCTGCATCCAGGTCGGGAAAGAGGGTAGCATTATTTTTCACGTGCACGATGATCAGAGCCGGGGCATGGTGTAAGAGTTGGTCCACCCCCTCGTGCCAGCTTGCCGCCAGACGATTCCAGAATGGGGGAAAGAACTGCTTGACCGCGTATTCGGCGGGAAGAGGTTCCTGCTGCCGTCGATGTTGGGCCAGCGCCTCCTTAATGTTCTTTCCTTCTTCCTGCAGGTTGTGAAGCGCCAGGGTGCAGATATGATCCAGGGTTTTTCTCCCTCCGACCACGGTGAAACAGCAGGTTTGCCAGTTCGCGCCTGTTGGCGAGAATCTCCCCGCCTCCAGGATCTTTTGCAGATGTTCCTTTTCCACGGGCTTGTCCAGATAGGCTCTCAGGCTTCGCCGTCGGCGCAGGAAACGGAGGAAGTCGTCAGGATTGGGAAGCGCCTCCTTTGGGGGCGCAGGCTCAAATTCCGTTTCATTCAACCTTGCAAACATGAAGGCATCGGCGGGGCAGACCGCCTTGCAGTGACCGCAGAAGATACACTGCCTGGGGTCGGTTACGGCCATGCTCTTCTCCCCCGGAACCAAAATCGCGGAAGGGCAAATGGGTGCACAGAGACCGCATAGGGTGCAGCGGCTTTCATCAATCGAGATCATGTTGGTCTATTTCTCCTTCAAATATTCAATCAGGCTTCATCAAACAACAGGCAAGGCAGTGGCCATCTCTCGCTTTATTCAGGAAAATGCCCCTTGAGCCTTTATGCATAACTGTCTTTACTCTGACGTGTCCTGACATTAGACGATGCTGCGCAGAAAAGCAAGTCACGCGATTGTAAAACCCTTCCCTTGTTATCCTTCACGCCGCTGTCGATAGATAGGCTTTTTTGTAGTCAAATGATCTTTTTCTGGAGCAAAGTTCGCGTTATCCCAATGACATCATCTTTACTCATTTTCCGGAGGCGATCCTCTTCTTGACGGATGGCGGTCGTTTGCAGTATCCATGGTCGTTGATGTTTGAAAAAGAGAAGGGAGAACCATCCAATGGTGCCTACACGGGACGAGGCGGTGGCGTTGCTTCAGGATTATATTAAAAATGAGAAGATGCTGTTCCATTCTTATGCATCGGAGGCCGTCATGATGGCCTTGGCCCGCAGGCTAGGACGTGATGAAAAAAAATGGGGTCTGGCGGGGCTCCTCCATGATCTGGATATTGAAATGGTCGAAGGCGATTTAAATGTCCACGGCCTGCCGGCGGCGAAGATGCTGGCGGAGCGGGGACTGGATGACGATATTGTCGATGCCGTCCGGATGCATAATGAAATGGCGACGGGGCAGGAACGGACAACGGAATTTCAGCATGCCCTGGCTGCCGGGGAGACGATTACAGGCCTCATCATGGCCACGGCCATGATTTATCCCGATAAGAAACTGGCCTCCGTTAAGGCGAAATCGATAACCAAGCGTATGAAGGAGAAGGCCTTTGCGGCTTCCGTTAGCCGGGAAAATATTCTGGAGTGTGAAGGGATCGGCATTCCCCTGGATGAATTTGCACAACTGGCCCTCACTGCTATGAGTGAGATTCATGACCAACTAGGACTCTAAAAAAATGAAGAATGTGATGACAAACAATGATGGACTGGAAGGGCTGCTCCAACTGATACGGACGTTACGCTCGCCCGAAGGGTGCCCCTGGGACCGGGTGCAGACGGATCGTGATCTGGTGAAATATCTCATCAGCGAAGCCTATGAGGTTGTGGACGCCATTGATGAGGCCGTGCCGGGGCATGTTTGTGAGGAACTGGGCGACCTCCTCTTCCAGATTCTTTTTCTCGTCGTCATGGCCGAGGAGAAGGACCATTTCCAGATGGCCGATGTCATGCGGGAGGTTTCGGAAAAAATGATCCGCCGCCACCCCCATGTCTTCGGGGACAAGAAAGTGGCGGGCGTTGCCGATGTCAAGGCCAACTGGGATGAAATCAAGGCGACCGTGGAAAACAAGGTCAGGATCTCCCCGCCCCTGTTTGATGGTATTCCCCGGTCCTTTCCGGCTCTCCGTCAGGCACAGGAAGTGACGAAGCGGGCCTCGGCTGTCGGCTTTGATTGGGAAAATGCTGACCAAGTGCTGGAAAAGATTGAAGAGGAAATCGGTGAATTGCGTCAGGCCATCCAGGGTGGCGCTGCCAGCGCTGTTCGTGAGGAGATCGGGGATCTGCTGTTCTCCGTCGTTAATCTTTCCCGGTTTATCGATGTTTCGGCGGAGGATGCCCTGCGAGGGACCATTGCCAAATTCATCAAGCGCTTTGCCTATGTGGAAAACGGTCTCAAAGCCGCAGGGAAAGATACGGCCGGGGCGACATTGGCGGAGATGGATGTCCTTTGGGAGGAATCAAAGCAGCATGATCTGTAAAGAACCCATTATCCGTGTAGGTGTTTTGGAAGGCCGATCGGAGATCTGCGGGTCCTTCAATGGCCCATTTATTATTCAGGGCCATGGCATGGCGGCCGGCCCATTCCGGGCGGCTTTCTGCGAGGAAGGCATCGTCCTGACCGTCGGATCGGAAACGATCACGAGCGATACCGGTGAAATAGCCGGCCTTGCGGAAAACGGTGCTACCTTTTCCCTTGACAATGTCACCATCGGGGTGAATTTCCACTGGGAACGTCAGGAACGACAAACTTTTGCGGGGAATCTTATCATCAAGATCAGTGACGACGGATCCGATGGATTCCTCCTGGCCGTCAATGAACTGCGGTTGGAGGACTATCTGGCGAGTGTCATTTCGTCTGAAATGAACGGTGATGCGCCCTTGGAATTCCTCAAGGCTCATGCCATTGCTTCCCGCAGCTGGCTTGCTGCCATGCTGGAACGCCTGGATCGGGGCGGTCCGGCCTCACTTTCGGGGGGGCATGGAACGGAACGGGGGGATGAAGTCATTCGCTGGTATGGCCGGGAGGACCATCGTCATTTCGACGTCTGTGCCGACGATCACTGCCAGCGTTATCAGGGTGTGACCCGAATGACGGGGGGAAGGGCGATTGAGGCGGTTTCCGCCACCCGTGGCATTTTCCTCACGTACGGCGATCAGGTCTGTGATGCCCGTTATTACAAGGCCTGCGGTGGATTGACGGAAAACTTTGAAAATGCCTGGGAAGATGCCCCGATTCCGTATTTGAGCTCCATCTCCGATGCCCCGGAGACCTTCCGCCCTATCCGGACGGAAGAAGATGCCCGTGCCTGGATAATTTCACGGCCTCCCGCATATTGCAATACGGACGAAGTCCGGCTTCTGGGAAAAATTCTGCCCGATTTCGACCGGGAGACGGTGGACTTCTTCCGCTGGGAGGTTGCGTATTCCCGGGAAGAACTCGAAGTGCTCCTGAAGAAAAAGTCAGGGAGGGATTTTGGCGAATTGCATGATATTGTTCCCCTGGAGAGGGGGCCGTCGGGCCGTATCATCCGGCTGAAGATTGTGGGAGCAACGCAAACCGTGATTGTGGGCAAAGAGCTGGAAATCCGGCGGTGGCTGTCGGAAAGCCACCTATACAGCAGCGCCTTTATGGTAACAATTCTTCGGGATGCCTCAGGAACGCCTGTGCGATTCACCCTGACAGGCGCCGGCTGGGGCCACGGCGTCGGTCTCTGCCAGATCGGCGCCGCCGTCATGGCGACGAAGGGGTTTTGTGCCGAGGAGATTCTTCATCATTATTTTCCGGCCGCGGCCTTGCAGCGGTTCTACTAAGATTCATCCGAGCTGCTGCCCTATGGCTACAAAATGAAGGAATCGTTGTCGTGTTTTTTGCCGGAGTGAAACCCGCGATGCTCATCCATGAAGATGCATGTGTGGGAAGCATCTCCGGGACGTGGGCGGCATAGCGCATCGGCCTACGGCACGTGCAGAACCCGGATATCAATCGTTCCATCTTTTACAGAAAGCACCGCATTACAGGCCTTTTCCGGCAGGCTGAAGACGAGTTCCTCCATGCTGGTCGTTCCGGCCTGCAGCTGTGCCAGCAGGTCTGCAGGGTCATGGTTGAAGTACACGCGGCGGGAAGGTGGGGCCTGGCGGTCCGACTCCATCAGCTCTGCGGAATAGCCGAAATAGCTGATGATGTCCACGGCAATGCTGCCCATAAGGGAATCACCCCTTTCCTCGAAGAGATATCCCATGAAATTCCGTTGAGCTTGGGTGAGGTCTTCTGAAGGGTTTGACTCGAGCCAGGCGGCGAAGTGTTCAAATACCTCCGATGGCGATATTTCCAGGGCTTCAAGGATAATGCCGAACCAGGGCACGGCCTTGCCCTGGTTATAGAGGACATCGCAGCCGTGAGCGATCCGCGCGGCCAGCGCCATGTCCTCCCGGCTGAAGGTCGGCGAAGCGATCACCTCATAGGGGTTGCATGCCTCGTGTTCCAGCTTCAGCTCCGGTGCCGTTTCGGCCAGGCGGGTGCCCGGGAGGACGGAAAGGCGGAAGACGTCCAGGTGATTGGGAACGAGACTCATGGCGAAATCCAGGCTTGAGCGGAAGCCTTCCAGGGAATCGCCGGGCAACCCGTAGATGAGGTCGAAGCCGTAGGTGACGTCAGCATTGTGAAGGAGGAGAATCTTGGCCTCGAAATCAGCGGGATCGAAGCTGCGGCTGATGTTCCGGAGCACCTTGTCGTGGGCGCTCTGCAGGCCGATCTGCAGGGAACACCGGATAGCCGCAAAGAGCCCGGCCATTGTTCGGTCAATGAATTCGCTACGGACCTCGAAGAAGAAGTGGATATCCGGAGCCTTCGCCGCAATGAGGCGCAGCACCTGCTTCGCGTTGGCCTTGTGGTAGTTGAAGGTAGGGTCCAGCACGAAGACCTCGCGGATGCCGCTGGCGGCAAAGAGATCCAATTCGGCTGCCACCCTGTCCATGGGAACCCTGCGGATGCCCGCCGTGCCGCGGGCTTCGAAGCAGAAATCGCAGGTGAAGGGACAGCCCCGGGACAATTCCCATAGTGCGCCACCGTAGTCCGCCGGTCTCAGTGTGCCGTCCAGAAACGGGGAAGGCAGCGCGGCGAGATCCTTCACGGGAATAGGTCTTGCGGAAGCGGCGATCTCCTGGGGTGTTGCGCCATCAAGTAGGCGGCCCAAGGTCTCGACAACGAGATGCTCCCCTTCGCCCGCCAGGACGAAATCCACCGCGGGATTATCCAGGACGCCCGCTTGATCTGCCGTGGCTTCAGGCCCTCCTGCGAAGATGACAAGGCCGGGGCGTCGTTGTTTCAGAACCGAGGCAATCTCCAGGACCAGGCCGCGGTTCCAGACGTACATCGAAAACCCGACATGGTCCGGGCCCGATTCGAGGATTCTCTCCGCGCACTCGACCGCCGGTTGATCCACAAAGAGATTCAGGATGCAGGTCTGGATCTCTTTCCCGAAAGCCCTCCGAATTACTGACGCAAGCATGGCGGGGCCCAGCGGCATGGACCGGGAAGACGCTTTGATGTGGATGGCCGCCAGGACCAGCTTCATGCTTACACCTTTTTGGGGTAATCCCAGTGATCAGGCAATGAGGGGCAAACCGATTAAACAATCAAGGAATCCATAACCATTCGTAATTTTGCATAATTTATTGCAGTTATCAAGAAAATAATAAAGACAACTATTAGGATCAACTGGAAGAACTAAAAATCCCCCGCCTTTGTGTAAAGAATGGTGGGGGATCGCTTATTTGGGGTATCAGGCATTGATATGTTATGGATTATCAGTGCCGCAGCTACCAGACCGTTGGAAAACGACTATCCGATGCCTTCGCAGAAACGGCGTCTGCTGTGTTGTCCTGCAAGCTTGTCCCGTATCCGGTACGGGACAAGCTTATGAACAACCGTTAAATAAGGGTGTTACTTCTTGCTTTTGGCCACTTCCTCGTCCCGCAGGATCTTGCGCAGAATTTTACCCACGGCGGATTTTGGAAGCTCCGTACGGAATTCCACCATCTTGGGCACTTTATAAGGCGCAAGCTTTTCTTTGCAGAAGTCGATGATTTCTTTCTCCGTCGCTTCTACGCCCGGTTTGAGGACGATAAAGGCCTTCACGGTTTCTCCCCGGTATGCATCGGGAACGCCTGCCGATACTGCCTCGGCTATTTTCGGATGCTGGAACAGAACTTCATCCACTTCCCGGGGATAAATATTGAATCCACCCGCGATGATCATGTCTTTTTTCCGGTCAACGATATAGAAGAACCCATCCTCGTCCATCTGGGCAATGTCGCCCGTGCTCAGCCAGCCATCTTTAAGCTGGAGGGCCGTCTCTTCCGGATTGTTCCAGTAACCCTGCATGACGGAGGGTCCCTTGATCAGAAGTTCGCCCGGTTCTCCCTGCTTTACGTCCACCAGGCCGGTCTCGATATCAACAAGACGGACCTCGTTATTCGGAACGGGACAACCGATGGACCCTGTCTTGTGTCTGAATATCGGGCTGCTGATACCGACGGAGGTCGTTTCGCTCATACCCCACCCTTCACCAAAGAAGATCCCCATGTCTTTGACCTTCCGGATCAATTCAACGGGCATGGGAGCACCGCCGGTGGTCAGGAGGCGGATGCGGGCGCCCAGATCAAGTTCCGCGGCCTTGGGGTGGTTTACAATAGCTGTAACCATCGTGGGTACGGTTGGGAAATAGGTGATTGAAGGGAAGTTGGCGATGGTTGCCAGGAATTCATCTATGTCGAATCGGGGAAACAGGATCTGCGTCCCGGCGTTGAACATAGACCAGTTCAGGGCAAAGGTATTGCCGTAAATATGGAAGTAGGGGATCACGCTGATGACGCAACGTTCGGCATTCGGAACATAAGCCGTAATAGGACTCCCCCACAGGCAACCCTGGAAAACGGCGGCAATGATATTCGCATGGGTGAGCAGGGCTCCTTTGGGCAACCCCGTCGTTCCGCCTGTGAACTGGATCAAGGCCGGATCAGAGGATTGAACGTCAACTGCGGGCAGACTCTCGTTCGTTGAGGATTCCAGCAACTCGGAGAAATGGTGCCAACCTTCTTCCAGGCTGAGGCTTTGGGCAGTACTCACCGGCAATCCCTGGATATAATCGGTCACCTTGGTGATGATGACATTCTTCAACCCCAGTTTCTTTGCCAAGGGACCCATGACCGGCAGGACCATGTCAAAGGTGAAAAGGGTTTCCAATCCTGAGTTTTCCATCATAAACTTCAACTCATCGTGGGTATACATGGGATTCATGTTCACAACGATGGCGCCCGCCGAAAGAGCCGCGTAATAAGCAACGACATACTGGGGACAATTGGGAAGGGCCAAACCGACACGGTCGCCTTTTTTGACGCCCAGTTTTATCAAGGCATTGGCCATGCGCAACATCTGTGACCGGACCTGCCGGAAGGTCATAACGGAGCCGTAAAAACTGGTTGATGCCTTATAGGGAAAGGTGGCGGCGGCGATATGGACCAAATCTTGAGCGGGAATCTGGGGAAACTGGATGGTTTGCGGGACATTGTAATCGTAATTCTTTAGCCAGGGTTTTGTTTCCAAAATGTGATACCTCCGTGAAAATAATTATTTCCTTGTATTCAATGTGATTTGAATTTCGGATTGCCATGGGGCAGTTTTGGCAAAACTAAATTACATTGCAATACCAATGCCATAGCGACTGGTTATTTTAACTGCTCTATAACGTTTGAATAATCTATTTTTGTCTGGATTAAAGGGTGAATTTGTGTTTCAAGATATGTCCCGCCGTGAGACAAAAGCGGGACGTTTATGGGACAGTCCTGGGACAAATATCCCACGATTACCATGAATATAAAAATGATCAGGAAGTGAGATGAATCGTGAGTGCATCAAGTGAATATAAGGACTTTGGCCTCTTCCATGGCACCAGGCTTATGGGGATGGATTATTATGAGGCGAAATTCAAGAAAACGCACGAAGAGTGGATGAAGTTTATTGAAGACGGGCAGACGGTGGACCAATCCGTAGTGCCGGGCGAGATTCTCGATTCTTGGGTCCGGTCCAGGGAAAATGGTGTGAATCCGATTTTGGAGCCGGCGCACAAGGTTCTCTCTGGAGGGGATTTGTTGGCGCTGTTGGCGGAAAATGATGATTTTATTAAAATCAGCCGGCCTTTTATGAAGAATTTATACAGCTTTCTTGAAGGGTCGGGATTTCTGGTCGGCCTTTTCGACAGAAAGGGATATGTCTTGGAGATTATCGGCGAGCATGACCTGGATCAGCTCATACGCAGGGCGAATGTCATTGTCGGCGCCCTCTGGGATGAAAAGCACTCCGGCACCAATGCCATCGGCATGGTTGTAACCTTGAAAAAACCTTTTCAGGTCTTCGGCTGCCAGCATTACAACAGAACCTATCATAAAGAAACGGCTTCCAGTGCCCCGATTTTCAACCCCCAGGGCGAATTCCTGGGGGGAATCTCGCTGACCGGTCGCTATTACCGGGCCAACCCCCACACCCTTGGCATGACCGTAGCGGCGGCCCATGCCATTGAAAATGAATTGGGCAGCCGGGAAGCCTTTGCGGAAAGCCGGCTTGCCTATATCTACCAGAAAACGGTCATCGCCTCTATTCCCGAGGCGCTCATCACCATCGGCAACAAGGGACATATCTCCCTGATCAATGATAATGCCAAGAAGATGTTTCGCCTCGAGACGAAGCTTGTGGAGGGAGAGCATATCCATAAGGTCTTCGGTAAGGAGAATCGCCGATTCCTCAGCCTTATTGAGAATAATGAAACCCTGACGGACAAGGAAGTCAGAATTTTCTCGAAGAATACCGGCAATGACTATACCCTGACCTGCAATCCGATTCTTTCCCCCCAGGGCGAGGTGATCGGAAAGATCATCATCATGAATGAGACAAAAAGGTTAAAAAGCCTTGTGACAAAGATGATGGGGGCAAAAGCCAAGTTCCGTTTTGAGGATATTCATGGCCGGAATATCAAATTTTTAAGGACGGTAGAGCAGGCCCGGATGGTTTCCCAGAGCAGTTCGAACGTGCTTCTGCTCGGGAAAAGCGGTACAGGCAAGGACCTCTTCGCCCAGGCCATCCATAATGCAGGAGACCGGCGGAACGGCCCCTATGTGGCCATCAACTGCGGCGCCATCCCGCGGGACCTGATCACGAGCGAATTGTTCGGCTATTCGGAAGGGGCTTTTACGGGGTCAAGGCGGGGCGGCAGCCAGGGGAAATTCGAGCTTGCCGATGGCGGGACGATCTTTCTTGACGAGATTGCAGAAACGCCGCTTGAACTCCAGACGGCTCTCTTGAGGGTGCTTGAAGAAAAGACGGTGACCCGCATCGGCGGAACGAGGGTCCGCCCCGTGGATGTGCGCATCATCGCCGCGACAAACAAGGACCTGCAGGAAGAGGTGCGCAGAGGGAATTTCCGTGAAGACCTCTATTACCGTCTCAACGTATTTTCAATTCAAATGGTTCCTTTAAGCGAAAGGCTGGACGACATCCCCCGTCTTGTGGAGGTATTTATAAGGAAATACGGGACCGCCATGAGCAAAAGGATCGACAGGATCGATGGCAAGGTCATCGAAACCCTGATGCGTTATTCCTGGCCCGGCAATGTCCGGGAACTCCAGAATGTGATTGAGCGTATGATGAATTTCATTCATGGCAACGAACTGACCGCAGATCTGATTCCTTCAGAAATCACGGATTCCCGTGACTCTTTTGACATGCAGGGGGCCATCGAACCCTCCGAAGATCGGGAGAGATCTCTCATCGCCCAGATGTTGCACATGAAAATACGCAAAAACAGGATTGCCCAGAAGATGAAAATCTCCCGAAGTACACTCTACCGTAAACTTGAGAAATACAGGCTTGCCTGACGGTTCGATATCCCTCAAACTGGGCCGGTGGGGTGATGAAGATAGGGCAGGATTGCATGTCGCCTGAATAACAATGACGGGTCCCGGTGGGGCTGCCCCACCAGGACCCGTCATCCTGGTTATTTCGCGTAGCGGGTTCTCATGTTGGTCAACCCCTGAAAATGCTTCCGTTCTTCATTGATGACCTCTTCGATCACGCCATGTTCACTGGCCGGAACAAGTCGTTTGATTTCATGATAATAGAGAATTGAATCGAGTTCCCGGCGGATGGCGAAATCGATGGCGGCCAGGACGTCTTTCACCTTGGCCAGCTCATTTTCCATCACATCTTTTTTGAAGATGATATTGTTGTCCACATAGCTGTGCATGTAGGCTGCATATTCACCATCGTAAGTTTCAGGCGGATTTTCCTTATCCATCGCGGCAAATATTTTCTCAAAGATTCTCTTGTGATGGAGCTCGGCCTCGGCAAGATTCAGGAATATCTTCTTGGTGTCTTCATCCTTGGCCAACTGGACGGCGTAGCGGTAAAAATTCTCGCCGTTTTCTTCAATCCTGACTGCAAATTCCACAATATCGCTACCTTTAAAAACGCTCATGTCTAGCCTCCTTCAGGGAAATTTCATATCGACAGATACATATAGAAAAATTTTAAACCTTTCACAACCACTTTTTTCTTTTGAAATAGATCAGCATGGATATGCCGATGGCGATCATTATGCCCCAGATGCCATAATACCCCCAATACCAGGTGAGTTCCGGCATGTTCTTGAAATTCATCCCATAGACGCCTGCGAGAAACGTGAGGGGCATGAAGATGGTGGCAATGATGGTCAGCACCTTCATCACCTCATTGAGCCGGTTGCTGATGCTCGACAGATAGATGTCGAGCATGGAGGAGAGCATATCCCGATAAGTTTCGATAGTGTCGATCACCTGGATTGTATGATCATAGACATCTTTCAGATAGGGAACGGTTTGGTCGGAGATCAGGGGGGATTCCCGTCGCTCCAGATAACTGATGGCCTCCCGCAGGGGCCAGACCGATTTCCGGAGAAAGAGCATATTCCGTTTCAGGTGTTGAATGGCATGCAAGGTTTTGGGAATGGGTTGGGCGATCAGTTCTTCTTCTGCGAGTTCAATCCTGTCACCCAGGTTTTCCAGAATCATGAAGTATTGATCCACCAGAACGTCAAGGATTCGGTAGGCCAGGTAATCTGACCCTGCCGTGCGGATTCGCCCCTGGGCGTTCCGGATTCTATCCCGGATGGGGTTGAGGAAAGTCCCTTCTTTTTCCGCAAAGGAGATGAGAAAATTAGGCCCGAAGACCATACTGATCTGCTCGGCGGGGATCCCCTCTTCGATGGCATCGGGAAGCGAAAATGTTTTCAGGACGACGAAGATGTAGTCGCCATAATCATCGACTTTGGGGCGCTGATCCGTGTTGAGGATATCTTCGAGCGTCAGGGGGTGAAGATTGAAGATGGTTCCGAGCCGCTCCAGAAACTGAATGTCATGAATGCCGTCCACATGAATCCATGTCACTGTCGGCTTAGTCCGACAGGCAATGCATTCATCCAGATTTTCAACTTCCTTCTCCTGGAAATGGTCCCCGTCGTAGTCCATGAGGGTGATTTTGATGTGCTCGGTCAGCCGCTCACCGATGTGGATGAGGGCTCCGGGGGGCAAACCCATCTTTTTCGCTCTTGTTTTGGATCCGCGGGATGGCTTTTTCATATCCCATACATATAATGGCGGATAATGACGATGTCAAGGAAAGAAGCCCGGTTGTAAGGCGCGAATCCATTTCAGCGATTGCTTTTAGCGAGGATATCCTTTATAATGAAAGGCGCAGATGAAAAAGAAAAGGAGAGCCTGATGATGAAGAAAATAATCCTGATTGCCGGTATCCTCTTAGCCATATTCCTTTATTGCGGCTCATGTTTCGCGCAGATCAGGCCGGGTGCGGTCTCCGTTACCCCTTATGTGGGTGGTTTTATTTTCGATAATGAGCAACGCCTGAGCAACGCACCCGTTTACGGTCTGCGTCTCGGCTATGATTTTACCCGCTATTTAGGCGTCGAGGCCTCAGGTAACTATATCAGATCCAAATATGATCAGGCCCTGTCGGTGGATGAAGCCAGTCATGTGACCAACTATCGTCTCGAAGGGATTCTTCACCTGTTGCCGCAGTATCGAGTGGTACCTTTCCTGGCCGCCGGATACGGTGGGCAGTCCATCGATTATCCGAAAGCGATCCAGAATGTCACAGCTGGAGCGGCTGATTATGGCGGCGGATTGAAATTATTTCTGACGGACTCCTTGGCCCTGCGTGCCGATATCCGCCAAATTTATGTCTTTGACAATTCAAAAAAGAATATTGAGTACGGCATCGGATTGAGCTTCCTTTTCGGCGGCAAGAAAGCCGTATCTGCGCCTCCTGCACCAGCCGTTTATGTGCCTCTTGGGCTTTCGGCAACCGCCGTATCCGAATCCCAGAACAATGTTTTATGGAAAGAGGTCCCGGGCGCGGCCGGCTATCGCATCTATCGAGACGGCGCCTACCTGACATCAGCGACATCTCCGGCCTTGAGCGATGCGGGGTTGAAGGCTGAAACCCAGTATTGTTACGTCGTCACGGCCGTTGACAAATCGGGGAAGGAGTCTGATCGCAGTACCCAGGCTTGCGCTACGACATTGGCGCCGGCAGTGCCGCCCCTTGCGGCGCCGGCCGATTTGTCGGCAACGGCCGTATCCGAATCCCAGAATAATGCTTTATGGAAAGAGGTTGTCGGGGCCAAAAGTTATAAGATCTATCGCGACGGGACATATCTGACGGCCTCGAAAACGCCGTCCCTCTCGGATTCGGGATTGAAGGCCGATACGCAATACTGCTATGCCGTCTCAGCGGTCGATGCTGCCGGAAAGGAATCGGAGATCAGCAAGCAGGCTTGCGCGACCACGCTCGTTTCCCTGCAGGAACAAAAAAAGTCGGCAGAAACGGCCGCAACCGCTGCGGTGCAGAAGGAAATGATGGAAAAGGGGCGCGCGACCATGGATATCGAGTTCGATTACAACAAGGCCGTGGTGAAACCCCAATATCATAAGGAAATAAAGAAATTTGCCGATGTCATGCAGGGCAATCCCGACCTCAAAGTCGTTATTGAAGGCCATACGGACAGCATCGGATCAAAAAGCTACAATATGAAACTTTCCCAGAAACGGGCCGAGAGCGTCATAAACTATATGGTGACTCAATTGGGTGTGAAGTCGTCCCGCCTGGCCGCCAAGGGTTACGGTATGTCCAAGCCCATTGCCGGCAATAAAACCGCGGAGGGTAGAATGAAAAACCGCCGGGTGGAGGCGGCTGTTCTGTATACGGTGAAGAAATAACAGTCAGGCAGGATGTTTATGAGTGATACAGCCCTGGAAGAAAAGATTGAAACGGTCGCCCATTTGATCATGACCAGCAACAAGGTTGTCGTCTTCACTGGCGCAGGCGTCAGCACCGAATCGGGGATCCCTGACTTCCGAAGTCCCGGCGGCATCTGGTCCAGATTTGATCCCGACGATTTTACGATCGACAAATTTCTTCACAGTGTTGAGAACCGGGACCGGCAATGGACCTTCCTGGTGAGCAACGGTCTGTTCAACCAGGCACAGCCCAATGATGCCCACAAGGCTATTGCCTGGCTGGAGGCGATCGGCAAGTTGAGCTGCATCATTACGCAGAATGTGGATGATCTCCATCAGAAAGCGGGTAGTGATACGGACAACATTTACGAACTCCACGGTAACATGAAGTGGATGAAATGCCTGGATTGTGGAGCGCGATACTCCCTGGACGATCTTTTCCTCCGTTTTGCCTCGCAGCCCAAGGCCCCGGTCTGTGAACAGTGCGGGGGCATTTTAAAGGCGGAGGTCATTTTCTTCGGGGAGGCCCTGCCGGAAAAAACGCTGAAGGATGCCACCTACCACGCCAGTACCTGCGATCTGCTGATTGTGATCGGCTCCTCCCTGGTGGTCTATCCCGCCGCTTATATGCCGATGTATGCTAAAAGCGGCGGCGCGCGCCTCGTCATCATCAATATGTCGGAAACGCCTTATGACGGCGAAGCGGACATACTCATTCGTGCAGGGGCCGGCGACACCATGACGCGCGTGACCGCTGAGGTTAAAAAGAGGCTGTCCTGATCATGTGTCTGATTCTGATGGCCTATAAGAAAAACCTTGATTTCCCCTTTATCTTTGCCGCCAATCGTGATGAGTTTTATGAACGGCCTACACGGGTGGCCGGATACTGGGAGGAACGGCCGGATATCCTGGCCGGGCGTGATCTTCGTGATGGGGGTACGTGGCTTGGCATCACCCGGGGAGGCCGGTTTGCGGCGTTGACGAACTTCCGTGATCTCTCTGTACCGTATATGGGCGCCCCCTCTCGGGGCGAACTGGTCAGCGGATTTCTCATGGGAGAATCCACCACCGGGGAATACCTGTCTTATCTGAAAGAAAACGGGAAACGCTACAATGGTTTCAGCCTGATCTTTGGCCGGATTCATGACCTTGGTTACTACTGTAATCGCGATAGCGGCAGTTCTCTGTTACCGGGCGTTCACGGCTTGAGTAATGCCTTCCTTGATGTCCCCTGGCCCAAGGTTCGCCGGGGGCTGGAGGAAATGGGAAAAGTCCTGAAAAAGGAGAAATCTCCCCAACCCGAGAGCCTCTTCAATCTTCTCTCCGACCGGACAACACCGGAGGACGATCATCTTCCCCATACGGGCGTGGGTCTGGAATGGGAACGTATCCTTTCCCCTCTCTTTATTGCCAGCCCTGTCTATGGGACGCGTTCGGCCACAGTAATCATCATCGATCGCCACGGCCATGTCCTGTTTGAGGAAAGAACCTTCGACAGGGAACCGCAGACCTGGACGGCGGCACGGTTTGACTTTACTCTTGGAGAAGCTCAATGAGCAAACGGGAATATCCGGATCACCCGAGAGTCGGCATCGGCGCCATTGTCATCAAGGATGGAAAGGTTCTCCTGATCAAACGGGCCGCGCAACCCAACCAGAATCTGTGGGCC
Organism: uncultured Syntrophaceae bacterium; assembly: GCA_964492965.1. GTDB lineage: Bacteria > Desulfobacterota > Syntrophia > Syntrophales > UBA8958 > CAZBME01. The sequence continues at coordinate 44,400 of CAZBME010000011.1, read as the reverse complement.
ATTCCTGGTGGAATGCTGGAGCTGGGGGAAACTTTGCAGGCCGGTGCGGAACGGGAAATCTTTGAAGAGACGAGTGTTCGGATAAAGGCAGGCAAGCCCATTTATACCTTCGATTTTCTTGAGCGCGATCAGGAGGGCCGCTTGCACTTCCATTATGTCATCGTCGATATGGAAGCGACCTATCTGGAAGGAGAGATCAAAGCGGCTGACGATGCCCTAGATGTCCGCTGGGTGTCGCCGGAAGAATGCCGAATTTTACCTGTCTCGAAAACAACCTTGAAGATTCTTGGCGATCTGAGTTTTATTTCATGAACAGCAAGGGCAGGGGCGGGTTTGAAACCCGCCTCTGCATCTTATCCCTTTAAGGGGAAATCCCCAGGAGGCGCCATCATGAAAGTCATCTACCATCCGGATTTTAATTACTCATACACATACGACCCTGCAGCGGCCATCGGCCGCATGGAATCCGTCATTCGCGTGATTAAAGACCGGGTAACCTTTGTGGATGCCGTGCCGGCGGGAGAGGATGACATTGCCGCCGTCCATACCCGAAATCATATGGATCAGGTCAAACGGGAAGGCGTTGCCGACATTGCCGCCCTGGCGGCAGGCGGCGCCATACAGGCTGCCGCTATCGGGTTGAAGGAGCCCTGTTTTGCCCTGATTCGGCCGCCCGGCCATCATGCCTCTGCTGCGAGCGCCTGGGGATTCTGCTATTACAACAATATGGCGATTGCCCTGGAAAAACTCAGACGGGACGGTCTGATCAAGACGGCCCAGATTCTCGACTTCGACCTCCATTTTGGTGACGGAAATGTCAATATCCTGGATGGGAAGGGGTATGTGTCCATTCTTAATCCTTCCGCTTCCACAAGAAATACCTATCTTCGGGATGTAGAAAATTTTCTGACGGGGCAGCAGGTCGATATCATCGGCATCTCCGCCGGTTTTGACAACCACCTGGAGGATTGGGGCGGCCTGCTGGCGACGGCGGACTATCGGGAGATGGGCCGGATGGTGAAAGAGGCGGCGCATAGAAACAATGGGGGCTATTTTGCCATCCTCGAAGGAGGTTATAACCATCAGGTCCTGGGGCAGAATGTGATGGCCCTGATTGAGGGCATGACATAATTGAGTTGTAATGGAGAGCGAATGGGGATCTCAGGCATTAGGGAGCGCTGGTAGAATCCTTTGGAAGCTGAATAAAAAGAAGGAGCCTATGATGAAAAAACATATTTATGTATGGTCGCTGATTTTTCTTTTCGTTGCATTGCCTATTGCTCATGCCCAGGAGTTGGGTAAAATCCGTGCCCTGCAACAGAGGGCAGCACATGTCATCAAACAAAAAAACGATTTTATTGTAAAAGTGTTGACCTCATATGGTGTCCCTTATGAGCGCAATGCTCAGGATGTTGTTGTGCGCATTAATATGGACGGTCAATGGCAGGATGTTACGTCTATCGAAATTGTCCCTGTCCTTAGAGACGTAAAGGAGAATCAACAAAAGGTTGCGGCTCATGAAATATTCTTTTTCACGGCTGACGGCATCTTGAATTTGTTCTCGGATCTGGCAATCCGCTGACGTCAAGCTGCGGGTACCGTAGTAATCATCCGTGGTTCATCAAAAAGTATTACCGCAAGGGCGCCCGTTCCACCAATTGCCCGGTCTTAAGCATTCGGAGCTGTTCCGGCGTTCCCTCGGCTAGCGCCCATGACCGATCGGGCTGAGACTGATCGCTGACAACAAGGCTCACAGGCAATTTTGGCGCATCGCAGTCCTTCTTGCCCGTTATGGGGTCTTCCACTTCGTCAAAGGTGTAAACAAAAAGCTTATGTCCCGGTTTCAGGCCCTCTTTTTCTCCCATGCTGATCAGGGCCGCCCTTTGCACGCCATCAGGACTGTTTTTGATTTGGACAATATAACCTTTGAGGGTGAAGTATTTGGAAAGATCCGGCCGGGAATCCTGGAGGCTTTTTGCGGCGGCTTTCTTGATTCCGCCTATGAGAACGTCATAATTGGGATAGGGAATCTTACCGATAATGTTCTGGCCGGTCAGCTTTTTCGAAAACATGACTTGACCGCTTTCCACGTCAAGTACCCTCAAGGTGATTTCCGTGCCGATGTTCCATCCTTCCTGGGTTGCCAGGGCTGTTGAGGAGACGACCCCCAGCAGATCGACGGCAGTGTTGCCGCTGTTGCCCTTGGTGAGGGCCTTTCTTTCCTGCTTGAAGCTCTTGTAGGACAGATTCACATTATTAACCGAACCGGTCAGGATATATTTGACACCCTGGAGCTTGCCCAAACGGACCATCGTTCTGTCATCCACCATGCCGGACTGCTGAAATTTCTGCTCCGAAAAGATTTTATCCATCTCCTTGCGTGTAATAACCCTGGCGCCGCCCATATTGACTAATTCGTCCATAACACCGTCTTCAATACTCTCGGACAGCTTGGCGTTGGTTTGTCTGGATATGGTCTGGGCATTGGCCTGGAAGCTCGTTCTTTCCTTGGCACCCCAGACGAGGCCTGCCCCTCCGGGACCGGCGCCCACGGCTGCTCCGCCGGCAGTTGTCCTTTGGCCGGAACCCTGTACCTGAGTTTGAACGATAGTAGCATAGTCGAATGTTGTGTTGTTCGTAAAATTGACCACGGCAACTAGGGGTTTCGAGCTTTCGTATTTAGCTTTACACACAGCAGGAATATTCATCTTCGGTGTTTTATCCACAACGAATGTTGAAAGGTCGTCCAGTTTGGGCGCCGTGGCGCAACCGGTTATGAAGAATAGCGTCAGTGGTAAAAAAAACCATTTTCTTTTCATAAAAGAACTCCTTATTTCAAGTAATTTAAGGTCAGGGAGTAAGGTGAAAAATTCACGAGATTGAAGTTCCCTTTCTGTTGAATGCTGTTGGCGAGATAGATGGCATTTTCGGAGTAACTGACCGTGAAATCTCCCATCGCCTTTTCGTCTACTCCGGTGACCCAGACCGTATTCTGCAACTGTCCCTTGACGTCCATGTTGGTCTCCAGGTCTTTGATCCCGTTGACCTTGACGCGAATCTGCTTCACATTGCTCTGGAGGAACTGTGCGACCTTGTCCAGAATCTTGGGGGTGATTTTTTCCGCCAAATCTTTCAAGGCCTCTGCAGCGGCATCTTCCACATTGTTCCGGATTCCCCGTGCCTGTTCCGTACCGGCGGTCAGGATTTCCATGTTGCCGGTCTTGTTGTTCCGGGCCACAATCCGGTAGGTCAGTCGGACTGTAACATTATTGAAAGGCATGGCAAGCCCGTAGCCGATGTCCTCGCCTTTCTTGGTGGAGACGGTGTAATCGGTTTTGCCGATGATGATGACATTTGAGAGGAATTTATACATCATGCTGCGAACGGCAAGGGTGCTGCCGCTCCTGACGGCATTTTCAATCTCCTTGGCATCGACAGCCTGTGTCGGGGCCACATCGACGACCTTGTAATTCTGGTCCGTCAATTTGCCGATCAGGGTTTCCGAGAGAATATTGGTTTCTTCAAAGGCAGCCTCACTGCCCGATGCCGTGGGTTTTCGCGCCGGGATGAAGACGGCTAAGCCGCTGTTCAAAGCCAGTTCCGAACTGATGGCCTCCTGGGCCTTCTTGGGTTCGACACAGGCGTTAATCGATACGACGATACTGCCGTCTCTCTGCTTTTCACCCTTCTTGGTGAAGCTCTTAACGGAACCGCCGATTTGTGTTTTAATAACATCCTCGACCAGGGCAAAATTGGATACGAGGCTCCCTGCCTTGACATCAACACCGACCGTTTTTTCAATGGCCTGCCATTTGGCCCGCGCCGTCGCCTCCAGGCGCGCCGAAGGGAGATCGTTATTGTTGATGACGGCTTCCCCGTCAGCATCCACGCATTTCTGCTGGCAGAATCCTGGTGATGCCGAGAACATCCCGACGGCCAGCAAAAGAACGATCACGGCAACTCTGAACATGGGATTAGTCCTCCTGGGTTGAGTTAAAATACCAAGCCGCTTCGATATCCTTTTGAATGCAGCCTGATATAGCGGACAATTTATACTGCAACGTCTGAGGTTTGTAAAGGGCAATCCATACCAGTGCAATTACTTGCCAATGCAGAATTTGGAAAAAATGCGGTCCAGGACATCGTCGTTCAGGGTTTTTCCGCAAATGGCTTCGAGGCTGTCCAGGGCGTCCCGGATGTCGGCGGCCGTCAATTCGGGAGAAGCTCCCCCGAAGGCATTTTGGGCCGCTTGAGAGAGCCGGGCGGCAGCTTTTTCAAGGGCCTGTTTGTGCCGGAGATTGGTGATAAGGGTTGGGGGTGTTGCCTCATCGTTTCCGGAGAGGGTGAAGTGCTGATAAAGGGTCTCTTTCAGAGCTTCCATCCCCCTGTCATATTTTGCCGAGATCCAGACGGGGGGCCTTTGTGTTACGACCATGATTTCTTCTTCCCTTATAGTGTGCGGCAAGTCCATCTTATTGATAACCGGGATGACGGGTTTACCGGCGCAACGTTCGATGATATCCCTGTCTTCGTGCGTCAGGGGCTCCGACCCGTCCAGGAGGACAATGACGACATCGGCTGCCGCCGTTCTTTCCCAGACCAGATCAATGCCTGCCTGTTCGATATCGTTGTCGGTGGCACGTATTCCCGCCGTGTCTGTGATCCGCAGGACGATGCCCTGAAGTTCGATGGATTCTTCGATAAAATCACGTGTCGTCCCGGGAGTCGGCGTTACAATGGCCCGTTTCTCTCCCAGAAGCCGGTTCAGGAGGCTTGACTTCCCCACATTGGCACGGCCGGCGATGACGATGCCGGCGCCGTTTCTAGCAATCCGGCCTTCCTCATAGGTCAAGGCCAGGCGGTCGAGTTCCCCTGCAATGGACTGGAGTTGCCCCGAAATGTTATCGCCAGGCGGCATTTCGTCCAGATCGTCCGTGAAATCGATGTCTGCTTCAAGGCGGGCCAGGATATCCGTCAGATCGCTGACCCGATCGTTGATGATATGACCCAGGTCGCCCTTAAGATGCGACAGGGCCACTTCCATCCCCTTGTCCGTCCGGGCGGCGATAAGATCGGCAATGGCCTCCGCCTGCGACAGGTCCATCCGGCCGTTCAGAAAGGCCCGGCGGGTGAATTCTCCCGCTTCTGCCGGGCGGGCCCCGGCCTTGATCACGGCGGCGAGAATTTTTTGCGGCACAAGGCTGCCTCCGTGGCAGTGGATTTCAAGGACATCCTCACCGGTATAGGAGTGCGGCTTGCGCATGAGGCAGACCATTACCTCGTCAAGGACAGGTCCTGTCCGAGATGACAGGATTTCCCCGTGGTAAAGATGATGATTCTGAGGGTGCGGCAGAGGCTTTCCGGGCCTGAAAAGGCTATGGAAAATCGGTTCGGCGAGGCGGCCACTGATCCGAATGACGGCGATGCCACCCACGCCTGGCGGGGTGGCGATGGCTGCTATGGAGTCTTCATGCATGTTATTGCCTTGGCGGCGTTTTTAAAACATTCACTCCGCCGCCGCATTACTTCGGGGCTGACCGGGTTCGCGTTCCCGCCTGGCGGGCATGATAATGATCTTACGATACTCCCCTTCGCCGCGGCTTTTAGTCAGCAGCGCGGCATCACCTTGAAGGGTCATATGGATAATGCGGCGGTCATGGGCGTTCATGTTGCTGACGGTAACCGTTTTTCGTGTTTTTTTCACCTTCTGACCGAGCCTTTCGGCCAGGGTGACCAGGGATTCCTCCCGTCGTTTCCGGTAGGCTTCCGTATCGACAATAATCATTTTTTTGCCGTTTGCCGATTTATTAACGGCCTTGTTGACGATATGCTGGAGGGCATCAAGATTCTGTCCATGTTTGCCGATCAGCAATCCGTCGCCATCGCCCTGAATGTTCAGAATCACTGCATCCTCCGTCTCCAAAAGCGTCACAGGGCTTGGGATGGACATACGCTCCAGAAGGCCTTCCAGGATTTCCTTTGCCGTTGCTCCCATGGGATCGCCGCCCTCGGGCACCGTTACCACCGTCGGAAGCGGAATAGAGACCGGGGGTTGTTTCGGCGAAATAGGCATGCGGCCTGTATGCGTTGCAGCGGTCTCCGGTTCCTTTTCCTTCCATGGCGGCCGCTCCGCTTTTTCTTCCGGAGACGATATTTTTATATCCTCATTAATGTCAAATGACAGGAGGGTTGCATTAATCTTGGCCTTTTTGGATCCCAGTCCCAGAAACCCGGATGTGCCTTCGGAGAGAATATCAATGCTCAGCTTTTCGCGAGGAACACCGAACGTTGAGCATGCTTTTTCAATGGCCTCGTCAACAGTTTTGCCTTCAATTTCGATTATATTGTCCATGGAAACCCTCATTATTAAGCATGTCGTTTGTTAATGTAATATTGTTGGCCGATGCTGATAATATTGTTAAATAACCAGTATATGACCAACCCGGACGGGAAATTGAGGAACATGACCGTGAAGATGACAGGCATCCAGAGCATAATCTTCTGTTGCATGGGGTCACCGCCCATGGGGGTCATTTTTTGCTGGATGAACATGGTGGCACCCATCAGGATTGGAAGGGGCCCTACGGCGAATCCGGCAATGTGCCCGAAGAGCGTATCCGGCGCAGACAGATCCTGTATCCACCAGAACAAGGGAGAATGGCGTAGTTCAATGGCATACAGCAGGGTCTTGTAAAGGCCGAAAAAAACGGGAATCTGGATCACCATGGGCAGACATCCGCCCAGCGGATTGACCTTGTGGGCCTTGTACAGGGCCATGGTCTCCTGGGAAATGCGCTGCTTGTCATCTTTGTACTTTTCACGCATCTCCTGCATTTTGGGCTGAAGCTTCTGCATCTGCTTCATGGACTCATAGCTCTTGTTTCCCAACGGCCAGAAGATGACCTTGATCAGAATCGTCAGGATGATAATGGAGAGGCCGTAATTATTGATATACTGATTGAAGAACTTCAGGACAATCAGCATGGGCATGGCGAGCCATTTCAACCAGGAGCCGAAATCGATGGCGTCTTCAAGCTGAACGCCCTGGGCCTTCAGAATAGCGTGATCCTTGGGGCCAAGAAACAGGGTGTAGCTGAACAGGCCGGCCTGTCCCGAGGGGATGATGCTTTTGGCGCCGCGGATACTGACGGACACCATGTTTGTGCCGGCATCCTTGGACATGACCATGCTCGTCAGGGAAGGATTCTGGGGGATGATGGCGGCAATGAAATACTTGCTCTCAAATCCTCCCCAAGAGACGTCGGGTCCCATGCTCGTCTCTGCTTCCATTTTCTTGACTTCCGGCCGTTCAATGTCTTGCTTGAAATAGGCGATGGGACCTTCGTGGGTATAGCTGTCCGTCTCGGCCTTGGGATCGACGTACTCATACCAATTGAGACCGGCACTCTGACTGATCGGTTCCTGAGATAGATTGTAGGCCCTCACTTCCAGATCAAAGGCGAATTTCCCAGGATGAAAGGTGTAGGTCTTTTCTATCTTGACGCGACCGGGGAAGGTTTGGGTAAAGGTCAGCTGATTCTTTTCCTGGCCCTTCGTCAGATCAAGAGACGGAACATTCGCTTCAAAGGCGCTCCCGACAGGAATATCAAGGGAAGATCCCGGGAAGGAAACAGCAAGGGGCGCCGGCATGCCTGCTTGGATGTTGACCATTTCAATGAGATCGGCATTCTTGTTGATGGTTTTTCGGTATCCCTTTAAACGGAAGGACTTCAATGCTCCCCCATTTGTTGTGAATATGGCTGTGTATAAAGGGGTGTCGACGGTAATCGTCTTTTCGGGAGCCACCACTGGCGCCGGAGCTACCGTCTGGGCGATTTTCGGTGCGGCGGCTTGGTTTGCCGAAGGTGCGGGTGCGGCCTTGCTGTCCGCCGGAGCCGTCTTTGGGGTTGCCTGCTGGGTTGCCTGTTGCGGCTGCTTTACCGGCGGCTTAAGAAAGAATACCTGATAGGCGATTATCACCGCCAGTGAAAGGACGATAGCTAGAATTGTCCTTTTGTCCATGAATGACCTCCATTGATTTCGTTATATGACAGGATCATAACCGCCGGGATTCCACGGATGGCAACGGCAAATCCGACGCAGGCCTGTAAACGATCCTTTAAGGGGACCGTGCCGTCTGATGGCGATAATGGTGTATTCAGAGCAGGTCGGATAAAAGCGGCAGCAGGGTCCGAGAAAAGACGACAGGCATGTCTGGTAAATGCGCACACATAAAATGAGGAATGCCCCTGCAAATTGTGTAAAGGAGTGATTAATCATTCGATTGTCGGATAAACAAGCCTTCCAGTTCCAGGAGCACGTCTCCGTAGGACATAAACGGCATGCGGGGTCTCACCATAATAACGATATCTTGCCCTTCCGGAAGCCTTGATTTGTTTAATCGAAATATCTCTCTTAGCACACGTTTGATCCTGTTGCGCCGGACAGCCTTGCCGACCTTCTTCCCTGCGGTAATGCCCAATCTTCTGATCCCCGCCGGGCTTCTGTCTATGATCCATGTAAAATGCTCTGAATAACCCCGATTCCCCCGCTTATAGATCCTGACGTAATCTTTTTTGCTGCGAATGTGCTCGGCTTTGCCAAAGGATTGATTTTCCATGTCATTGCAAGATCAGATGACCGGGTATCCGTTACTCTGTCCCTGGCTTAAACTGCAAGTCTCTTTCTGCCCTTAGCGCGTCTGCGGTTCAGGACCTGCCGGCCATTCTTTGTGGACATGCGGACCAGGAAGCCATGGGTTCTTTTCCTTTTGGTGTTGCTCATTGTTTTTAGTGTCTTCTTCATGAGATTTATTCACCTTTTTCAGTTTTGTCAAGTTAATAAGCGGTCTTATAGATCATAACCGGACCTTTTTGTCAAGCTGTTCCTCATGTCGGAATCCGGTGGATGTCCGGAACCGGTAAAACCATGACACCCCGGCATAAATCCGTCGCTCTTTAAATACCCAGAAGGGCACTGAAAAATAGTTTCTTTGAAAAAATCCATGGTGCCGTTGCCGTACCGGGGGCTTTCGGGTTGCGGCATGTCGGTAAAGCTAACCTGTGGAATGGGGCTTCCGGACTGTGAAATAGGGTATACAGGTGAAAAGCTTAGCTTGGCTTTGTTGTGGCCAATGCGCGTAGCGTGGTGGTAACAAGTGTGACATGTTTTGAATAGACAGGGAATACTTTCCCTTATAAATATATGTTTATTAACATAATATACTCAGATATATAATTGTAATTTTAATGTGGCACATTCTTTGAATAATATTGATCAGAGACGAAAATCTTTTTCAAGATATCGATGAAAACGCCGATTAACAAGTTAAAGGGATAAATGGAAAGGTGGTGAGAAAAATGGCTCCAATGATCGCGATGTGGATTGTATGGGCTCACATGTTAAATGATTTTTTCCCCGTACCGAAGGAAAAAATTCAGGAAGTCCGCCGTACCGATATAGACAAGTTGTAGTGGGCCGGCATTTTTTGCCGGTTCATGGCAGGCGGAAGATTTTTTGTGGAATTAAGTTTGAATCCGCGGTATAATATACCAAAATTGTGAGCGATTCCTGCCCCCGGTGTGCTGATGGTGCGTTCTTTTCAGCACCTTATTGTGTAAACCGTCGATTGTAACCTTTCAACTTAACCGTTTATTTCTTTCAAGATTATAAGTCATTTTGCTTTCATCGTCTGGTATGCGTTTTGCAATATTAGAGGTATAAAGGCATTTGAATCCGGTTTCGATGCTATTCCATAAAGGTGTCCCTATTGGTCATGGAGGTTGAAAATGAAGACATATGACCCAAAGTCGCTGGAATTCCATTTACAGGAAGTTAAAAAAGGGAAACGACTCTTTGAAAGTACTTTTGAATCCGTAGCCAGAATGATCCTTGAAGACAGCGACATGATCGAAAAAGTTGTGGTCAACGGGAAAAGCACTTATGACTTCAAGGTCTTCCGAAACGGCCCGAAGCATGTCATCGGCATGTTCGATGAAATAAACAGCTTCGTTTCCTTTGTCAAGGATGCCGCGGAAGGGGGATCTTCCCGGGAAATGGCTTTCGTCCTCGTCGGCGAGCCGGGCAACGGCAAGACCTTCTTTGTGGATTCCGTCTGTGCCCTTTATCGCCAGTTTATTGCCCAGGAAGGGAACCGGCGCTATACCTTCAATTTCAAAAACATCGACCGCCTCGAGAATTATGGAAAGATGCGGGTGATTCAATCCCAGACCTTTGAGGATCCCCTGATTCTGGCCATGAACCTCTTCCCGTCCAAAAAGGATGGTATGGCTTATCTGGCAGGGACATTCGGTTTTTCTGAAAAGGTTCTGGAGAAATATTACGCCAATTACCGCCCTCTGGGCGCCTGTAGCGACTACATCCTTAATGATGTCAGGAACGTAACGAACGGGAAAATCGAGGAACTGCTGCCCTTCTTCGAGGTTGTCCCCGTGCCGTTGAGCGAAAGCCTGGGAACGATTACCGGTAAGTATTCCGCCAAGGACAAGATCACCTCATCCGCCGTCGATCTGCTGGGAGAAGAATCGATCCAGCGGCTGCTTCACCTGACGGATCCCAACAATCCCTACCGCTTTGACCTGAGAAGAGGTGCCTTGGCCAGGGTGGCCGGTGGGGGGATTCACTTCAGCGATGAAATCTTCAAGAACAAGAAGGACCTCGTTCAGGTCTATCTGGGTGTCATTCAAAACCGGAACATTGAGATGGATGGATTCCGCTGGCCCATCGACACCCTGATTATCGCCACGAGCAACAACTCCGAATTCAACCGGTTTCTGGCGGAAAAGGAGGAGGCCCCCATCGTCGACCGTTGCCGGATCTGTTACGTGGCCCATAATACGAATTACCTGATGCAGAAATACCTGACCGCTTATGCTATCGGCAGCGAGGCGAAGACCACCCTTACAAAGGAGCAGCTGCATCAGGATCCGAATTTGAATTATGCGGCATCAATGGCCGCTGTTTTCTCGCGGTTGCCCCGTTCAGAAAAATTGACGCCCGTCGAAATGATGAAGCTGGCCGCCGGAGAGGTGGCGGGGGAAAAGAGTATCAAAACCCTGGCCGAGGTGATCGACATCCTCAATCATGAGCCGGATATCACCAAACGCTTTGGTCAAAAGGGCCTGGGGCAGAGAACACTGGGCCGCGCCCTCCAGTTGCTCATGGAGACGTCGGAAACCAACGAAGGGCGCTGCATGTTTGCCGAGGATATCTTCAAGGCGATTGAAAAAGTCATCCTCGATTATGTCACGGAGGCCAACGAGCGGGCCAAATATTTCGAAGACCTCAAAACGGCCCGGGGGCTTTACCGGGAGAGAATCATGACTGAGATGTTCAACGCCTACATGGACGAGCCCCATGCCGTCAAGAAGGATGTCATGAATTATGTGAACATGATCATCGGCATTGATGCGGAAAATCTGGGGCCGGACAAGATATGGAAATACAAGAATCCCCAGACGGGACAGCTCAAGGCCCTCAAGATTGACGAGCGTTATGTCCAGAGTGTTGAAGAGAGACTAGGCCTGAAAACGAAAGAACAGCGGGAATCCTTCCGGACGTCGATCCGCAAGATATACGGCCAGAAAATGTCCATTGATGCGAACTACGATTTCATGGATAACGTCGAGTTGTTGAAGGCTGTCACGGATGTCCGCCTGAAATCGGATATTGTCGGCGCGGGAAGTCTCATCGGCGCCCTGGCTAACCGAACGAACGAGGAAAATCAGAAACTATACGACCGGATGATTGATACGATGCTGGGCAAGCTCGGATATTGCAGAACCTGTGCCCAGAAGACGATAGAGTATTTCTGTACAAAGAGCGACGAGCAGTGATGTTTGCAGTGATTGTCCGACAGGACATCCGGCACTGAGAAAATCGTCAACATGAGGTTATGGAAATGACTCTTCCCAAAAGCATATATGATCACGCCGATCTTGCCCAGATTCAGGACTCGGCACCGCCCAGAATGCCTTATGCCCAGAGGTTGACATCCATCGGGGATCTGCTCGAAAGGGATATTCAGCGGGAGAAGGACGGTTTCCCCAGGAAGATACGACTCGGCCGGCTTGTGAAGCCGGGGCGGGGTGCTATGGACAAGGTCATTGTGGTGCCCACGACGGTTGAGGAAAAACTGATTCATGACACGCGTTCCCAGGAACCGGAAGAAGAATCCGATCATTCGGGCGGTTCGGGCGAAGGGGAAGAAGGGCAGGTTATCGGTGAGGAGCCCCTGCACGGGGAGGAAGGTGCCGGTTCGAGCGGTCCGGGCCAGGGGGAAGGCGGGGAGCATGAAATCGAGTCCAGCGCCTACGATCTTGGCAGAATCCTCACGGAAAAGTTTGAGCTGCCCAACCTGAAGAACAAGGGCCGACGGCGTTCCCTTAAAAAATTTACCTATGATCTGACGGACCGCAACGAAGGCTTCGGCCAGGTGCTCGATAAAAAAGCGACCTTGAGGAAAATCATCGAAACGAACATAGGCTTGGAAAACATTCCCGATGTTACGGATATCGATTTGACGAGCCTGTTGGTCTCTCCTGGGGACAGTGTCTATCGCATCCTTTCCCGAGAAAAGGACCTGGAATCGCAAGCCCTGGTCTTTTTCATCCGCGACTATTCGGGTTCCATGTCGGGAAAACCGACGGAACTGGTTGTCGCGCAGCACGTCCTGATCTACAGTTGGCTGTTATACCAGTATGACCGCCAGGTTGTAACGCGCTTCATTCTCCATGATACGGCAGCCCGGGAAGTGCCCGATTTTCAGTCTTACTACAGCCTGAAGATTGCCGGGGGAACGAAGATCGGCGCCGCCTATCAGCTGGTCAACAAGCTGGTGGAGACCGATAACCTGGATCGGGATTACAACATCTACGTTTTTCACGGCACCGACGGCGACGACTGGGACAGGGACGGCAAGGAGACCATCCCTGAAATCCTCAAGATGATCCGCTACTGCAGCCGCATCGGGATTACCATCACCTCGGCAACGGCGGAAACCAGCACATCGTCGGCGGAGAAATACATCAGGGATTCAAAGGTTCTGGAGGAGCATCCCCATGAGATCAGGCTTGATGCGATCCAGGAAGACGCCGAGGAATCCCGTCTCATTGCAGGCATCAAGAAGCTGATTGCCTGAAAAGGATGACGAGATGGAGCTCATCAACCAACATACCAAGCAAATCATGGAGGGATGCAAGCAAAGAGCCCGTGATGCGGGACTTCGCTTCCAGGATGAATCCCTTGAATATATTGTTACCAACAAGGACCTTCTGGAATTGGGACCGAAAAACATGATTCCCACCCTTTATGATTATTGGGTGCATGATGTGGAGGTTATGCGGGAAAAGGGGAAATACGAGCTGTACCCCTATAACCCCTATGAAACAGTCATCAATACCAAGCCCGCCATTTCTTTCTATAATGACAATAATCCCGATTGGCTAAATGTCATGATCTTTTATCATGTCCTGGCCCACATCGATTTTTTCCAGAATAACCTGTTCTTCCGGTCCACCTGGGATGAGGATTTTGCCGGTCAGGCCCTGGCGGACAAGCGTTCCATTGCCATGCTCCGGTCTGAAAAGGGTCACTGGGTGGATTATGTCATTGAGTTCACCCGCGGAATCGACAATCTTGTCGATCTTTTCGGGGACTTGTCCCGCCTGAACCGTCCGGCAGCGATTCAGGCATCGGGCCGCATTGATTATTATTTTGACGTTTTTCTGCAGTCGATCCAGAAAGTGGTCCGTTCCGTCTATCTGAAGGAAATTGAGCGATACAACGTCGCTGTTGCCGAATACGGGCAGATGGCGGAATCAGTCTTCTTCGCCGACACGGTCAAAAAATATCCCGAGTTTGAGGCGTTGTACGAGAAGCAGAAACGAGAGCAAAAGGCGCCTGTGCAGGATCTGATCCAGTATCTCCAGGAAAATTCCCCTTTTCTGCAACGCTCGGAAAACCAGTGGATGAAGACGGTCATGGAGATTGTGAGGCGGACATCCCTCTACTTCCAGCCGCAAATCCGGACGAAAATCCTTAATGAGGGTTGGGCCAGCTATTGGCATGAAAACCTTTTCATGAAGGATGACCGGATCAGGGGAAACGAGGTTTCCTATGCCCGGGTGAATGCCAAGGTGACCGCCCTGACCCGGGTGGGCATCAACCCGTATGCCCTGGGGATGAGACTTTACGCCTATCTGGAGGAAGCGGCCGATAAAGGGAAGATATCTTACGACTTCCAGCGCTTGTCCGATGCCGATCAGCGACGTCAATATGATCGGCACACCGGCGATGGGCGGGCCTTTGTTTTTAGTATTCGAGAGAACTTCAATGATTTTAGTTTCATCAACACCTTTGTGGACCAGGGCTTCATAGATGCCTACAAGCTTTTTGTCGTGGGCCGCAGACTCAACCGGCAGAAGGGCGTATGGGAATATTTCGTCAAGAGCCGAAAAGCGGACGATTATAAGAAAATGCTCCTCGATTCCCTGTACCATCCCCCCTACATCGCCGTTGACGAGGGAAAAACGACGGACGGGCTCCTTTACCTCGATCACCGCTATGAGGGAAAACCTCTGGTCCGGGAATATATCGACAATGCCCTTCTGGGGGTCGAGTATCTGTGGGGAGGGAAGGTCAAGCTGGAGACGACGGAAATGGTCGAAGAAGTGAAGCTGGAGGAAAACCTCCAGCCCTTTTATATCCCCCAGATCATTTTTGCCGGCCAGGAGACGGAAAAGGAAATCGCTCCCCGACGGGTTGTTTATACGATGGAAAAGCGAAAACTCTCGCGGAATCTCCTATAGGAATTTATGCCATGGCATCTGACGAGCACATCATCAACAGCCTTTCACAGCGGATAACGGAGCGCGAAAACCGTGCGGCCATCTCCCTGAAAGATTTTCTAACCTTTGCCACGGAAAAGCCGCCGGTGGTTTTCCGGAACATTTTCCAGATGCTCTACGACATGATTAAAAGCTATGTCGGGGAGGGCGTTGATGAATATCCCGACGATCCCGAGTCTATCTCCTACGTTTATTATGATTGCACCAGGCTCTTCGTCGAGGGGACGGACCACCCGTTTTTCGCCGACCGGCTTTTTGCCAATCGCCTCATCAATCACTTTGCCTCTTTCCGCTATGGAAGCCAGCAAAACAGGATATACATCTTCGAGGGTCCCCACGGTTCGGGGAAAAGCACCTTTCTGAATAATCTTCTCATGAAGTTTGAGCAGTACACCAAGACGGCCGACGGTCTGGCTTTTGAAACGGTCTGGCGGTTAAACAAGAAGGATCTGGGCCATGTGACGGAGCATGAGACCCATGCCATCATTACCCAACTGCGAAGTCTGGCCGATGAGACCCTGTTGCCGAAGAAGCACCAGAGAGAGGGTGTCCTGACATTGCCCATGAAGGACTATCTGGAAGTTCCCTGCCCCAGCCACGACAATCCTTTGCTGATGATTCCCAAATCCTACCGGAAGGAAGTCTTCGATCAGTTGATTACCGACAGGGAATTCAAGGAAAAACTCTTTACCGAGAAGCAGTATGAATGGGTGTTCAGGGACAGCCCCTGCACCATCTGTGTTTCTCTTTATCAGACCCTGCTCGATCTCCTGGATTCTCCGCAGAAGGTGTTTGATATGGTCTTCGCCAGGCCTTACGAGTTCAACCGGCGTCTGGGCCAGGGGATCAGCGTCTTCAATCCCGGAGACAAGATTACGAGGACCAGCATCCTCACCAACGAGTTGTTGCAAACCCAGCTCAATAACCTTCTTAAGGACAGCAACCGCGTCAAATATATGTTTTCCCGCTATGCCAATACGAATAATGGCATCTATGCCCTGATGGATGTGAAGGACAACAACAAGGAAAGGCTTTCCAACCTCCACGGCATCATCAGCGAGGGCGTCCATAAGGTGGAAGACATTGAAGAGAACGTGAATTCCCTGTTCCTGGCCCTCATGAACCCAGAGGATCGGGTGAACATCGTCGGCACCCAGTCTTTCATCGACCGGATCAGCTTTATCCTCATCCCCTACGTTCTTGACTACAATACGGAGGTGAAGATCTTCAAAAACATTTTCGGCAGTCAGATCGAAAATATGTTTCTCCCGAGAGTCCTGCAGAATTTTGCCAGGGTTATCATCTCGACGAGGCTGAAGGAGCGGTCGGAGAGCCTTCTGGAATGGATCGGGGACCCGGAGAAGTACAAGCTGTTCTGCGACAGGAATCTTCAACTTCTGAAGATGGACATCTATGCCGGATTCATTCCCCCGTGGCTGAACCAGGACGATCGAAAGTTTTTCACCGCCAAGCGACGTAAAAACATTATCGCCGATTCCGAAACGGAAGGCGGCAAGGGGTTTTCGGGGCGCGATTCCATCAAAATATTCAACGATTTTTATACGACATACGCCAAGGAAGGCACCTTGGTCAATATGGCCATGGTCTGCAATTTCTTCCGTCAGCACCAGAAAGAGCTTCCGGCATCGGTGCCTGAAGGTTTTCTCGAATCCCTGATCAGCTCGTATAATTACACGGTTCTCCAGGAAGTGAAAGAGTCCCTTTACTCTTACAACGAGGAGCGTGTATCCAGGGATATCCAGAATTATCTGTTTGCTATCAATTTTGAACCGGGGCGCACGGAAAAGTGTATTTATACCGGTGAAACCATTGATGTGACGGAGGACTTTTTTGAAAGCATCGAGCGCAGCATTCTGGGGTCCCAGTCAGGGGCCGCGGCGAGATTGACCTTCCGTGAAGAAATCCAGAACCAGTATACGGCCCAAACGCTGACTCAGGAAATTCTGCTGGAAGGGAAACCCATTACGGTGACAGAGGCCTATAAGTCGCTGCGAGAGCGATATGTCCATAATCTGAAGGAGAAAGTGATGGATCCCTTCATGCAGAATGAGAATTTCCGGAGGGCCATCAAGGATTACGGCACGGAAGCCTTCAAGGCTTATGACAAGCGTATTCGTAAGGAAGTTAATTTCCTCATCCGCAATCTCAAAAAGACTTATGGTTATGGTGAGCAGGGCGCCCGGGATATCTGCATCTATGTGATCGACAACGATCTGGCCCGGACCTTTGCCTCAAGCTGATATTGCCATGCCGCTGGAATGATGCTTTTTGCCCTGATGCCGCCTGGCGGGACTATCTAAAATCGCGAAACCGTCTGTGCGAGGACCGGATCTTCCACCAGCCTTTTCGCAAACCGGATATACTTGGCCACAATGGCCCTCACGGCAAGGTGCAGGGAATAGGTCCGGATCGGCTTTTCGATCAGGTAGGTAATATCGGAAGCGATGCACATGTTGACGACATCCTCGCTGGCATTGCCGGTCATGATGATCGTATCCTCATAGGCCATGGGGAACTTGTCGGCAATGGCATCGAGAAAACCGAAGCCTGTTTCGTTACCCATGAAGACATCCAGAATGAAAATGGCCACGCCCGCCTTCTTCTGTCGGCAATGCGTTACGGCGGCATCGACATCGGTAAATGAGATGACATCGCCCCATGTATAAAAGCTCTTGATAATCTCAGTAATAACTGCACAGACGACCGGCTCATCGTCGACTATGATCACATCCAGGCTATCAGACATTGTCGTCATCTCCTTTTCTCGTCATCAGACCTGTTGAAAACCGGCCCTTCTGCGTCTTCGTGGAAACAGCGCCTGCGGTGCCTCGCTGGAATCTTTCCCGATCAGGTCCGGGACAGGCTTAATCAACATCGCGTTAAACAAGTCCACCTTCGCTATTTACTACCACAATAAACAAATTATATCAAAGAAAGACATAAGTGCCCGGGGCGTTTCCAAGAGGCGGCAGGCCGTCCTGGGGTGCCCCCATGGATGGAGGGGGGGTCTGCCCGCCGGAATAGTCCGCAAGCCACTTTTGCCAGGGAATCCACCATGAGCCCTCCCGCTTTGGTGTCTCCTTCATCCAGTGATCCGGATCTGTGTACTTGTACCCGTGCGGTTGTGTGGATATCTGGTAGGTTCGCCGCGGATGATCGGGTTCGCTGATGATGCCCACATTGTGACCACCTGTTGTTAAGATGAAAGTTACCGATTCCGCATCCGATGTGAGATGGAATTTATAGACGGAGCGCCAGGGGGCAACATGGTCCTGAATGGTTCCGACAATAAATGTGGGCACCCGGATGTCGCGAATAACAATGTTCCTGCCATTCACCTGATAGCGACCCTCAAAAAGATCATTATCCACAAACAGATGTCTAAGGTAATCGCTGTGCATCCGGTAGGGCATCCTTGTCGCATCGGCATTCCAGGCCATGAGATCGTTCATGGGCCGTCTTTCCCCCATGAGGTAGGATTGAATGATCCAGGACCATAAAAGATCGTAGGCCCGGATGAGTTGAAAGGCTCCGGCCATTTGCTTGGTATCCAGATAGCCTTTGCTCCACATGATATCTTCCAGGTAATTAACCTGCTTTTCATCGATGAACAGCATGACTTCGCCGGCTTCGGTGAAATCCGTCTGGGCGGCGAGGAGAGTCATGGTCTTGAGCCGGTCGTCCCCGTCCCGTGCCATGGCCGCGGCGGCGATGGTCAACAGCGTCCCGCCGATACAGTATCCCACGGCATGGATTCTTCTTCCGGAGACGATTTTGGTGATTGCATCAACAGCTGCCATGATACCCAACTCGCGGTAGTCTTCCATGCCGAGTTCCCGGTCTTCGGCGTCGGGGTTCTTCCAGGAGACGATGAAAACAGTATGCCCCTTGTTGACGAGAAATTTAACCAGGGAGTTATGGGGCGAAAGGTCGAGAATATAGTATTTCATGATCCATGCGGGCACGATCAGAATCGGTTCGGCATGTACATTTTCCGTTGCCGGACTATACTGGATCAGCTCAATCAACTGATTCCGCAGGACAACCTTGCCGGGGGTAACGGCCACCTTCTCGCCAACCTTGAATTCTTCAACCCCGACGGGTGGCTGATTCGTCCGGATTCGCTTCAGGTCTTCCATGAAATTCTCAAAGCCTCGGGCCAGGTTCTTCCCCTTTTGTTCCTGTGTCCATTTCATGAGAATGGGATTTGTGAAAAGAAAATTGGCAGGAGAAAACACGTCCAGAAGCTGCCGAATACCGAAGGAGACCATGTTCAGGTGATGTTCCGAGACGCCGGGAACGCCCGTGGAGGCCTTCTGCCACCACTGTTCCATTAAGAGGAAATGCTGACAGAGCAGGTTGTAGGGTAGCTGCTGCCAGGCCGAATCCTTGAAGCGGCTGTCCATGACCGGCGGCGGTTCCGGGGTGTCGCTGTCGGCCTGCATCAGGCACCGCAGCAGGTAGTTCTGAAATCTAAGGTTGCTGTGGAGATAGTCCTCAGTCAGCTCCAGTTGTTTCCCCGGGGAGTCTGAAAGGTTGGCCATCCAATCGACGACGGCAAGGATTTGGGAAACGGGAGAAATATTGAGGGTCAGTTTTGCCTGGGCGGCATGAATAAAGCCGTCAACATTTGAAATTGACTTGTTTTTTAACCTTTCCATCAGAACCTCGTTTCCTTGTTGCTAATGCTTCCGTGTTTAGGTTAAAAGACGATATCCACTTTAAAAATATAGAAAAACGGATCAAATATCAAGGGATGTTTTCTTCCATCATCGGGGGCCTGATCCGGAGTGGCAGACCGATCGGACTTTGTCCGGGAAGGATTTTGGGTTCATGTTTCGTCTTGTTTCAGATTTCAACCCCCAGGGAGATCAGCCCCAGGCCATAACGCGCTTGTCGGAGGGTATTGATAAAGGATTGCCTCATCAGGTTCTTCTCGGGGTCACTGGATCGGGGAAGACCTTTACCATCGCCAATGTGATTGCCGCCGTGCAACGGCCGGCCCTGATCATCGCTCACAATAAAACACTTGCCGCCCAGTTGTACGGGGAATTCAAGGCCCTTTTCCCGGATAATGCCGTTGAATATTTTGTGAGCTATTATGACTACTATCAACCGGAGGCCTATCTGCCGACGACGGATACGTATATTGAGAAGGATTCCTCCATCAATGATGAAATCGATAAGCTAAGGCATGCAGCGACCCATTCCCTGTTGGACCGCCGGGATGTCATTATTGTTGCCAGCGTGTCGTGCATTTACGGCCTGGGTTCTCCCGAGGCCTATCAGGGGATGCTTGTCCATTTGCAGGAGGATATGGAGATGTCCCGGGACGTCCTGCTGCGGCAATTGGTCGAAATCCAGTATGAACGCAACGATGTGGATTTTCATCGGGGAACCTTCCGTGTTCGCGGGGATGTCGTGGAAATCTTTCCGCCCTATGAAGAAGAGCGGGCGGTACGGGTTGAATTTTTCGGCGATACCATAGAGACGATCGCCTTCATCGATCCCCTGCGGGGCAGGCGATTGGAGCGGATCGGGGAAATTGCCGTCTATCCCGGCCGTCATTATGTGACAACCCAGGATAACCTCAAGCGGGCGATTGGGGATATCCGAGAGGAATTGCAGGTGCGGCTGGCGGAGCTGAAAAGCACGAACAAGCTTCTGGAAGCCCAGCGCCTGGAGCAAAGAACCTTATTCGATATCGAGATGATGGAGGAAATGGGCTACTGTCAGGGGATCGAGAATTATTCCCGTCATCTGACAGGGAGAAATCCCGGTCAGCCTCCGCCGACCCTCATGGAGTATCTTGCAAAGGATGCCCTGATCATTGTGGATGAGAGCCATGCAACCATTCCTCAGTTGATCGGTATGTACCGAGGCGACCGCTCCCGTAAGGAAACCCTGGTTCAGTATGGCTTCCGCATGCCTTCCGCCCTGGACAACCGCCCGTTGCGATTTGAGGAATATGAGGCCTTTCCCCATCAGCGGCTCTACATCTCGGCGACTCCGGCAGACTTTGAGCTCCACAAGTCGGCAGGGGTGGTCGTGGAGCAGATCATCCGGCCGACGGGGCTAATGGATCCGGAAATCATCATCAAGCCGGTGACCCTCCAGGTGGATGATCTTCTGGGGGAGATCCGGGAGCGGGTGGAACGAAATGAACGGATTCTCGTTGTCACGCTCACGAAGCGCATGGCGGAAAATCTCAGCTCCTATTATCAGGGATTGGGCATTCGGGTCCGTTACCTCCATTCGGATATTCAAACCTTGGAGCGGGTGGCGATCATTCGGGATCTGCGTTTGGGGCAGTATGACGTCCTGGTAGGGGTGAACCTCCTGCGTGAAGGGCTGGATATTCCGGAGGTGTCCCTCGTGGCCATCCTCGATGCAGACAAGGAGGGGTTTCTCCGGTCGGCAAGGTCCCTCATGCAGACAAGCGGTCGGGCGGCCAGAAATATTTCGGGCCGGGTGATCATGTATGCCGACAGAATGACAAAGGCCATAACGGCCTGCATCGAGGAGACGACGCGGAGGCGGGTTGTCCAGCTTCGCTACAACGAGGAGCATCACATCACGCCTGAATCGATCAAGAAATCCATTAGTCAGGTGCTGACGTCCGTTTATGAGGCGGATTATCTGACGGTACCCGTCATTTCGGAAAAGCAGGCCGCCTATGGTTCGGAAGAAGAACTTTCCGAAAAGATCCGCCGTTTGAAAGCAGAGATGAAGGAAGCCGCCCGCAATCTCGAGTTTGAAAAGGCATCAGAAATCAGAGATCGGGTCAAGGCGCTGACGGAGATTCTCGTCACCCTATCTTCTTGATTGCGGCTGATCGTCCGTATTCGTGTGGACGAGCATGCTGAGCTCTGCAATGGCGTGATTGATCTCGCTTACGCCCCTTGACTGTTCCGCCGATCCGGCGGCGATTTCACCGATCAGTCCGACCGCTTTGCTGACGGAGCTGGAGACCATGTCGAAGTCGCCATTGGTCCTGGCCACCAGTTCGCTGACGGACTGAATCCGCTTCACCGTATTTTCTATGAGCCCGGCCGTATTCCTTGCCGATTCGGCGGACCTCATAGCCAGATTGCGCACTTCCTGGGCCACGACGGCAAACCCGGCGCCGGCCTCTCCCGCCCTTGCCGCTTCCACGGCGGCGTTGAGGGCCAGCAGATTCGTCTGGAAGGCTATTTCATCAATAGATTTAACAATTTTGAATGTTTCCGCGCTGGCTTGGGAAATTTCCTGCATGGAGGTGTTCAGCTCTCCCATGGATGCATTGGCTTTTTGAACCACCTTTTCCGATTCCTTCATGAGCTTGTCCACTTCGTCGGCGGATTCGGCGTTTTGTTGGGTCATCGCGGCAATCTGTGCCGATGTCGTCGAGAGCTGCGCGGTGTTCGCCTCAATCTGGCTGAAGGCCTTTTTCTGGTTCCGGCCGATTTCTTCAACTTTCCCCCGGGTCCTGTTCTGTTCTTCCATGGCCCGTCTCTGTTCTGAAAGGGCCTCTTCCTGGGCAGAAAAGGCATAGCGGAGCCCTTTATCATTAAAATACAAGGTGATGCATAGTGCGGCAAAAGGTCCTATGACATTGGCAATCTGGGTTTCAAGAATTTGACGCTCCGTCAAACTAATGTTTGGGAGGGAAACACCATTGAGTTTCAACAACATAAAGATGATGATTTCGGTAAACATGATGACCGACCAGGCCAGCATGCTGCGATAATTGACAAAGGTGGCGGTAAAAACGGGCAGAACAAGATTCCAGGCCAGGGCGCTGGAGGTGATGCCTCCAGTCATGAAGGGGAGGATTGAAAAATGCCATGCGAGAGACGCCATGATCGCATTGCCGAGAAAATTGAGGGAGGCCGTAAATTTGAAAGCAATGGGAATCACAACGGATACAATAATCATGACGACAGTCATGCTGAGGGCCAGTTCCGGGCTGCCGATCTTGTACCATTTGATAATGTTCGGCAGAAAGAAGAGGGGGGCTACCTGGGTAAAGATGATCAATTGATTGGCCCGTCTCTGAATATTGGGGTCCTTTGAGAGACTGGCGGGGATAAACCAGTTTAAGTATTCACTTATCATAGATTTGCGCCTCCCGGTCTGAATGGTTCAAGGGATTATTTAATTATTTATCCGAAAGAATAACTGCAAAAAAAGTACCATTGTCAGGATTGGCCTGAGCGTCATTTCTTTTAAATATTGACAGGGGTTGCCGGATTCCTATACTGTTACAGCCATTGCCGTGTTGTCCCGAGGCTGTCTATACGGTTCCGCTTATGACAAGGAGAGCTCCCGTGAGTATTTGGCCTGCACGACCGATTATCTACGAGATCAATACATGGGTCTGGCTGGGAGAACTAAGCTGTCGGGAGGGCAGAACGATTACCCTTGGCTGTGTGCCCGGCGAGGTGTGGGATGGCCTGGAACGCCTGGGTGTTGATGCCGTCTGGCTCATGGGCGTCTGGGAACGCAGTCCCGCGGGGAGGGCGATCGCCATGGCCGATGAAGCGCTTCTGGCCGATTTTCAAAGAGTACTCCCTGATTTTACCCCTGAAGATAATGTCGGTTCACCATATTGCATCCGCCGGTATGTCGTCGATTCTCACTTCGGAGGCCCCAACGGCCTGGCAGTCGCCCGGGAGGAACTGGCAAGGCGCGGTGTCCGGTTGATTCTTGATTTTGTTCCCAACCACGTGGCGCCGGATCATCCGTGGACGGACGACCATCCGGAGTATTTTATTGCCGGGGAAGCGTATGACCTTCGGCAAAATCCCCAATCCTTCATGAATGTGGGTAAGTGGACCTTTGCCCGAGGCCGCGATCCGTTCTTTCCGGCCTGGCCCGATGTCCTGCAACTCAACGCCTTCCATCCCGGACTACGCCGGGCCATGATCGAAACCGTTTCCGGCATTGCCTGTCAGTGCGACGGTATCCGATGCGATATGGCCATGCTGGTCATGAATGATATTTTTGAAAAGACTTGGGATGGGCGTGCCGGAATCAGGCCCGACGCGGAGTTCTGGCCGGAGGTGATTCAGCCCGTCCGAGACGCGCACCCCCGGTTTCTCTTCATTGCCGAGGCCTACTGGGACCGGGAATGGGACCTCCAGCAACAGGGCTTTGATTTCTGTTACGACAAGCGGCTCTATGATCGTTTGGCCCATGAGCATGCCGGAACCGTCAGGCTACATCTGTGTGCCGAGTCCGGCTACCAGGAAAGACTCCTCCGTTTTATTGAGAACCACGATGAACACCGGGCGGCGGACTGCTTTATGCCGGCTCAGGGGCGGGCGGCGGCCGTGGTGATGGCCACCATACCGGGGGCCAAGCTCTTCCATGAAGGGCAAATGACGGGGCGACAGGTTCGCCTCCCTGTCTTTCTGGCCCGCCGACCTGCTGAACCGGTTGACCCGGACCTCCTGGATTTCTATCTCCGACTTCTCACGGTCATGCATGCCACTGGTTTGCGTTCTGGAACATGGCAAAGATGTGAATGTGAAGGCTGGTCCGATAACGGAAGTCATGAGAATATTTTAGCCTGGTATTGGACTTTTGATGAAGCACTCTTTTTGATCATCGTGAATTATTCGGATGAGTATTCACAGGGACTGGTAAAGCTTCCCGGGGTGCAACTGGAAGACCGGACCTGGCGGCTGGCGGATCTATTTGCGGAAGCAATATATGAACGAAGCGGCAATGAAATAGGGCAATATGGCCTTTATGTGAACCTCAGACCCTGGGAATATCATGTATTTTGTGTGGAAAAACGATTGGCTGAATAAAGAACCTCAATGGGGGATGGGCATGACCGATGAAAGGGTGTCGGGATGAATCATCACACGGATGAAAAAGGTTATACGGATCTGGTAGAACGCATCAACCGCTTCCCCCAGGGGGCGCCGCCTTCGGAATTGCTGTTTAAAATTCTGAATATCCTTTTCCGTGAAAAAGAGGCCGCCCTGGTTTCCGTTTTGCCGATCCTGCCTTTCACCGCCGAGAAGGCGGCGGGAATCTGGAAAATGAAGCCGGTCGAGGCACGGCAAATACTCGATGAGCTTGCCGGGCGGGCCATCCTCCTCGATATGGAAGAGGACGGCAGGCAGACCTACCTGTTGCCGCCACCCATGGCGGGTTTCTTTGAGTTCTCCCTGATGCGTGTTCGGGGCGATATCGACCAGCAGGCCTTGAGCGCGCTTTTCTATCAATACCTCAACGTGGAAGATGATTTTATCAAAGCCCTCTTCACCGAGGGGGAAACCCAGTTGGGACGGGTTTTTGTCCATGAACCGGTTTTGCCTGAGGACATAAGTCTGGCGGTTCTCGATTATGAGCGGTCCAGTGAGGTGATCAGAACGGCTTCGCACCGCGGGATAAGCCGCTGCTACTGCCGGTTCAAAATGCAGCATCTGGATCGGCACTGTGCGGCGCCCCTGGATATCTGCATGACGTTTAACGGTTCGGCCCAATCGCTCATCAAGCACGGTCATGCCCGCAGCGTCGATGTATCCGAAGGGCTGGATCTGCTCACTCTTGCCTATGAGCATCAACTGGTGCAGTTCGGTTCCAATGTCCGGGAGCAGGTCAACTTCATTTGCAACTGCTGTGGCTGCTGCTGCGAGGCCATGATCGCCGCCCGCCGGTTTGGTCACCTCCATCCCGTGCATACGACGAACTATCTGCCGGTGGTGGATGCGGCCCGGTGCAAAGGATGCGACCGGTGCGTCGCCGCTTGCCCTGTGGAGGCCATGACCCTTGTCTCCGCCAACGATGCGAGGCATCCTAAAAGGAAACAGGCCTTGCTGCGGGCGGAACTCTGCCTGGGATGCGGCATTTGTGTGCGCGCTTGTCGGGATCGGGCCCTGCGTCTGGCTGAAAGGGGGCAGCGGGTGGTGACCCCTTTAAACACGGCCCATCTGGCTGTGACTATGGCGATCGAACGAGGGAAACTCCAGGAACTCATATTCGATAACCGAACGGCCACCAGCTACCGAGCCATGGCGGCCCTTCTGGGCGTTATCCTGAAATTACCGCCGATCAAACAAGCCATGGCAAGCCGACAGATGAAGTCCAGGTACCTGGAAGCCCTGATCCGGCGGTTTGGATTTTGATGCCGGATTCCTTTTGCCTGCGCCTGTATTCTTCCGCCTGCAGCATCCCCTTCTATGCGGCATGGCGGAACATCTGAACACCCTGATTGACAGACCCTATTCTCTTACAACCATCACGGAGCAGGGGGCATTTTTTACCACTCGGTAGGTGACGCCGCCGAGAAGGCCGCTGAAAAATCCTTTGACGCCGTGGGAGCCGATCATGATCAAATCAATATCTTTCCTTTTCTGTTCGCTCAGGATGACATCCGCGGGAGGGCCGCTCCTGATGCTGGTCATGATCTGTGATCGTTTGTCTTTCTTCACCGAGGCGAGCTGCTTATCCATCGATTCGCGGGATTCCTTCAGATACCCCGCCTCCAGATCGCTGATGATGTCGGCTTTGCCGATATCGAAATCCGGGGCCTTTTGATGATGGACATAGTCAATGACATGCATAAGATGAATATTGGCATTATTCTGCTTGGCCAACTCGATGGCCTCATTGAGAGCCTTGTATGAGTATTCTGAAAAATCGGTGGGTACAAGAATATTTTTCGTTATAGCCATTTCTATCCTCCTTTTATATCCTGTCTGCTTGATATTGGTTTTATTCGGAAACACTAACTATTCTGACGTAAATGAATCACTTTTATAAAATGGCGGCCTGTTCACAGGCTGGGTTTCACCTCCTTACAGATAGGATTACCAAAATGAGCTTATTGATGTCTCCGTGAAGAACAATCAATTAAAGAGCAATTGTCATGCCAGTCCGGCAGGGTATCATCATTTCCCCTTTGCGGAAGAAGTGCCGGGTGAAGCCTGTGCAATGCGCCGTAATGGTGTGTTTTTTAAATCTGCCAAGAGAAGACATCGTGTGTCAATGAATAGCAGGCTTGTCATGAAATACGCACGAGTCTTAAATATTTGTCAATTTAATGACTGGATCGGGCTGCCTGCGTCAACATATTGACCTCGACGGGTTCCTCGATCAATAAGCATCTTCCCGGTTTCAACGGCGATTTATTTCGGATGCATATCCGGGACATGCCGCCCTAATCCCCTTGACTTGAGCGCAAGATCGATATATGCCTGCGTCTTATCGTCACTAGTGTCATTGAAGGAGGAACTTATGAAAAGAATTGTTCTCTGGACTCTCTTTTTTGTTTTTTGCACATCCATGGCTTATGCGGACAAGGTGGCCAGTCCGATTCCCATCGGCATCGGTGTGGCCAGAACAAGCAACATTGCCTTGTTTGGCGAAGAACAGAGCATTGGCGCGAAACTGGCGGAGAAATACTTCAACGCCGAGGGGGGGGTAAACGGCACCCCGGTGAAACTCGTTTTTCAGGATACGGGCGGGGATGAGGCCGGCGCCATCAATGCCTTCCAAAATTTGATCAACCGGGACAAGGTCGTTGCCATTGTCGGCCCAACCCTTTCACAGCAGGCTTTCAGCGCCGATCCCATTGCCAATCGTGAAAAGGTTCCCGTCCTGGCCCCTTCCAATACCGCAAAAGGGATTCCGCAGATAGGCGAGTACATCAGCCGTGTTTCCGCTCCTGTCGCGCAGGTAGCGCCCAGCGCCGTGAAGCAGGCCCTCAAAATAAACCCGAAGATTAATAAAGTGGCGATTCTTTATGCCCAAAACGATGCGTTCAGCACTTCAGAAACAGTGACATTCCAGGAGACGATCAAGAATCTCAAACTCAACATCGTCACCATTCAGAAATTCCAGACCACCGATACGGATTTCACCACCCAGGTGACGGCGGTGCTCGGGGCCAATGTGGATCTTGCCATCGTCTCGGGCTTGGCGGCGGACGGCGGAAATCTGGTCAAACAGCTCCGCCAGCTGGGCTACAAAGGTGTGATTGTTGGCGGGAACGGGTTCAATACGGCTAATCTCTTTCCGGTTTGCGGAAAATACTGCAACGATATCATTGTCGCTCAGGCTTATAGCCCGCAAGCGAACAATCCGATGAACAACCAATTTGCCAAGGCCTACAAGGAGCAGAACAAGAAAGATCCGCCGCAATTTGCCGGCCAGGCATTTGCGTGCGTACAGCTTGTCATTGAGGCGCTTCGGAAAGTGGAAAAGACCACGAAAAAGAAAATCAGCCAAATGGAGCTGTCTCAAGTGCGGATGGAACTCAACAAGGCGATCCGAACGGGTTCTTACATGACCCCCTTGGGTGAGATCAGCATTGATAAAGAAGGCGAACTCCACCAGAAAACCTTTTATGTATCGCAGATCAAGATGGACGTCAGCGGCAAGACAGGCCAGTTTGTCAATATGAAGTAATCATCCCGAACGGGGAAAAGAGGGGGGAGGGAAACCTCCCCATTTTTTTATATGGATGTCCCGCAGTTTTTTCAGAATGTCTTAAACGGTATCAGTATCGGGAGTGTTTATGCCATCTTTGCCCTTGGTTATACGCTGATATTTTCTATTCTGGGGATCATCAACTTTTCCCATGGCGCCGTTTTTACTCTGGGGGCTTACCTAACCTATACCATGGCCGTGGGGCAATTCGGCATCAACGGTCTGCTGGGCGGTGTCCAGGTTCCTTTTAGCCTGCCTTTTCCCGTTTCCCTCCTGGCGGGGGCCGTATTGTCCGGGGGCATCGGGATATTGATCGAACGGACCGCCTTTCGGCCTCTGCGGGAACGGGGCGGCGACCCCCTCCTCGCCCTGGTCAGCAGTTTGGGCGTGGCCCTTGTCATCGTCAATCTCATCCAGTATCTTGTCGGTGCGGAAATCTATTCATTTCCGGCCGATGTCTATGGGGATATCAATCCGGCCATCATGTTCCACTGGGGCGACAAGATGATCGTCATCCGGACCGTTCAGGTGATCATTTTCGCTGTCAGTATGATGATCCTTATATGTTTGGGCTGCTTTATCGGTTATACCCGGCAGGGCAAGGCGCTCAGGGCCATTGCCGAAAACCCTGCCGTGGCCGGTTTGCTGGGCATCAGCGTCGATCGGTTTATCCTGATCACCTTTTTTATCTCCGGTTTTCTCGGGGGTGTGGCGGGAAGTCTGGTCGGCACCAGTTTCGGCATCGCCGGGCCCTATTTCGGCGTCACTTATGGGTTGAAGGGGTTGGCGGTGATGGTTCTGGGTGGTTTGGGCAGTATCCCCGGGGCCGTTCTCGGCGGGATCGTCATCGGCCTTGCCGAATCCTTCGTCCCGTCCGATTATAGCGCCTATAAGGAACTGGTGGCCTTTGTATGTCTTTTTATCGTTCTGCTTGCCCGTCCCCAAGGGCTTTTGGGAAGATCAACCCTTCAGAAGGTCTAGCATGACGGATTTTTTCCAGATATACGGATTTCTCTTCGTCATGATGGCGCAACAGGCCCTTTTGGCCATGAGCCTCTATTACCCGCTGACGGCCGGGCAACTGAGCCTGGCGACTCCCGGGTTTTACGCTCTTGGCGGCTACGTTGCGGCGATCATGGGCACCAATGACATGTTCGCACCCCTGCGTGAGTTCATGGGGTGGACCATCTATCCCTTGGAATGGCTCATTGCAATCCTGGCGAGCGCCCTGCTTGCCGTTGTGGTCGGCATTCCCGCCCTTCGGTTAAGAGGTATCTATCTGGCCCTGGCGACGATTGCCTTTGTTGAAATCCTCAGGGTATTGTGCCTGAATTTGACCATTACCGGTGGCGCCATCGGGATTTTCGGGATTCCCCAAATCTTTGAAAATCGTTTTGAATACATCTGGTTATTCGGCCCCCTTCTCGTTGTCATGTTGCTGTTCAGTTACCGGCTGGAGCGGACGCGGGTCGGCCGGGCTTTTCATGCCATCCGGGAGGATGAGTTGGCCGCCGATGCCATGGGGATCCATGCGACCTACTACAAGGTGCTGGCGTTTGTCATCAGCGCGGTTCTGGCCGGTCTGGTCGGTGCGATGAGTGCGCCATTCATCAATACCTGGAATGCCCGGCAGGGAACCTTTGATGCTTCCATTGCCTGCCTGGCTTATGTTTTGGTCGGCGGCAGCCGCTCCATCTATGGTCCGGTTCTGGGGGCGATACTCCTGTCCGCCCTTCCCGAGGTCTTGCGGCCGCTGCAAGATTCGCGTTTGATCATCAACGGTCTGGTGCTGGTCGTGGTGAGCGTTTATCTTCCCAGAGGTATTGCCGGCGCCATTACCGATTTGAAATATCGTTTGCGCAGCCGTAAGACGGCAGATTGGGGGGCCGGATGAGCATTCTGCTGGAAGCGCAGGGATTAAGCCGTTTGTTCGGTGGATTGGTGGCTGTGAATAATGTCTCCTTTGCTGTTTCCGAAGGGGAGATCTTCGGCCTTATCGGGCCGAACGGCGCTGGAAAGACAACCCTCTTCAATCTCATGACCGGGCTGACGCCGGTGAGCAGCGGCGAATTCCTCTTTGAAGGAGTCAAGGTGACGGGGCGTCCCCCTCATTGTATAGCCGCCATGGGGATTGGGCGGACTTTTCAGAATATTCGCCTTTTCAAAGGGCTGTCCGCCCTGGAAAATGTCAAGATTGCCCGGCATGTCCGGACAAAGACCGGCCTGATTCGCGGGATCCTTGGAATTGGTGGGAGCCGTGCCGAGGAGGCGGCGGTTGAGGAGCGGGGTCGGGAAATCCTCCAACTGGTTGGTCTTGCCGATCGGGCGAATGAACCGGCGGGCAGCTTTCCCTACGGAGACCAGCGCCGTATTGAGATCGCCCGCGCCCTCGCTCTGGATCCCAAGGTCCTGCTCCTGGACGAACCGGCAGCCGGGATGAATACCATGGAAAAGCACAGGTTGACGGAATTTATCCGGGAAATCAAAGAGCAGTTTCACCTCACCATCCTTCTGATCGAGCATCACGTTCCCCTGGTCATGAACCTATGCGACCGGGTGGCGGTGTTGGATTTCGGTGAACTGCTGGCCATGGGGAATCCTGTTGAAGTGCAGAACAACCCGGCGGTGATCGAAGCCTATCTGGGGGCGCCTTGATGTCGTTACTCAAGCTTGACAATATCAGCATCAACTATGGCGCTATCCAGGCCGCACGAAACATCACCTTTGAGGTCAACGGCGGCGAGATCGTCACCCTGATCGGGGCCAACGGTGCCGGCAAAACGACCATCCTCCGATTCATCTCACGTATGCTCCCGGCCCGCGAAGGTCATATCTGGTTTGACGGTGAGGAAACCATCGACGTCTCACCCGACAAGGCGGTCCGCATGGGGATTGCCCAATGTCCCGAAGGGAGGCAGGTGCTGGCCCGTCAGACCGTTTTGGACAACCTTGAACTCGGCGCCTACGTTCGTAAGGATCGCCAGGGCATACTGAAGGATATTGCGCGGATGTTCGAACGGTTTCCCATCCTGGAGGCGCGGAAGAAACAGCTTGCCGGAACCCTTTCAGGCGGCGAACAACAGATGCTGGCCATGGCGCGGGCCCTCATGAGCCGTCCGAAGCTGCTCCTGCTGGATGAACCAAGCCTGGGTCTCGCCCCCCTGGTTGTTCTTAATATCTTCAATATCATCAAGGAATTGAATCAAGAAGGGGTGACCATCCTGCTGGTGGAGCAGAACGCCCGCCTGGCCATGCAGCATGCCCATCGAACCTATGTGATAGAAGCGGGCCAGATCACCCTTTCCGGCGATTCCGCCTCGCTTCTGGACGATGAGCGGGTGCTGCATGCGTATCTGGGGAATTAGAATATTACACATAATGGCGATGCTGGATCGACTCGATATACCCCACCATTGCCGGCGTAATCTGAGCAGCATTCGCTTCGTCCGTATCGAGATGCATGTCCAGTGAATAATTGGGGTTCACCCGGACCAGGACATCGCCGAAGATCAACTCGCGAACGCCCTTCACCCTGACCAGGACCACATCCTTATCGCGCAGGCCCAGGCCGAGGGCCTCTTCGGGAGACATATGAATGTGCCGCTTGGCGCAAATAACACCTTTATCCAGATGAACAGTGCCTGATTCGCCTTCAATAGTGATGCCGGGCGTTCCCTCAATATCGCCTGAGTCCCTGATCGGGGCGTCAATTCCCAGTTTGAATTCCTCCGTACGGGCAATTTCGACCTGTGATTCCTTGCGAGGCGGCCCCAGGATGCGCACTTTCTCGATGCGTCCCTTGGGGCCGACAAGATTGACCGTCTCTGCCGCTGCGAACTGGCCCGGCTGGCTGAGTGCTGATTTTGGCGTCATCGTCCGCCCTTTTCCGAAAAGGTCCTCAAAATCTTTGAGACTGAGATGAACATGGTGGGCGGAAGTGCTCAAGGGGATTGGTTTTTGCCGGAACTTCTCCACATCGGCACTGGAGACGGCTCGCCCAAGGGCGTGCGCCGTTTCCCGGGCAATCATCCTTTCTTCATCGGCGGGTATAACGAGGATATGCACCGGAGAATCGGGAGTGGAAATGTCGGTGATATGGCCATGCCGGGCCTTCATCTCCCGGTTCACATCATCAAAAATAACGATGCCGAATGTTTCGAGGCCGTGGCAGATCCGGGCGCGGATCTCCGGGGCATTCTCTCCGATGCCGCCCGTGAAGACGACGGCATCTACGCCCCCCAGGGCGGCGAGATAGGCGCCGATATACTTTTTGACGCGATAGCAGAATGTGCTGACGGCAAGCTCGCAGCGATGATCTCCCGCTTCCGCTCCCACCAGAACCTCTCTCATGTCGTTGCTTTTTCCGCTGATGCCTATCAAACCGCTTTCCTTGTTGAGCATCCGATCGATCTGGTCGGCGCTGAAGCCCCGCTGATTCATGAGATGCAGGAGGATGCCCGGATCCATATCGCCGCCTCGCGTACCCATGACGAGGCCTTCCAGGGGCGTCATACCCATGGAGGTGTCAATGCTTTTTCCATGATCGATGGCGCAGACGGAGGCGCCGCTGCCCAGGTGACAGGAGATGATCTTTAATTTTCCGAAGGGCTTTTTCAGGAAGGTTGCGGCGCTCATGGCGACGAATCGGTGGTTTGTCCCGTGGAACCCGTATTTTCGGATATTCTCTGCTTCGCAAAGCTCATAAGGCAAGGCGTAGGTTGCCGCGCTTTCGGGCATGTTGTAGTGGAAGGCCGTATCGAAAACCGCGACCTGAGACGCCTGGGGCGCAAGGACCTGCATCGCCTCAATCCCTTCGAGATTATAGGGATTGTGGAGGGGCGCCAGGACGATGGAGGCGCGAATGGCTTCGCAAACCTCCGGGGTGACGACGATGGAACTGGAAAAACGCTTCCCCCCATGAACGACGCGGTGCCCCACGGCGTCAAGCTCCGAGAGATTTTTCAGGACGCCTGTCTCCGGATCCGTCAAGGTGATGATCATGGCCTGGAAGGCTTCGTGGATGGCCTGGATGTCGGCCGCCGGTCGGATTTGCTCCTGATCCGCCGTCTTGATTTTGTGAACGGCCGCCCCGGAGCCGATTTTTTCAAACAATCCCTCCATGAGGGGTTTCTTCAACGCGGTGTCGAACAGGGCATATTTGAGGGAAGAGCTGCCGCTGTTCACAACGAGGATTTTCATCGGTTCCGCCACGGAAGTGAAATTCAGGTCGTAGGGATCTTCCACATCCCGATGGGCGGCTGAGAGGTGTTCCACATCCTCCTCATATTTCTCGTCTTCCAGTAGTCGATGGGTTATAATTCTGGTCAACTTTCCCAGTGTTTTTAAATTACGGGCAATCACCTGTGAAAAGATATCCCTCGGGATCCGGATGACTTTGCCGGACTGGACGGCAGTGACGTTTGCCGCGGCCGGTTCTCCCGTCAGGATCGACATTTCGCCCAGGATGGCGCCACGTTCGAGGCTGGTCAGGACATGTTCCGATCCATCGGCATCGGGGAGCGTTACTTCAACCTCCCCGTCATAGATGATCCAGAGATAACGGCCGATATCCCCTCGTTTGATGAGAGGAGTTCCGTCATCAAACGGGATGACCAGGGCATGATCAGACAAAAAGGCGATCTCCTCCGGTATCAGGTCGGAAAGGATATCCACGGATTTTAGAAATAGCGGCAATTCCATTTCATGTTCCTCCTGGCAACGAACTGACTTCATCCCTCAATGGGACAGGAACGGGGCAGCCTATATCATAAGGATCAGACCGGCTTTTGCTTCTGCTGCAGGGCCGCTTCGATGAACTTGCGGAACAGGGGATGGGGATCGGTCGGTCGGGATTTGAACTCCGGATGGAACTGGCAGCCCAGGAACCAGGGGTGATCCTGGATTTCCACCACTTCCGCCAGGCGGCCGTCGGGTGAGACGCCGGTAATCCGGAGACCTTTCTGTACGAGGGCATTTTTGAAATCATTATTGAATTCGTAACGATGACGGTGTCGTTCGGAAATCTCCCTGGATTCATAGGCGTCAAAGGCAAATGACGACCCTTCCAGGTTGCAGGGGTAGGCGCCCAGTCTCATGGAGGCGCCCTTATCCTGGATGGTCTTCTGCTCCGGCAGGAGATCGATGACGGGGAAAGGTGAGTCTTCATCGAATTCGGAGCTGTTGGCCTTGTCCATCCCGCAGATATGTCGGGCGTATTCCACGACGGCCATCTGCATTCCCAGGCAGATGCCGAAGTAGGGAATGCGGTTGGTCCGGGCATATTGTACCGCCTGGATCATGCCTTCAATGCCCCGGTCCCCGAATCCGCCGGGGACGAGAATGCCGTCGGCGCCTTCCAGTTGATGGTCCAATCCGTCTTTTTCTATCTTTTCCGAATCGACGAATTTCAGGTTGACGCGGCAGTCATTGGCAATGCCCCCATGGACCAGCGCCTCGTTCAGGCTTTTGTAAGAGTCGGTGAGATTGACGTATTTGCCCACAATCGCGATGGAGACCTCATGGGCGGGCTGTGTCATTTTCTCGACAACGTTTTCCCATGCTTCCAGATGAGGCCGGCCTGTCCAGATGTTCAGGAGATCGACGATTTTTTCATCCACCCCCTGGCGGTGATAAATCAAGGGGACCTCGTAGATGCAGGAAACATCCTTGGCCGTGAAGACCGATTCGATCTCGACATTGCAGAAAAGGGCGAGTTTGGCCTTGATATCATCGGACAGGAAGTTCTCCGTCCGGCACAGGAGGATGTCCGGCTGAATACCGATTTCCCGGAGGGCCTTCACACTGTGCTGGGTCGGCTTGGTCTTGACCTCTCCCGCCGTCTTGATGAAGGGCACCCAAGTCAGGTGAATGAAGATGGCGTTCTGTTTACCCACTTCGTTGCGGAACTGCCGTACCGCTTCCAGAAAAGGGAGGCTTTCAATATCGCCGACGGTGCCTCCGATCTCTACGAGGGCCACATCAAAGCCCTTGGCGTTATCCTTGATGAAGTCCTTTATTTCATTTGTGATATGGGGAATGACCTGGACGGTTTTGCCCAGATAATCACCCCGCCGTTCCTTGGTTATGACGGAGTAGTAAACCTGGCCCGTCGTCAGGTTATTGCTCTTTTTCATGCGGGTGCAGGTGAAGCGTTCATAGTGGCCGAGATCGAGGTCTGTTTCCGCACCGTCGTCGGTCACGAAAACCTCGCCATGCTGAAAAGGGCTCATCGTGCCCGGATCGACATTGATGTAGGGGTCCAGTTTCTGGTTCGTCACGCGAAGTCCCCGTGATTCCAGAATCGCCGCCATGGACGCAGCCGCCAGGCCTTTACCGAGAGACGAGAGAACACCGCCCGTAACGAAGATAAATTTGGTGTTTTTCATAAACGCTCCTTAACATGGCTTTGTATTTTCAAGTGATGCCCGGATCTGCCCGGCGATGACTTCAGCCGGTTCGCTCAGGAGTTTGCCGACAGGCAGCGGTTCAATATACCGGTCATCCCAGGGCAGGTTGTATTCATTAATGAGGTTCCGTATATCGTTGAACTTGTATCCCAGAATATCGATCTTGTCCCGGATGGACAGGTCTTCGCTAAATCGCACGTGGATCAGCAGAAGATTCCGTACGTGCTGACGGTCTCCCAGGACGGGAATGATCACGATGGGTGCGCCATCGAGCTTTCCTTGCCCCACATAAACATGCCCCATGCTGGTGAGGGTTCTTTTGGTGCCCATGAGGGCGCGGGTATTTTCGACGCGGGAGGTCATGGAAAGGGAGATCCCACCCCGTTTGGCAATGGCAATCGTCGAGGTGTCCGTCGGGTGGCCATCCGTATCCAGCTCACTGATATCGTAGAGGGTATATCCGTTAACGGCGGCAATCGCCGGTTGCATCCGGGTGATGGTCAGGATGTTCCTGCTGGTCAAATTCTTGGGCGAGAATCTCAGTTCTTCCATGAGGTTGAAGATGATGCCCGTCAGAAGGTGTTCCTTGCGGCTGGTGCCTACCGTTACAGTCTTCGCCTGATGCCGGATGGCGTCGATAGGCCGTGACAGCTCGTCAATGGCCTGTCCCAGGCAGATATCCAAACGGTCGATGGGAGAAAAGGCGGCCTCTTCCTCACGGAAATCCTGCCAGAAATCCTCCATGGGGATTTTCCCCACGGCGTATTTCAAAAGGAGAACCAGATCGGCGATGGTATTGGCATTGGTGGCAGTGAAGGCATTTGTTTGGCGCCGTTCGTTCAGGGTTGCTGTGAAATCCTGGATCATATGGCGGAATTGCCGATCGGCAATCCTTTCATAAAACGATACCGGGCGCTTGCCTTGTTCCGTCAGGGTCAGGCTGAGACGGCTTCGGAATTCACGGAAGAAGCGGGCATCGTCGTCGATACTGCATGCGGCATAGTAGCCCCACAGATGACCGGCCACGGTATTGAGAATGACGGGCAACGGCTGGGGCGCTTTGGGGATGGCAATGACGGCGTCGGCAATGCCGTTGAAGCGCGCTTCCCCTTCATCGGCGAAGACGACCACCCCCGCTTTGTGGGCACGGAAGATGGCCACATCCTTCACGATATCCCCGACAACGGTTTCGGGATTTCCCGCAGCACAGACGATGATCAGGGGTTCTGCGGAAAGGTCGATGTGCTTCTTGTTTTCAATGACATCCGACGAAATTGTTTTATAGCACAATTCGCTCAGCTTAATTCGGATCTCGTCGGCTGCGGCCTTGTTGGGACCGCTCCCCACGACGGCCCAGTAATTTCTGCTTTTTGCGAGGAGGGCCACGGACCTTTTGATATTGTCCTGTTGGGTCATGGCCCGTTCCATGGCCTCCGGCGCGGTTTCCAGGTTGTGCAGTTCATCGGCGATGACGTGATCCGGCAGGGTTTGCAGAATCTGGGCAAAGCCGAGCCCCAGCAGATGGCCGGCCACGATCTGGGAATAAAAGGCTTTCGTTGAGGCGACGGACATCTCGATATCCCGGCCGTCGCTCGTGTAAAAAACGCCGTGGGACTTTGCCGTAATATCCGACTGACGCCGGTTGACAATGGCGATGACCGCTGCCCCGCGTTCCCTCGCCATGGCGACGGCGCGGTTTGTATCCGTTGTGGTTCCAGACTGGGTGATGGGAATGACCAGGGTGTCGGAGAGGTCTTCCTGGAGGGAAAAGCCGCTGAGCTCGGAGGCGATCTTGGTCTCGACCTTGATCTGCGTGCCCTTCAAATATCGTTCCCAGCCGTCTGCTATGGCGGCGCCGGCCACAGCGGCCGTGCCGTGCCCGATGACGACAATATGCCGGATCTCATGATTTAAAAGGGCCTGACGGATACTCTGCGGCAGGATGTCCTCTCCGAAATTGAAGATAACCTTCCCGTTTTCTGCAAACCGGTATTTCCCCTGCATGGTTTTCCTGACGGAACGGGACGATTCGGAGATTTCCTTCAGGAAGAAATGGGGATAATCGCGACGGTCGATGTCGCGGGTCGTCATCTCTGCCCGCTGAATGTGATCCTCGGTCAGGATAAACGGTGTCCCGTCATAATAGAAGGCCCTCATGCCTGCGAGATGACCGCCTCCGGACTGGTCAAGAATGAAAATCTGGCCGGACTGTCCCGGATCATCAGGATCGGAGGATCTTTCGCCGTCCATCTTGACGAACAGCGGTGTCCGCTCAATGAGGCCGTACAGTTCCGATGAAAAAATGTAGGCATCATCGGCAATGCCTATATAGACAGCCTGGCCGCTTCCCTTCAGGGCGAGAAAAACCTTGCCCGGTTCGGCGTCACTGGTCATGGCGATGGCGTGAGAACCTTCAAAATCGCTGACGGCCAGGCGGAAGGCCTCTGCAAGGTCGTGCCCCTGTTGCAGGAATCTTTCGATAAAAAGGGGAATGATCTTTGTGTCTGTTGTGATTTCGGGGGCGATGAGGTCTTCCCCTCCTTCCAGCGCCTTCCGCAGGCTCTGGTAATTATCGATATCGCCGTTGAGCACCACATTGATCGACCATTGGCCGGGCCCGTAGTGGGGATAAACTTTAACGTTATTCGGCGCCGTCAGCGTGAAGTTGTTGAGGGGATGGCAGTTTTCTTCCGTGATGGAGCCGACGGATGCCCATCGGGTATGGGCCAGAGAGGTTTCGAAAAGTGTGTCCCGGCAGGCAAACTCATGGAGGATGGCATCATGGGTGACGTCTTTCCTCAGGGCGGCGACATTTTTTCCCAGTTCGCCGATGATGGAGAAGGTCTTGTAGGTAAAGGAAACGGAAACGGGGGTTTCCTCGATGCCCATGTCATGTGAGACGGCAATGGATCCGTTTGCCAGGTCGCCGGGGCACGTGCGTTTCAAGAAATCATCATAGAGACCCTTTTGCTTGAGCTTAGCCAGAACGTCATCCATCGATACCCGGTCGGGCAGGGTGTAACTGACCTGGATGCCGGCCGAATCTCTGCCCCTGACCTCCAGCCGATCCAGTGAATTCATGACGAAATTCAATGAACTGTAATTTTTAAAAGCAGCCGGGTTGAAGGAAGGCAAAATATCCTCTCCTGAAAGGTCAGCCACTTTATCAACATTATTGAGAATGTCTTTTTCCAGTTCCCACAGGATATCCCTCATCAGAATCATGCGGCTGTTGATGATCTCGGCGTCCGGTGTGGCAAAGGCCGAGGCGCGTTCCTCGTAGAGCCGTTCCTCCTCAGCAAAAAAGATCTTCAGCTCTTCAAGAATCTTGTGAATACCTTGCGCCTTTTCCGGTTGGCAAAAGATCTGGCGGTACGCCTCGTTGCCCTTAAGGCGGAGGATGGCCTTCCCCATGGTTTTCAGGCATTCGGGGCCGTCCAGGTAAGATGCGACGGTTGTTTCTCCGGTCAGGAGGGTCTTCAGATCCTTGTGCCTGATCTTTAACAGGCATTGACCGAGCAGATCATCGGGGGGGGGCGCATCGTTTCGGTCTCCGGATTTGATTGTGAGAATGCCCGCCAGCCCGCAAAAAAAGGTAGCCCGGTAAAGGGGGAAGAGGATAATGGCCGGAGAAGCTGTCTGGGTGGGATCACAACCGATGCGGATTTTCCAGGACGTGACATCATGATAGATCTTCTTGAAAAAAGCTGTCAACACGAGATTCCCTTTTTATCCGTCAGGCTTTGCATGACGGCAGATGATCAAGCGCCTTGGTGGTTATATGGTCCACAATGTTCTGCAGCCAAGTCGTCCCCATAAGAGCGCTTTCGTAATCCAGCCCACGAATGGTGTTGATATAATCATTTTTTTCATTCATGACGGATTGGAGCGCTCTTATGAACAGGTCCCTTCTTTGCGTATCCACCTCTTGTTCATAGCCGCCGGTCAGGTATTTTTCAATGGCCGGCCAGTTTTCCTGAAGTTCCCGGGATTGGCTGATCAATGTTTGCTGTTGTGCACCGCTCGTGATTTTCTCGGCAATCCGGATGGAAAGGTCCATTTTTTCCGAAAGACTTTCCATCCGGTTTAGCCGCTCATGGATAACGGTGTCGAGTTTTTCAAAGGCGCCTTCGAGCAGGGCTTGACCGATATCATTCCCCAGCATGAACAGCCCGCGGACATGGAGATACCACGATCTGAGGGCGATGATGTTGGCTATATAGATGATGTTGTTGCTGACCCTGCGCTTTACATCGGCGTAGAATCCCTGGTGAAAGCTCATTTCGTAGGCCGCCGCCCGGTTTTGCCCCAGGAGTTTGCCCCCTTCCGGGTAGTCGCCTCTCAGGATCGTGCCCGCCAGAATCACCGTTCCATACCCCAGCCTGACCGGGCCGACCAGCCCACCTTGTCCGCCCAGAAAAATGGGGGCTTGATTGAGCATAACGCCCCGGGGAACATCGCCGATGAGGGAGGCCGTCGCCTTGTCCTGATTGGGCGTGTAATTGAAATGGATATAAGAACTTCCGACCTCGCTGTGGTTCTTCCGGCTGTTGCCGCCGGACATGAAACAATCGCAGAAATTGATCAGACTGCCGAGGGTCACAAAAGGGAAAAGGATGGTCTGCTTCAGGCCGACGGTATGGGCGCCGTTGCTTTCCTCTTCGAGGAGGCAGCCTTCCCGGACATGGGCTCCCGAGGCCATGTTGACCCTGTCCAGAAATACCGACGAGGTAAAGAAGCCGCCTTTGAGCTCAACCTCTGGTCCCAGTTGACAATCGACCAGGGTCACCGGCGCCTCGAATCCAAGCTTGACGTCCGGTCCGATATAGGTCTTCTCCCCGGAGATTCTTGTGCCCCCGTAGAGAACGACACCCCTTCCTGATATCCTGTCCGTCCGAACTTCTTCCCCGATCTCGACAGCAGCGGGATTCGGTATCCGGACGCCTTTCTCCAGAAGCTTTACGATGGATGGCGATAGAGATGTGTCGGTTTTCATGGTTCGAAATGGTTCTCGATTCCCAGCTTGACCATCTTGTTCTGAAAGGTATTGCGGTTGATGCCCAGATAATCCGCCGCACGGCTTTTGATGTGGTTGTTGCGTTTCAGGGCGATTTTGAAAAGAGTTCTTTCAACGATCGTCAAGACCTCCTCGTAGAGCTGACTTTTCTTGCCGTTGTCCTGGCATAATACGGTGGTGATGTGTTCCAGCTTTTCGGCCATAATATCTTCGACAACGCAATGGGGGGAGGTCGCAGCGGTTTCCCTGGCAGGGCCGGCCTTCAGGTTTTTTGCCTTCATGGATAATAGTCCTTTAGGAAGTAAGTTTAAAATAAATGATGCATGAAAGAACTGCGGCGGCTACCCAGGCGGCGATTAAATCGGATACGTTACGAACAGGATTTTCGATCTGGGCCCTCGCTTCATCTTCAACCTCGATGGTTTCCCCGGGGACGTGCTCGACAAGGTCACGGACCATCGGAGAGAAACGATCGTAGGCATTGGACATGACGTAAAATCCTTTTGTGGTCGTCAGCAGGATGTACACCCGGCGACGTAAGGTTAGGCAGCCGATGTGAGTGATTTCGGTCCAGGCAAGGGTCTTGAGTCTGAAAAATTTATTGATTCTGAGGCCTTCATCGCTGATCACGATTGTCCGTCTCGTCGCTTCTATGAGAACAAAAAAAGCCGCAAGGACAAAGAGGGCCAGGACGCCTCTTTCCATAAGTGATCCCCTGACTAGACATGACAGAATAAACAGGACCGATAAAAGGACCGTGTCGATTGCCAGCGGGATAATAAATGATTTTCTGATTCGGTAAATATTCTGCCGCATATGTAAAGTTATTAAGTTATAAAAAGATGTCTAAGCTTCCCGGATAAAATCGCCGCTTTTACCGCCGTGCTTGGCCATAAGCCTGATATCTGAAATGACCATGGTCCTGTCGGCCGCCTTGCACATATCGTAAATTGTCAGTGCGGCGGCGCCTACGGCCGTCAAGGCCTCCATCTCCACGCCCGTTCTGCCCCATGTTCTGACCCGGACTTCGATCCCGATTTCGTTGCGGGTTCTATCAGGTCGAAAGGATACGTCAATGCCGGTGATTTCCAGCGGATGGCACATAGGGATGATATCGCTGGTTTTCTTGGCGGCCATGATCCCGGCCACACGGGCAACGCTGTAAACATCCCCTTTGGGAATCTTCCCATCCTCAATGAGGGCGAGCGTTTGAGGCTGCATGCGGATGGCCCCCGCGGCCACAGCCTCCCGGGCTGTAGGGGATTTACCCGTAACATCCACCATCCGGGCGTTGCCCTTTTCGTCTATGTGGGTTAATCCGTTTTCAGTCATGAATCCTTAAAAGCAGCACAGATGCGTGCAGAAAAAACTTGGGGCGACCTTAGCACAGGCGATACCCTCCGTCAAGAAGGTAAAGAAAAATGGTTATTCAGGTGGATAAAGCCAAGGCTGAAGATGAAAAAGTAAAGGCAGAAGGCGATAAAGGTTAAAGGCTGAAGGATTCCGAGATCCTCCAGCCTTTGGTCTTCAGCCTGACCCCCTGTTTATGGCGTGGTCCTAGAAAATATTATCGATCTTGGGCTTGAACCAGTTCATGCTCGACTGGCTTTTGGATATTTTTTTAATGCTGTCCCATTCCTTCTGGTTTTTAATCCACCAGAAATACTGCTGCGGTTCCAGAACCTTGCCGT
The DNA here is from genome assembly GCA_964492965.1 of uncultured Syntrophaceae bacterium. GTDB lineage: Bacteria > Desulfobacterota > Syntrophia > Syntrophales > UBA8958 > CAZBME01. The sequence goes on along the minus strand of CAZBME010000011.1, from coordinate 1,970 downwards.
TTTTGATCTGCTGAACGGAGCCGTTGATCAGGAGGCGGCCATTGCTGTTGATCCCGAAGATTTCCGTCGGGAGCTTGTCGCCGAGGATCGGCAGGACCTTCGGGAAGGCGGCCCGGATGGCCCTGACATCGTCAACCGTTCCCGCAGCCGAAATGGCGCGGGCCAGGGCGATCATGCCGCCGTAGTTCCGGAGGACCTCGGACGTAGGTGATCTTTTGGATATGACCTTGTAGCGCTTTTCCCAATCACGGGTGATGGGTACGAAAACCGTCATGGCTCCCGCCACGCCGATGGTGTTTTCCATGAGTTTGACGCCCTTCAGGATTTCGGCGATGTAATCCATCTTGGCCTGGTCAATAAGCATGAACCCCCCCTTGAATCCCATGCCGCGGGCCTGTTCGATAACCAGGGCCGTCGTTGCCGAAGGCCCGCCGATGAGCATCGCGTCCGGTTTGGTCGCCAGGGCCGCCGTCAGAGGAGCGGAAAAGTCGGTTTCCGTATAGTAATTGGACGGTTTGTCTATGGTGATGGTGCCGCCCGACTTTACCCAGTAGTCTCTGAAGGCGTGCCGCCACTCCTCCCCATAGGCCCCGAGTGTTGCCACCATGGCTACCTTGCGCCAGCCCTCTTTCATGGCCAGATCGACAAATTGCTGTATATATACGGGGAAAGGCGGCGCCGTCGTGGCGACCAGGAGCTTGTTCCCCAGTTGTACGACTTTCGGCGTGCTCGTATAGGCCATCAGGATGAATTCGTTGCCACTCTCTTCATTCACCTTTGCCATTGACGCCAGGGTGTTGAAGACCCCGTTGAAGACGGCGACGGCCTTGTTGGCACGCAGGCGCCGGGCATTATTGAGGGCCTGGGTCGGGTCGGTCCGGTCGTCCAGCTTTTCAAGCTTGAAGAGATACTTTTTGCCTTTTACCGTAATGCCCCCGGCGGCATTCAACTCTTTGACGGCCATTTCCACCCCGTTAAGACAATCCTGGCCGTACTCGGCAGCCGGACCGCTGAGGGGGCCCGTATAGCCTATGACGATTTCTTGTGCATTCCCTGTGATTGTCCAGGATAAGGCCAGACATACCGCTAAAACACTGATGAACCCTTTAAAATACTTCATTCTCCCTTTCCCTCCTTCTATTTTTCCCCCGGTTTCCATGAATCATAAAGGATTAGGGAATTATTTTCAAAACAAATTTGTACAAATTGCCTGCAAAAAAAACGCAATATCCTGTCCGGAAAAAAGACTTGCTCATCACACTGTTTTTTATTAATGATTTAGGAGTTTTTTTAAATACATTCAGGGGGCGGCCGTCTTTGATCGTCAAGGCTATCAGTTGCACCATCATCGGGATCGAATCGTATCGGGTGGATGTGGAAGTGGACACCTCACCCGGTTTGCCCCAGTTTTCCACGGTCGGCCTTCCCGATGTTGCCGTGCGGGAAAGCAAGGACCGGATCAGGGCCGCCATCAAGAACTCCGGTTATTCCTTTCCCCGGGACCACGTGACAGTGAATCTTGCCCCGGCGGATATCAAAAAAGAGGGAACGGGTTTCGATCTGCCCATCGCCGCGGGCATTCTGGCGGCGGAAGGGATCATCGACGGGGAAAGGCTGAGCCGGTATGCCCTCATGGGCGAGCTTTCTCTGGACGGCGGGGTTAAAGGTGTCCCCGGGGCCATTTCCGCGGCTTTTCAGGCGCGGACCCTCGGCCTGGCGGGGATTGTCATGGCCGGGGTCAATGCCCCGGAGGCGGCCATTGTGGATGGTATCGACGTCATTCCCGTGGACAATCTTGCCGATGTCGTCGATTTTCTCAGCGCCCGCCGATTCATCGAACCCCTCAAGGTTGATATTGCCTCCCTGTTCGAGCAAAGCAGCCATTATTTCCTCGATTTCTCGGAGATACAGGGGCAGGATCAGGCGAAGCGCGCCCTGGAGGTGGCCGCCGCGGGCGGCCATAACATCCT
>CAZBME010000010.1:0-97034 GCA_964492965.1 uncultured Syntrophaceae bacterium | reverse complement strand
GATTCCCGGGGCGATTTCCCCTATACGGCTCGTTTCATCTCCCTTAAGGCCTCCTGTTCTTCCTTTGTCTATGGAGATAGACGATCTTTTTCGTATTCCAGGCCAGGGTAGCCCATACGACATTGACGGTATCCCCAACAGCCCCCTTGTATCGGCATCGATTCATCCAATGAGGTGACCAATGATGTCTGTCGGATTCCTGAACAGTTTAAAGCGTGGGGTAAGAACCTCGGACATGAAAAGGTACTGACGACCTTTTTGAGCTACGGCGAGGTTTGCATGCCAACGTCAGGGAGAAATCATACGCAATCTGGCGGCACATCAAACGTCAATTTCTACAGATGCTGATGAAATAGCCGAAGCGGTTTACAAGAAATTGCGTTCCTCTGATATTGATGCTAAGAAAGCATAGAAAAATGAAAGCTGAGGTAAAATATTCTGACATAAGCAAATTAAGAGAAACCGCTGCTTCAGCTGCCAGCATTTTGGGGTATATTTCGGGGTATATATGGAATTTATTGTTTTATAACTTTATATAAATCGATAACTTAAACAAATAATTGGCTTCCCATGCACTTCCGCCATTTTATTCGCAAATTTCGCATTTTCTACGTATAAATTCTTTAACCTGTCTTTAACTTTCTTTAACCTGCCGGTTTTAGCGCCACAAAACAGAATTTGAAGAATAAGGATACTCACTGCCAAGAAAAATCAAATTATTTTATTATATTGACTAGATGCATCCTTCCTCGTTGCAAGTTTCCAGGAGTTCAGAATGCAAGATTCGACTTAAAATAACAAAAAAAAAGAAGTCCGTATGTTACTGGCCTTCATGACGTCATGGAATCGGTGTTATGTGACTTGTCACTAGCAATCAATAACTTGAGCAGAAGCAATATCCTCTAAAGTCCGATTATTGATCTAATCTCTTTTGTTAGATCTTCTCTCGCTATTCCAACTGTTCTTCCTCCCGTATGACTAATATGCACAGTAAAATATCGGCCAAAAGTGGCCCCATTTTTTCCTTTCATTTTACCACATCAGAAGTTTTATCATAGCACATATGGATTCAATCATGGTATGTGGACAATATCTATAAAGTCTAGCATCATGCAATAATCCCATTTAGCCCTTTCTTGTTATAACGCCCTTTACCGGCAGAATGCCGTCGACATATTCAGGAGGCATCTCTCTTATTGAGTCTTGATCTGGTCAACGCAGACATAAAACCCATAAGCAAATTGAGGAACCCTTCCCGCCTCCTCTTAGGCCATGCCTCGCTCACGGCTCCCTCCTGCTGATGAGGTTCATGAGGACGCGGGTCAGGATGTCTTTTTCACGAGGCTGGCTTTCGGCGATCAGCAGCGTCATGGCGACCAGGGCGCTGTCGTCTATGCGTTTGGTCCCGTCCGGATTGTACAGGGCATCGTTTTTCTCCATGAACCACAAAAACAGGGCCGCGCCGATCCGCTTGTTGCCATCCACAAAAGGGTGATCCTTGATCAGAAAGTAAAGGAGGTGGGCTGCTTTTTCCTCGATGCCGGGATAGACCTCCTTGCCGTCGAAGGTCTGCATGACCGCGCCGAGCGCCCCCTTCAGGCTGTTATCCTTTTCCTGGCCGAAGAGGTTTGACGTACCGAATTTCCCGCGCAGGTGATCCACGATTCGCCGTACTTCCTCATATGCCAGAGGCCTTACATCGCCGGGCGTCTTTTCAGGCGTGGTGACGCGCTGGTGATCGTAGTCATCCAGAAGATCGAGGGCAAAGGAGTAATCGGCGACGACCTGCAATAGGGCCTTGGCCTCGTCACCCGTCAATTCCCGGCGGTTGGCGACGTCAGCAATGAGCCGGATCGTCTGGTTGAGTTCTTTCAGGCGGCGCTCGTTGATCGTGTAACCCTTCAGGATGTGATCGCGCAAAACGCCTGATGCCCAGATGCGGAACTGGGTCCCCCGTTTCGAGTTGACCCGGTAGCCGATGGAGATAACGGCGTCGAGCGCATAGAAGGCTACCGGCTTATCCGATCCGGCAATGTGCATTTTTTGCACATTGCTATCTTGGTTCAACTCTCCAGATGAGAAGATATTGCGTAAATGTTTCGTAATAACGCTACGCTCCGTGTCGAACAGATCAGCCATCTGTTTCTGCGTCAGCCAGACGGTTTCGCGCTCCAGCTTGACATCCACTCGAACGCCTTCGGGAGATTGATAGATCACAATCGCGGTTTCGCCGTATCCGGCCAGTGGCTCCCGCACAATGACGGGTTTTATCGTCTTATTTTTCATGATGCACTCCCTTTACCTTATTTCATCAGTATTTTCAAATGTATGCTGTGCTGAAAACTTACAGGGAGAAAAACATGAGTAAGAGTGGCAAAGGGAAACGTAATGACTATCCCCAGATACAAAGGGTTCTGATCTTATTCTATGATATCAATATACTATAAGTTAGCGGATACATTCGCTTCCCATGCACTCCGCCATTTTATATCCAAAACAATCCAAAGATGTACAAAAATCATTGGTTAACCATGGCTGCTTGACATCAGATGTAAAGATGGATCGTAAGTTACCTTCGGCAAGAAGCAGGCCGACATTTTTATTTTTAGCGTGGATTTCAGACAATAATCGTGATAGTAAGCGCCTTACACTAAATTCAAAAATTACCAATAAGGGAATGATAAAGATGACGATAACTAATTCATCTCGGAAGATAATCCTCAGTGGTTCCGGGCTATGGACGCCCTCGAATGTCATAACAAACGAAGAACTGGTAGCGAGCTATAACCTCTATGCGGAGACGTTCAATTCCGACCATGCGGCGGATATCGCAGCCGGCAAAGTCGATGAGAAACCTATTTCCAGCGCGAGGTTTATCGAGAAGACTTCCGGAATAAAAGCCCGGTACGTATATACCAGAGAAGGTATTTTAGATATCGATCGTATGCGGCCGAAGTTTCCCGAAAGAAAGGAAGGGGAATTAAGCTATCAGGCGGAAATAGCCGTATATGCAGCCCGTGAAGCAATGGCTGCCGCCGGGAAGACGGCCGCCGATATTGATGCCGTTATTGTTGCCTGCGCTTATACACAGCGGGCATATCCGGCCATTGCCATTGAGGTGCAGAATGAGCTGGGCATTGAAGGTTTTGGATTCGATATGCTCGTGGCCTGCTCTGCGGCCACATTCGGCCTCCACCGGGCATATGACAGCCTGATGTCCGGTTCTTCAAGATGCGTTTTGGCCATCAATCCGGAACTGGTCACTCCCCAGGTCAATTTTCGTGACCGGGATAGCCATTTCATCTTTGGCGACGTCGGTGCTGCCATCATCATGGAGCGGTCTGAAACCTGCACCAGCCAGAATAGTTATGAAGTCTTGAGCACAAAGGCGCTGACCCTTTTTTCAAACAATATCCGCTCAAATTTCGGACATCTTTCCTATGCTATGGATGTGGATCCTTTTGGATGGGACAAGCTGTTTCATCAGTCCGGGCGCAAGGTTTTTGAAGAAGTAAGTCCCGTTGCCGCCAAGCATATCAGCGACCATCTGGCAAGTCTTGATTTGACGCCCCAGGATGTAAAACGTTTCTGGCTTCACCAGGCAAATATCAATATGAACAAGATGGTGATAAAACAACTCCTCGGTGAAGAAGTAGATGATGAAGTAACGCCGACAATTCTCGACCGATATGCAAACACGGCCTCCGCAGGATCAATTATCGCGTTTAATCTTTATAATAACGATTTGAAAAAGGGTGATATCGGGGTTATTTGTTCCTTTGGCGCCGGATATTCCGTTGGCAGTTTGGTGTTGCGCAAACGGTGAGCGGCGACCCGAAAGGGTGCTTCTGCTGAAGTTTTTTCTCTGGGCCGTTTGCGAAATGCAGAGAGAACCGTAACACCCCAGAAACTGCCCCCCCAATCAAATGCAGCAAATCCCGGGGATGCCCCTTCCGCTCACGGCAATCATCGGAATGACTGGGGCCCTGTGACCTTTCCTTGACGAACAAAGTCCAGCAAAAAGGCGGGATTATTGATCTCTCATGAGAACAAGCTGTTTGCGCGCCATCACGATATCGGGAACATCCCATCTCTTCTGTTCCATCAATTTGATAAAAGCCCGGCGGTAGAGCAGTTTGACTGAAATCACGGCATCATCTTTTTTCGGCATGTCGAATTTGTACGTCGATGTATCGGTGGCAAAGGCGGCCAGACGGTTGTCGCTGACCAGCTCCGTGTGGTTCCAGTAGGCCCCGGAAGGGAAGATTTCCGTCCATTTCTCCTTGAGCAGCTTGGCATAGGCCTTGCCGGGAAGTCCTGAGTATTGGCCCTTGTTCACGTCCCCCACACCGCACCAATCGGGCAATTTGGGGCCGGCGAGCTGCTTCAGCGCCTTTCCCCGGGAATCCCTGGCCTCAACCAGGAGAATCATATGGCGTAGCGGCGAGTCCGTTGGGATGTGATGCCCCGTCTTATCATTGATCAATGTTACATGGACTGTCACCTTACCGTTTTGATTTTTTGCCGAAGCCTCCATTGTGAGCGAATTCCGTAAAAGCTCGGCATCCACAGTCATGTTGTGGTTGTGGATGGCGGCCGGATTGCGTTCGATGCCGCCCTTGCCGGGGGCGATGTTGGTAATCGGCCTGCCTTTGTAAACGGTGGGCGACGGCATGTGGCATTCCTGGCAGGTCTTCGCCTTTCCCGATTTCGGATCGGCATAGGAGCTCTGGAGCCACTCCCCATATGAATTGTAGACCACCGTATCCCAGAAGACGCCGAAATGGCAGGGGGCGCAATACCGGCTTTCTTGGAATAGCGGAAGCTTTGTATCCCCCGGAGGGGCATCCTCGAAGGTGCCGAAAAATAGCTGATGCCGTTTGGGGTCATCCGTGAAGGGGCGACGGATGTCCATGGCATGGACGCCCGTCACGCCCCGATGCGGCATGTGTGAAACCGGATTCAGATTCACATTGGCGACCTTGTGGCAGAAATCGCAATGCACGCCGTAACGATCCGCTCCCTTAACATCCCGGGGATCAACATTGTACGGGATCGATGCGCCCGGAATATGGCAGGACGTGCAGTTACCGGCGGTGCCGGGAAAATCGAGAATGTATCCCGGTCCGTAGTAGGGTTTTGAACTGCCGGGTTGTTGCGGCACCCGTGATGCATTCCAGATGCCGGAGCCCGGGGCATACCGGGTCGGCGGGCTTTGGTTACCCAATATGTCCTTGCCTTCATACATGGTCAGAAACCGGGGATTCCGGGCGGATTGCATATGGGCGTCCTTCAGGCTCATTTCGGTGATGGCCTGGTGGCAATTCTGACAGCCTTCTTTTCCTTCCGGGCCAATCCATTCGTATCTGCGGTTATCGTTCATTTGATAACGGACAAGCTCGATGCGCAAATCCCTTGCGGGCGGCGCGACATTCTTGACCAGAGCGCTGTAATACCCGTGTTTCCATGCGCTGATGATGACGGGCTTACCCATGGGAACATCGGGCAAGACAAAGCGCCCGGACTGATCCGTCCCGGCTGCTATACCCATCCCCTGAATGGTGATGGCGGCATGGGTTACGGGGCCGTTTTGGTCGATGACTATTCCGGAGATCGAGGCCTTCTCCGAATATCCGGAACCGGAGAAGGCCGCCAAAATTACAAAAACAAAGGCCGCAATAATGCAGGCATATCGACAAGCATGTTTCTTCTCTGCCATGATACCGGGTATCCCTGTTTTAAGAACTTTTAAACCGATCTCAATACGCTTTATTGCTTCTTGCTCATTCCGGCCTTTCCATTTGAATCGTCGGGAGGCTTGGCATAGACGCATGAGCCCGCATAATCGGAATCTGCGAGCTTCCAGTCCACTTTCCAATCGGACGCATAATCCCAACCCGTATTGTATCCCAATGATTTATAGTAGTTGCCTGCCTCAGTGAAAAATACCGGATCGGGCCGATGGGCCTGATCATCTGCTGCGAAGGCGTCAGGGAATTTTACTTGAAATCCCAGGCAGCCTCCGCGCGGACATTCCTGGGCCTTGACGGACCATTGGCAAATGGCGTCATCCCCTTTGTAATCAATGATATTTTGACCTTTATTGTAGACGCATTTCCCTTTGGTCCTGTCCTGACTATCCGGCTGCCAGACGCAGAACGTGGACGGTTTGCAGGATTCCTGCATGGCAGCCGTAAAATCCGGTGTGATAGCCGGATCGCCAAGATCCATGGTCACCGTCAGAATACCCTTATCGTCGTATTTCTTTATCCATTTTGCGGGCCAGTCCCCCGGCGTAAAATTAATGGGAGACGTTTTTCCGAAATCGGCAGTGAGAACAACGACATTCTTGCCGTCCACCTGATCCGTCCCCTCAGACCCTGCGCGCACCAGCACGACATCCTTGTCAACATTGAGCCCTGCCCCGACATAAAGCTGGAAGGTCACCCGGGTTTCTGGTTTGGCAAAGATCAGGAAGAAATTATAGGATTGCCCACCCTGGAAGGCGTTGATCTTCCACTGTCCCTGCTTCCTCTGCGCGTCTTCGCTGACAGCCGTATCGAGATAGTAAGCCCCTTTGTTGACAAGCATGGTGCTTCGCTGGAAGATACCCGCCCCCATCATGCGGATGCTCTGTTCCAGCCCCTTCTTTTCGTCGGGCCGGAGAAACTGCCGGTAAATGGGCAGCCCGTAGCAGTCGCGGTCCTGGCAATCGTCACACCAGATATTTTTCTGGGAACAATAGGCCATCGTGGTCATATCCCCTTTCTTCTTGACGGTATTGGGATATACGACAGCCGTCACATAGTCATACGGAACCTGGAAGCAGGTTTGTTCCGACAGGCACTCCAGGGTTTGAGTCGGCACCTTGAAAAACTCATCATTATTGACGGAAATGGTCCCTCCATAGGGGGCCAGATCCGACCTGATTTGAAGCGGGGTCGCCCCCGCCAGTCCGCTCACCGATCCGTCATCATCATTGAGCTCCGTCTGGCGGTCCACATCCGTGAAGGTGCCGGCGAAAAGGCTGCCCACATTTCCCCCCGGATAGGTGCAGTACTGCGCCTCAACCTTGCCCGTGTCCACGTTCGTCGTTCCGGGCTGAAAAAGGGGCACGATCACAAAATGCCGCAGATCGACGTCATTGAAATAGATGTTTCGGGAATGGAACGCCGGGGGATAATAAAATCCGTTCGGCTGTTTCCAGCCGATCGCTGCATTCGGCAGGACACATTTGCTGTTATAGGGGTCTTCCTTGGCCTTGGGAATCCCCATGCCCCGGTTCAGATCGCCTCCATACATATATTGGGACTTCGAGCATAGTCCGTTGGCCCCGCCGGAACAGTTGACGGGCGTTTTCTTGATATGGGCAAAGACGTTTGACTGCTGATAGACGGGGCCGTCGTAGATATTATACAGGCGTTGATTATTGGAGAAGTTATCCGTCGGCATGCTGATACCTTGGCTTCTTGAGAGGCAAATGGCCGCTGGCACGAGATGATGCTTATCAATGGGGTCCAGGATATCTTCACATTGGAGGCCGCTGTATTTGTTAAACGGACCGGCATTGGTGGCAAAGGCATTGCCGACGGGGTCATCTATTGCGTTTTTCATGTCCCACTGCTGCGTGTGCCCGATAAATACGCTCCTGCGGGTCAGAGCCCAATAGCCATTGATCACCTGATCATAGCTTCCCCCCGAGACCGCCGTCAGGCCGCCGTTCACCACGTCTGTAAGGGCGCTGTCCGTGACGAGGAACCAGTTGCTTCGGAGCCATATGGCTCCGAAATTGGTATTGGCCCAGTGAAAAGAGGAGGTGTAAGAATCAATGACGCTCACCACGCAGTCCTCCGTTTGTCCCTTGGTGCAGAATTTGAACGGCGTTTTCTCAGAATCCAGGCATCCCTCCGTGCCTTTTGCACAGCGCGTCGGCTTCAAAAAGCTGGTGGTATGGGCATTGGGATAGAGGTTTGCATTCTCATACAGGGCGTCATAACGGTTCCGGATCGGGATCATTTTGTAAACATCCTCATTAAGGGACCAATCCGGGTTACTTTCCGCGCTACAGGTACTCACACCGCCGCAGTTTCCCGTGTTCCCGACCGTAACCAGGGAATGCATGGCCGTAGAGCAAAAATTGCCCTTGAAAGATTTCAGGGGGGCAAGCCCGTCCACAGGTCTGATTTTCTGGATATTGGCATACCCTTCCCATACCTGTTTTAAGGAAAGGCCGCTCGCGTTGGAGGGCACAATCCAGTAACAGGACCCGCAGGTCCCGGCGCCGACGGCCATATTGTACTCAAAATTGTTGTAGCCGTTCATGATGTGAAACAGAGTGGGATGGATATAGTCGCTGGCAAATTGCATCGTTTCGCCAATGTCTTTACAGTACTTGTGATTATTCAAATAATTCACCGAAATGGTATTTGTTTTGCCCAGGACGCCGGGAACCATTCGCGGGTTAATCGTAAAGCCGGAAAACTTGCCGGACTGATCGTAATAACCGACGGCAGCCCTGGCCAGGATGCCGATATTGGCCCGCAGCATGTTGTTCACCTCGGTGCCTTCCGCCAGGTAATAGCCGTGCCCGATGGACTTATAGCCCACGTTTCGTTCGAGGAGGACGTTCTGGGTCCCTCGCAGCTCGAACCAGCGGGTCATCGATTCGTTCACCGAACAATCGCGGACAAACGTATCGGGCGGCGCCTGACGGACCAGATGGAAGTTTATGGGGCTGTGGGCCATGCGCCCTCCCTGGCCGAGCTGACGGAATTCCACCCCCTGGATCTGGTACTGCTTGACCCCCTGACGGACAATCGTGTGGCCCCCGAAATGGACGCCCTCTTTTTCGGGCATGCCCTGGCACGCCTGGGCATCATAGGTTTCGCAACTTTCCGAAACGACGCGAATATTGCGCGACAGAAGGGCCACGGCCGCCCGGGTATCGACCTCCTTGATCGCAAAACCGTCATCCTTCAGGCGTTTGGGGACGTTGTGCTTATCTTCCAGAGCATATTTCTCCCCGTTATGAGGATATAGGATTTTCTCTGCTGTTGTGATGATCGTCCGAGTCGAATCGATATTCTGTATCGTCAGGGTTTCCGAATGGAACGGCAGGTAGTCCGTCGCCGTGACGACAATCTGATCGCCCACCTGCCAATCGACGGCCCGGTTCAGGGTAAGCGTGCGATCATCCTTCTTCAGGGACTTATTGAGGCGGACCCAGCTCGTGCCGTACGGGTCCATGGGAACGACAAGGAACTTGCCGCCCTTTTCGTCCGTATGCGTGACGCCGGGGGCATCAATCGTAACGATGGTTTTATTCTCCTCCAGCTTGGCGTCGATCCCCTTGATCGTATACAGACCGGATGCATCCAGCGGTCTGACCGGTGACAAAAGCATGATTCTGTCACCGGGGCGCCAATCGACGAATTTGGAGATGGACATTTGAACATCCCCTTTTTTGACGTTGACATAGGCTTCTCGCGCCGGATCGATATAGGTTGCGCCCTTTTTCCCAAACATCCGGAGCGTGCCGCCGAAAGATACGGCGAGGACTTTGCGCCCGAAATAGTAATCGCCATCCGTCTGATCTTCATATGTCGGAAGATTTGCATATTTATAGAAATAATCATTTGCGCCGCCCGGTCCGGGAAGGTCGTATTTTGTTTTGTGATCATTGTCCCATTTATTGTTGTCAGGCGTTGACGGGACACCGCAGACGAAGTCCGGCACCTTGGGGTCCCTTCCTTTTGTGGTATTGCAGGTGATTCCCGGCCCCGCATCACCACCGTAAAGATGGAAGGTCACGACATTCATGATGTCCTTTGAACCGATCGGCTGGTCGGGCGATCCCGCGATAAGACTGCCCTTATTCTCGACGAGTATGGACTTGGCCCAGAAATCGATTCCGCCTGCATCCTGGAATATCAGTTTTCCTTCCTGATTCCCGTCGCCGTAAATATTGACATTCCGGTACACATAGGTTCCCGGGCCAACGCATAAAGTTTTCCCCTTGGCTTGAAGATCCTGATCTCCGTAATTACCGGGCTTTAAAGTCTCATCGCATTGATCGTCGCCTTGAGCGAAACCGGGCGCCATCATGAGCATGCAGATGAACAGGGGAACGCATTGAAGGATAAAAGATCGGTATTTACGCATGATTTCCTCCTATGGCTTGACGGGAAATTCGCCGGGCAGAGTCAGTGTATGCAGCAAATCGGCTATGCCGTTACAGACTCCTATCGGACAGGTTAATGTTTAAGATTGCGAAATATGGGTTTCATGGACCCGGCTGATATACCTTTTGAGGTCTTACGGCGCTCGGACATGTTTATTTTCCTGCGCCGCCGGCTGTCTTTGCCGCCTCCGTCATGCCGCTTAAGGCCTCGGATGCCCGCACCGTATTGTCCTTGAACTCGAATGACCTGATTTCACCCGACAGAGGATCGAATTCAATCCGGTGCGAATTGTCCTGGAAGGCGCCATTGGTAATTTCCAATGCGGCCAATCGGCCGCATTGCATCAGTTCCACAGTGTTTGCCGAGATCAGGGTGTCCCTGGTAATTTCCAGCTTGCATTGAGCAGGTATCCTGTAATACAGGCCCTCAACCGTTTTCATTTTCCCCTTTCCCTTAGCGTTACAGTTGCTGATGGTATAGGATAGCTTATTTTCGTCGATCCAGGCCTGAAATTGTCTGCGAAAGCGGTCATTGTCGCCCTTGTCCCCGAACCATTTTGTAAAGGGTGGGCTTTCGAGCATAATATCGCCAAACCCCTCACACTTCCCCGATTCAATGATCAACGGCTTTCGGTATTGCAGGGTAAGGTGCTTGTCCAGATCGGCAAGACGTTCCCGTGTCCGCTTGATGACGTTCTCCATGTCCTGAATCCTGTCCGCCACACCGTCACGCTTCTCGATCAGTTGGTTCTCCGCCGCATACAATTTCTGTTTCATGGTTTTCAGGTGTTGCAGGAGGAAGACATATTCATCCATCATGTCCTGGGTTGCCTGATTGCACATGCTCTGGGTGGATGCTTTGCCCTCCTGCGGGGATTTGCTCAGTTGGAACGTGCGGACCATCCGATCCTGCCTGAGGGATCGACTGCCCGAGAACAACCTCAGCGCGCCGCCCAGGGACGACAGATTAACCGGAGAGACGGCGGATGCCATATCGCCCAGAAGGTTGGCGCCACCTTTGATGATATCCGCCGTCCGGTCTTTGGCGTCATAGCTGATGCTCGTCAGCATACCGTTGGCGATGGAAATCTTTGCCAGGGGAATGGTCTTGGACAGATTGCCGAATTCGGACGAGTCGATCAGATAGGTTCCCGCGCCCCTGTCGGGAATCGCCCGCTGCTCGATGGCGGCATCCGTCATCTCGATGGCACCCTGGCAATCGGTGAGACGAAAAGTCATGACATAAGAAAGCTCCGTCGCGGGAAGGTGGTAGGCGATTCCCACGGCGGGGATATGGTCATCGGCGGGCCGGGAAACGATTCTTGCCGTACACCCCGAGACAAGACAGGAAATAATCAGAAAAGAAAGGTAGATGGAAGTCATGGAGAAAGCCTTCCCGCTGCCTTTCCGTTTGCGGTGAGGAATCTCGGGGGTGTTGCTCTTAAGAGAAAATCCCTTGGGGTCGGGATGACGGTCAATCCCTATTTCGTTATCTGCCGTGGGCTCTATTTTGTAAGGCCTGAAGATTTCATCCATCGCGGGCTCCCTTGCATTTTTTAGAAGAAAACAATGATCGCACAAGGACAGGGTTATACCGACATGAGCGGTCCCGTGATTTTCTACCACAATTTGCCTGGGATTTCATTTCTTTTCAGGATATCGGAATGGATTGAAAATATTTCACGATTTATATATGTTACCGGCAGTGGGCCTTCGGGTAAACCGACGATGGCGATCGCTTCCGGTTCATTCCTTCCGAAAGCCCGTTTGTATCGCCGAAAGTCTAGAATTGGAGAGAACCTATGAATTCATCCTTGAAGTCATTCATCCTGTGCCTTTGCATCACGCTCTGCGCCATGGCCGCGTGTGGTGAGGCTATTGCGGAACAGCGCCTGGCCCTGGTCATCGGCAATGCCGTTTACGGATTTTCCCCCTTGAAAAACCCCGTGAACGACGCTTCGGACATGGCCGTCACCCTTCAGAAGCTGGGTTTTACGGTGATTCTCAAGAAGAATGTCACGCTCAAGGAAATGGAAGAAAGCATACAGGATTTTGGAAACCGCCTGAGACAGGGCGGTGTGGGCCTTTTCTACTTTGCCGGACACGGTCTCCAGGCGGGCGGCGTCAACTATCTCGTTCCCATCGGGGCCCGGATCGACAAGGAATCGGATATCAAGTATGAGGCCGTAGACGGGGGAAGAATCCTCGATGAGATGGCAAATGCCGCCAACGGCATGAATATCGTCATCCTTGACGCCTGCCGGGACAATCCGTTCGCGAGACGGTTTCGCTCGGCTTCCCGGGGATTGGCCATTATGGGCAGCGCCCCTGTGGGGACATACATTTCCTATTCTACCGGGCCGGGTCAGGTCGCCCTGGACGGAGACGGGCGAAACAGCCCTTTTGCCTCCGCCCTGATGCAGTACATGAAAGAACCGGGCCTGACCATCGAGCAGGTGTTTAAAAATGTCCGCCACCAATTGGGCCAGGAAACGGGCGGGAAGCAGGTGCCCTGGGAATTGTCGTCGCTGGACGGGGAATTTTTCTTCATGCCGGGAAGTTTTGCAAAAACGGGCAGCGTGCGGGACATAGGCGAAAACAGGGATAAAGGTGCGATTTTGGCCAGGCCCTCCCTGGACAGATCCGCATCAGATCAGGCCGCCGTTACAGAGCCCGTCACGGGCATGGAGTTCATCCTGGTCAATGGGGGATGCTATCAGATGGGGGATGGTTTCGGCGACGGGCTGCCTTCCGAAAAACCCCTTCATGAGGTCTGTGTGGACAGCTACTACCTTGGCAAATATGAGGTAACCCAGGGGCAATGGAAGAAGGTCATGGGGGAAAATCCATCCCACTTCAAGGCCTGCGGGGATAACTGTCCGGTGGAGAGTGTGAAATGGACGGATATTCAGTCCTTCCTTGCGGAACTGGAGCGTTTGACCGGTCAGACCTACCGCTTGCCTACGGAGGCGGAATGGGAATATGCAGCCCGCGACGGCGGGAAAATGGTCAAATGGGCCGGGACAAGCAGTGAAAACAAGTTCGGCGACTACGCCTGGTATGACGCCAATTCAGGGGACAAAACTCACCCCGTAGGCCTGAAGAAGGCGAATGCCCTTGGATTCTACGACATGTCGGGCAATGTCTGGGAGTGGACAAGCGATTGGTACGGCGAACAATATTACCAAAAGAGCGCACGGGACAATCCCCGTGGCCCCGATGAAGGAGCAAACCGGTTGCTGCGCGGGGGATGCTGGCTTGACCGTGCCAAGGACTGCCGCACCGCCATCCGCTTCAGTTTTAATCCGGCAAATAGTTTCAAGAGCATCGGATTCCGGCTGGTTCGGCAGGTCAGGATGTCCCGCTAGTACGCTGCCGTTTATGTCCATTTCCGGCAGGCGCAAATCGGTGCCTTCATTTTCGACGTGTCCCGTCAGCCCGTTCAGGAATGCTTCGTCTTCATCATATTGTTGCCGCCTATGTCCTATCCAGTCCCTTCCTGGCAGCCATCCCCAGCCTTTCAATCACATAGGGCTTCCGGAGATATTCGCCCGCTCCCAGCGATCTGGCCTCTAGCACACGGTCCGTCTCGGAAAAACCGCTCACAATGATCGCCTTCTGTTTCGGATGGATTGCGAGGATAGCCTTGTAGGTGTCAAGGCCGTCCATTCCCGGGTCCATGATCATGTCCAGAACAAGCAGGTCCGCTTTTTCAGTCCTGAGATATTCAACGGCCTCCTCACCACTGGAAACGGTCTTCACCCTGTAGTTCAGCTTGCCCAGCATCTTCGCTGCCAGCTCCCGCTGCTCCTTGATGTCGTCTATAACCAATATAGATTCATCATTTCCGATATAGTCGGACAAAGGGATGGCCGCTTCTGCTTTGGCCATCTCTTCCCTGGTGACAGGAAAGTATAGAGAGAAGGTCGTTCCTTTTCCCACTTCACTTTTAACATCAATATAGCCGTTATGATCCTTGATGGTGCCCCAGACGACGGCCAATCCCAAACCCGTCCCGCTTCTTTTACCCATGACTTTCTTGGTATAGAAAGGTTCGAAGATGTGTTTTAGATCGTTGTCGGATATGCCCTCTCCCGTGTCGGTGACGGAAAGAACGACATAATCGCCCACATTGACGGCATCATAACCATGGATAGGTTTATCCAGGCTCTGATTACTTGTAGCAATGGTCAACATACCGCCACCGGGCATGGCTTCCACGGCGTTGGCCACTAAATTGATAAACGTCTTGCCAAGATGAATGGGCGATCCCATAATATTCAGAAGATCCGCTTCGAGGACGGTCTTGATCCGGACATGGGGGTTTAATGATGTTGCCTTCTCAAACTCCGGCGATTTCTGACAATCCATGATGGTGTTGTTGAGGTTAAAAACGCTCTTCGACTGGACCCCTCTTCTCGCGAGTGTCAGCAGATCCTGCACAATGGCGGCGGAACGCTGTCCGCCGGCCATGATCTTTGTCACATTATCTCTCAGGGGGCTCGATTCACCTATCTCATCCATAAGCATTTCAGAATAACCAACAACAATACCAAGGACGTTGTTGAGATCATGGGCAACACCGCCTGCCAGGGTTCCCAGGGCCTCCATCTTCTCCGCACGCTGCAGGCGTTCCTCCAGTTTTCGTTTCTCCTCTTCTATCTGCTTGTGCTCCGTAATATCCCGTCCCTCAGGGATTAGCAATGCAACCTCTCCGTCCTGACCCCGAAAAGGCTTAAGAGAGAAGTCAATTATCGCGGTTGTTTCACCGGCCCCCTGCAACTCGACTTCGTAACGGATAAACTCTCCCCTGGCAGCTCTTGATATGGCTTGTTTCAGCTGCTTTACCCTGCCTTCATCACCCCGCCACCAGCGCGCCTCCCAAAAAGGCCGATTGATGATGTCCTCCAATCTAATACCGGCAAAGTCCAGTGCCGTCTGATTTGCCTCGATCAGTATACCGTCCGGGGTCATCAGGCCGGTGAACTGGAATGTGGAATTGAAGATGGCACGGAAACGCTCATCGCTCTTCCGCAGAGCAGCCTCAGCGTTGCGGCGTTTTTTTTCTTCCCTGATGACGAAAAGGATTTTCAACCCATAGTAAGCAAATAGAACACCGAAAAGCAGCAGAAAAAGGATGACCCCGATGAGTTTGTTCCGAAAATCCTTCAGAGAGGCGATAATTTCATCTTCAGAATAGACAACAACGATGGACCAGAAGGTGCTCCCAACGTTTATCGGCATGTACACGGCATGTTTTTTTACATTCTCTACTTCGTCCCCCCGGATCATATCAAAGGTGTAGGTAGTCAATCCCTGATTCCCCTTGAGCATATCCTTGGCCATAACCAGGATGGAAGGAAAATCCTTACAGTTCTCGAAGACAGATTTCCCTGTATGCCCGGGGACAGGGCAATAAAGTTCCGTACCATCCCGGCTGATCATCCAGGCATAGCCCGTATTCCCAATTTTTATGTTTTCTATATATTGCTTTGCCAGCTCATGAAAATTAACATTTATGCCTATTGTGCCCTTGTATTTTTTGTTACTGAAAACCGGCACCTGGAAGGCAACGGTGTCGTATCCCTGCACTGCTGGGAATACATTACTGACAACAGGCTTATGAGTACGCATGATTTCGCGGACATGATCCTGGCGAGAAATATCCTTCCCGATGGCGCCGCGATTGAAAGGAAAAGTGTAAATAATCTTGCCTGTCGCATCTACGCGTGTAATCGCCCTGATCCTGTTCCGATTTGCTCTGTAAAGGAGTTCCATGTCCTCTTTGCCCCTCTTATCCAGATTAATAATCGAGTCCATTTCGGACAGAGCGGTCAGGGTGTGCGTCCAGTTGTTGAAAAAGTCTTCTATTCCCCTTGCGGCTTGCCTGGCGTACAGCAACTGTTCGTTATGAGAATCCTTAATGGCTTCCTGTTTGGCCTGGTTATAGAAGGAAGTGAAGAGAAAAAAACAGAGGCAAAACATAACAGCTAAAAGAAGAAGAAGCATGTACCGATGTTTCATTTTCAACCTCTTCAGGGGCAGGGCACATTATTTTGCGCGTCGGTGCTATTCGTTATTATATCAATATATTGAAAAAGTGGCCTAATATGGAGATAACGTGTTCAAGATAAGGCATAATTGCTTTTTTTACGAAAAGATTCAAGCAAGATCTTTGGGTTGCGAGGGGTAAACTTAATCCGGAATAGCCCGAAGGCATCTGTTCAACATTCTATTGCGCCGAACAGCTCGGCTTCGACATTCGATGCCCCTCCACGTCTGTCATTTGCTCGTGAAAATGCTCTCAGATGGCTTAGAAAAAACCGGATCGAACCACCGGAGGATTGTGTCGTTTTCCTCGCGGGGGTAGGCATGGGAAAGATTATCGACTATCTTGAGTTTGATGTCAGCCCCTGATTGCGACAGGGCTTTACAGGCCTGGACGGTCCGGCTTACCGGAAACATCCAGTCCTGGGCGCCGTGCAGCCAAAAGAGGCGTTTCCCTTCAGCATGGCGCATCTCCACGGGGGGAAGCGCACAGGAGACCGAGGCAATGGCGCAATAGGGACAATCCCGGGATATCCCCGCAGCCAGGGCAAAGGTTCCGCCGTCTGACATGCCGGTAAGGAGGATGCGGTTCCGGTCAATGTTGACGCGTGAGCAAAGGTCGTCAATATGGCGCCTTAATGGCTGCGCATCGACGGCGACATCCAAGATCGACCATGTCTGTCCCAAAGAAGTGGGGGCGAGAAGAACGAAGCCCCTGCTGCGGGCCTCGCGCAACCATGTCCAGATGAAATCCCGTCCGTGGCTGTATCCGCCGTGCAAGGCGACAACAAGCGGCCAGGGGCGATCGGGGGAGTACGTTTCCGGGATGTAGAAAGAATAGCCGCCACGGGGATAAGGGCTTTGATCGGAACCGGAATGGAAGAGCCCTGTTTTGCGGTCAGGGGATTCCTTTGCGGGCATGAAATCCGGACCTGCGGCCTCCGGTTCGAGAAAGTATCGGTTAATCCCGGGCAAGGTGCTGCAAAGGGGCAACAGCGCCTCCTGTGCCTGGCAATGCTTCCGTGCAGCCCGCAGAACGGACCGGTAAGCGTCTTGCAATTGATCGCCCCGGCCGAATTTTTGGATGGCATCCATGATATATTGGCAGGCAGGTAAAAGCTCCCGCCGGCCTTGGCCATCCTTCCGATCATCAGCAAGCAGGGCATCCCGCGCGGCTTCCAAGGGAGGCAGATGAACCAGCAGCTCTTTGCTGAGCTGGGGGATGGCCAGAGGGTTAAGCTTGCGAAGGGCCGCTTCAACCCCAGAAAGCGCCTTGACCAATGTTGCAGAAACCGTCTCCAGATTCATCACCGGCATTGCCTCTTTCAGAATATTCCTCCCATAAAGTCAAAATGGCGGCACCTGATGACGCCGCTTCACGATCTTTGGAGAACGAAAATAACATCCTTCCGCGATCTTATCAACACGCTTGATCCTGCCGGGAGGTTACTGATTCTTTCGGCAAAAAAATAGGCAGAGCCTATGGACTCTGCCTATGGTTGGATCATTCGTGCCGCATTTATTTCCCGAGCTTTTTCCTGATAAAGATCAGGCCCAGCAGACCGGAGCTGAAAAGGATGGCGGCAGCGGGAATGGGAACAGGCGCCGTCGCGGAAACGGTCCAGGCCCCGGTGCGTGTTGCATAGATATCATCCAGATAGCCGTAACCCGCCTGATGCGGTGGCTGAAGCGGTGTAGGATTCGTCCTGTGTGTAATCGAAGATAAATAGTGCCTGTCATAATACGTTACATTATTGAACTGATAAAGGGTATCCACTCTTCCACTCACAACAGAAAAGCTCCCATCCGGGTAATCGTAGGTTGTCGCTATAAGATCCCACTGGTTCCCGGCGCTCATGGCCGCCGCCAATCCCTGGAACTGGGTCATCGTCGCCATCTGCCAGGTGTGGATTCCACCATATGTGCTTGCCGCGATATTGGCTTTCTGAGTATTATAGTTTTGCTGAACGAAGAGGGTCATATCCCCCGCCCAATACAGATGTGTTGCGTCATCATAAATAACCGGTTGATCTGGCGTCCCTATCCTGATGAGCGACGCACTGCCTTCATTCATGAAGGATAATGACAGCAACACCGTCAATACGGTGAAGCCTATATGCCTGATCATATCTCCCTTTTTCATAATATCCTCCCTTTCATAAAAAATGCCGTCAAGAGAACTGCAACGCCAAGCCGAAATCATTAAGGTGCAATAAACGTTTTTTTATTCGAAGTGCAGCGGAGAAGTAACAGATGCAGCGATCGTTTCCGGATGATTGTGGTCGAAATTCTGGCATTACTTTATCAAAAAATCAAGGAAATATTGTAGACCAAACTCCTCTTGACACTCCAAATCCTTCTTCATATGATAAGGTTCTTGTGGTCGTGGTTCTCAATAGCCATGACAAATTGATCGTCCGACAGGGAGGTAACGTGGACAGCAAACCAGCCAACGCCATATCTTTGAAATATAATCCGGTGACGCTGATCCGGTCGAATCAAAAACAGAAATACGATGCCTTATAACACGGCCCTCGAAGACCTCATAGACGACCTTTTGCCTGAGATCACCCCGGACAAGAAAAAGATGTTCGGCGGCATCTGTTACATGATCAACGGCAACATGAGTTTCGGCATCTGGAAGGATTATCTGATCGTCAGAATGTCTCCGGCGCTGGCTGCGGAGAAACTGACAGATGAGCATGCAAGGGAATTCGATTTAACCGGCAAACCCATGAAGGGCTGGGTCATGGTCGATGGCGGCGCCTGGAGAAACCGGACGGAACTGGCCGATTGGCTCAATATCGGAAAATCGTTTGCCTTAAGCCTGCCCAGGAAACATCCCCGAAGAAAATCGCTGGAAGAGATATATTATCGAACCAAACGATAAAACATAAGGAAGGCGTTCCATGAGGGACCCTTTGCCGGGCGGATGTTTGGAGTTGCGCCTTGATAGCGACTAATGAATGGATATGATGTCCTGGAAATATGCAGGGAAAGCCGGATCGGGATGAACGTTATGGCATTTCATTTTTAACCTATCCTTGATATATTGATTAAAGCCTTCTCCTCCCGCTTCATGCTGGAAAGGCAAATTTACTCTGATTGGAGATACTGGCATGGACGGTTGTCTTGTAATGCAAAATGAGCCTGAACTTCTGGCACCCTATATTGTGGTCGGTTTCAGCGGCTGGCTGAATGCGGGCGAGGTTTCCACGGGGAGCGTCGAATATCTGCGCCGCAAGTTAGGCGCTAGTAAATTCGCGCACATAGAACCACAGGGCTTCCATATCTACCAGATACCAAGCCCCAGCCCGGAGCAGAACCTGCGCCCCCGCGCCAGGATCGAGGAGGGGGTGGTAAAAACGCTGGATTTGCCGAAAAATGATTTCTATTTCTGGAAAAGCGGCACCAGCCACGACCTCATCCTCTTCTCGGGCGTTGAGCCAAATATGGGGTGGCCGGAGTATGCTCAAGCCATTCTCGATGTGGCCCGGCGCTTCCAGGCCGTGAGGATCTATGCGTTGGGCGGTGTTTTTGACCAAGTGCCTCACACCAGGAAAACAAGGTTTTTTTCCGTCGTTAGTCATCCGCGGCTGAAGAATGATATCAAAGCCTTCGCCCCTTTTCTCTTTTATGAGGGACCGTGCAGCTTTACCACAATGCTGCTGCACCTTGCCGGCCGGCAGGGAATCGAGGCGGCAGGCATCACGGCCAGGGTGCCGCTTTATATCCAGGATTACAATGCCAGGGCCTGCTACGATCTGTTGAAGACGGTATGTCATCTTGCCGGCCTCGATATCGACCTGAGCGAACTCAAGCAAGCCGGAGAGGGCCTGGTGGAGATGATGAACAATAATTTCAGCCAAAACAAGACAGCCATGGAGCAGCTCAAGAAGATTGAGGAGATGTTCGACGCGGCACTTCAGGAAGAGCCATATCAGGCGCCCGGCGAGGACTATGACAAACTGATTGAAGATTTGCTCAGGATGAAAAGTGAAGGTCGCAAACCTCACTGACACATAATGCGTTCATGCCTGTTTTATCTTGTTTTTTTCGTCGTGTGCGATTAGTCTATGCATTGACTTTACACTAGATCGTTATTATTTAAGATGCGAAAGTACGTACCCTTTTAAGGAAAGATCCTGCAGTTAACCTATGAATGAAAAATTAACCCCTTTATCCCAGCTTCGGGAAGGTGAAGAAGGGATTATCCATGCCTTGACGGGCGGGCGGGAGTTGTCGAGCCGACTCGCCGGCATGGGAATCGCCCTGAACATGAAGATCAAGGTCCTCCGCAGCGGCAGCGGCCTGATCATTGTTCAGGCTGGAGACACGCGTGTCGCCCTCGGCGGCGGGGAAGCCGACAAGATTCTCTTGTCCCCCCCGGAAGCGGAAGAATGCGAAATAACGGATGATACGAAAGGGTTGAAAAAGATTCTCGTCGCCTTTGCCGGACCGCCCAATGCCGGCAAGTCAACGGTTTTCAACATCCTGGCCGGTCTTTCCCAGCATGTGGACAACTGGCCGGGAAAAACGGTGGAAAAAAAAGAAGGCATCCACCTATGCGGCAATGAAGAACTCCGTATCGTCGATCTTCCCGGCACATACAGCTTGACCTCCTTTTCGGAGGAGGAGCGTGTTGCCCGGGATTTTATCCTGACGGAGCATCCCGATGTGATTGTCCTGATGGCCAATGCCTCCGCTCTGGATCGAAGCCTCTACGTCCTGTCGGAACTTTTGCTCCTAGGCCCCCCTGTTATCGTGGTGGTCAACATGGTGGATATGGCTGAAAACCAGGGGATACGGATCGACATCGCCGCCCTGCAGAAGTCCCTCGGCATTCCCGTTGTGGAAATGGTGGCAACCAAAAACCGGGGCATCAAGGAACTCGTCTCCCAGATTATCAGCCTCTCGAAGGGGGAATTACCCTATCATCCGCGTACGCCGAAAGTGGCCGCCGATCATCGGGAAGTCTTTACCACGATTTCATCGCTCCTCACCCATCACCTCTCCGGCGAACGGTCCTCGGACCCGGGATACCGAAACCTGCTGGCCGTCAAGCTCATGGAAGGCGATCCGGATATCTCACGCCTTGTTGAAAAACAGCTCCCCAACGATACCTGGAGCCGTATCCGGGCGCTTCTGATACAGCATGAGGATTCCCTGCACGCCATCGTCGGCGGCCGGTACGATTGGATTGAAGAGGTCTCCCGGGCAGCCATCGATCGCTTCAGGATGGGCCAGGTCGTCATGACCGACCGTATCGACCACATCCTCACCCGTCCGATTTTCGGGATTCCCATCTTGCTGGCCGTTTTTGCCGGTGTGTTTTTCATTACCTACCAGGTCGGCTATCCCCTGCAGAAAGGGTTGGAATGGCTGGTGCGCGCCTTTGCCGGACAGGTGGAAACGGCTCTTGCGCCTTTTCCCTTCTGGGTCAAGGGGCTTATCGTGGACGGCATTATCGGCGGCGCCGGGTCCGTTTTGACCTTCATCCCGATCCTGGTCATCTTCTTTGCCGTCATCGCCCTGCTGGAGGATGTCAACTACATGGCCCGGGCAGCCTTTGTCATGGACAGGTTCATGCACCTGATCGGACTCCACGGGAAGAGCGTCATCCCCCTGTGCCTGGGTTTCGGCTGCAATGTGCCCTCCATCCTGGGCGCCCGGATCGTGGAGTCGAAAAAAGAAAGGCTCCTGACGATTTTCCTGTCCCCCTTCATCCCCTGCACGGCCCGTCTGGCCGTCCTGACCTTTGTGACGGCGGCCATGTTCCCCCATGCCGCCACCGTCGTGTCGTGGTCCATTCTGGCGGCGGACATGATGGTTCTCGGCTTGACGGGTATGGTCGCCAGCCGTTTTATCCTCAAGGAGAGCGCCATGCCCTTTATTATGGAACTGCCCCTTTATCACAAGCCGGACCCGAAGACGATCGGCATGGTCATCTGGGCCAGCATCCTCTCTTTTGTCAAGAAGGCCGGGACGGTTATCCTGCTTGTTTCCGTAGGGATCTGGATTCTGGCCCACCTGCCCCATGGACGGATCGAAGACAGTTATCTGGCGTTATTCGGGCAATTCATCGAACCCATCGGACATCCCATGGGACTCGACTGGAAGATGATGACGGCTCTTCTGACCAGCATCATTGCCAAGGAAAATTCCATGGCCACCCTGGGAGTCCTTTACGGCGTCGGTCGGGAAGGACTGGTCCATGCCCTGCCGACCGTGATGAGCCATGCCTCCGCCCTGGCCTTTCTGGTCGTTCTCATGCTGTTTATCCCCTGTGCGGCCACGCTGGCGGTCATGAAACGGGAACTGAACAGCTGGAGATGGTTCGGCGCATCCTTTGCACTCATGCTTGCCGTCTCCTTCGTCGGTGGCGTTCTTGCCTATCAGATAGCCCTTTGGACAAGGCTTTGATGTTTGCACCTTTTTGTAGTTTTTTTTACAAATGGTGGTATCATGAACTCGTTCTGACCGGCTTGATAAGATCAATTCCAACCCTTTTTAAATAGGTGCAGCAGACCGAGGGCCGCGTGGCGCTTCGATCTGTGATGGTATCCAGGAGGAGATTGCTTATGACGGCCCAACGACGTATCGGTATTCTGACAGGCGGCGGCGATGTTCCCGGATTGAATGTCGCCATCAAGGCGGCGGTGGTGAGGGCACAGGCCTACGATATCCAGATTGTCGGCCTGAGACGGGGCTGGATGAGCATGTTGAACATCGATCCGGACGACCCGGGCGCCGCAGACAAGTGGACGATGCCGCTGGATGTGGAGACGGTGCGCAAGATCGACCGCACCGGCGGCACCTTCCTGCACACGTCCCGCACCAATCCCAGTAACGTCAGACCGGACGACGTGCCTGCCTGGGTTCGTGACGAAGACAGGGCAATCAACCCTTCCGGCACCATCGATTGCACCAGGCATGTCCTGCGTGTCCTCGATCATCTCGCCCTTTTCGCCCTCATTCCTATCGGCGGCGACGACACCCTCAGCTTTGCCAGGCGTCTCCACAAAGAGGGTGTTCGCGTCGTGGCCATCCCCAAAACGATGGACAATGACGTCTTCGGCACCGATTACTGCATCGGTTTTTCTACCGCCGTGACGCGTTCCGTGGAGACGATAACCGCCTTCCGCACCTCCGTCGGATCCCATGAGCGCATCGGTGTGGTGGAATTGTTCGGGCGAAACTCCGGAGAAACCTCCCTTTTTGCGGCCTATCTGGCGGACGTGGACCGGGCCGTCATCTCGGAAGTGCCGTTTGAAATGGAACGACTGATCCATTTTCTTGCGGAAGACCGTAGAAGAAATCCCTCACATTATGCCATTATGACGGTTTCGGAAGGCGCCTATCCCATCGGCGGCGTCATTCAGCAGTGCGGCGAAGCAGACGCTTACGGACACCAGAAACTCGGAGGAATCGGATACTACATCTCTGAAGAAATCAAAAGGTTCGGACTGAACACCATGTATCAGCCCCTGGCCTATGTCATGCGCACCGGCGCGCCCGATTCCCTCGACCGAATGGTGGCCATTTCTTTTGGCCATCTGGCCCTGGATCAGGCCGCCAAAGGGCACACCGGACGGATGGTTGCTCTCCAACACGGCATTTATACGACCGTCCCGCTGGATCTGGTCATTGCCGGGAAGAAGTGCGTTGACGTAACAGCCCTATATGACTCAGAAAATTATAAGCCCAAGGTGCTCGACATGCTGGGAAAGCCCATGTTCCTGTCTTGATGACTCAGGCCCCGCGCCAAAGGAAACATGGGACACCAACTGTAAAGATATCGATTGCAAATCATATTTAACCCTTTTCCATGGGAGAACCAGGCATTGACAAATTAACGGGCATGCTCTTCTGGAAATACCGGTGCCATGTTGCTCTGGCGCTTTTACTTTGCGCAATGACACTGCTGCCCTGTGCACCGTGTATTCATGCAGCAACCCTTTCCACCCCTGCAGGTGATCCCGCCGATCTTGCCGTCTGGCCGAACCGGTTCAGCCGTGCCAATAGCGACCATTGGCTGGTTGAAAATCACGACCTGATCCGGCTGATGAAGCCACGGCTGCTGGTGCTGAATTTTTCCAACCGGGCCAGGCGCGATCATCTCGACCGGATGCTTGACGCGATCATCGCATCACTGGCCGAAGGCAGCCGCTATCAGGGCTATAAAAATAAGTCTGCGCCGGTTTTTCTCCAGTATCAACTATTCAGGTTTGTTGACCTTCGAGATGTGGCTGCCGGCGGAGGAAACTCTGAAAGGCTTCCTCTCAAGGCAGGCATGAATCCGGGTTTCAACCTAGACTACAACCGTTTCTTCAGCGATGAATTCGCCCGCTATTACGGAGTTCGCAATCCGAAAATGCCGTCCCGCTTCCTGCGCCTCGATGAACTGGTCGAGCAGGGCTACGTACATGAACTCTGGTTTTTTGTCGAACATGACGAAAATCTTCGCGCCTATGAAGTAGTGGAAGAAAAACCGCGCTATGACGATGATTTCCGTCGCATCGGTGAGCACTGGGTGCAGGCGGGCAATGGCGGTGATGCCGCACAGAAATGGACCGGCCGCAGTCTGCGGATCGGATTCGTCAATGCCTCGCGCGGTATCGGCTGCTACATAGAAGGTCTCTGTCACGGCTTCGAAGGGACGGCAAAATCAGAAGCCATTCCCTATCTCAGCCGATATTTTAAAGACTTTGCCGACATGAACCTGAACCAGCGCTATCCCCAATTTCCTTGGGCTTCCTTCTACACCCTCAATCCCAGGGATCGCATCGATTTCCCCGAATCCCAGACAGCTGTCGTATCCCGTGATGGAAACAGAATCACTCTGGACAATTACGTCGCCCATGGCGGCAACGTCCATTTCATCCCCAATGGCCGTTTCCATTACGATTTACAGGGCGAGCGAAGCGTCATGTCGACCATCGAAGACTGGCGAATCGGCAGCGGCCCAGATGGGCGAGACCTCGCCCGGCCCTGGAACAGCAAAGCCTTTTCTCCTTATCACAAACTCGCGCCTGATTGCATGGGGCCATGGCTGATCTATTGGCGGCAGAACTTCCCCGGACTGGATAACCGGCAAAAGGATGTGCAAGGCAAACCCATGAAAAACTGGTGGCCCTTCCTTTTTTACTGATGTGCAGACGAAAGAATCATTAACGGAGAATCAACAATCCCACATGAACAGGTTTGCCAAGACCTAAATTACACGTTTTATATGTCCCAGGTCGCCTTTGCCCCTTCTGTAAGGAATTCGACATTCCAGAATGTCACCTGCGGACACCTTAGGGATGCCTTCAGGACAAAATATAAGACCGGCCGCCCGATCTGAGTCAGGCGGCCGGTCCCGGTAGGCATTGTATCTTGGTCGGATTATGCTTTTTCAGCGGCAGCGTTTCGTCCCGCAATCCGACCCATGGCAAAGCAATCTCCAATGGCCGTGCCGCTCAGAGGATAGAGGAAGGCCGCAGCAAAAGTGGAGGCGCTGCCTGCCGTATAGAGCCGGCGCACAACATTGCCCTTGGTATCCATCACCTGGGCTTTCGTATTGATCTTCGGTCCTCCTCCCGTTGCCCAGCAACCGGGATAGCCCTTGACAGCATAGTAAGGGGCCTTTACCAAAGGAATCAGGCCCTTCTTGCGGCCGAAATCGGGATCTTTTTCCTGAACACAGTTGCTGTTGTATGTTTCGATGGTCTTGGCCAGTACAGCAGGATCGATATCGATTTTGCGGGCAAGCTCCTCGATGGTGTCTGCCTTGATGATCCAGCCCTTGGCGATTTCTTCCGAATTATCGCGACTCCAGGTGTAAACAGGCTTCCCCATAGGCACGCCGACACCGACAGGTCCCGAGGTCCGCGCCTTCTCGTCAAAAATAGTCCAGCAGGGGAGATTAGGGAATTCCCGCTTGTTCGCGTCATAGGTATGCAAACCCCTGACGACTGCATCGTAAGAGGTCATCGCCTCATTGGTAAATCGTTTGCCGTATTTACTGACGAGAATCATCGGCATATTAGTTGCCCGAAGCTGGATCATGGAAGGATAGGCAACGGGAACCTCGGGGAATTTATGGGTCATGACCCCCGGCACCAGGTTCATATGCCACAGATCCGCACCGGTTTTTGCCGCCAGCTTGATGGCGTCTCCAGTATTGCCTAAATGGCCGGTAGAGTATAGCGGGTACGGGAAAAGATTGTTTTTTTTCATTTTTTCATCATAGTCAAAGCCTCCGCAGGTCAGGATAACGGCCTTCTTCGCCTGAATGGCCACGTTTTTATTTCCGACTTTGACGATGATGCCCCGAACCTCGGGAGCGGCACCTCCCTTCCCTTCGTCAACAACCAGATCACTTCCCTGAGCGTTGTAAAGGATCTCGATCTTCCGGTCGTTTACGGCTTGGGAAAGGACGGTCCAGAGCCCCACCCCTGTCGGGTTGGGTTTGACCTGACAGGCCGTGTACGATGCGGCGCCCTCTGTATCGTACCAGCCTTTGAGAGATATAAAGACTTCCTTTGCCCCCAGGCCCTTGACCCATGATTCATTCTGTACAGCCTCTTTTGCCCAGACGGTGAGACCTTCCTGATCAACGTCAAAAAACTGGTTATCAGCCGCTTTGGCGCAAGCCAGCAGATATTTTACTGCACCGTCCACGTCACGGGGGCTTACAAAAAACCCTCCGGAATAATTCGTGGAACCCCCACCGGCCTCTCCTTTTTCGACAATAAGGACTTTGGCCTTGGCGTCATGGGCTGTGATCGCAGCGGCCGCCCCCGCACCGCCGTAGCCGACGATAACAACATCAACGGTTTTGTCCCATTTGCCTTTTTTTGCGGCAGCCTCGGCGATGGCCGTCGTATCGGTTAGACCGCCGAGGGCCACTACACCGGCACTGATCGACGCCGTTTTAAGAAAATTACGTCTGCTAATGCTCTTCTTTTCGATCATGATGGTATTCCTTTCCTTGGTTATTTATTGCGAATTGACTATATTTCAAAATACTGTTTTCAGGCCTTCCTTTAGTACTCCCACCATAGGAAGCGAGCCAGCAACAATCGTCGCTTTTCATTTTATCTCTGGCAAAGGGAAAAGCCGTCTACGGGACTTTCATCTCGAAGACATGGCACTCCTTGCAGGAAAGAACCGATTTTCCATGCTCCGCATGGCATAACCCGCAACGGACCTGTCCTTCATGGGAGGCATGGGGGTTCGGATCTAACTTACTGCTGGCTTTGGCCAGTTTTTCGTAACTGCCATGGCACTGGAGACATTTGGCCATGGTCACTCGTTCTTGTTGCTGACCCGTTCCGTGACAGCTGACGCATTTAATGCCTGATCCGGCATGTTTTGATATTTGGGGGGTACCTGCCGTTTTCGAGTCCGTCTGCGCCAGTTGCCTATGGGAATTGTCAGAGTAAGCACCTTTGCGCATCTGACCGTTCAGGTCGGAGGCCATCACTTGTGTCGCTGTCCAAAACAAGACAAGCACCAAGAATCCAAAAATTGAAAGATCCGTTCTTCTTTGCATATTTCTTCTCATCCTAGATAACAATCAACGGTACTTTTGTTCAGGCATTTGCGGGCTTTGCACCTGGTTATCATTGCACAGGCTTAAAAATAAAATGCTTCAAATGTCCCAGGCCGCCTTTGCCCCCTCTGTTGTGGCCTCGATGATACGCCGTGCAGAGCTGGCGTCGCCGATGATGAAGTGACGGATGCCTTTTTCCCGAAGCATGTCCTTGAAAGTGTTGCGGGGAGTGACGCCGACGGCCACGATGACCTGGTTGACGGGTTCCAGTCTTCGCTCTTTCCCCTCGGTGCTGACCAGGATCGACCCTTCCTCGATGGCCTGGACGGCCGTGTTGAACATCAGCTTGGCCCCGGCAGCTCCCAGGCGCCGATGCAGCATTTTGCCATGCGCCGAGACCGGCGGCACAGGCGGAACGGCCAGCATTTCGACCAGGGTAACATCCTTGACACCCTTCGCGCAGAGGAAATCCGCTGTTTCCATACCCACGAGCCCCCCGCCGATGACAACGACATGGTCCTTGGGGGCGACTTCGCCATTCAAGATCTGCCAGGCATCGCAGACAACAGAGGATGACATGCCCTCGGCAGGACAGGTGGACTTGTCGGCGCCGATGGCCAGAATGACGACATCGGGGTTTCCCTGGACAATCATGTCTTCCGTAACTTCCGTTCCCGTCCGGATATCGACGCCCCTCTTCCGGCACTTGGCCGTAAGGGTCCTGATCCACATGCCGTAGGCTGATTTATGGGGGGCCTTTTCAGCAAAACGTATCTGCCCGCCTGTCTCCTTTTCCTGTTCGAAAAGAATGACCTGATGGCCGAGCCTCGCCGCCTCATAGGCCGCGGTAAGACCGCCCGGACCGCCCCCGATTACCCACACCTGCCGGGAAACGGCCGCCGGCTGTGTCGGATAGATCAGTTCCTGCCCCGTTTCGGGGTTGATGGCGCAACGCACCGACTGCTGCTCCAGGATGAGCCGTTCGATACAACCCTGGTTACAGGCGAGGCATTCGCTCGTATCTTCCAAATGTCCCGCCATGGCATTTTTCAGGAAATCGGGATCGGCCAGATGCTGGCGTGCCACGGCGATCATGTCCGCATCACCACGGGCAATGGCTTCATCCATGACATAAGGATCCGTGAAACGGCCCACGGCGATGACGGGCACTCCTGCCACGTCTTTGATCTTGCGGGCCAGGCCGACATTGAATCCCTGTTCATATTCAATCGGAGCGCTCGCATTCGGCGTATCGACGCTGACGGCAGCACTGGCGTGTGTGCCGAAGGAGACGTTGATCATATCCGCGCCGGCGGAAACGAGATCGGGGATGATCGTCTGCATATCGGAGACACTATAGCCGTTCACGATGCATTCCTCTGCGGAGATGCGGATCAAGACGGGAAAATCTTCCCCAACCTGCCTGCGGACCTCCTCCAGGCACTCGATCATAAATCGGGCCCGGGCCCGGAAGTCACCGCCATATGCATCGGTCCGCTGATTGGAATGGGCCGAGAGAAACTGCATGAGGAGGTAGCCGTGGGCGGCGTGGAGTTCTACGGCATCGAAGCCTGCGGCCTTGGCACGAACGGCCGCGGTGCCGAAGGACGCAATGGTCTCCCGGATGTCTTCCAGAGTCATCTCCTTGGGCGTTCCGAGCATGCCGTAGATGTAGCTCGGGATGGCCGAGGGGGCGACGGCTGTCTTCCTTTGGGTCTGGAACAGACTCTCGCGGCCGCAATGATGAAGCTGCATGGCGATCTTGCCGCCTTCGGCATGGACCACAGCGGCAAGCTTTGCAAGCCCCGGAATGAATTGGTCATCCCACACCGCCAGACATTGGGGCGATACAGAGCCCAGGGGGTGGACTTCCGTAATCTCCGTAATGATCAGCCCGGCGCCTCCACGGGCCCGGCGCTTCATATAGGCCAGGGTCGCTTCACTGACAGTGCCGTCATTGTTGCCCAGACGTGTTCCCATGGGCGGCATGACGACCCGGTTGGGGATATTCATGGACTTGACCCGCAGGGGGGCCAGCAGATGTTCTAATGTTTTCATCGTTCTTCTCCTTTGAATAATTGCGTGTTTCGGTTTTATTAAATTATGAATTAGATTCCAGGTCATCCGTTCTTGGGTCGGGCCACCGTTTTGTTTCCCCTTCGAAGACGACCGTGAGCACTTTTGCCGGGTCGGAGGACTCCTCCACATTGGGAAGATGGCTCCCGCCATAGCCCGGAAGTGTATAAAATGTGAAATCCAGAGGCTTCATGCGGCCTTCCCGCACAGCCTCCACATATTTTTGCGCCGCCTCGGGATCGGGGACACCGCGGACATGGCCAAGGAGGGTCCGGCCGTTCTGCCGGTGATCGGCAAACGCGCAAGCGCTCCCGTAGAGGCTCGATATCCCGATCCTGGCGGGAAATTTCCATCCATAAAGGACCTGTTTGATGTACCGATCGAAAGCCAGGGCATAGCTGGGCCATTTCCCTTTCCCCCACAGGAGGCCGGCAACAAAGGGATCTTCTTCCTCTTTGGGCGACTGGGACATCATCTGGGCGACAACGGTTACCAGCCCATACACCTGTTCTCTGGTGAAGTCGTGCCCCTCGGGGTTCCACTTGGGGTTTGAGCACCTCGGGACGTTTGACAGCATGGCGTAGAAGGCCCGGAAGGGTTCCGATTCATCTTCTTCCGCCTTGGTGCTCATGTTGAGACCGCCCAAAATATTGGTTGGCCCGTAGAGTCCCTTCTTCCCGTATTCCTCATAGGTCACGGTACCGTCGCCCGTTTCGTCGAAGGCGTCGAGAAAGCTGCGCTTCCGGGATGTCCCCTCCAGCGTGTCAACGGCATCCATGTATCCGAAAAATGTCTTCTGCAGATCCCAGGGCATTTTGTAGGTGTCGGAATAAAGGGCACTGGTGACAATTTCACTGAACCGGCTCCCTTCCACAAAGCCCAGACGACCGCGGAAGGAGGCCAGGGGGTGCCCCGTGATGCCATCATGGCCGACCACATAATAGGAGCGTTTTCCCAGACCGCGCCGCTCCGCCCGCTCGAAACAGTAATCCCTGCGCAGGGGGCTGTCATAGCCTTTTTCGGTGACAATCGCCCGGCCGTCATAGCGCGGCACGGGAACGGCCTGGGGGAAATACCCGCCCATGCCATCATCAAGACCACTCTCCTCAGCCTCTTTAAGGCCCACATTGCTGAACATGTAGCGGGCGCAAAAAAGATCCGCCGCCACGGGGTCGATGCCTGCTATCACGAGACCTTCGGGTTCCTTGATGCCCAGGCCTTGACCCTGATGATCCCGGTTGATGCCTTCCACGGCGTCCACGATGTGCATCATAAAAATGTCCTGGTGTGCCACGGCGGCAATGATATCGATCATGGTTCCCGTCAGGCCGCCCGTCTTCTTCACCAGATAGCGCCCGTCAGCACCTCTCATGGGAAGGCAGGTGACGGGGTCCATCTCCGGAACCCATACCTGGTGAGGGATGGCGCCCTTCATCCCCGGAATCTTCCGGTGGGGCGTCGCATATTCCCAGGCACAGCCGCTGGAACGGGAGACTTCCATG
Organism: uncultured Syntrophaceae bacterium; assembly: GCA_964492965.1. Classification (GTDB taxonomy): domain Bacteria; phylum Desulfobacterota; class Syntrophia; order Syntrophales; family UBA8958; genus CAZBME01. Next base: position 65,689 of record CAZBME010000010.1, on the reverse strand, counting down.
GGGTAGAGGCCGATGCCGAGATTTTTGATGATATTGGTAAAGAGGGCCTGGGCATGAACCTTGAGACGAGGCAGGTTGACAAGAACGCATCCCGGGTAATCTGACCGATCAGCGGGATCGGAAGGATCGCCGCCGATGATGACTTTATGGAGAATGAGAGAATCAAAATTCTCGCCATTCGGAACGGGGATATCCCGTCCTTTTGAGGGGTCGTCGCAGATCCGGTTCAGGTCGTAGACCATGAGCTTGTCCGCCACTTTGCCCGGAGGAAGATAGATGCCCGCCATGCTTTCTTCCAGACCCTGCATGGGATCGTCTCCCATCGAAGTATCGGATACCTCGGCAAGATACCGGCGGACGAAATAGAAGCCCCAGCCCCCGTAGAAGTCATCGGAGCGCCCTTCGATAACAGCCTCCGTCGTCACGGGTCTTCCCGCCGTCTTGATTTGGCGGTAGTGAGCGGCAACACTGGACAGGGCCGTGGCGGCCTCGCCGATGCACATCCGGTAGTAGCTGATGCCCCCTTTGTCGTGGAACCAGCGCATGACGGCTGCCACGAAGGGCCATTCTGTATTGCCCGTGCTCCCCGGGGAGGAACCGTAGGTATAAGGGTCGATATTCTCCGTGCTGACCAGGTTCGGCTTGAAGAGAAGCTTCTGGCCCAGAGCGAGCCTTTCGCGCAGGAGGGTAAGAAACCCCGTCTCCTTCTCCAGGGCGGTGAGGGCGGCATTGATGTTTTCATAGGTATAATCGATCTTTGCCCTGATGTCATGCCAGGACGCTTCATCGGCGTCGCGGATGACTTTCTGGAGCAGGGGCCCCGTTCCCCTGTAGGATTTTTTCACGTCCATCCGGGCCACGGCCACGGCGGCGCCGTCTTTGTCGATCATGCCGTCACCCAGGGCGGTATGAATAAGATTTTCTTTTATATTCATGGTTCAGTTATGCTCCTTCAGAATGAGATCATGGTCAGAATCAATTTTTCTCAAATCCCACCCAGTTCACGACGTTTTCCAGGGATTCCCTGGCACTGATCAGCTTATTGGCCGGGTGATCCCAGTCGGGATAACCGATGGCGATGCAGATATACATCTTTTTAGAGACAGGAATCCCCGTCACCTTTCGCACCACCTCGGGAAACAGGATGCCCTGGCCGTTGATGCAGGTGCCGAGGCCGTATTCCAGAGCGGTCAGGCAGATGGTCTGAATCAGCCCCCCGATATCCGAGGCCGCCAGCCTGGCTTCCAGGCTCTCATCTGCCGATACAATAAGAATAGCCGGCGCGTCAAAGGCGCGAAAACCGGTCATCATCCATTCATTTCTCTTCTCTTTATCGTCCCGGGCGATGCCCAGGAGACCGTATAGCTCAAATCCCAAAGTCCTTTGGCGATCCTTGTGCACCCCCTCATAGGGTTTCGCATGCCCCAGGTCGGGACCCGGCATCTGCCCGCCCCGGAGCAACGCCATATTCTCCCGGCAGAGTTGGGCCAGAGGCTCCCCGGCGACCACGGTGATCTCCCAGGGTTGAACATTCATCGCCGAAGGCGACCGCAGAGAGACCTCAATGATCTCACTCAAAATTGTCTTGGGAACGGGATCTTTCTTGTAGCCTCTGACACTTATCCGTTTTCTGATGGCATCTTTTAATTCCATGTCGATATCCTCCTCCTTGATGGTCGTTTCTCATATTTCCCTTCGTTGCTGATGGATCGCCATGGTCGCCGTGAACAGGTCTTTTTCCGGGACGAATTCATTTTCCCTGTCTTTCCTGAAGACCTTGATGGCCTCGGTGGGACAGGTGACGGCGCAGACGCCACAGCCGATGCAGCGGTCCAGGTTGACATGGGCGACATCATCCATGGAAATGGCGTCCATGGGGCAGCGCTCCTCGCAGAGCTCGCAGCCGATGCAGCCGTCTTCGCTCACCCGGGCAAAGAAGCTGCTGTTGACCATCTCCGAGGGTTTTTCGTATTTGTTATAGGCGATAAGGGGCCCACAGCAGCAGTCGCAGCACATGCAAAGGGCGACGGCATTCTGGGAGGAACTCAACTGACAGACGAGGCCGGCTTCCTCGCCTTTCTTCAGTATGGCAAGGGCTTCTTCCTGTCCAATATAGCGCCCCATACCGTTTTCCACAAAATAATGCACACCGCTGCCGAAATGAAAACACACCTCCATCGGCTTGCTGCATGGCTCGTTCAGAAGCTCTTTCTGTCTCCGGCACATACAATCGGAAACGCCGATATACTTGGCCGATTTGATGGCCGCCTCGGCGCTTTCGTAGGGCATGACCTGGGCGTCCGAGTCCACGCTTTCAGAAATAGGGATTGTCCGGAGGTCTCTCGTTTTTCCTTTCATCCAGGTGTTTTCGAACAGAATCGGCCCAAACTCCGCCATGTCTTTGGCAAATTCGGGAGTCATGCGATTCATTTGGAACTCGATGATCCCCACCAGGAATGCCGTTGCCATGTATTTATAACTCCCGGCTTTCCCAATACGAAAAATCTGCCCCTTATGGGACATCTCAAAGAGCATCTGCTCGGTTTTTTCCGGATCCGCCCCGATGCGCCCGGCAACCTCCGCGGCCGTTTCCGGCATCGGGGTGAGCTTCATCACCATTTCCGCATCCTCAGGCGAGAATATGTGCTTCAGGACTTTCAGCTCAATTCCCGTTTCCGTATGGAGCGGATACCTCTGGGGAAAGGTGTCAAGAAACTCCGCCAATCGTTGATAAACGTCCTTCATGATGCTCTCCTTTGCTTTTAACAGTCCTTATCATTCTTTGCTAAAGGGGGGATTTTTTACTTTGTCATAAACTTCAAAATATCCCTGAATCCCCCTTTACAAAAGGGGGGAAAACGGCATGGTGGAAAAAACACTATGATCTCAACCGGCGTTAATCACCGCCAGCTAACCAGCGGTGCATTTCTTTGCGGAATCCGCTCATAGCCGGTTTTCGGGTAGCCTAACATGACCGCGCCATAGCATTGGTGCCCTGCGGGCAACCTTAAGGCTTCGGTCAGGGGTGCATAAAAATTGGCCGCTGCCGTGAAATAGCCGCCCCAGCAGGTCCCCAGTCCTTTGGCATAGGCGTAGAGTTCCAGGTAGGTCAGGGCGATCACGCAGTCCGCCTCGGCAAAAGGCAGGTCGGCCGGGGAATGCACCAGGATCAAGTTCGGCGCCCCGCGCAGGATCCGGTCTTTACCATTATCCCAGGCGGTGATGATGCGACCCATGCGCCTGACCATGTCCGCATCCTCAATTCCCGGAAGGTTCTGCCTTGTAAAATCGATCACCATTGCTGCAAAGCGTTTCAGAGCCGCCGGGTCTTCAAAAACCGTCCAGTGCACCTGCTGTTTATTGCTCCCCGTGGGCGCATAGCGGGCCGTATCAATCAGGTCCTCCAAGAGATCATGGGGTACGGGTGCTTTTTTGTACTGGCGGATGGAACGCCTCGCCCTTAAAAGCTGCCCCATGGCCTCCGGTCCGGGAAGGCGATCCTTTTGCAGGGGAGAACATCCATCCGGAGACATGGTCAAGAGCGTTAAGGCGCCATGAGGGCATACAACCACACAGTGCCCGCAGTTGATACAGAACTCCTCGGCATCCTCTATCGGCGTCGGGAAGGCGTTTTTATCAGTCATGGCCATCACCTGGGCCGGGCAATCTTTCACACAGATGCCGTCACGTTTACATTTTTCCTGATCGATCACAAAAAGACCCATATTCAAATCCTTATTTTTATCGGCCCATTTACAAGCGGCCATAGCGTCGTTATAAAGCGATTTCCCTGCAGGAAACGTGCAAATCAACCCGGCACAGGGTTCTTACAGGCAGAGCTCCAAGACCTCACGAATCGTCTCGGGCGTAACGTCGCGACGCTCACCGAGAGTAACCATGCCGTGCTTTTTCAGCTGTTCCAGCAGAACGGGGATACTGTCGGCGGTAATGCCATAGTCGCGGAGACGGGTCCGCACCTGCATTCCTTCGAAAAATTCACGTGTCTTTTCAATGGCCCCATCGATTCGACTGTCTTCATCCCCTGCCGTCAATCCCCAGACACGCTCGGCGTATTGCAGCAGCTTCTGTCGTTTCGCTTCCTTGCGTACTTTCAGCATCGCAGGCAGGACGACGGCCAGCGTCCGGGCATGATCCACACCATGCAAGGCCGTAATTTCATGACCAACCATATGGGTTGACCAATCCTGGGGTACGCCTGCACCGATGAGCCCGTTGAGGCCCATGGTGGCGCACCACATCAGATTGGCCCGGATATCGAAATTTTCCGGTTCCTGCAGGGCTTTCGGACCTTCTTCGATCAAGGTCATCAGCAGCCCCTCCGCAAAGCGATCCTGGACCTTTCCATTAACCGGATAGGTGATATATTGTTCCACGATATGAATAAAGGTATCCACGACACCATTGCTGATCTGGTTGCCCGGCAGCGTATAGGTCTTGGTCGGATCGAGTGCTGAAAATTTCGGGAATACCGCTGCGCTGGCAAAAGGAAGTTTGGCCTGCAAAGACTTTCTGGTGATTACGGCGCCGCTGTTCATTTCGGAACCTGCGGCAGGGATTGTCAAAACAGTGCCGAAGGGTAAGGCATGCTTGACCCCGAAGCCGTATTTTTCGAGGATCTCCCAGGGTTCTCCCTCGTAAGGGACTGCCGCCGCAATGAACTTTGTTCCATCAATCACCGATCCGCCGCCAACGGCAAGGAGAAAATCAATTTTTGAGGAGCGCACCAGCTCGACGCACTGCATCAGTGTCTCATAGGTGGGATTCGGTTCGATACCGCCGAATTCAGACAAGTCGTATCCTTCCAGTGCCGCCTTCACCTCATCGAGAACGCCGTTTTGCTTGACACTGCCGCCCCCATAGGTAATCAGGACTTTTGCCCCCTTCGGGATCTCCTTCTTGATGCCTGCGATACATCCCTGTCCGAATAAAATCTTGGTGGGGTTTTGATAGCTGAACTTCAACATGTCTTTTCTCCTTTGATTGTTTATTATGAAAATAGTAACCAAATCATTTTGGCTTCATGAAGACATCAAACAAGAGGGCAACACAGTGGCGAATGGGCTCCGTCGAGTTCTCTATCTTCATGCGCAAAAGACTGCCTTCCCAGGCATCCCAGCAGAACTGGGCAAGTTCCGCTGCCTTAATGTCCCGGCGTACGGTACCCTGAACCTGGGCGCGCTCAAGATGATAAGCCACGCGGTCACACCACGTAACCATCACTGACTGTAGGGTGATACGGCATAATTCGCTGGATTCCGCCAATTCTCCGGCCAGATTGCCGATCAGGCAGCCCGTCTTGACAGGGCAGGCATCCTGGCCCTGGATCATGGACTCGAAAGCGTTACGCAACATTTTAAGCGGGTCATCCTCCGGTCCCTGGGCAATCAACAGCGTCCACGCCTCTGAGACATGGTTTGCATAGTGTTTTACGATCTCAGCCGCAAAGCCTTCTTTACTTTTGAAATAGTTGTAGAAAGACCCCTTCGGAACGCCCATGGCATCTACAATTTCCTGGATACCCGTACCATGGTATCCGCGCTCGCAAAATAAGGCGGCGCCGACTTCCAGCAGTTTTTCTTTGATATGAATACTATCCCTGATCATGGCGGAACAATATGACCGGTCATCTTATTTGTCAAGAAGTTTTTTCCCCTGGGCATAAGCAAGTATATTACATTGAATTCATTGGGTAGTATCCAAAAGACAAAATCGCAACTGGATGCAAGATAAACCGGCTATTGTTGGTTCTCCAGGCTAATGACTCTTGTGCCCGCCGCTGAATTTCAGAAGCCACGTAAGCATTCCACCCAGGAAAATCATTAGGCCCAGCAGTGAAAGCCCTGTGGCGTAAGAGCCGGTCCAGTCCCGGAAAAATCCCATCAGAGATGGCCCGACGAACCCTCCGAGGTTTCGACGGAATTGATCAGGGCGATGCCGCCTGCTGCGCCGGTCCCGCTCAAAAATGAACCGGCCAACGCCCAGAAAGGACCGAGGGCTCCCCAGATACCGGCGGCGGCGATGAGCAGGCAGATGATCTTGCCTGTGAGGGAATCGGCAAAAATGGAAAGGATAAATCCGAGGGCCGCCAATATCAGGGAACCCGAAATGTGCAGCCTGCGCTCCCCCGTTCGATCCGAAGACGCGCCCATAACGATCATGAACAAAGCCGCCGCCAGATAGGGGATAAGAGAGACAAGGCCGACACCCAAATCACGCCATCCGGACAGGTCACTCAATATGAGAGGCATCCACAATGTTACGCCGTACATGGCAACGACAAGCGAGAAATAGATTAGACAAAGGACCCACACCCGGCCGCTTTTCAAGGCCTGCAGTAAATTTCGCTCTGCCTCGTTTCCCTTATCCTGCTGCTCCGTGACCAATTGATCAAGCAGCCACACCTTCTCTGCCTGGGGCAGCCAGGCCGCCTTTTCCGGACGTTCGGGCAGATAAAAGAGGACCACCACACCCAGAATTACGGCCGGGACTCCTTCCAGGAGGAAAAGCCACTGCCAGCCCGATAGGCCCCCAAAACCGTGCATTTCCAAAAGCGCCCCGGAAACAGGACCGCCGATGACGCCGGCCAGAGACGTCGCCGTCATGAAAAGCGCAACGTTGCGCGCCATGTATCGGATGGGAAACCAGTAGGTGAGATACAGGATCATGCCCGGAAAGAAACCGGCCTCCGCGAGGCCCAGAAGAAAGCGGAGGGCATAGAAGCTTTTCGGTCCCGAGACAAACATCAGGGCCGAGGAAATCAGGCCCCAGGAAACCATGATCCGGGCGATCCACAAACGCGCCCCAACTCTTTGCAGAATGAGGTTGCTCGGAATTTCAAAAAGGAAATAACCGATGAAGAAGATCCCGCTCCCCAGACCGAAAACGGCATGGCTCAAATGCAACTCCGCATTCATCTGCAAGGCGGCAAACCCCACATTGATCCGGTCCAGATAAGCCACGATGTAGAGGATAAACATGAAGGGAATCAATCGGAGCGTTACGCGCCGCATCGTTCGTTTTTCCAGGGAGCTGCTTTCTTCTTTTTTTGTTTCCAGGTCCGACATTACTGGCATTTGTCCTTATTCCGATGTACAATCTCTCTCTCCCCGGCCCTCGCCCCTAATGGAGTGGGCCAGGGTTTGAGCTACTCAAATCATCGCTCCCCGCTCCCCTGCATACGGGATGCTTGATACCGGGTGTTATATAAGTCCCCAGTTTATATAATTCTTCCTGACTATACGAAAATACACAACTGCAAGTATAAGAACAACGGCTTCCCGATTCAATGCCATATTGGGAACAAAAGGCGCGTCCTCTCACTCAAGGCCTGAGCGTTTTTCCTGTGCATTTTTCCGCCACTTAGGCTAATGTACCCAGTCATTTTCAATCTTTGACGTTCAGGAGAATATTCATGAACTATCAGGACTTATCCGACAAGACATTTTGCAATCTGATTTTCACAAAAGAGGATCGCCTCGATATTGATTACGTCGAGGAAGCCAAAATACGCAAACAAACCATGGTTCCCTTTCTTTGCGAGGTTCTTCAGAAAAAGGAAAATTACGATGGCGAAGACGAGCGCGGTTGGGGGGTCATTCATGCCGCCTATATTCTGGGCATCCTTGCCGATGAACGATCTCTGCCGGCCTTCCTGACAGCTTCCCGCTATGCCGATGCCTATGATATTGATTGGCTGTATGAAGCCTTGGGCGAATGCTATGTTCGGATAGGCCCCGCAGCCATCCCCGCACTCAAGGTCCGCATCCTTGAAGAACACGACCCGGAGGAAGACAGTGCTTCCCTGTTTGAGTTGGACGGCCTGTGGAACATCTGGGGGAAATATCCGGAAACCAGGCAGGATATCGAGGCCTTTTTCATGACGATCATCGCATCGGCCGGGAAATATTACGAAATCAAAAGCCATCTGATAGCCGATTTCGCCGGTCTCAAACGGCACGACCTCCGGCCCTTATTCGAAAAGCTTCTGGATGCAGGCGAGTATGACCCGATTACCATCAGCCGGGCGGACCTCGATTATTTCTATAACAGCGACTCCCCCGATCATCAGCCTGGATTCCGGAAAGATCTGGAGGCTTTTTACAGCAGGGAAGAGATCGACGCAAGGCAGCAGCGATGGGAGGAGGAAGACGCCAAAGAGGAAGAACGCCTGATGAAGGAGGAGATCATCAACCGTTTCTCCCATACCGGCCGTAACGACCCTTGCCCTTGCGGTTCCGGGAAGAAATACAAGAAATGCCATTTGCAGGCGGTGGAAGAGGAGATGGCCCGCAGAAGGGCTGAAGAGGCGAGAGAAGAAGACGCCACGGCGACGGGCGCCGTTATCTGGCAAGAAAGAGAATATGAGACGATGCTTCGGCGACTTCTCGCCGCCAAAGACCGAACCGGCCTTTTCCCAGACCTGAAGGCAAAGGCGATTGAGGCAATGACGGCGCCCCAGGCTGAACTCATGGGCAAAGGCCTGCAAGGCTATTTTGAACCGCTGTTTGCGCAGATCGGATTCAGCAACACGCAGGAAACGGATTCCTTCAGGGAGTTATTTTTCGCCTATTACAGCGTTCTGGCCTCGCAATATAAGGATCATCCCCGGGATAAAGGCAATATTCAATAGAAGGGCGTTATGCCGATTTCACTTTCGCCGGTCTTTCCGTTAAACCACAATTTCCGTGTGCTACATAAAATTGATCGGGTCCACATCAACCTTCACTTCTATTCCCGGGACGGCCTTTTGGGCCAGAATACCCTGGGCCAGGCTGTGGAGCATGCGGCTGTCGTTACCTTTCAAGAGCAAATGCCAGCGGTATCTTCCCCTGATCTTTGCCAGGGGCGCCTCGGCGGGTCCGATCACCTCCACTTTTTCTGAAGATCTGGCATGACGGGCCAAATCACGGGCCAGCATACCCACACTCTGCGCCCCCTGCCAACCTTTGTCCCGGTTGAGCGAGGAGATGTGCAGATTGATCATGCGGGAATATGGCGGATAGGAAAGGGATTGCCGGAGAACGGTTTCCTCTTCGTAGAAGGCGCTGTAGTCGTGATCCTGCACACGCCTGAGGACATAGTGACCGGGGTTGAAGGTCTGGATGATCACCTGCCCCGGAAAATCGCCCCGCCCTCCCCGACCGGATACCTGGGTGAGGAGTTGAAACGTCTTTTCCGATGCCCGGAAATCCGGAATATTCAATGATATATCGGCAGAAATCACGCCGACCAGGACCACGCCGGGAAAATCGTGACCCTTGGAAATCATTTGTGTGCCGACGAGGATATCGATCTCCTCGGCCGCCAGGGCTCTGAGAATCCCTTCATGGGCTCCCGCCCGGGCGGTTGTGTCCCGGTCCATCCGCGCCACCCTCGCCTGGGGGAAGAAGGTCTTGATCATATCCTCCAGGCGCTCCGTCCCGACACCATAACCGGCAATCCGCTTCCCCCCGCATTCCGGACAGACAGCCGCCGCCTTGATGGTAAAATCGCAGTAATGGCACGTCAGGGCCTCTTCGCGGGCGTGAAGGGTCAGGGTCAGGTCGCAATTCCGGCATTTCAGGACATGCCCGCAATCCCGGCAAAGCATGATCGTGCTGAACCCGCGCCGGTTCAAGAGGAGGAGGGCCTGTTTTTTCATGTCCAGGGCTTCCCGCAGGGCCTCCCGCAGGCGTCGAGAGAAAATAGGGGCGCTGTCTCTGCCGCCATCGCCGTTATCCGCCAGCCTCATATCCACAATCTCGATTCGGGGAAGCGGGCGCTCTTCCACGCGGCTCGGCATGGAAAACCGGGAATACTTGCCCAGGATGGCATTATAATAGCTCTGAATGGCCGGGGTGGCCGAACCCAGGACCACCGTCGCGCCACTCCTCTGCCCTTTGACAATGGCGAGGTCACGGGCGTTGTACCGAATCCGGTCGTCCTGCTTGTACGATTCATCGTGCTCCTCATCCACAACAATCAGACGCAAATCCCTGACCGGGGCGAAGAGGGCCGAGCGGGCGCCGACGACGATCCTGATGTCGCCGCGCCGGATGCAGCGCCACTGATCGTAGCGAACGGCTGCGGAGATGCCGCTATGGATGACGGCAACCGGCTCTCCGGGAAACCGCTCATGGAGCCGGCCCAGGAGTTGAGGCGTAAGACCGATTTCCGGAACAAGAAAAAGAACCCCGCCGTTTTTTTTAAGGACCTCCTCGATCGCCAGGAAATAGACCTCCGTCTTGCCGCTGCCGGTGACCCCGTGGAGCAGGCAGGGAGAAAAGCGCCCCGAATCGAGACCCTTCATGATCCCCCGCAGGGCCTTCACCTGGTCCTTATTCGGCTGAAACGAGCCTCCCGGGGCGCCAAGCACGGCAACGGGATCGACACAGCGCAGGACCTCCCTGTCCCGGGAGACAAGCACACCTTTCCTGATCAGGGTGGAAATAACAGATCGCCCCTTGTCCGACAGGGCCATCAGACTGGAAATAGAAAGTTCGCCATGGCTGCGGATGAGATTAACAACGGCTAACTGCCCGGTGTTCAGTTTTTCGGTGACGCCATCTGCCAAAGCCAAGGAGATCATCTTTTCCGTCTTCTGCCCAATAGGCCGTCCGCCTAAGAGTTCGAGTTCCTCAATCAGCCCCCTATCCCGGAGCCCGCGGATGGCCTTATCAAGATCGGGGCGTTGAAGTTGTCTTTTTAGATGATTGACGGAGAGTCCCCGGGCGGAGGACTGTAAGACTTCTATGATTCGCTTTTGTTCATCGGTGAGGTCTTCCGGAAGGTCCTGACCTTCCTTCCGGTTGAGGGAAATGCGTCGGGTGCTTTTCAGGTCTTCGCCCGGCAGGATGTCTCCAAGGATTTTTCCCAGGGGATAAAGATAATAATCAGCCAGCCAGCGGTAAAACTCGATATCGGATGCGTCAAAAAGAGGTTCCTGTGTGGTAATATCAAGAATCTCCTTGATATTTTCTTCGGTTGCGTTTTCGCCGGTCTCCAGGACATAACCCGTCAACCGCCGACGGCCGAAAGGAACCAGAACGCCTTTTCCCACGGCCATTTTCTGCCGGAGCGCCTCTGGAACACTATAAGTAAAGGATTTGTGGGCAGGGATATTCACGGCGACCTTCACAAACATCGCTTTGGCCTCCTCAATGTCCTGAAGGTATAAATGGGGATGGATACGGTCCGGGGCGGTCTTTATTCGCCCATGAGTTTTTCCATCTTTTCCTGTTTGGTTTTGCAGTCGATGCAAAGAGTTGTGACCGGCCTTGCCGTCAGGCGCTTATCGGAGATGTCGCCGCTGCAAGAAGTGCAGATCCCGTAGGTTCCGCCATCTATGCGCTGGATAGCTTCCCTCATCTTCGCGATCAGCTTTCGTTCGCGATCACGGATGCGGAGTTCAAAATTCCTGTCTGATTCAAGCGACGCCCGGTCGTTGGGATCGGGATAATTCTCCTTGCCGTTGGTCATTTCCGAAACGGTCTTCTCTGCCTCGCTCAGCAGATTGTTGATTTCCTGCGTCAGCATGAAACGGAAAAATTCAAGTCTTTCCGGCTTCAGAGCCATGACTCTCACCTCTTTGGTATAACTTTTTTTATTGAAGTGAGAGCTCATACACGATACAAATATTTTTGTAAAGAAAAAAATGCCGACGGAGTATTATTCTCTATAGTATTAAATAGTTAAGCAATATTTATCTGTCGTCACCGGCGTCTATTTCCGTTCCAGGACTGAACGGGAATAGATGCCAAAACGGCCTTCCAGGAAACCTCCCCCTCCTTATGATTGGAGCGTCAGGAGATGATTTTCCTGATTTCTTCATAGAGCGGCTTGAGCTTTCGATACATCTGTTTGTAAACACGGTGATAGAGCTTGTTGTAAATGTCCCGGGTTTGGGGATTCGGCTCAAAGACGCGTCCGACACGGGTCATCTGCCGGACGGCCGTGTCAAAGTCGCTATGCAGTCCAAGGCCCACAGAGGCAACAATGGCCGCTCCAAGTCCGGAGGCGTCATAGACGTGCGGCCTTCCCACGGGCAGGCCAAAGATATCGGCGGTCAACTGCATGGCCGCGTCACTCTGGGAACCGCCGCCGGCAACACGAAGTTCCGTAATGGGAACGCCGCTCCGCTCCTCCAATCGCTCTTTCCCTTCCCGCAGGGCATAGGCCAGCCCTTCCAGAATGGCCCGGTAGACATGAGCCCGGTTATGAACATCGCCGAAACCGATGATCGCGCCCCGGGCCTCCGGTCCGGGGACTTTAAGCCCCGGCGACCAGTATGGCTGGAGAATCAATCCCATAGCGCCCGGGGGCGATTGTTTGACCAGCTCGTCAAAGAGCATTTCCGGATCGACGCCCTGTTCCCTCGCCATAAGTTGTTCCTCATGTGCAAATTCCTTCTTGAACCAGCTTACCATCCAATAACCTCTATAAATCATGATCTCCATCGTATACGCGCCGGGAACGGCCGCAGGATAAGGCGGAATCAGAGGGATGGCCTCGATATATTTTTTGTGCGTGGCATTGATGGTGGCAGTGGTTCCGTAACTCAGGCAAGCCATGTGGGGGTGCAGACAGCCCGCTCCGATGATTTCACAGGCCTTGTCCGCAGCGGCGGCAATCAGGGGCAAACCTTCGGGGATGCCTGTCTGCCGGGCCGCCTCGGCCGTGATTCGTCCCAATTCTGCGGTTGGGGGAACAAGATCGGGAAGCATGGACGGCTCGATCGGCAGGATCTTCCATTTCCAGTTCCACCGTGCCGCCCAGCGGTGATGCTTGTAATCGAAAGGAACATAGCCGACCTGAGACCCGACGGAATCAACAAACCGGCCTGTCAGGCGAAACGTAAGGTAGCCGGAAAGAAAAAGATATTTATAGGTGCTCCGCCAGATATCGGGCTGATTGGCGGCAATCCAGTTGGCCTCCGCTTCGGCCTGGAGGTAGGCGATCGTTTCCGCATTTCCGGATATTTTGAAGGCCATCCCCCAGAAGCCGCCCGGCGGCTTCATCTTTTCCGTACGCCGCTGATCGAGCCAAACAATGGCAGGGCGCAGGGAATTTCCTTTATCGTCAACGTTGACAACCGTCGCTCGTTGCGTGGTTAGAGCTACGCCTGCAATGGCGGCAGGCGAAATATCCGTTTCCTGCCAGAGCTGTCGACAGGCCCGGCAGATCATTTCCCAGTAGTATTCCGGACTTTGTTCTGCCCAACCCGCCTGCGGGGAGATGTAGGGATCGATAACGACCCGGGATTTGGCCTTCAGGTTGCCCTGGATGTCAAACAAAAGGGCACGGACGCTTTGGGTGCCATTATCAAGAGCGAGGATGTAATCGTTGCCCATGATTATCTATACACCTGTAGGATCTTTTCCACGACATTCGTCGTTGATCGTCCCTGGATTAAAGGGGCTACGATCACCCGCCCGCCCCACTTCCTGATGGCATCGGCGCCGACGATCTCGTCTTCCGACCAGTCCCCGCCCTTGACCAGAAAATCGGGCTTCAGATATTCGATCAATTCCAGGGGGGTGGCTTCATCAAAGATGGTGACATAATTGATAGCTTCCAGAGCGGCCAGGACATCGGCCCGTTCATCCTGGGGCACCAGGGGACGCTTTTCCCCCTTGAGGGTCCGCACGGACGAATCACTGTTCAACCCCAGAACCAGTAAGTCGCCCAGCTTTCTCGCCTCCTGGAGATACCGGACATGGCCGACATGAAGGATATCGAAACAGCCGTTGGTAAAGACGATTTTTTTGCCTTCCTGACGGTGTTCATCCAGCCGGACCTTTAATTGTTCCTTCGAGAGGATTTTACCCATGAGCAACCTCCAGCCTTAAACGCCATGCGTTTTTCAAGACCCAGTGATTGACGGCCTCGCAGAAAGGCCCCATACGTTTACCACGGCGGACGCCGGGCTCCGGAACTTCATGGATATTCGGAATTCCGGCCTTTACGAGTTCATCATGCTATGCGCGGGCCAGAGTCAGCACACCCACATCAGCCGCACCGTTTTTCATCAGAACACGGGCACATTCATCCAAGGTGCTGCCTGTCGTATAAACATCATCGATCAGGAGAATCTTTTGCCCCTTGATTTTTCCCGGACTTTTGACCTGAAAGGCCCCCCGGACATTTGCCTGACGTTCCGCCTTACCCAGAGTGATCTGAGGCTGCGTATAGATATGCCTTTTCAGTGCCGTAAAATCAAGAGGAATGGCGTATTTCCCGGCAACAACACCGGCCAGAACCAGGGACTGATTGAATGCCCTTTCCCGCAACCGCCTGACATGCAGGGGAACAGGCACGATCATGGTGTAAGACGGAATCCGAAAATCCGCGTAGTCATGTTCGGCCATGAATACACCCAGTATTTTCCCCAAGGCCGTTTTGCCCTGATATTTGAAGCTGTGAATGGCCTCCAGGAGAGCGGCCTCGTAACGTCCGACAGCGCGGGCCGTGGAAAAGGCCTTGGGAGAAAGAATACATTCGCCGCAGAGATGATTCGATCCTTCCGCTGTTTTGAAAGGCAAGCCGCACGCCGGGCATAAGGGCGGACGGATGATTGTAACCCGCGATGTGCATTCGTCACAGAAGAGTCCGGCGGCTTTGTTCTGAAGAACGGCATGGCACATCGGACAGCGGGGCGGAAATATGACATCCGCCACCCCTGTCAGAAGCTTTCTCAATCGGCGATACCCTTATCAAGGACGCTAATTTCTATGGTATCGTCGTCAATCACCATCTTTGGAGCCTCTGCCCAAAGGCGTTCGATATCATAAAACGCCCTGACAGGCTCATAAAAGATATGGATGACAATATCGCCATAATCCATCAACACCCATTGCCCGTGCTGAAGCCCTTCCTTACCCAGCAGCGTCATTCCGTCCTTCTTCAGGCTTTCGTCCAGCCACGAAGCAATGGCCTTGACCTGCCGGTCCGACGTGCCGCTGCAGATGATAAAATAGTCGGCAAAGGACGACAGGGCCATCATTTTCATAACGACGAGATCCTTTGCTTTCCTCTGTAATGCTGCATTTATGCATTGCAGGACGCGCTTTGCTGAATCATTTTTTGCTTTTTTTACCAAAAAACCCTCCTGTAAAGATAACATATTGTTTTCAGTAACATAATTTTATTGTACCGTCAACATCAAATCCAATAGTTCACTTGCCGGTTGAGTATCGTTAAGTCATATGATAGAGCATTACCACCGCATTACCCGTTGCATGTGACGTGATCTCATCAGAAAGGTTTTGATCGCCCATGGAGGCTATATTACAGAAAATACAGGCTCATATGCCTTTTCGCGATCTTTATGACCGATATCTTCCCCTGGTCCTTAAACAGAAGATCAATCCGGAAATCAGTTTTGATCATATCACGCTGGAACGTTTTAATACAGAGGATTACCGGCGGGTTGCCGACCGGATTCTTAATGCGGGACTCACAACCACATTTCATGCGCCCTTTATGGATTTGCGTCCCGGCGCCATCGATCCCGTCATCCGTCAGGCCTCCCTGGACCGCATCCGCACAGTCCTTGATCTGGCGGCCTATTTCCACCCCCGTTCCGTGGTATGCCATCCTTCGTTCGATAACCGATATTATGTTTCTACGGAGGAGCTCTGGCTCAAAAACAGCGTTGAAACATGGCAAACGCTTTTGACCATTGCCGAACAATGGGACACGACCATCTCTCTTGAGAACGTCTATGAAAAGCAGCCCGGCATTTTGAATCGTCTTGTGGAAGCCTGTGCCTCGCCACGGTTGCGATTTTGCTTTGATACGGGCCACTTCAACGTTTTTTCCCGGGCGCCTCTTGAAGACTGGATCAACACGATGGCCCCTTATATCTTTGAATTGCATCTTCACGATAACAGCGGCGCGGCAGATGAACACCTGGCCATCGGTGACGGCTCCTTTCCATTTTTTAAACTTTTCGGCATGTTGCGTGATAAAGGCCTCCAACCCATCATGACCCTGGAAGCCCATAGCGAAACAACCCTGTGGCAATCTCTGGAAAATCTGAAGGCGATGGGCATGGTGTAGCAGGGGATCAGATTGAAGACTAAAGGCTGAAGCGTTGGCGGTAAAAAGGATGGGTGATGCTGCAATATATCCTTAAAAGATTGTTATTTATGGTACCCGTGCTTATCGGGATTACTATCATCTGTTTTACGGTCATGCATCTGGCCCCCGGTTCGCCGACGGACCTGCAGACCCAGATGAATCCGCGAGCTTCGGCGGAATTGAAGGAACGCCTGCGGGCTATGTATGACCTGGACAAACCTATTTACCAGCAGTATTGGATCTGGGTCAAAAAAGTAGCCGTTTTGGACCTGGGCAAATCCTTCTCTCCCGACCGCCGGCCGGTGGCGGATAAAATCATGGAGAGACTGCCCGTCACGATCAGCCTGAACGTTTTGTCTCTGGGCTTGATTCTGTTGATCGCCCTGCCGATAGGTATCCTGGCGGCGGTCCACAAGGACTCCCTTTTCGACAAGATGACCTCTATTTTCGTTTTCATCGGCTTTGCCATCCCAACCTTCTGGTTGGCCCTGCTCCTCATGATCCTGTTCGGCGTTCATCTGGCATGGCTTCCCATCTCGGGGATCCGCTCCCTCAATTACGAATACCTGCCTCCGGGTGTTGCCGTATGGGATCTTGTAAAACATCTGATTCTGCCTGTTCTTCTCTCGGCTTTCGGCGGGCTGGCCGGGCTCTCCCGCTATATGCGGGCCAACATGCTCGAAGTGATCGGCCAGGATTATATTATGACCGCCAGAGCAAAAGGCCTCAGCGAACGGGTCGTCATCTATAAGCATGCCCTGCGCAACGCACTCCTGCCGGTGATTACGATTCTGGGCCTGTCCGTGCCGGGGCTGATCGGCGGCAGCGTTATTTTCGAGACCATTTTTGCCATCCCCGGGATGGGGCAACTTTTTTATATGGCCGTCATGTCGAGGGATTATCCGACGGTAATGGGGATTCTGTTCATAGGGGCCATCTTGACGCTCCTGGGCAATCTGATCGCCGATGTGTCTTACGCATTGGCGGACCCGCGGATCCGGGTGTCATAATGGCTGTTGAAGGGACGATCAATGTTTCCTGATTTCTGGAGAAAATTTCGCAAGAATTCACTGGCCTTGACAGGGAGCGCGATTGTGGTGGCCTTGTTTGTCCTGTCTTTTCTGTCCCCATGGCTTGCTCCTTATGATCCGGTGAAAATCGACCTGGGCAACATCCTGGCGTCGCCTTCGGCCCAGCACTGGTTCGGAACGGATCAACTCGGACGCGACGTCATGAGCCGCATGATCTGGGGTGCCGGGATTTCTCTGAAAGTAGGCTTTGTCGCCACGGGATTGGCGGTCATTATCGGGACAATCCTGGGAGCCGTCGCCGGATATTACGGCAAATGGGTTGACGCCGTGATCATGCGTTTTGTGGACATCATGCTCTGTTTCCCGACGTTTTTCCTCATCCTGGCGGTGATCGCCTTCCTGGAGCCGTCGATCTGGAATATCATGATCATCATCGGCGCCACCGGATGGATGGGCATTACGAGGCTTGTCCGCGCAGATTTCATCTCCCTGAAGGAAAGGGAGTTTGTCCTGGCCGCACGCGCCATCGGCGCCGGCGATATGCGGATCATCTTCCTGCACATCCTCCCGAACGCCATGACCTCCATTCTCGTTGCGGCGACGCTGGGCGTGGCCGGAGCCATCCTGACGGAATCGGCCCTCAGCTTTCTGGGCATCGGCGTCCAGCCGCCGACCCCCAGTTGGGGCAATATCCTGACGGCAGGCAAAGATAATATCGATATCGCCTGGTGGCTGTCTCTCTATCCTGGCCTGGCGATCCTCATCACTGTTCTGGGCTATAATCTGCTGGGCGAAGGCATCCGCGATGCCCTCGATCCCCGCCTGCGCCGGTAGTATTAAGCGCTTGCTCTTGGCCGGATATTTTCTTCGATTTGAAATCGATATAAAAACATAAAAAAAGACTCCTGATTTCTCGGGAGCCTTTTTTTCTTTGTATAAAGTGACAAAGCTGGTGGAAATTACTTTTTCTCCGGTGCCGGGGCCTTCTCTTCAGCCGCCTTCTCAGCCTTCTTCTCTTTCTTTGCCTTCTTCTCCTTCTTTGCCTTCTTCTCCTTTGCCGGAGCCTTCTCCTCAGCCTTTGCGGGCTCTGCTGCGGGCTTTGCCTCTTTTGCTGCCTGAGCGAAAGCAAGACCTGACAGTGACAGGGCGAACAGGATGGAAACAACGATTGACATTAGCTTCTTCATTTACATTCACCTCCTTTCATCATTTTACTCTTCTATTATCAAAAAGCATGCCAGGCCGCATGACCATCTGTAGCACAATTAATATAATGGTTTACGTGGCACAAAGCATTGTTGTGTTTGTTTCGGCTTTGTTTTTTTGGGGAAATATTCCCCTTTTTGTGAGGAATTATTCCTGAAAATTAAGGAGGATTTAAAAGGCTTTGCTTTCTTTCAAGGTGATTGTTTCTCATGGTGGGAGGACTTTTCGTGGTGGGCGTGTTTCTTATGTCGGAGCTTATGAAGCCATTTTTCGCGATAGAAGAAGGCAATGGCGCAACTGATCAGACTGATCGCCACGAGAATCCAGAGGGCGCCGTGCTGGTCGTATCGGGCAAAATCGCCGCTGATGGAAAGCATGGCCGTGCCCAGAAACCGACCCGCAACGGAAACGAGGAGAAACGTTTTCGTCGGCATGTGGCTCAAACCGATGACATAGCAGAGGGCGTCTTTAGGGAATCCGGGGATCAAAAAGAAGATAAAGGTGATCAGTTTCCCTTGATGCTCCATGAAATAGTCATACTTTTGGATGATGCTTGAACTGACGGCCTTCTCGACAAAGGGCAGCCCCAGCCAGCGGGCCAGGGCAAAAGCCAGCCAGGAACCAATGGTCAGGCCGATAGTGGAGTAAATCGTCCCCAGAACGGATCCGTAAATATAGCCCCCGATAAATCCCGTTACTTCACCGGGAATCGGGGCAAACAGGACCTGCAGAATCTGCAGGCCGATAAAGACCACGACGGACAGGGCTCCGAAAGACTCGACAAAATCGATCAGATGCTTGCGGTCCGAAAAGAAAATATGGAGGTCGAAATAGATAAACACGTAGGTGCTTAGAACAACAATGATCAGCAGGATAATGATTTTAAGAAATGTCTGTTTGTTTATTTTCATAAGGGGCTCTTGGATATGATCTTAGAAAACAACAGGGCATGGCGTCAAGGACAAAGTGCGACAACCTCTTAATCAATTAGAAGACAACAGGGTTCTTAGAACGGATAGCCATCCGGGATCAGAAAAGCCAGAGGTGGTCGAGATCTTCGCCTGCCTTGCCCTCCGTCTTCCTTTCCCGAACGACCTGAGCGGGCGAACCGGCCACCAGGGTGTTGGGAGGAACATCTTTTGTTACGAGGGAATTGGCGGCAACGATAGCCTGCTCTCCAATGGTCACACCGGGAAAGATTGTGGCACCCGTATAGATCTTTGCATAGTCCCGAATGATAACGGGCCGGTATTCCCGCACGATGTGAGAGGATTCCGAATGGGTGTGGGTGAAAATATTGACATTTTCCGTCAATGCAACGTGATTGCCAATGGCAACGCCGCCTTTTGAATCGACGAACACGCCGCGATTGAAGAATACGAAATCGCCTACTTCGATATTTTGCCCGAAGTTGAAGCGGCAATGTTCTTCGGCAATGAATCCGGCGCCGCACTTCCTGAAAAGACGCTCGGCGATGAGCCTGCGGAAGAGGATGCCGAATGTTGCGTATAGACAAATGGGAAGCTTGTCGAAAGCGTCCCAGAGGAAATGCAGGTAGCGTTGTTCCCGGGTAAAGGGATTCTCCTGTCCCAGCGGGAGAAGTTCGCTGTAAAGGGCAAGTTCTTCCAGAAGCTCTCTGGCGTAAGGCGGCCCGTCGAGGATTTTGAGTATCCGCTGCGTTCCTGCGGCATCGAGGCCGTCATCAAAAATGGCTTTAATTTCTTCAAGCGTCAGGTCGATAATCAACCCCATCAATGGCTCCTTTAAGGGACCGGGGGAGGAAATCACCGTTTTCCTCCCCCGGCAACATCAACTTATTTATACAACGCCTCGATTTTATCCTTCAGATTTTTCAGGACAACGGGACGCTTGAGCTTCATCGTCTGGGTGAGTGTGCCGTTTTCCAGGCTGAAAGGTTCCGGCAGGAGCAGGAACTTTTTCGGAATCTCATAGCCGCCGTATTTGCCTTTCAAGGCATGGGTAATCAAGCTGCCGACCATATCGACAATGTCCTGCCTCTCTACGAGTGTCGCAATGGCTGTCGGCAATCCCTTATCCTTGGCATAACCCTGGAGAACCTCGAAGTCGGGAACGATGATACAGATATTGAACGGACGGTTTTCGCCATAAATAACCGCCTGCTGGACATAGGGTATAAGGCAGATATCTTCTTCCAGGGCGGCGGGAAAGACGAATTTTCCATTCTCCAGCTTGTACTGTTCCTTGATGCGGCCCGTAATATACAGGTAACCGTCTTTATCCAGACGCCCCCGGTCGCCGGTGCGAAAACCGCCATCGGGCGTCATGACCGCATGGGTTTCCTCCGGCCTGTTGTGATAGCCTTTCATCACATTGGGTCCGTAGATGATGATTTCCCCATCTTTTGCCCCCTCCTCGGCTACGGAGGCATCGATAACGATCTTAACTTTATCGACGGGCTGGCCGACGCTTCCCAGGCGGTAGGCATAGGAGGCATTCATGGTCGCCGCCGGTGAGGTTTCCGTGAGGCCATAACAGTCATAAATGGGGATCCCGATATCGAAGAAGAATTGTGCAATGGTCGGGTTCATCGCAGCGCTGCCGCTCATGGCCCCCATCAGCCGCCCGCCCAGACGATCGCGGACTTTCTGGAAAACGATCTTGTCGGCGATCTTGAACTTGAGATTGGTCATGAAATCCGTTTGGCCCTTCTCGGCCAGTTCCCTTTTCTTTTTGGCCGATTCGACACCCATGACGAACAGGCTTTTGGCAAGGCCGCCTTCCTTGTTCATTTTGGCCCACAGGCCGTCGTATATCCGGTTGAAAACCCGGGGAACGGCGACCAGCCAGTTCGGCTTGACCAGAGCGATGTCATTGGCAATCGTGGTGGGACTTTCCGCCAGGCCCAAGGCGCCGCCGATACGGATGAGGGCATAAAGCTCACCTGTCTGTCCGTAGGAATGGGCCCAGGGAAGAATGGCCAGGGTCAGGGCCTGCTCGCTGTTGACCAGTTCGGGATACTTTTTCAGGCCGGCCAGGGTATTGCTTGTGAAATTGGCATGAGACAGCAGGACGCCTTTCGGATTTCCCGTCGTTCCCGATGTATAGATCAAACCGGCAATATCGTCGGGAGATGGCCGCTGGGCGTCCACGGGATGGGCTTCGCCCAGATTCTCCAGGGCGGCCATGGATCGATCCCCCGTGTCTTCTATAATAAAGATGTTCTGCAGCGTGGGGATCTCCTTTGGAAAATCCTTTATTTTTTCATATATTTCCGTCTTTGAAACCAAAAGCACTTTTATCTGGCTGTCGGCAATGATGTATTTCCAGGTTTGGACAAGTTCCGCCTCGTACATGGGAACAAAACGGGCCAAACGGCCATAGGTGGCAAAGGCGGCGATGATCCATTCTTTGCGGTTATTGGCGATAACGCCGACAGCATCGCCACTGCCTACGCCAAGCTGGGCAAGCCCCGCCCGGAGATGATTAATCCGGTGGCCGATTTCCTTATAGGTCACCCATTCATAGGCGCCGGCTTTATTTTTCGTGCCGATCATTCTTCTTTCGGCAAACTTAGAGACACTTTCCTCAATCAGATCAATCAGATTGTCGGGCTTATCGAGTTGATATGGATTCATATAAAATCCCCTTTCATATATTATGGATGCAGGGAACCTGTTTTTCGCCGAAGTCGATATGATGTGCACCCGCAGGTAGGGGCATCCTATGTCATTTTGCAATGAAATACAATTGTAAACCTGACGGGATCTCCCATAGGATGGGCCGTAAAAGAGGTTGACAGGTTTGGTTATTTTAATCTAAAGACAACAGCGTGTTTAAAAATTGAGCACTCTGAATCGAGGAGGTTATGGCATGAGCAAGAAACCCGTTCTTTATACGGGCAATCCGGATAAACGAATCATCCAGAAACGGATACTTAGCGGAGAAATAACGGAGGAGACCCTGAAGGACTATCTGAACAGCCTTCCTGATGCATCCTACAACGCCGAAGAAATCACCGTTACCCTGGAATACAAAAAATAGATTCTCCTTTCTGATTCTCCATGTTTGTTGATTCACACGCCCATCTGGAAATGCGGGAATTCGATCACGACTGTCCCGATGTCGTGGCCAGGGCCGTTGATGCCGGAATTGATTATATCATTACGGTAGGAACCACCTTGCCCGATTGCCGGAAAGCCGTTCTCCTGGCGGAGCAGTACCCCTGCGTGTATGCCGCCATCGGGATTCATCCCCATGACGCGAAAGGGATTGTCGAGGCGACTTACGGCCAGCTCAAAATCATGGCCGGGCATGAAAAGGTAGTCGCATGGGGAGAGATCGGTCTCGATTTTTTCCGCAATCATTCACCCAGGGCGCTACAAATCAAACGCTTTGAGGAGCAGCTCCGGATGGCCGAGGAGGTGGATTTGCCGTTCATCATCCATGACCGGGACGCCCATGCCGAGACGTTAGACATGCTCAAGGGGTGGAAAGGAACGCGGGGCGGCGTGATCCACTGTTTTTCCGGGGATGTTGCCATGGCGCAAACCTGTCTGGACATGGGTTTACATATTTCCATTGCCGGTCCGGTCACTTATAATAAATCGGAGAAGCTGCAGGAGGTCGTCCGGCATGTTCCCCTGGAGCGTCTGCTCATTGAAACGGATGCCCCGTATCTTGCCCCCCACCCGAACCGGGGCAAGCGCAATGAGCCGGCCTATGTGATCCACACGGCGCAACAGGTGGCAGCCATCAAGGGAATCCCTTGTGAAGAGGTGGGACGCGCAACCTCCAACAATGCCAGGGCGCTGTTCGGCTTACCCTGAATATGATAAGCATGTCCGTCACAGGCGATGTTTTAACCGCTATTGGTCATGATTTGAGTATATGAAACACAATCTGCTATATTTTGCTTATGGTTCAAATCTGAATGCCGCAGACCTGACCCGATGGTGCCGGCAACGGGGTTATGCCTATCCTCTTGGAGAAAAGGTGGCCAATGCCTATCTGCCCGATACAAGACTGATCTTCAATTACTATTCGCCAAGCCGCGAGGGAGGCATGCTCAACATCAGGTATCAGGCAGGACAGGTCACGCCCGGCGTTTTGTTCAGGGTCCTTCCGGGCGGCTGGTCCGTTCTGGACGCCAAAGGCACTGAGGAGAATAGGTATAAACATCTTGACAGCATTACCCTGACGGAAGACGGGCAGGAACATCTGTCTGTGGCCTATCATGTCGACAGCGCCCACACGACCGGGGATTTTGTGAAGCCCCATCCCGACTACCTGGGCGTTGTCCGGGAAGGGCTGAAGTCGCATGGCATTAACGACTGTTTCCTGACCCCGATAGCGGAGGGCGAAGTCCCGCCCTGCTCGATTGATTACCTGTTTGTTTACGGTACGTTGATGAGCGGCGGCCCGCGTCATTTCATGCTGGGCGAATGGGCGGATCTGTCGTCGAAGGTCGAAGCAACGGCCCCGGGTTTACTCTATAACAGCGGCAAGGAGTTTCCCTGCATGATCCCGGACATGACAGGGCAGAACGCCGTCACGGGGGAGCTCTATGTCCTCGAAAATTTTAAAAGGGCCTTCGAAAAACTTGACTTTATGGAAATGTCCGATCGTCACCTGGCATCTAAGATCTTTTTCCGCCGGGCGATTGTCAGGGTGACGATGCCGGACGGCAAGACCTGTCTGGCCTGGTCGTATCTGACGGAATCGAACGTAAAAGGCATGTCGCAGATCAACTCGGGAAACTGGAGAAGTGTCAAAGGATAAACCGGTACTTATTATAACAGGCGGCCAGATAGGGGATCTCGAAGACCTCCGGTCCCGGATCAGCGACATATCTCCCGCCGCGATTATCTGCGCCGACGGCGGCGCCCGCCATGCCCACGCCCTTGGCGTCATTCCTCACATGATCGTCGGAGACATGGATTCGGTCTCTCCCGATCTTCTCGATGCCTTTGCCGCCCGAGGGGCCGTCATCCGCCGCCATCCCACCGGCAAGGACGAAACGGACACGGAATTGGCCCTGGATGCGGCGCTTGACCTGAACCCTTCCGGGGTCTGGGTATTTGGGGCCCTGGGTTTCAGGATTGATCACACCCTGGCCAACCTGTCGCTCCTCTTGAAGGGCACGGCAAAGAAAATCCCCGTTAAATTGGTGGATGAATGGTGCGAGGTGCTTCTCGCAACGGACACCTGTACAATAAAAGGCGACATTGGGCAAACCGTGTCCCTTCTGCCCTTGATGGGTACGGCAAAAGGCGTAACGCTTACCGGCTTTGAATATCCCCTGGAAGAAGGGACCCTGTCCATGGAAAAGCCCCTCGGTGTGAGCAACCGCCTGATTTCGGAAACAGCCACCATTGTTATCGAATCGGGCTCCCTGGTCGTGATCCGGTATTTCCGGCCGGGTATTTTCCCCTCATGAAAGGCACATGATGACCATTGCAAGGGTTTTGACCATCGCGGGCTCCGATTCCGGCGGCGGAGCCGGCATTCAGGCCGATTTGAAAACCATCACGGTTATGGGAGGCTTCGGGATGAGTGTCATCACCGCCCTGACGGCCCAGAACACCCTCGGTGTCCACGCCATTCACGAAGTACCGCCGGATTTTATCTCGGCCCAGTTCGATGCCGTGGCGTCCGACATCGGAATCGATGCGGCAAAAACGGGGATGCTGGCATCTGTGGAGATTCTTCGCGTAGTCGTGGAGAAAATCCGCCAATATAAAGTAGAAAAGCTGGTCGTCGATCCCGTCATGGTTGCCAAAGGAGGCGCGAGCCTGATCAGGCGCGAGGCCAGGGAGATCCTGAGCCGGGAACTGCTTCCCCTGTCCATGGTTGTCACGCCCAATATCCCTGAGGCGGAAGTCCTGACGGATGTCATCATCGCATCTCCCTCGGATATGAAGGCGGCGGCTAAGATGATTTACGACATGGGAGCGAAGCATGTCGTCATCAAGGGGGGCCATCTGATCGAAGGCGCTGTGGACCTCCTGTATGATGGCCGTGATTTCTATGAGTTTCCCTTTGAGCGGGTTCCGACGAAAGACACCCACGGGACTGGGTGCACCTATGCCGCCGCCATCACAACGGGCCTGGCCATGGGAAAATCGGTTCTCGAAGCCGTCGAAGAGGCGGAAAAATATGTCGCTTCCGCCATTAGGCATGCCCTGCGCCTGGGCGGCGGCCATGGGCCGACGAACCACCTCGCCCCGCTACTGGAGAAGCATGCCCTGCTTTTGTGAGTGAACGTATGAAAAAAGTGGTGATCATCGCGGGTATTATCACGCTATCCTGGCTGGCCGTTTCGGGAATCCCTGCCTATTGCGCCGGCGGCAAGTTCCTGGCTGCGAATGAAAACCAAACCATAAGAACGCAGGACCCTATCGAAAAAAATGAAATTCCCATCTCCGGGCAATACGAATCATACACCTCCCAGGGGGATTCCTTCACCATAGCGATTCCCCTGAATTGGAAGAAGATCGAGAAAGATCATCCTTATGGCGACCTGACCCGGATATCCGGCATCAGGCTGATCGGCCCCAAGAATAAAGACGGTGCGCCGATAACCATATCCGTCCTGTTTTACGGCGGTGACGGGATCTTTGCGACCGATGAGGCCTTCATCCGCAACCAATTGAATTCCATCGTGCGCATTGATTACGACAAGCAGGCGGTCATCCATGATACGACGATTGCCGGACGAGTCGCGAAACAATTTCAAATTGAAACATTTGAGCTGATCTACCTGCCCGCATGGGATCCCCCTCCCATGAAAGAAGGCCTCGTATATGAAATCGCTCAGCCTTCCAAAAAGGTGGCCATGGCCCGGCAATTCATCGTTGTCCCCGCCAGGAAAGGCTTCTATGTGTTGAACTACACCGCACCGGAGGACATCATGGAACGTTATAAGAAGGTGTTTGAAAAAGTGGCCGCTTCGTTTGAGCCGCGCTTGCCGTAACCGTGGATGTTGTCCGTGAAGCGCTCCCCTTCATTTTAAAAGAAGGGGAATGGATATCGATAAGAGAATGGCAACGACGGCAATGACGATCATGGACATCATTTGCCAGTGTGGCACAAACGTTGCGCGGGCTTTCTCCTTGCCGGCGATTCGGTCATAAAGACGGGGGAATTTCTTTCTGGTAAGGCGTTTCCCGATGTCCGCCAGGGGCAGAGCGGCGAACATCAGGCCGAATGCCGCAAAAAACCACAGGCCGCCGTGATCTTGGGCTTCATAGGCCATATACACAAGATAGAAACAGGCGGCAGCGACCAAGCTCGATATCACAACGATTATTTGATGTCCCATTGTAACCCTCCGGGAGAAAAGGGGAAAAGATTATATGGCCCTTGAGGTGATGATCATTCTTATGATCCTGATTCCCATTGTTCTTTTCGTGATCCTCCGGATGAAAAGGGAATCCGGGATGAGTATCGCGGTGCTATTATACCAGATTGCAGGAATATTTCTTCTGGTTTTCGGCCTTATTCTTTTGTTTCCCGCCTTTTACCTGTTCTTTTACTCAAAAGGGGGCCGCATGGACATCACGTTACTTGTCTTGAGCCTGGTAATGGTCGCCGCCGGTTTTTTCTTAACAAACCGCTTCGGCAAGAAGCAAAATTCTTCGACTGTGAAAAATGAATAATATCGGCAAAACATATCGAGATCACGCAAACGGCATCGTTCGCCGCCTACGCGAAGCCGGTCATGAGGCCTATTTCGTCGGGGGCTGTATCCGTGATCTCGTCCTCGGCCGGGAACCCGGCGATTATGATATTGTGACCTCCGCCCGGCCGGAAGAGGTTCAAACACTCTTTTCCGTTACAGTTCCCGTGGGGGTCAGCTTTGGCGTCGTACTTGTGGTGGAGGGCGGCAAGAGCTTCGAGGTGGCGACCTACCGGACGGAAGACGGTTATACCGATGGACGCCGACCCTCGCGGGTCTCCTTCAGCTCTCTTAGGGAAGATGTACACAGGCGCGACTTTACCGTGAACGGCCTGGCCATGGATCCGGAAACCGGCGATATCATCGACGATGTCGATGGTCTTGCCGACATCCGTAAAAAGATCATCCGGACAATCGGCAACCCGGAACAACGTTTCGCGGAGGATCATCTCCGGATGCTGCGCGCTGTCCGGTTCGCCGCCAATCTCGACTTCGAAATGGAACGGGCCACCTTCAACGCCATTCTGAAAAATGCCCCCTCCATAAGAAAAATCAGCGCCGAACGTATCCGGGAGGAATTGTCCAAACTCCTGAAACGACCCGGGGCGCGCCGGGGGATGGAACTGCTGCACGCCTCCGGCCTCCTCCGGGAGCTGCTGCCCGAAGTGGAAGCAATGAGAGGCGTTGAACAACCCCCGGCTTTTCATCCCGAAGGGGACGTCTGGGAACACACACTACTGATGCTCGATGCCTTGCATGCAGAGAACGGGGAAAAGGACGCCGATCATCGACTCGCCTGGGCGGTGGTTCTCCACGACATAGGGAAGGCCGTCACGCGTTCGGAAGATGAAAAAGGCGTTCATTTCTACGGGCATGTCGAGAAGGGAACAAAAATTGCGGCAACGGTCCTCCGGCGGCTGAAGTTTTCCGGGGCCGACATGGCGGTTATCCTGGCTTTGATTGAGTACCACATGCGGTTCATGCATGTCCGGCAGATGCGGCCAAGCACCCTGAAGCGTTTCTTGCGCCTGCCCGATTTCGACCTTCACCTGGCCCTGCACCGTCTGGACTGTCTCGGTAGCCACGGCATGCTGGACCATTATGAATTCTGCCGGGATGCCCTGGCAACGCTGCCGGCGGATGAACTCCGTCCGCCCAGGCTCCTGTCCGGGCACGATCTTTTGGCCATGGGGCTTGCCGCCGGTCCGTTGTTCAAGGAAATCCTTCAGTCCGTGGAGGATGCCCAGCTCAATGGGGAAATTTCAACGAAGCAAGAAGCGGCCAGATGGGTATCGGAAAGGTGGGACAACAAGAAAAAGTAGAGAAGATAGCACTTTACTACCCAAAATAGACATTCTTGTGTAGCCCAGACCTTCAGGGCTGCTTGAGCGAGCAGGTCTGTAGCCCTGCACTACATTGATATTTTCATTCCTCCCGGAAGATCATCTTCAATTCCCAGAGTCCGGCGTAACTGTGTTTCTCCAGGTCGAAGCCGCCTTTTTCGAAAACGCGCATCATGGGCTGATTGTCCGAAAGGACTTCGGCGGTAAAGCCAAGCAAGCCCTGTCGTTTGGCGAGATAGGTCAGATAGGCCAGGAGTTCCGAGCCGATACCGTTATTATGGTAGGTGTCTTTCACGGCAAAGGCCACCTCGGCCGAATGCTTTGAATCATCCATATAATATCGGCCGACGCCGACAATCTCCTCTTCCTCTCCGCGGGGAACGACGGCGAGAATGGCCATCTCCACCGTGTAATCAATGACAACCAGCTTCTGCAGGACCTCGTGGGGCACATCTTTCCGGACGGACATAAAGCGGCGGTAAAGGCTCTGATCGGACAGGGAATAAATGAAATCCTTCAACCTCGGTTCATCACTGATCTTGATGGGGCGGAACAGAATGTTGAATCCCTTGGAGGTTGTCCGGTAAGATTCGAGATGTTCGGGATACTCCCCGCGTTCACCGGCAATAAAAGCCTGATCTTTGTAAATCAGACCGCGCTTTTTAGCCTCTTCGATGAGTCCTGAACGGAATTTGGGGTGGGCAATGGCAATCAGCTCCATGGCCCGCTCCCGAATGCTTTTCCCATGGAGATAGGCAATCCCGTATTCCGTAACGACATAATGAATATCCCCACGGGTCAGGGTGACACCCGCTCCCTCACGGAGCGACGGGACGATCCGCGAAACCACATCGCTGGCGGCGGTAGACTGCAGGGCCAAAATGGACTTGCCTCCCCGGGCGAAGACGGCGCCGCGCATGAAGTCGGCCTGTCCACCGACGCCGCTGTGGAAGATCGTACCGATGGATTCCGCCGTGGACTGTCCCGTCAAATCGATTTCCATGGCGCTGTTGATGGCGACCATCCGGTCCTGGCGGGCAATATTCAGGGGATTGTTGGTATAGTCGATCGTCCGGAATTCAAAGGCCGGATTGTCATGGAGGTAGTCATAGGTCGATTTGCGGCCCATACAGAAGGTGGTGACCGTCTTGCCTGGATTCAGGGTCTTTCTGGAATTGTCAATGACACCCTTTTTCATGAGCTCCACGATTCCGTCGCTGATGAGTTCCGTATGGATACCCAGATGTTTCTTGCCGGAGAGATTGGACAAAACGGCGTTGGGGATGCGGCCATAGCCGACCTGCAGGGTGTCGCCGTCTTCAATCAGCCGCGCCACGTATTGGCCGATCCGCCTGGCAATGTCGCTGTCGGCTTCCGGGCTGTACTCGAGAAGCTCTTCATCATGAGGGACAATATAATCGACATCGTCAATATGAATGAAAGCGTCCCCAAGGACGCGGGGCATAAACCGGTTGACCTGAACGGCAACAACATCCGCGTGCTGCACCGCCGCCTTGACGACATCCACGCTGATACCCAGGCTCATATACCCATGCTCATCGGGCAAGGTTGCCTGAATAAGCGCCACATCGATACGGGCGAGGCCACGGCGGAAAAGACCCGGCGCTTCTGATAGAAATATCGGGGTATAGTCGGCGACACCGCTGTTTACGGCATCACGGGTGCTGTCGCCGATGAAGAAAGAGTTATGGCGGAAATTCTGTTTGAACTTTTCCGTTGCGTAAGGGGCAACGCCAAGGGAGCGGATATGGAGAACCTGGGCATCGACAAACGCCTTCGGGTGGGATTTAACATAACGAATCAACCCCTGGACGAGATATTGCGGCTCCGCACAGGCCGAGCCGATGAATATCGTGTCGCCCCGATGGATCCTGTCGAAAATGGCCTCTTCCGAAGCGAATTTATCCGGGTGCTGCTGTCGCCACTTTTCCTGAAACATAGGCATCCTCATTTAATAAAAGGTAACATAACGGAAGAACTACGCCAGGTCGCCGGCTGCTGTCAAGGCCTATTGATCAAATAATAATCTCCTCTCTCATACAGTAGAGGAGAGCCTTTTCCGGATTTTTTGTGATGGCCGTCAATCACGGTGATCAGTAAAAGGTTTTCCCGTAGAGCCTCTCGCTCAGGCCGATGAGATCCGCCCATTTCATGGGGCCGCCTTTGTCGGGGGGAAAGCCTGTTCCCCAAATCATGCCCACATCGATCATGCGCGGATCATCGACCACCTTCCTGTCCAGAAGGTCCTTGCCGACCTGGACCATGGCCGTGAGGCACCCCATCCGGATCTCTTCCGCCGTGGCCTCCTGTGGGGGGCGGCGGGCGATGAGGGGGAGAACTTCCGGGTCCACCGTGCCGTCGGCCAGAAAGAATCCCTTCCCGGATTTCTTGAGGCCCAGGCGGCCCGCCTCCACCACATGTCTCAATGTATCCTGCCTGATCCCCGCCCCCAGAAACGCCTTGTAGGGGATATCGATGCCCACCTCATCGATGAGGCGGATCGGCCCCAGAGGCATTCCGAAGGCCACCATGGCCCCGTCCACCGTTTCGATAGAATTGCCCGCTTCGATATAGCCTAATGTCCCGATATAATAGGGAACGAGAAGGGCATTGACGACAAACCCCGGGTTGTCCTTACAGACGATGGGGCGTTTCCGGATGGCAGCGGCGAAGTTCAGGAGGTTGTCCACGGTCTGCTGACTCGTGGCCTCCCCGCGAACGATCTCCACAAGTTGCATCATCCAGACGGGAGAGAAGAAATGGGCGCCGCCGAACCGTTCCGGATGGGAAACATGGCGGGACATGGTTGTGATCATGATGGAGGATGTGTTGCTGGCGATGATGCAATCGTCACGCACAGCGCTACAAAGTTCTTTGTAGGTCTGCTCCTTCACCTTCATGTCCTCGAAGACCGCCTCCACCACAAGATCCACCTCTTTGAATTCGGGGCCGTATTCGGCAGTCGTCGAGAGAAGGGCCATGAGCTCTTCCACAGGAGTCTTCAGACGTTTCTTCTGGGCCATCCCATCGAGAATCTTCCGCACAAACACCTTGCCCGCTTCAAAGGTTTCCGGGAAATCCTTGACGATCACAGGGATCTGCATGTTCCTCAAAATTTCGATGATGATCCCCCGGCCCATGGTGCCGAATCCCAGGACGGCGGCCTTTTTGACGGGCTTCGGCACAAAGCCCTTCGCCATCATGCCTTGCGGCTTGTCCGTCAGGGTTTTGATGAAGAAGGTGTTGATGCTCCCTTTGGCCTCATTGGACATGGCCGTCTTCATGAAATATTTGATCTCGATCTCCAATCCTTCCGCCAGGGGACACATGAGCCCTTCCTCCATGGCTTTGATGGCCAGCATGGGGCCGGGTATCCACCGGCCTTTCGTGGTCTTAAGGACGCCGTCCCTGGCCATGGCGGCAATAGCCCCGATCTGCGACAGATCCTGGACCGGCCGCTTCAGGTCCGCCCTGCCCGCCACGATTTCCTGGAGGAAGGCCCTGGCCTCAGCGAGGAGGTTTGCCTCGGCCGGAATGACCCGGTCGATGATCCCCTGTTCGAGGGCCTTTGCTGCCGGAAGGAGTTTGCCCTTGAGAATGAGTTCAATGGCCCCGTAGCCGATGAGGCGCGGCAGGCGCTGGGTTCCACCGCCGCCGGGGAAGAGGCCGACATTGCATTCGGGCAGACCGATGAGGCTCGACTTGGCGTCCGTGGCGATCCGGCCCGTGCAGACGAGGGCCAATTCCAGGCCGCCACCGGCGCAGACGCCGTTGATGGCCGCCACGACGGGATAGGGCAAGGCGGCAAGACGGTTGAAACCGTCATGGGAACTCCGAATCAGGGCCAGGCCTTCGGCGGCATCCTTTAACTCTTCAACCATCTTCAGGTTGGCGCCGGCGCAAAAGTTGGTAGGCTTTCCGGAGATGACGATGAGGCCTGAGAGATCCTTGGATTTTTCCAACTCCGCGACGATTTCCCCAAAGGCGGCTATGGCCGCTTTGGTCCACGTATTCATTGATTCATCGAAGACATTGAATGTCAAAATGCCGATATTTCCCTCTGCTCTTTTCAAACTGAAAATCTTTTCGGTCATCCTTAAAACCTCCTTATCCATTATAATTGTTCCTCGGGGATATTCATCGCCGTCATATCCTCCATCCGGATGATCCGTGCCCGGCCGAAGACCTGGGGGAGGAAGTTCCGGCAGTAGTAGCGTACCGTCTCCACCTTACCGGCGTAGAAATTCCGGTCTGCCCCATCGAGGCCGCCCATAGCGAGTTTCGACTGGGCGATGAGTCCCTGTTCGAGGAACAGGTGGCCGATGGCCACTTCCGCCATGGAATCAAGAAAACGTGTCGAGGTGAAGGGAATCAGATCTATTTTCCCCTCCTGGAAAAAGCGGCCGTAGTCTGCGGCCAGACCGATGATCGTCTGAAGCGCCTCTTCCAGAAGGGCCATCTCCCGAGCAAAAGTCTTGTCTTCGAGGTGTTCCCGGACAAAGGCCGTTACCTCCTCAACCCACTCGACAAAAACCTTGCCGCCCGACATGTTCAGTTTGCGACCGACCAGATCGGCGGACTGAATGTAGTTGGTTCCATCCCAGATTGAGAGGATCTTGCAATCCCTCGTGTATTGCTCCACGGGGTATTCCTTGGTGAAGCCGTACCCTCCGAGAATCTGGATGCCGTCGCGACCCATCTCGAAGATCCGGTCCGAACAGTACGCCTTGACCAGGGGGGTCAGCAGTTCCATGCGCCGCTTGGCCTTCTTGCGTCTTTCCTCATCGGGACAGTTATGGGAGAGATCCTCCTCAAGATAGGCTTTGTACACCAGGGCCCGCATACCCTCCGTGAGCGCCTTGAGATTCATGAGCATCCGGCGGATGTCGGCATGCTCCACAATCCGGACCCGGTCGCCGCCCTTGCCGAAGGGCGTTCCCTGAACCCGCTCTTTCGCATAGGCGAGGATGTTCGCATAAATGTTGGCCCCGAAGGCCACCGCTTCGAGCCCTACGGCCATCCGCGCGCCGTTCACCATCTGGAACATGTAGGCCAGTCCCATGCCCGTCTCGCCGATGAGGTGGCCACGGCAGCGGCCGTTCTCTCCGAAATTCAGGACGGATGTCGCAGAGGCGTTCAATCCCATCTTGTGCTCAATGCCGATGCAAGCCATGTCGTTGAGCTCTCCCAGGGACCCGTCCTCGTTCACCCAGATCTTCGGCACGGCAAAAAGCGAAACGCCTTTCGCCCCGGCGGGCGCCCCTTCAATCCGGGCGATGACCAGATGGATGATGTTTTCCGTCAGATCATGCTCCCCTGATGTGATGAAAATCTTCGTACCCTGGATCCGGTAGTATTCCCCTTCGGGAATCGCTCTGGCCGTCACCATATGGGCGTCGGACCCCACACTGGGTTCTGTCAGGCACATGGTGCCGCACCAGGTCCCGTCGTACATCTTGGGACAGAAGAGGTCCTTCAACTTTTTCGAGCCGAAGCTCTCAATCATGTAGCCGTTTCCCGGTCCCATCCCGGAGAAGGTGCAAAACCCGAAATTGGCGCTGATGAAGAATTCCGCCGCGGCTTCGGCGATGATGAGAGGCAAGCCCTGACCGCCGTATTCCGGGTTATTGGCCAGGGAAAACCAGCCGCCTTCACGGAAGACATCCCATAAACGGTGGAATGAGGCGGGCACCCGGACTGTCCCGGCATCGAAACGGCAGCCCTCCCGATCGCCATCCTGGAAGGCCGGGGCGAGATCGTTCAGGGCAATCTTTTGCGCCTGGTTGAGGATCATGTCAAAATCCGCCATGGTAAATCCCCTATAGACGTCGAAATTGAGAAGCTGTTCCACGCCCAGATGTTCTTTCAGAACGAACCGCACATCCCGGTCATCCCGCTTGTAAAAATTCTGTCCCATAGTTTCTCCTTGTCTTTGTATTATTGAGGTGAATAGGCTGAAGGCTGAAGCAAATGATATTATTATCCTTCA
Organism: uncultured Syntrophaceae bacterium; assembly: GCA_964492965.1. Taxonomy (GTDB): domain Bacteria; phylum Desulfobacterota; class Syntrophia; order Syntrophales; family UBA8958; genus CAZBME01. Next base: position 31,360 of record CAZBME010000010.1, on the reverse strand, counting down.
GCCTTAAAATTCCCCGACAGCCGATGCGGCGCATCCCTCCGCAGGACTTTCTTGTCGAGTTTCCCTCCGGCATCAGGGGCAGCTTCTTCATGAACTCGATCCATTTCGGCATCTCGAAAGACGCCAGTTTGTCCCTTAAAAACGCAAGAATACCCTCTTTCAGGGCCGGATCACCCGGGTGTAGGGGGGTTAAAACAGACCGGGAGGGATGTCTTCCCTGTTGTCGTCGTAGGACCGCCGCCAAAACTGGTTTCTGTTCATAGGACCATCTCCTGATAAACGACTTGAACTTCGGACTCTCCTATCTTTTCCGCTTCGTCAGTCCCTCATTTTTGAGGACCCGGCGCAGCACCTTACCCACACTCGACGGGGAAAGCCCGGAGCGAAATGCTAAGATCTTCGGGTCTTTGAAGACGGCGAACGTCTCCTTGCCATCTATTTCCCTTGTCCTATCGATTCCGGCATGTCCACCATCTTGGCCCTCAGGTACTCGCCCAGGGTCTTGGCTTGCCCGTCCAGTCTGAACGATGAGGCGACGCCTTCGCCCAGGAGGCCCCGGATATAAAAATTCACGGCAAGAAGGTTGGGCAGTTCGTAGCGCTCGATTTCATAATTTTTAATATCCTTGAGGAGGTCCCGCAGGCGTTCCGGGGTTAAATAGGTTCGCAGGAAAGCAAAGGCCTCCGGCGTTTTGGCCCACACCCCGAGATTGGCATTCCCACCCTTGTCGCCGGAACGGGTGGCAAAGATGCGGCCCAGGGGCATCCGGACCGTTTTGCCGGACGGAACGGGAGGAAGGACAACGGATAGGGGCTCCGGCACAACAAATTCTTCCACAGGCGTAGGGACCGGGATGATGAATTCTTCCCCATGGATGATCACTTTTTGCCGGATATGCCGGTTCGACACGAGAGCCGGCCAGTACATGATGGCGGGCGTTCCCTTGGACGGCGGCGCGGTCCCTGCAAAGCCGGGGATGTTGGCCAATGCCAGCTCGACAATCCCGGACGAAACCCGGGCCACTTTCTTGGGATCGGGATCGACTACCGTAATGCGCAGATAGGCAAAGGCTTCTTCATTGGTGGCGGGGTCTTCCTTGTCGGACCGGATGAGTTGGACATGGGCCTGCTGAAATTGATCTTTGCCGCCCAAGGCATCAAAGAGGGTATCTTCCAGGATATGGGCCTTTTTCTCGATATCCAGCCCTGTGAGAATAATGGTCATGGCGTTGCGAAACCCGCCCAGGGTGTTGATACAGACCTTGGCGGTGGCCGTAGGCGGTTCGCCCCGGACGTCCTCCACCCGCACCCGGTCGGGGCCCTGTTGAGAGATCCTGATGGTGTCGAATCGGGCCGCCACATCCGGCGTCAGGTAGCGGGGAGAACTTATTTCGTAGAGCAACTGCGCCTTGACCGTGTCCACGGAGACAAGGCCGCCCGTATTCGGGTGCTTGGTGATGACGAAGGAGCCGTCGGCAGAAATCTCGGCTATGGGAAAACCGACGTTTTTGAAACTGGGAACCTCGTCGATAAAGGAGTAGTTGCCGCCCGTGGCCTGAGCGCCGCATTCGATGATATGACCCGCTGTCGTGGCCCCTGCCAGCCTGTCCCAGTCATTGGACGACCAGCCGAACCACCAGGCCGCCGGACCGACCACCAGGGAAGCGTCGGCGAGGCGGCCGCCGATAACGATGTCGGCTCCTTCATCGAGGGCCTTCACGATGCCCCGGCACCCCAGATAGGCATTTGCAGAGATGGTGATGGCCCGGGAATCCTTCAGGGCGGTTCCCTTATCCAGATGAAGGAAGGGTTCTCCTTGTGCCTGAAGGTCGCTCAGGCGATCCATGAGATCATCCCCCTCGATATAGGCAATCCGGGGATGGAGGCCCAGAGTTTCGGCGATACGAACCAATTCCACCGTCAGGCCTTGCGGATTCAGGCCGCCGGCGTTCGAAACCACGCGTATTTTTCTGTCAAGGCACTCTCCCATGATCTGTTCCATCTGCTTGAGAAAGGTTGATACATATCCGCCGTTCGGGTCCTTGCTTTTGGTCCGGAAGAGAATCGCCATGGTCAGTTCCGCAAGATAATCGCCGGTCAGGAAATCAATCGGTCCTCCCTGAATCATTTCTTTGGCGGCGCTGAAACGATCGCCAAAAAACCCGCTGCAATTGGCGATGACAACCGTGCCTCTGTTCTTGTTATCCTCTTGTCCCATGCGTTTTCTCCTCTATTTCCCCGTAAACTGCGGGGATCTTTTTTCGATAAAGGCCGTAATGCCTTCCCGGGCATCTGCCGTCGAGGTTACCGCCAGAAACTTCTCGGAGAGAAAATCCAGCGCCTCATCCAGGGACATGGAAGAGGCTTCATGGAAGGCCTCCTTGCCGATCCTGATGCCGATGGGACTCTTTGCGATAAGACTTTCCAGAATGGCCCCAACCGTTTCTTCCAATTGATCCATCGGCGCAACACGCGTGATCAGCCCCATACCCAGGGCTTCCGTGGCGCTGAGACGCTCGCCCAGGAGGATCATTTCCATCGCTTTTTTCCGGGGGACATTGCGGAAGATCAGGGCCCCGATCATCATGGGCCACAGGCCCACGTTGACCTCCGGGGTGCCGAACCGGGAATCCTCGCCGGCGATGACGATGTCGCAGGCCAGCATAAAGCCCATGCCGCCGGCCAGACAGAAACCCTTCACCCGGGCGACGGTAGGTTTGGGAAACGTAGCAATGCGTTTGAGCAACCGGGCATAGTCCCGGAATGCTTTTTGCCCCTCCGCCGACAGGCCGTCACCCAATTGGGCTCCCGTACAGAAGGCCTTTTCCCCCGCTCCGGTAATCAGTACGGCCCGCACGGCTTCATCGGCCTCGGCCCGGTCCAGATAAGCGAGGAAAAGAGTAAGGGCCTCCGTGGTGATGGCATTTCTCTGGCTTTCGCGATTAAGGGTGATATGGGCCACATGGTTTTCCAGGCGATAGAGCACATGGTCTTCCGTCATCTCTCCTGTCTCCTTTCATCAAGCGACTGGATGATCTTGCTGTGGAATTTCCGCTTCTTCTTTTTTAATATCGACGAGGATCCGGCCGGGCATGACCTTATCCCCCTCGGAGACGTTTACCTTGAGAACGATCCCATTGTAGGATGCGCAGAGGGTGGCCTCCATCTTCATGGCCGCGACCACAATGATGCCTTGGTCCTTTTCCACCCGCTCACCCTCCACCACCAGGATGCGTACAACCACTGAGGGCATGGGTGGGGTAATCTCCCCGGTGCCCTCCTTTTGCGCGCGCTTCCGGGGATTTTTCCGGGCAAGGCTGTCGGCATCCTCGATCAGATAGGACGTCCCCTCGATATTGATGAGTTTGCCGTCCGGCAGGTCAACCACATAGACGCAGAGGCTCCTGCCGTCGAGTTCCATGTGGATCTGGTTATCCGAAATTCGCCGATTGCGGGCGGCATATGTCTCATTCCCGACGGATGCCGACAACGTGCCGTCATCCGGGAGATCGGCGATAACGGGAAGATTGAGTTTCCCGATTTTCAGGTTGTATTCCATGGAGGCCTCCTTATTGTTCAGTGTTCGACTGCCTGTCAGGGTCGGAAATGCCCAAGCGTCAGCCACGGAGAAAGCGATTGACCTGCTGTGGGAATCAGGTTGTTCTTCATGCCGCGCGGCAAGACCTGATCCGCCACATAGGCGAGGCCCGCCAGTTTGATATTCCCGAGGCAAGGTTGCCAATCGCCAAAATGGGCGGCAATAAAATCCGTGCAGGTCTCCCCTTGACGAAAGGCTTGCGAAGAAATCACATCGACGAGGAACGGGATGGGCGTCAGGACACCCAGGATCACATAGCTTCTGAGGGCTCTGATCATACGCTCTATGCATGCTTCCCGCGTTTCGGCATGGGTAATCAGTTTTGAGAGGATGGGGTCGTATTCCATGGGGACCGTATAGCCGGAATATATGCCGCAATCATTCCGGACGCCGCCCCCCCTGGGTTCCTTGACGAAGTGGATTTTCCCCGGTGACGGCATAAAGTCACTCAAGGGGTCCTCGGCATAGATACGGCACTCGATGGCGTGGCCACGGCCGACGATTTTTTCCTGGGTAAGTTTCAAGGGGTTGCCGGCAGCGATTTCGATCTGCTGCCGCACCAGATCGATTCCTGTGATCATCTCCGTGATGGGGTGTTCCACTTGGAGACGGGTATTGACCTCCAGAAAATAGAAATTACCCGTCTCGTCGAGTAAAAATTCAACCGTTCCGGCGTTTACGTATCCGGCGGCCTTGGCTGCGGCCACGGCCGCTTTGCCCATGATGTCCCGGAGGGCAGGCGTCAGAGCAAGCGACGGCGTTTCCTCGATGATCTTCTGGTGCCGCCGCTGGATCGAGCATTCCCGTTCCAGTAGATGAATGACATTTCCCCGACTATCCGCGAGAATCTGGAATTCAATATGGCGCGGCCGCTCGATATATTTTTCTAGATAAATGTCTCCGTTGCCGAAGGCGCTTTTGGCTTCGCTTGCGGCAGAGACGGCGGCTTCCCGGAATTCTGCCGGATTCCGTACGATCCGCATCCCCTTTCCGCCTCCGCCGCCGGCGGCCTTGATCATAACGGGATAGCCGATCCTTTCGGCTTCCTGCACCAGAATATCGGGATCCCCTTCCGCCGTCATCATCCCCGGAATGACGGGCACGTCGCTTTCGATCATGATCCGCCGTGCCACCGTCTTGTCTCCCAGATTCCGGATGGCCCTGGCAGGGGGACCGATAAAGATGACACCTTCTTGTGCACATCGGTCTGCAAAAGCGTGATTCTCCGCCAGGAACCCGTAGCCGGGATGGATGGCCTGCGCTCCCGTATCCTTGGCAGCAGCGATGATGCGGTCTGTGTGGAGATAGCTTTCGGATGGTTCCGCAGGGCCCAGGCAGATTGCCTGGTCTGCCTCGATCACATGGAGGGCCTCCCGATCAGCTTCGGAATAGACGGCCACGGTTTTAATGCCCATTTCCCGGCAGGTAGCCATAATACGGACGGCGATTTCCCCCCGGTTGGCAATAAGTATCTTTTCAAACATTTTGATTCCTCTCTCAGCTTAGTCGGAGATAGCATCCGATCTCTTCGAACTTACGGATCATGTCTTCAATGCATGTCTTAGCGGCCTTGCCAAAAGGTCGAAGCAGATGGGCTTTTTCCAAGGCCGTCACATCCTGAATATCCCGAATCCCGTCACATCATCCCGGATAGGCGCATTAAGGGCAGCGGAGATGGCCAACCCCAGGACATTGCGGGTGTCGGCCGGATCGAGGATGCCGTCATCCCATAGATTTGCCGTACTATAGTAGGCATCGCCCTCCTTCTTGGCGGCTTCCACGATCGGCCCCCGGATCAATTGTTCTTCTTCCTTGGTCATGGGCGGCAGTCCCGCTTTGGCGTTCTGGTCATTCTTGAGGGTCATCAGGACCCCTGCCGCCTGCTCGCCCCCCATAACGCCGATCTGGGCATTAGGCCACATCCACAGGAAACGCGGCGAATAGGCCCGCCCGCACATGCCGTAATTGCCTGCACCAAAGGAGGCGCCCACAATGACGGTGAACTTGGGTACAGTGCAGGTGGAAACCGCATTAACCATCTTGTGTCCATCTTTGGTGATGCCAAGTCGCTCGTATTCCTTGCCGATAATATAGCCGTTGATGTTCTGCAGGAAGACAAGGGGGATTTTTCGCCGGTCGCATAGCTGGATAAACTGGGTTGCCTTGAGGGCGCTGTTCGAGAAGAGAATCCCATTATTTCCCAGGATACCCACGGGATAACCGTGGATATAGGCAAATCCGCAAACAAGCGTCGGTCCATAGAGCTCCTTGAATTCGAGGAATTCGCTGCCGTCAACGATGCGGGCGATGACTTCCCGGCAATCATAGGGAACCTTCAGATCCCGGCTTACGACCCCGTAAAGTTCCCGGGGATCGTAGAGAGGCGGCCTGGGCTCCCGCAGGCTCAACCGGGCCTTCTCGTTATTCGGAAGGGCTTTGACAATTTTACGGACAATCGCAATGGCGTGGGCGTCATCCTCGGCAAAATAGTCCGATACACCCGACTCGATGCAGTGCACTTCCGCGCCACCGAGCTGATCCGCGGTCACTTCTTCGCCCGTAGCCGCCAGAACGAGGGGCGGACCGCCCAAGAAGATCGCACCGGTGCCCTTGACGTGAACGACCTCGTCTGACATGGCCGGCACATAGGCGCCGCCTGCCGTGCAAAGGCCCATGACCGCCGTTATCTGGGGGATGGCCATTTTGGAAATGACTGCCTGGTTGTAGAAAATTCTCCCGCCGTCATCGACGTCGGGGAAAATCTCCGATTGCAGGGGCAGATAGGCGCCGGCAGAATCGAGGAGATTAACCATGGGCAGGCGGTTTTCCATGCAGATGGCCTGACAGCGAAGGTTTTTCTTGACGCCCAGGGGATAAACCGACCCGCCCTTGATCGTGGCATCACTGGCAACGACAAGGACCTCGCGGCCCTCCACCACGCCAATGCCGCTCACAAGCCCTGCCGCGTGAACCTTTCCGTCATACACACCTCTGGCGGCCAGTGGCGCAATCTCCAGAAACGGGGTATTTTTATCGAGGAGCAGATCCAGCTTTTTCCGCACGGGCATCTTACCCTGGGCGGCTAACCGGTCGATTACTTTCTGGGGCCGATCTTCCCGCGCTTTTTTTAATTCCAACTTGAGATCCGCCACGAGAGATGCCATGGCCTCGTAATTCTTCTTGAATTCATCGGAGTTCTTATCGATTCCGGTTTCTATAACATCCATGGCTTTTCCACCTTTCATGCGATATTCTATGCTGTTAACTTCTAGTTAATTAATCTACCGTGAGTAGATATTTAACTAACGGTTTATTTAAAGTCAATATAAATTTTTGTATATTTTGTTCTGATATTGAAGAATCAACCGTACAGAGGGATTTCAGCTTGACATTATATACTGTTGGTATATATTATACTCGAAGTATTGGTAAAATCCATGTCTTCACACAGGTTTTTCATATTTCATTATTTGAGGCGATCGATGCAAAAACATCAGCAGGCAATCCGGGAGAGGAAAACCCGGGAAAAGGACCAACGGATTCAAAGCATTCTGGAAGCGGCAAAAACACTATTTTTCTCAAAGGGTTACATGAAAACGACGATGGATGAAATCGCCTTTGAAGCCCAGATCAGCAAACCGACCATATATCAATACTTCAGCACGAAAGATGATCTGTACTCTTATCTGATGCTGCCGTTTCTGGAAGAATTCGGCAAACAGTTCGAACGCATTGCGAAGAAGCTCAATGATAAAAAATATATAACCGGCAGAGACCTCGTGAAAGATCTTTTTAAGATATTCGTCCGCAGTTACGAAAAAGCACCGGATTCTCTGCGGGTGGCGAATACCTTTTTCCAGCATCAGGATTTGATCAATCAACTCAACCCCGAATCCCGGTCGGTTATCAGCAGCAAAGGGAAATACGATTTTGAAATCGCCAGACGGATCATCGAAGAAGCGATAGCGCAGGGCCTGATCAAGGAGATCAATAGTTTTGCCCTATCCGACATCATCTGGTCACTCTTCCTCGGGATTACCCAGGTCATGGATATGAAATCCACGAAACAATCCCAGGCCAATAAGTATTTAAAGACCACCCTGAATATCGCGGAGAAGCTGCTAGCCGACGCAATCGTATTAAAATAATATCATTATAACTGAGTTTAGCCTCAGGATAGCAGGATTGGCAATGTCAACTTGACACATCAACCTTAATTAATCTATACGGGGCGGGGCTCCGGGTCAGCGGGCCGCAGCCTCCCCAATACCATTATTTCAAGCGTGCAGCGGAAGGAGCAATCGTAGATGGAAAAATTTTTTTATCCCCGCAGTATGGTCGTATTCGGGGCATCGGTTACCAAAATGAATCTGGGGCAGATCGTTCTTCTGAACAACAAGCAGAATGGATATGAAGGAAACCTCTATGGTGTGGGCAGCCAGGAAGGCGAAATCGGTGGTGTTCGCGTTTATACGGATGTCGCAAGCCTTCCTGAAACGCCTGAGGTCGCAATATTTTTGACGCCGGCAAGAACAATCCCGGCCCTCTTGGAGGCCTGCGGTAAAAAAGGGATCAAACGCATTGTCATCGAATCGGGCGGTTTCAGCGAGTATTCCCACGGCGATCATTCCCTGGAAGAGGACGTGCTGGCCATTGCCCAAAAATACGGGATGAAACTTATCGGGCCAAACTGTGTGGGAACGGTTAATTTCGATATCAAGATGATGATGCCCTTCGGCTTTTATAAGGACATCAAGACCGGGGGCCGGGTTGGCCTCATTGCTCAGAGCGGCGGCATAGGCGGGACCTATATGCGTGCCGTGGCCGGACACGGTATCGTTCCGGGGAAATTTGCGGCCATCGGCAACAAGCTGATGCTCGACGAAGCGGATTTTCTGGAATATTTTCTTCAGGACGAGAAAACCGATGTGATCACGGTTTATCTGGAAGGTTTCAAACGGGGCCGGGCTTTCTTCGATCTTGCCATGAAAGCCGAAAAACCCATCATTATTCAGAAATCAAACCGGAGTCCTGTAAGCGCCCGGATCGCCCAATCCCATACGACGGCCCTTTCCAGCGATGATGCGGTGGTCGACAGTTCGTTTCGACAGGCGGCGGTCATCCGTGTGGATGACGAACTGGAGTTTGTCAACGCTGTGAAAATGATCCGCCTTCCGTTGATGAAAGGCCGGCGCGTCGCCGTGCTTTCCCGGTCCGGCGGACATGCTGTTTTGTCCGCTGACGCCTGTGAGAAATACGGCTTCGATATGGTTCCCTTTCCGCCCTCCTTTATCGAGAAGCTCAAAACCATTTACAATACCCGGGTCATTGCCCACCAAAATCCACTGGATCTGGGAGAAATATTTGATTACACCATCTTTACAAATATTCTGGAAGAGGCCATGAAACTTGAAGAGGTGGACGGCGTTCTTTTCAATCATCTCTACCAGTCCCATTATGAGGCCGAGATGTCGCGGACATTCCTGACCGGCGTGGACGAGCTTGTGAAAAAATATCAGAAGCCCGTCTCCATGGCCATGGTTTCTGATCGGCATGAGATTGTGGATTTGTCGATGCATCACCCTTACCCCATCTTTACGTCTCCCCTGGAGGCGGCGATGGCCCTTGACCTCTCCGCAACCTACCATGAACGCAAAACCGCACGGGACAGCCGCGGGCCGGAAGCTATTTATAATATCGGCCTTAAGGCCATCCGGGGCATACAAGAACAATGCACCGGAGAGGGTCGGATTCCCCTGACGGACGAAGCCCTGGCCATCTGCGGGACCGCAGGCATCATGCCCGTGAAGGGACAGGTGATCCGTGACGCCGAATCCGTAGGCGGCCTTTCTTTACGACCCCCCTTCGTCTTGAAGCTACTGTCACGGGATGCCTCCCACAAGTCCGATGTCGGCGGTGTGAAGGTGAATATCCGTACGAAAAAAGCATTAACCAAGGCCGTTTCCGAGATGGAAGCGGCGATGAAAAAGCTTGAGCCGCGTCCGACAGTCGACGGTTTTCTGGTGCAGGAAATGGCGCCGAAGGGGATCGAGTGTTTTGTCGGCGGGCGGCGTGATCCCGTTTTCGGTCCTATCGTGATGGTCGGGCTGGGCGGCATCTTCATAGAGATTTTCAAGGATACGGCTATTCGCCTGGCACCGGTAACAAAGCTGGAGGCAAAGGATATGCTCGGAGAGCTCAAGGCTTATCCCCTGCTGCAGGGGGCCAGGGGGCAGGGACGGTCCGATATGGATGTCCTGGTCGAGATCATCTGCCGCGTATCATCCCTGATGCATCAGTGCCCGGAGATTCGCGAACTGGATCTCAATCCCGTGATTGTTCATCCCGAAGGGAAGGGAGTATCCATTGTCGATGCCCGGGTATTCTTTCATGAACCGGCAACTAAACAACTCAAATGAAAGACAGATATTCTATGGACAGCCTGGAGACACATTACGCCCCCCGGGATCTGAAAGAGGCGATTCTGTCGGCCCTGACAGCCCTCGGCAAGGACACGGACCATCTCCGGCCGGAAGATACGGCGCCCATTGATGAGTTTCACGTCCGGGGGCGGGAGGCCACGTTGGAGCTGGCCGGAAAGATGGGCCTGCGCGCTGAGCATCGGGTCCTGGATGTCGGCTGCGGCATTGGCGGCCCTTCCCGGCATCTGGCCTACGAATTCGGCTGCCATGTCACCGGCCTCGACCTGACGGAACCGTACTGCGAGGCGGCCCGGATGATTGCCGAGCGGCTGGGCATGACCTCCCGTTTGACCTATCTCCACGGCAATGCCCTGGCAATGCCGTTTCCGGATGCCGCTTTTGATGTGGTCTGGACACAGCATGCCGCCATGAATATTTCAGACAAGACCGGGCTTTATGCGGAAATTCGGCGGGTATTGAAACCCGGCGGCCTTTTTGCCATGTACGATGCCCTGGCCGGTCCGGGCGGGCCTCCCCTCTTCCCGCTTCCCTGGGCGCGAGACCCGTCCATGAGTTTCCTCGTGTCTCCGGAAGCTTTGTATGAGCTCCTTGATAAAACGGGGTTTAAAATTTTGAGCGCTCGTGATACATCGGAACTGGGCCGAAACTGGTTTCGTGAGGTAGCCGCCAAAAGAAAGCAGCAAGAGGGAGGGAAACCGCCCCTAGGACTGCAAATCCTTCTGGGGCCGGAAATACGCCTTATGTCCCAAAATGTAGCCCGGAATCTTGATGAGAATCGCATCATTTTAATGGAGGTCATTGCCCAATAAATGGCTATGCCCGTCGATTTGGATACCCTGCGCCGACAGGCCAATTTCTCCCGTTATGTTCCCGGGGACACATCGGGATTCTACGAGAGCTATTTTGTCCGGGCGAATCATGCCGAACGGCCCCTGGCCTTCTGGATCCGCTATACCCTTTTCAATCCGCGCCTGCGGCCGGAAGAAACGATAGGGGAATTATGGGGCGTCTGGTTTGACGGGGAAACGGGACGGCACGCCGCCGTCAAGAAGATCGTTCCCATCACCGAATGTAACTTTGACGCCTCACGTTTCTTTGCACAAATCGGTGATGCTACTCTGGGCGAAGGGGTTCTTCAAGGAAGTGCGGCCTCCGGGGGGCATCATATGACCTGGCGCATGGATTTTCAGGGATGGGAGAAGCCTTTGTTTCTCCTGCCGTCAAACCGCTATAAAAGCAAATTCCCGAGGGCCAAGAGCTTGGTGGGATTGCCTTTGGCTGTTTTCAACGGATTTCTCGCCATTGATGACAAACGTTACGAGATCGACAACTGGGTCGGTTCCCAGAACCACAACTGGGGGTCGCGGCATACGGACGACTACGCCTGGGGGCAGGTTGCGGGATTCGACACCCATCAGCAGAGCTTTCTGGAAGCGGCAACGGCCTGCCTCCGCTGGGGTTCCCTGCGGACGCCTTATGTCACACCGGTTGTCCTGCGCCATCGCGGAGAGGAATTTGCCTTCAACACCTTTTTCAAGCTTTGCGATTCCCGGGGCTCCTTTTCCAACTTCACCTGGGTTTTCCGGGCCGAAACCCGGGGGATACGCATTGACGGCACGATCGCCGCGCCGAAAGAATCCTTCGTGGCGCTGGCCTATCACAATCCCCCCGGCGGCATGAAGCATTGCCTCAATACGAAGATTGCCTCCTGCGAGGTCCGGTTCGAAGATCGTCGCGGCAAAGGAACAAAACGGGAAGTCCTTTTCACGAAGAACCGGGCGGCCTTTGAAATCCTGACGGATGACAAGGACCACGGGGTTCCTCTCCTGGCCTGATCCGTACCGCTCATGATTCTTCTTATCCACCCTCCCGTCAGCAAACCCGGCGAAGCCCCGGCGGGCCTTGCAAAACTGGCCGGCGCCCTGAAGCATCACGCCGTTCCATATCGCGTCATCGATGCCTCTCTGGAAGGGCTTCTCTATCTTCTTCAGGGGCGGAATGCACCCACCGCAGGCGTCGATACCTGGACACGGCGGGCCTTTCGCCACGGTCTAACCCACATGGAAGCCCTTCGGGCACAGCCGCTTTACGATCATCCGGACCGCTATCGGCGCGCCGTTTCAGATCTGTCGCGGATTCTTGAAAAAACAGTGGACGCCCGCCTTCAGATCGGCCTGGCCAATTATGAAGATCGCCTTCTGTCCCCCGTCAGAAGCGCCGATCTGATCCGGGCCGCGCAAAGGCCGGAAGGAAATCCTTTTCATCCCTATTTCCGTGACCGTCTGCTTCCCGTCCTGCGGGAAGAACAACCCCGGATCATCGGGTTATCCCTCAATTATCTCAGCCAGGCCTTGTGCGCGTTTGCCATGATCGGTTTTCTCCATCAGGCGGCGCCTTCCGCCAGGATTGTCCTCGGCGGCGGGCTGGTCACTTCATGGCACAAACGCCTGCAGGGCAGAAACCCTTTTGCCGGGCTTGTGGATGACCTGATCGCCGGACCGGGAGAAAATCCCCTGCTGGCCATGGCCGGCAAATCCCACGACGGGTCGGCGACAGGTCCCGATTACAGCGCATTCCTGTTGCCGAACTATTTGTCGCCCCCTGTCGTGCTGCCCTACAGCGCCTCGCAGGGCTGCTACTGGCGGAAGTGCTCCTTCTGCCCGGAGACGGCGGAGGGGAATTCCTACAACCCCATTCCCGCAGATCAGGTGATGGCGGACCTTCAAGTGTTAACAATGAAAGAAAAGCCCTCCCTGATCCATTTTCTGGATAATGCCATGAGCCCGGCCCTACTGAAGGCGCTCTCAAACGGGAGCATCGGCGTCCCCTGGTACGGCTTCGTCCGCATCACGGATCATCTGGCAGACGGGGATTTTTGCCGCCGCCTGAAAAATTCGGGTTGCGTCATGCTTAAGCTGGGCCTCGAATCGGGGTCGCAGGATGTCCTGAACGGCCTTCATAAGGGGATTGATCTGGAGACGGCCTCCCTCGTCCTCAGAACCCTGAAGGAAGCCGGTATTGCCACCTACGTCTATCTTCTCTTCGGAACGCCGCCGGAAACACCGCATGATGCCGGGAAAACCCTGGATTTTGTCGCCCGTCACGGCGAGTTCATCGACTTTCTGAATGTGGCGATTTTCAACCTGCCCATCGATTCCGCCGGGGACCTGGAAACGAGGGATTTCTATGACGGCGATCTGTCCCTGTATCAGGATTTTGTTCACCCGCAGGGCTGGAATCGTCCGCAAATCCGGCATTTCCTGGACCGGCAGTTCAAGCGCCATCCCGTGACAGCCGCCATCCTGAAGCGCGACCCGCCCGTTTTTACGTCCAATCATGCGCCGTTTTTTGTCATGGCGAGAGGCCTTAATACTATTGTGGACACTTAAATTAAGATCACTTCTCTCTATGATACTTTGCAGTCATCGGACTAAAAGGCCTGTTAGCTATTATAGCCTGTACGGTAGCCAAGGACACCTGTTCTTCTCTTGGTTGTCGCTGCATGATAACCTTTAGAGCACCTGCTCGATGACGGCAGGACGTCCGCCCGAAAGCGCTGCCTTGCGTTTGCGTATGATCATCTTGCTCACCCCGCAAATGAAGACCACCGAGAATGCAATCATGACATATTCTAACCACTTGGGAGGGGTCAATAGGCCCTGGAGCCATGGATCGGTGATCATCATCTCACCTCCGACCTTGCCGAGGATCGCTGCGCCTGCCCAAAGAATAAGGGGATACTTGTCTATCATTTTAGAAAGCATACCACTCATGAACACCACGAAGGGGATTGAAAGGGCCAGTCCGAAAAGAAGCAGTATCAGGTTGCCGTGACTGGCAGCGCCGACGGCCAGCATGTTGTCAATGCCCATGCTCAGGTCAGCCACGATAATGATCCATAGCGCCTGCCAGAGGCTTAAACACTCGCGTTCCGGACAATCTTCTTTGGCGCCGTCGGTGAGCAGCTTGACGGCAATCCATACGATCGCCGCACCGCCTATCAGTTTTATGAATGGCATCGTGAGCAGTTGGGCCACCATAAAGGTACAGGCCACCCGGATGACAACAGCGCCACCCGCCCCTAGAATAATTCCCAGTTTACGTTCCCTGCCGTGCAGGTTTTTGCAAGCCATTGCGATCACCACGGCGTTGTCGCCGGCCAGAACCAAGTCGATCATAATGATACTGATCACAGCGGCCAGAAACTCCCAAGTAAAAGCGATGTGGCCTAACGAACCCAAGTCAATCATCGATCTTCCTCCATTTGCCGCTGCAGGGCAAAAAAAAGACCTTTACCCGCAGCATGGCTTAAGATGCTGTGTGTAAAGGTCTTGCTCAATCTCAACGTCAGTCACGATGCCGCGTCCAGGTGGAAATTCCACCGTATTGGTGAACGCGGCCCGACGGAACACCCGACGGAAGCTACTCCCCTTTATATACTGGGTGATGTACAATTAGACACTGACGTTGTCAATCGATATCTTCGCTCCCATTGCCTTGATATCAAAAGCCATAATTTCTATGCTTTTTTGCACAAGAAAGGAAGGTCTAAGAGAAATTGATCTCCTTGGCTCAAAGATGATATCCCTTGACAGGCCTTTGATATAGATGGTAGGGGCAACCAAATTTACGAGGGCAACGAGGCAGCACTAGCAATATGTATCAGTCAATGATCAAAAAGATTCTATTACTTGCCCTTTCCGGCTTCTTCTTAGCCGTTGTGGCCGTGGCCTTCCATCACCATGACAACGCTTTTTTGCTGAAATCCTGCTCCATCTGCAAGGTCAAAACGTCTATTTCCGGAACCATGAGCAAAAAACAGCTCAATTCCGTCCCGGCAATGACGGCCGTCTCTCTTGGCCTTGCGGCAGTTTACCCTTTGTGGGCCCCTATCGCCCATAAAGACACAATCATCTTCATCTCTTCCCATGCAGGTTATCTCTGCCCCAACAAGGCCCCCCCGGCCAAATCATAATTCTACAAGCTGAGAGTTTTCCGGCACGCTTGCCGCTGGTGAAATCCGCTTCCGGTTTTGCTTAGTACTCCGCGGACAGTTCTGATTCCTGGCCTTTACTCCCTTGTCATAATACGGAGGGATTAAGGACAAACCCGATTGTAAAATGACACATTCAAAGGTTTCAACATGACATCGCACTTTATTCAGCGGACCCCCTTGCAAGCCTGCTTATGGCTCCTGGCCTTTACCGTGCTCAGCGTGCCTATGGCCACTGCAGAACAGCTCACCCTGGACGAAGCCTTACGCCTCGCCTCAGTGCACAGCCCGAAACTCCTTGCGGCAAAAGCCCAGGAACTCGGCGCCCATGCCTTTCTGAAAACGGCCATTGCCTATCCCAACCCTGAGATCGAGATTGCTTCCGGCGCCTCATACCCGCGCCAGATTGGCGGAATGAACGGGAGCAATGAATTGTTTGGGTTGTCCCAGCAATTCGAACTGCCTTCCCTGCGCGCCGCGCGGCGTCAGGGCGCAGAAGCCGGTATTGCCTCAGGCACAGCGGCACTGACACATGCCCAACTTAACCAGCATACTGCCGTGAAACAAGCTTTCTTTGACGTGTTGCGCCGCCAGGAAGAGGCCAACCTGGCCGCAGAAAACCATGCCCTGCTGCAGCGAATCCGCCATCGTGTAAAAATCAAGGTGGAGGTCGGCGAATCGCCACGCTACGAACTGGTGAAATCGGAAGCCGAAGTTCTTGCTTCGGAAAGTGCCGCCCGGAGTGCCGAGCTGCGTGTGACCCAGGCCCGTGATCAACTGCGGGCGCTGATAGGCGCACCGCTTAAGGAAAGCTTTGAGGTGGTTCCTGAGCCGCCGTTAACAGCCAACCTGCCGGAACTTGTTGAACTGCGACGAGATTTGCTGGCGTGCCAACCCATGATAAAAATTGCCGTGGCAGAAACCAGCCGCGCCCAGGCAAGATTGGATCAGGAGCGCGCTGCTCGACTACCCCAGCCCACCATAAGATTTAGCACTGAGCGAGATCCGGATATGAACCAGTGGCGTGTCGGTGTGGTTCTGCCGTTACCGCTGTGGAACCGCCGCGAGGGACCCATCAGCGAGGCCGTTTCTGGTGTGCATCGGGCCGAAGCGGAAGTGCGGCAGGTCCATCTTCTCCTGCTGGCGGAGTTGGATCAGGCTTACGGCCGCTACCAAATTGCCAAACGCCAGGTGCAGACATTCGAAACCGGCCTGATGATGGAAGCGGAAAACGCAATGAAGGTGGCTGAGGCGGCCTACCGCTTCGGCGAGCGAGGGATTCTAGACTACCTTGACGCACAGCGCGTGCTGCGAACCACCCGCGTGGACTTCCTCAATGCCCGTTATGAACTGCAAGCCGCTTTGATTGAGATCGAGCGGCTGCGTGCCACTTCCATTCGCGGAGGGAAACCATGAAGCGACTTCTTTTATCTATCCTGTTTTTCGTCTTGTTTGCTGCTGCACTGAGTGGTTGCAAAGGCAAAGAAGCTCCCTCTACCGCTGCGGTTCCAGCAGACCCTATGCTGGTGACGGTGCAGGCTGATTTTCTCAAACGCCTGCAAATCTCCTCTGCCGGTGAAGGCGAGACAAGCGAAACCTTGCGTGTGCCGGCTCGTGTCGAAGTTGACGAGCAGCGTGTGGCCCGTATCGGCGCCGCCGTGACCGGTCGCGTGACCCAGATTCATGCCACACTTGGTCAGCAGGTACAGCGTGGGGAACATCTCGCTACGCTCCACAGCGCCGAACTATCCACCGCCCAATTGGCCTACCTCAAGGCAATGGCCCAATCGGAATTGCAGCGCCGTGCCGTGGAACGGGCCAAGTTGCTGTTTGCCTCCGATGTGATCGGCGCGGCGGAACTGCAGAAGCGCGAGAGCGAGTTAGCCCAGGCTCAGGCCGAAATGCAGGCGTCAGAAGGCCAGCTCAACGTGCTGGGCATGTCCGCGAGTGCGATCCGGACGCTCGCCTCCACCCGCACCGTGCATTCCCTGTCCTCGATTACGGCAACGCTCAATGGGGTGGTTATCGAGCGCAAGGTGACACCGGGGCAGGTTGTGCAGCCGGCGGTTTCACTCTTTACCGTGGCCGACCTGTCACATGTCTGGCTGGTGGCCGAAGTGCCTGAGCAGCAGGCCGGCCTGATCAAAAAGGGCGAAGCGGCACAGGCCGAGATTCCGGCGCTGAACGGGAAACGCATCGCAGGTCGGTTGATTTATGTTGCTGATACAGTCAATCCGGATAGACGCACGGTAACAGTGCGCATGGATGTAGAAAATCCCGAGCGCCTTCTCAAACCGGAAATGCTCGCCTCCATGCTGATACAGGGCATCCCGCAACGCCGCTTGCTGGTTCCTGCTGTAGCTGTGGTACGCGAGAACAACAAAGATCATGTTTTCGTCCAATTGGATGACAAGCGTTTCCAATTGCGCCCCGTTATTCTGGGACAGGAAAGAAACGGATACATCCCGGTGCAGATCGGTTTGAAGAGCGGCGAGCGTATCGTTACCGATGGGGCGTTCCACCTCAACAACGAGCGCAAACGCAAAGAATTGGAAGGCTGATATGCTAAAGTCTATAATACGCGCTGCACTTAAGCAGCGCCTTGTTTTAGTTGTGGTAGCCGTATGTCTCTTGGCATTCGGGCTGGATGCAACGCGCAAGCTTTCGGTGGACGCTTTCCCTGATGTCACCAACATACAGGTGCAGATTGCTACCGAAGCCCGCGGCCGCTCGCCTGAGGAAGTCGAACGTTTTGTAACGGTACCGCTGGAAATGGCCATGACCGGCCTGCCGGGGCTTGAGGAAATGCGATCCCTCAACAAACCGGGCTTGTCGCAGATCACCCTGGTTTTCACTGACGCCACGGATGTTTATTTTGCACGACAGCTGGTGATGGAGCGGCTGATCGAAGCGGCAGGGCGCATGCCACAGGGTGTGGTGCCGACGTTGGGGCCGCTGTCCACCGGGTTGGGAGAGGTATACCAATACACGTTGGAACGTCCCGACGACGGCATGCGGGCACTCAACCATGAAGAACTTACTGAGCGGCGCATTGCCCAAGACTGGGTAGTGCGCCCGCTGCTCCGCGGAATCCCCGGCGTAGCGGAAATCAACTCGCAGGGCGGCTATGTCAAACAGTACCAGGCGCTGGTCAATCCCGATCGCATGCGCCATTACAGGGTCACGCTTCGTGACGTTTATCAGGCACTGGCCAGAAACAATGCCAATTCCGGCGGGGGCGTGCTGCCCCATTATGCCGAGCAGTACCTGATCCGCGGCATCGGCCTGATCAAAGATCTCGATGACATTCGAAGCATTGTGCTCAAGGAGCAGGACGGGGTGCCGGTGCTGATGCGCGATGTGGCCGAAATCACGATAGGACACGAAGTGCGCTATGGCGCCCTTCTGAAGAACGGTGTCACCGAATCGGTAGGGGGCATCGTGATGATGGTGCGCGCCGGCAACGCCAAGAAGGTGGTGTCCAACATAAAGCAACGCGTCAAGGAGATCAATGACAAGGGTATGCTCCCCGGCGGCCTCAAGATTATCCCCTACTATGACCGCAGTGAACTGGTGGATGCTGCGCTCAAAACGGTGGTGAAAGTGCTGATCGAAGGCATGGTGCTGGTGATCATCGTGCTGTTCCTGTTCCTCGGCGATGTGCGCTCGTCCCTTGTCGTTGTGGCGTCCCTGGTGCTGACGCCGCTTATCACCTTCATGGTAATGAATCGTTACGGCCTTTCCGCAAACCTGATGTCCCTTGGTGGCCTGGCCATTGCCACCGGTCTGATTGTAGATGGTTCGGTGGTGGTGGTCGAGAATACCTTCCAGCGGATGGCTGAAAGCAAGGGCAAGGGGATGAGCCGGGTTCGAATCGTTCTGGATGCTGCTGCGGAAGTGGGGATGCCGGTAATCTTCGGCGTTTCCATTATCATCGTGGTATTTCTTCCCCTGATGACCCTGAAAGGCATGGAGGGAAAGATGTTCGCCCCTCTCGCCTTTACCATAGCCATTGCGTTGCTAGTATCACTGGTCCTGGCTTTTACCCTCATCCCGGTGCTCTGCTCCTACCTGCTGGTGGGAAAAGACGAGCACGATACTCGACTGGTGGCCTGTGTGAAGAAACCCTACCTGCGTTTGCTCGACTGGACGCTGATCAATGGCAAGAAGACCATCCTTGCTGCAGCCGGATTGTTTGTCGGTGCCATCCTTCTATTACCTTTCCTCGGGACAGCCTTTATTCCCGAGATGAAGGAAGGCTCGATCGTACCCGGCATCAATCGCGTACCCAACATCTCGCTGGAGGAATGCATCAAAATGGAGATGGAGGCGATGCGCCTGGTGATGCAGGTGCCCGGGGTTAAGTCCGCCATTTCCGGGGTTGGTCGTGGCGAGAGCCCCGCCGATGCGCAGGGGCATAATGAATCCACTCCCATTGTCAGTCTCAAACCCCGTAACGAGTGGCCCAAGGGTTGGACCCAGGACAACATCGCCGCAGGCATCAGGGATAAACTGATCGCCCTGCCGGGGGTACAGATCGTTATGGCACAGCCAATCTCTGATCGCGTGGATGAGATGGTAACGGGGGTGCGCTCTGATGTGGCGATCAAGCTGTTCGGAGATGATATGGACCTTCTCAAACAGAAAGCTGACGCCATCGCCAAAGTAGCCGCTGCCGTCAAGGGGGCGCAGGACATAAAAGTGGAACGGGTGACCGGCCAGCAGTATCTATCCATCGAGATCGACCGCCAAGCCATCGCTCGTCACGGCCTCAATGTGTCGGATATCCATGACGTGATAGAGTCCGCCATTGGAGGCCGGACGGCGACCACGATCTATGAAGGTGAGCGCCGCTTCGAAGCGGTGGTGCGCCTTCCCGAGAAATTTCGAGGTGACATAGAGACAATCCGCGATCTTCTCGTCAGTTCTCCCAATGGCGCTTTGGTAGCGTTGGAAAATCTGGCTCACATCCGTGTCGCTGACGGGCCGGCCCAGATCAGCCGAGAGAAGGGCAAGCGCCGCATTGTGGTGGGAGTGAATGTAAAGGACCGTGATCTTGGCGGATTCGTAGCGGAGTTGCAACCGGCGGTGGACAGCAAAGTCAAACTGCCGGAGGGTTACTATCTGGAGTGGGGCGGCCAGTTTCAGAACATGGAACGGGCAATGGGCCATTTAACGATCATTGTGCCGGTGACCATCGCCGCAATTTTCTTTTTGCTTTTTTTGCTGTTCGGCTCTCTGCGTTATGCCTCCCTCATTATCCTGGTGCTGCCTTTCGCCTCGATCGGCGGTGTGGTATCCTTATTCATCACCGGTGAATATCTGTCGGTGCCTGCCTCTGTGGGTTTCATCGCCTTGTGGGGTATCGCGGTCCTGAACGGTGTGGTGCTGGTGTCCTACATCCGCAGCCTGCGCAACGAAGGGGTGAGCCAGGAAGAAGCCGTGGTGCAGGGCTGCCGGCAGCGTTTCCGCCCAGTCTTGATGACGGCCACAGTAGCGATGCTGGGCCTGATACCCATGCTCTTGGCTAGCGGACCGGGGTCGGAAGTGCAACGTCCCTTGGCGATCGTGGTGATCGGCGGATTGATCACGTCCACCCTGCTCACACTGGTGGTGCTGCCGGCGTTGTATATATGGTTCGAAGAAAAGCAAGACGACGCATAGGAGAAAACAAATGAAAGAAATTAAAGCAGTGGTCCAGCCGTTTATGTTAACAAAAGTAGTTAGTGCGTTACAGAAAATTGACCTTTTTCCGGGGATGACCATCAGCAAAGTGCAAGGCTTTGGCAAAGGAAAGGGCAAGGACGCCCCGCATCGGATCGTGGAAGACCTGATCGATTATGTGCCTAAAGTGAAAATCGAAATCGTCGTTCATAATGAAATGGCAGAAGAGATTATACAAACTATCATGAAAAATGCCCGTACGGGCAATAAAGGCGACGGTAAAATATGGGTTTCCGATTTACAAAGCATTGTCAAAATAAGAACAGGCGAAAAAGGCGAATCGGCCATATAAAGAAAGGAAAATTTTGAATCACGGCTAATACGCGGACACCATTCTAGTTTTTCTATCCTTTCTTTGCCCTGCCACCTTTCTGAGGAGCCAGAACTCTATCCAAATGGTTTTCCAGTCATGGCGCTGCAATAACTCATATTCCGCGTTAGACATGTCGCCGCGAAGAAACTGCCGCCAGGCGCCGGCCAACTCCAACAGCGGCTTGACCATCACGAGGGCATCGTCTTCCCCTTCCATGTGGGCCTTGGCACAGCTCCAGCGATACTCTGCAGGCGTTGACGCCAGTCCCGCTTTTACAGGATGAAGTTCAACGTAACGGGTTGCCGCAAGAAGATACTTTTCATCCATCAAGAAATCAGGCAATAGGCCCATATTTTAACACCGCATTTTCCGCACCACTCAGCCATGAGCTGGATGTAATCACAGTAATCGCCTCCACAGAAAAAAGTATCCTGCCTGCGATTTCCACGCTGGGTGATATGATGGGGATAACACTCTGCAGCACCTTCTGCCAATCAATAACTGGTATGGTGTCCCCAGATTTACCGCGGTCACGCAGGCCTATATGAATATCATAGTAACAATGTTGTTTTTTTATTGCCTTGCCTCGATCTGCCGTGTTAATACGCAATCCGGTTCTGAGCCGGAAAGTGACAACCCGCGACGCAAGCGCCCATAAAATAGGCAACCCGCTGTTGGCAGTCAAGGCTCAATGTCTCGTAGGCTCCCGTATTGACATATAAACATGAAATGGAACGGCGTTTGCAACCAAGTCGTTTTGAAACTAAAGCGTCCTCAGGGAATCGGTATTACATTCTCAAGATCTCATCATACGGAGGAAGTATGGAGTTCAAACGTTTCAGAATATATGCGGTAGTTGTGTTTTGTTTCTGCTCAATTTTTGCTCTCGGAAGTGTTCCCGCTATGGCGCAGTTCTTCGTGGTCGATAACAAAAGCAGCGAAAAGATCGATTTTTTCTTTCTCGGAATGAATTCCCCATGCAACAATCAAGAAACACGTAACATAGCCTCCGGCGGGTATTGGGCGGTGCAGACTAGCGGGGGTTTTCCTCCATGCACACCCCAAAAGGCATCGGCCGTATTTTATGACGGCACCCCTGATAGACTAGAGGTCTATATAACCGGCCTTAGTTTAATTTCTCCGAAGTGCGAGGTCACCGACCCGCTAGACGGTTCTGCTAAGTCTGGTAAATGCATAACGTGCAGCGACAAAGGGATCTGCGGAAAGAAGGGCACCACTACCGGCAATTAACGTGATGTTGGCGGTGAGCCCCAGAAAAACCAGGCGCTGCGCGATTACTGGGGCTCATCCCATCCCTTAGATACTTTATTAAGGATGAAAGGAGAGGGTTCTCGTTAGTAGTCAGGCAACGATGCTGGAGGGAAAATAACGAGAACGTCCCCTTTAAACCCATGACAGAAAGAGATTGGAAGGAGGTCATGACACTCATGAAAAAGATTTCCCTGTTATCAGTGGTCATCGCTCTGGTTATCATTTTGACTGTGCCGGTTTCGTATGCCGCTGAAGATTGTTCAAAGGACTATCCCAATCCCGTTCTGGATTGGTACTGCAGCACCGACGTCACCTCCTGCCTAGACAGCGGCGGCCGGATCCAGCTTAAGATCAGGAACCATTCCGCATACAACGGCTTGATCCGTTCAGCCGGAAGCGGAGCCTGCAACGGGCGAACGGAAGTTAATATTCATGACGCCAGCACCCATTCCCGGATCTCCAGTTTCTGTGCACTGACCGCGCCTTCGGAGCTTCAAGGCATCGGGTTCATACCCCCAAGCGGTGCCACCCAGGGCTGGGTCTATGTCATTTTCAAGGACAAGGTCTGCAACAAAGAGTACAAGTCCAATGATCGTCAGTGGTTTAGAAACAGAATTCCCATGTTCTTCTGACAATAGAGCCATTGTTCTACTATGTCTTCCGGCTTCAGGATGGATTTATCCGTCCTGCCAAGCGAGGAAGACATGCCGTTGCCCGCCTGCGTTTATCGGCTTCACCAGCCAAAAGATTCGGATTATTACCGCTGCGTAGAAGACTCTTTTGTAACCTTTGTTCAGGTTTATGATGAGCGATTATCACGGCAGTATGGGTTCTGGCGCACCGATGTCGAGCAGGTGATACACCGCTACCTCGATTGCGGCGACCTGCACAACGGCTTTGCCCGTGTGAAATGCAAAGACTGCGGCCATGAATACCTCCTTGCCTTTTCCTGCAAGCGCCGCCACCTCTGCCCTTTCTGCCATCAGAAGCGCATGGTGGAATTCAGAGAGCGGCTGTGCATGGATGTCCTCAAAAAGACCCCCCACCGGCATTTTGTCTTCAGCATCCCGAAAAACCTTCGCCGATACTTCCTCTACGATCGAAAGCTCCTTGCCGCTCTCATCCGCTGCGCCTGGGAATCCCTGAAGGTCTTCCTTCATGAGGCGGTCCCGGGAAAAGAGCCCATCCCCGGCGCCGTCATTGCCGTGCAGACCTTTGGCGACTTCCTCAGCTTCAATCCCCATTGCCACATTCTCATCACGGATGGCTGTTTCTATGGCAACAAAGACATATTCCGCGTCGCCCCGCCCCTCGAACTGAAAAAACCAGAGGCCCTCTTCTGGCACAGAATCTTCCGTATGCTGCTTGCCAAGGGGAAAATCTCCGAGGAAATGGTGTGGATGCTCGACCGATGGAAACATTCAGGTCTCAACATCTTCTGCGGCAACTGCATTTCGCCCAACAATGATACAGCCATGGAAAACATGGCCCGCAACGTTATCACTATTTAAGTAAAATCGAGCATGATTTTCCGCATCTAACTGACCACTCAATAATTCATTCCGATATGTTGTGGTTTACAGTCACGTTGCACGGGTAAAACGGCAGAAGGCAGGCAACGATGATGCTGTCCCCTGCATCCTTGAACCGCAGGGAAACGAAAAGGTATTCAGGAAAAGCTGGGCAAGACTGATTCAGAAGATATACGAAGTTGATCCTCTGGTCTGCCCAAAGTGTCAGGGGGAAATGCGGGTCATCGGTGCGATAGATGACCGCCAAGTGATCCGTGCTATACTCGAACATCTGGGAATCTGGCCGGTAAGATCAAGACCGCCGCCGAAAATACATGAACCGCCAATACGGGAATACGCCGCTGCCCATCTCCAAATCCAACCACTCAATGATATTATCTACGGCGACCCGGAATACACCTGGGATGAATACATTCAGTCATAACGCATTGTGAAAAGAGGCGTGCCGGAGAGGTCTGCCTGGATTCTGCCCAAAATGCCTTTTTGGCCGGTGGACAGGCTGAAAGATAATCATATTCATCAAAAGGACGGATGT
This sequence comes from uncultured Syntrophaceae bacterium, assembly GCA_964492965.1. GTDB lineage: Bacteria > Desulfobacterota > Syntrophia > Syntrophales > UBA8958 > CAZBME01. The sequence continues at coordinate 6,951 of CAZBME010000010.1, read as the reverse complement.
CGCAAAGTACCTTCAAATAGGGCATTTCTAAATTGGCTGGACAGTGGTCAAGATTTCCTTGACCTACAAGACGGCGTTTCTTATACTTCACGCCACAAAAAGGAAATTCTTATCAATTCAATCAAATAACGATTATTCCATGAAAACCGATTATCATCTTACCGAAACCGGAAACGAAAATAGAATCAGCAGCATCGAACTGGCCTGTACGCGCCGGCAGGTCCTGATCTGGAGCGGCGGGACGATTCTCGGGTTGTCCGCCTTGAAGCCTGTGTCCCTTTATGGCGCCGACTTGCCGGTGATCATTGTAGAGCAGGCCGGCGGGCTGGTCGTTGCCGATCCGGTTTTATGCGTCGGTTGTGGCCGCTGTGAACTGGCCTGCTCGGAATTCAATGACGGGAAAGCGTCGCCTTCCGCTTCGCGGATCAAGGTGAGCCGCAATCTTCATTACGGCCCCGGCGGGACGGCAAACCGCAACGCGGGACAGGGCAACATGGGGGACGGCCTGATCGTGCAGGATCTCTGCAAGCAGTGTCCTCATCCCGTTCCCTGCGCCAACATCTGTCCCGAAAACGCGATTGTTCTTTCGTCTGCCACCCGTGCCCGTATGATTGATCCGGACAAATGCACCGGCTGCAAGGTCTGCCTGCAGGCATGTCCCTGGGACATGATTTCGTTTGATCCGGAAAGCAATAAAGCAAATAAATGCCATCTGTGCGGAGGCCGGCCGAAATGCGTTGAAGCCTGTCCGGCCGGAGCGCTGCTTTATGTCATGTGGGAGGATCTGACCGGAAAAATTCCGCCGCGCAATTGGAACACGGCACCCCTGCCGTCCGAACGTTCCCTGACTTGCCGCGAGTGCCATCTTCCTGGCCAGTCGCACAATCTGCGATCCATCGGCACGATGATCCGGCAAAGGCTCCAGGGCGAACGGCCCGGTCCGAGCGGCGGGATCGGTTTTCAATGGCTGGACATGGCCGGTTCGGTGATCGTTTTGGTCGCCATCGGCGGCGTTGCGGTTCATGCCTTTTTACGAAAGGTGATCAAACGATGACGCGCGTCTATCTTCACCCTCTGCCGCTACGGATCTGGCACTGGATCAATATGCTGCTCGTCGTTGGACTCATGACGACCGGCTTTTATCTGCGCCAGCAAGGCATCGCATCGCTTGCGCCCCGTGACCCGTTTCTGCTGTGGCATAAGGGCATGGGCCTGGCCACAATGGCGACGACGGTCTTCTGGTTTGTCTGCACGATGTCGTTGAAAGAAATGCGTCGTCACTACCGGATCGAGATAAGCGATCTTCGGGGCGGCATCGGCCAAATGAAATTTTACCTTGTTTCTATCTTTGGCGGGGCGGCAAACCCGTTTACACCTTCCGCCGGGAACAAATACAATCCGCTGCAAAAAATCGCCTATGACACCGTTATGTTCATTTTCATGCCGGTGCAGATCATGACCGGTCTGGTTTTCTTCAATAGTCCCTGGCAGCGGTATCTCCTGCAACAGGAACTGATCGGGTGGGTTAGCGCAACGCATGTCCTGCTGACTTATTTGTTTGTTTTGTATCTCATCGTCCATCTTTACATGGCCACACTGGGCGAAACGGTTTTCTCCCATACCCGGACGATGATTGTCGGTTATGAAGAGCATGCCCAACAAGAAACCGAAGCGGACTTGCCGCAGGATGCGAAGATGCCGGAGAAGGTACAGTCCCTCGCGGCCGACATTGCGGAGGATGTCAAATGAGTAGTTATGGAGGATGGGCCGGCACGGTTCTGCGTGTGGATCTGACGAGCGGCAGGATCTGGATCGAGGATACAATCGAGCGCTACCTGCCATATGTGGGAGGAACGGGAATCGGGTACAAAGTCATGTGGGATGAGGTGCCCGCGGGGACAAGACCCTGGGACCCCGAAAACCGGATCATCTTTGCCGTCGGGCCCCTGGCGGGCACGAGTGCGCCGTGCAGCGGCCGGACTGCCGTCACAACGCTCTGGCCGACCTGCTGGCCTGTCCCGCTGGTTGCTTCCGGGCACATGGGCGGGCAGTTTGCCGCCAAACTCAAATACGCCGGTTATGATGCGGTCATCGTTCAGGGCCGGGCAACCCGCCCCGTATGGCTGATGATTGCAGACCGGAAAGTTGAAATCCGCGACGCCGGCGGCATCTGGGGCCGCGGGATTCGCGACGCGACGGTAGCCATTTCCGGGATCATGGGGCCGGATGCGGTTGTTGCCGCTATCGGCCAGGCCGGGGAAAATCTGGTCCCCATGTCCGTTGTGATCAATGCCGCTTCCCATTCCGCAGGCGGTATCGGGTCCGTTATGGGTTCCAAAAACCTCAAGGCGATCGGCGTGCACGGCACCGGGAGCGTCCGGATTGCGGGGAAAAAAGAGGACTGGGAAAAACTGATCAAATATCATCTCACGCTTTTCGGCGCCGCCAACCAGCATGTCGTCCCCAGTACGCCGCAGCCATGGGCGGAGTTCTACGATCCGAAGACGCACTGGCAAGCCTCGCGGGGGAATCGCTGGGGAGCGGCCGCGCATCGCGTGGAAACGGGGACCTGTGATCCCCACGATTTAAACCGGATGGCCTACCGGTCAAATACCGCCGCCTATTACTTCGGCGATATCGCCTGGCAGTTCACCGTCCGGGGCAACGGCTGCTCGAGTTGCCCCATCCGCTGCAATGCCCTGCTGAAGGTTCCGTCCGTCGCTAAAAAATACGGGATTCCGGACATGGGGCAGAATTCCTGCGCGGGGCTCAACTTCGGCCGCGCCTTCTTCAAGGAATTTCCGGACGGCCCCAAAGGCATGACGGGTCTGGAGGCCAGCATGGTCGGCATGCATCTGGCCGATGATCTCGGCGTCTGGTGCAACTTCTCCCAGTTGCAGCGCGACCTCAAAAAACTCTATTACGGGGGCATACTCGAAAAGAAACTGGAAAGCCGTGAATTCCAGAGCTATTCCTGGCGCAAATACGAGCAGGGCGATCCCGCCTTTCTGTTTGAACTCTTGCCGCGTATGGCGAAAAAGGAAGGTGAACTTGCCACGGCATTAGGTCTGGGAACGGGCTATCTTCTGGAGCGCTGGGGCATTCCTGAACAGACGTGGAGCAAAGACAAGTCGCTCAACTACTGGAAAATGGGTCATCCCCGGCATCATGCGTCGGAAGAAACGGGACAGTGCGGCCTGCTCATCAATCTCATGTACAACCGCGATCCGCAGTGTCATTCGCATACGACGTTCAGCCGCAACGGCCTGCCGATACCGGTTTTAAAAAAACTGGCGGCCGAACTCTGGGGCGCACCCGAAGCGGTTGACGGCATGGGGGCTTATCAGCCCATGCATCCGGCCAAGGCTCGTATGGCCAAGTGGGCGCTTTTGCGCAAGGAGCTGCATGATTCGATTTCCCTGTGCAACTGGATGGGGCCGTGGGTGGCGTCGCCCCTCAAGGAGCGCGGCTACAGGGGCGATAATTCCATCGAGTCGATGCTCTACTCCACCGTGACAGGCGACCAAAAGAATCCGGAGCAACTGGATCACGTTGCGGAACGCATCTTTCTTCTGCATCGGGCGCTGACCATCCGCGGTATGCAGACCGTGGATATGCGCACCCATCACGACAAGATTCCCGAATGGGTTTTCTCGGATCAGTCGGGCAAGCCCCCCTTCACGAAAGGATCGGTCCATATGGATCGGGAAGATGTCCGGCTGGCTCTGGATATGTTTTATAAGGAAATGGGCTGGGATACGGCGACGGGTGCGCCGACACGGGAAACCTATCGCAAGTTCGGTCTGGACGGTGTTGCTAAAGAACTGGCCCGCCAGAACGGGATGCCGCGATGACTGGAAATTCGGCGCCGGACAGGGTGCCCCGGATGCGGGAGAGCATAATTGAAAAGACGGCATCGCTGATCCGGAATAAGAGCGCGGCCGGTGAACTCCTTGCCGAATCTGAAATTTTACATTTTATCGATGAAGAAATCCGCAGGTTTCCGGAGGCAAAGAAGGCGGATGAAAATCCAGCCGATCTGCTGGCCCGGTCGGCTCAGGAAACAGAAGACCTGCAACGGCTTTTGGCTGCGGGAACCGGTTGGTATTACTCTGCGCTTCACATGACCGAACCCTACGCTGGGCTGCTGATCCGCAAGCTCGACGGCCCGCTTTGCCTCATTGCGGAAACAGTCCGCCAAAACGCCCGCGATTTTGAACGGCCCGTGCCGATTGAACTGTTTAAAGGTCCGCCGTTTAGCCTGGACCGCGATCAGGTTCTTCAAAATCTGGCAGTCATGGCTACAACAAACGTCTATGCGGATATCGCCACAACCTGCACATCGGAAAACGGAATTTATCTGTATTCCAAAACCTACCTAGAGGCCGACTACGCCGCCATGCTGGCCGAATGGTTCCATGTCGGACAATCCGAAAATCCCTGATTTGGAACACTTCCCAAGGAGTTACACTGTAAGGCGCAAATCAAACTCACGCGACTGGGAGACATAACATCCATACAGGATTAACAGGAAATCCGGGTAATACTGGAACACCATACTAGTTTTTCTATCCTTTCTTTGGTCTGCCACCTTTCTGAGGAGTCAGAACTCTATCCAAATGGTTTTCCAGTCATGGCGCTTTAATAACTCATATTCCGCGTTAGACATGTCGCCGCGAAGAAACTGCCGCCAGGCGCCGGCCAACGCCAACAGCGGCTTGACCATCACGAGTACATCGTCTTCCCCATCCATGTGGGCCTTGGCACAGCTCCAGCGATACTCTTCAGGCGTTGACGCCAGTCCCACTTTTACAGGATTGAGTTCAACGTCACGGGTTGCCGCAAGAAGATACTTTTCATCCACCAAGAAATCAGGCAATAGGCCCATATTTTAACACCGCATTTTCCGCACCACTCGGCCATGAGCTAGATATAATCACAGTAATCGCCTTCACAGAAAAAAGTTTCCTGCCTGCGATTTTCACGCTGGGTGATATGATGGGGATAATCCTCTGCAACACCTTCTGCCAGTCAATAACTGGCATGGTGTCCTCAGATTTAGGATGTCCCTTATTACCTCCTTCGGTAACATTTAATTTGAGGCAATTCGGAAAATAGAAAAGACTTGAAACGCACTTAAATACCGATATATACTTTGGCCGATTAATGATCAGGATGGAGTCTGTAACGCAATGCAGAAGGAAAGGAGCGAGACATAATGAATAGGCGAATTGTCCTATGCCTTGCCTTGATTGTAGTAGGCGCTATCGTTTTCTTAAGTTATGATAACGCTCAGAGCGCTTCCACGTATGTCACAGTGAAAAATGACACAGGTGAGCGGATCCTTGTACAACTTACATTTTCTGTGCTCGTTGGCTACACAGTAGTTTCTGAAGCCGAGATCCCGCCCAAAGGGGAGGGGCAACTTGCCGCTGAATACGTATGGTATACACTGTACATTAAATCAGCCAGTGGCGCATTGATGGTGCATAAGAGCGGAGTTTACGGTAAAAGTTCATGGGTCGTAAAAAGAGAGCCAAGTACAGAAGGAACGTATACGTACCAATATTCTATTCAACCCTATTAATACTGATCTGGTCTCGCTTGTAGAAAATTTTTTCTGAAGATAAAGCAACCTATTCGGCCCCAGTGCCGCGAGGGATGGATTATCCTGTCGAGTGTTTGTTTTCCGTCAGAGTTGGCTTGTACGATACGAATCAGGTCAGGTAGAACTGAGTTGCGGCAGGTACAGGGAAAAGAAGTATCCAAAACTTAATAATAAGGAAAGGAAAGGATTGACTATGGCTTCTTCTGAGGGATCGAGAATGAGATCATTCCTTCCGAAAGGGATTGTGATCCTCGGCATCATGTTGGCTTTCTTCATTATGGGGTCCATCAGCCTAGCCCGGGCCGAAGGCCTTGATGTAAAAAACAACTCTTCAAGAAAGATTCATGTTCATCCACACCCTTCCGACGAATCCGTCTTCTGGTCTTCTTGCCCCAACCACGACCAGGCATTTGTTGCAAAGAGTAGTGGCCGGATAGACCTGTATCTGTGCTATATTGGAGAGCTCACTGTTGAGGCCAGGAATGAAGACTTTCCGGGTCGTGATATTAAATGCACCCTGAAGGTTAACGGGTCTGACCGCCCCCCTGATGGCGAAGAGCACCCGAAAGACCTTCGTTTTAGTGCTTTTGTCAAATATCGGTGGCACAATGTCAACAGCAGGAAACTATCGGCTTTCCAGGAATTGGAGTGTGTGGACCGTTAAAAGAAATCAGTCTTGTGTTTCTATATTCTGCTAAGCGGCCGTCCTGAAATTTACCGACTCCGGTTTTCACGGGGTGTTATCAGTCCCGCATAATTTGGTTACACCAAACTCAGGTACGTTCGGAGGTGTCACCTTTATGGTCGGAAAGGCAACGCATACTTTTTCCCAAAATCTGTCCTTATAGAAATTGTGAAACTCAGAATAACACCTATTCAGCCAATCTTTTTTTGTAGAGTTGTTCCCGACGCAGTGCCAGGGGGCGCAATACGTATCGATGCCTAACACATAACAAGTCGATGTAGAGATAATCCCCACAAATGTTGGCGTAGGTTGTGAGTTGTAGTAGCAGACGATTTGGTCTGGACAATCAGCCCATGCCGCTGCCGGGGTGATCGCCATGAAAAGGACTGCAACCAGAATAATTGGTCTCATCATATTTACCCCTCTCTATCCTTACTCTTCTACAAAATCCGACCCGGGATACGCATAGGCACTTTAAGAGATTTCTATTCAGTATTTGAGGAGATTTCAAGCTTTTTTTTCAGAGAGGGAGAATGCAGGCGAACTCGGCCGGAATACAGGCATTCTTCTTCCCGCACCCCGGTCGTTGTCGATCTCGTTCATTGGGATCACGCCCTTTCGCGGTTTGCACCGGTAAGGTACGATGGGAACTGATTAC
>CAZBME010000009.1:0-98825 GCA_964492965.1 uncultured Syntrophaceae bacterium | reverse complement strand
GGAGGGGAACATGGTAATCGCACCGCGCCGATGTCCTCGTGTAGCGCGGATCGACATGGATGATTTTGGCACCGTTTTCTTTCGCCCGGAGGATCCATTTGAAGGCGATGGGGTGGTGCTCCGCAGCGTTGCTCCCCATGATGAGGATGCAGTCGCTGTTCTTTAAATCGATGTAGTGGTTCGTCATGGAACCGCGTCCGAACGACTCTCCCAGAGCCGCAACAGAGGGGCTGTGTCAAACCCTGGCCTGGTGATCGATGTAGACGATGCCCAGGGCACGGGCCTTGGCCGTAACGAGCCAGCATTCCTCGTTGTCGATGTTCGAGCTTCCGAGATGGCCGATGTTCTCACAGCGGTTGACCACCTCACCCTTGGCATTGGTCTTCACAAAACCGGCATCCCGCGTGTCTTTCACCAGGCGGGCGATCCTGGGCAGTGCCCAGTCCCAGTCCTTTTCCTCCCACTTGTCGCTCATGGGGGCCCGGTAGAGGACCTTGCGGAGACGGTGCTTGTTGGCCTCCGTCAAATCAAAAAAGCCAGCACCCTTGGCACACAGCGATCCTTCATTGATGGGATGATCGGCATCACCTTCAATATTGAAAATTTTGCCGGTCATTTTATCGACACTACAGATAAGGCCGCATCCGACGGAACAGTAACAGCAAACCGTCGATACCTGCTTGGCCGCCTTGACCCGGTTCATCTTGTTGAGCTCCTCCGCATAGGCGCGGGTGGGGCTCAGGTTGATGCCCAGGGAGGACAGGGCAATGCCCGATCCTACGGCGCCGGACAGGTTTAAAAAACCTCTCCTTGTTAACTCCATAGAAACCTCCTTCGCATTATGTCAAATATGATCTATGTCAAACGAGGCATATCTATGTTTATTTTGGCTTTGCGTCAAGGGGAAAATAGGCGCTTTTTGTTAAATAAATCGACGGCTTATGGTAAATATAACATAAGCCGTCGATGGCGGGTCGGAATCGGAAGGGGATTAATGGAAAGAGGGTGCGGCCAAGGTTATCCATTCCTTGGCGAGCCGCTAAAAAACATTCCAGTCGGTCACCGTCATCGGTGAAAAGTGCTTCTGCTGCATGATGACATCGAGATGTACAAGGCCCAGAGCTGATACCTCAAGGTCTCGATCATTCAGATCGCTCATCCGGCTCAAGGTGATCAGGTAGCGTTGACAGTGGTCACAGGTATAGACCGACTCTTGTGCCTTATCCTCCACGAAGAAAAAATTCATGCCCTCCTGCCCTTCATGCTCGCAATAAGGACAGATGACCCGGCTGAAACGCCAATCGTGGCCACAGGAGGAACAATGAAGCAGACGTTCGCCGAGCTTCTCCTTGATCATAGCTATGGATGGAAAAGCGCCGCAGATGGGACAGTAACCCTTTTCCCAGGAAACATCTTTGATGAGATCCGCCAAGCCCCGTGCCTTTTTTTCCAGGATGATCCTGGAAACCTGACGCAAGACAAAGCCGATGGCGGAAACAGAAATGAAGAAGGACTTAGCCCAGGCGTCCATGATCACTTCGCCGTCCTGTGGGTTGGCTTTGAAGAAATCGAAGAGGACCATTTTCCCTCCCCGAAGGGCGACTTCCATGCTTGCCAGATCATCGTTCAGCTTGGGGAAGCTTTTTTGCAAGGCCGGCATCATGGCCAGGGCTATGTCATCGCAGGGATCATGGGCCTTAAATAACTGTTGTTGACTCATAATGGGGACCCCGCTTCGGAAACGTACCTCATCCGGAACGATCGAAACCGTCTCCATCGGTTGGAGTTTTTCCAGAACACTTGTCCGCTCGATCAGGACGGGACGGAAGGCCTCCAGCAGGGCCTGATTGTGGGGATGCCGTTCGATTTCGCGATCGATGATCGCATTCAGGGTTATAAGACTTTCGGATTGATTGTTCATTATCACCTTTCTTAGACCAGTTTTGCAATGCGGACGGCGCAGGCCTTGTATTCTGCTGTCCGGGTGACGGGGTCGAAGGCAGGATTGGTGAGCCAGTTGGCACAATTTTCACGGAAATGAAAGGCCATCCAGACCAGTCCCTTGGGAACCTGATCCGTCACTCTGGCTTTCACGATAACCTCCCCGCGTCTTGATTTTACAGAGATCATTTCACCATGATCGATATCGAGTGCCTCGGCGTCGGCACGGGAAATGTCGGCCGTTTCTTCGGACAGCAGGTCGTTTAGCCCCTTGGAACGACCTGTCTGAGTTCTCGTATGATAATGGTACAAGCGTCTGCCCGTGCTCAGAACGAAGGGATAATCCGCATCGGCCACCTCGGCGGGTGGTGTCCATTCCACAGGCGTCAGGACGCCAAGACCGCAGGTAAAGCATCCGTCCTTATGGAGAAACGAGGTGCCGGCGTGATTTTCATCCGGCGCGGGCCACTGGAGACCGTCCTGTTCGAGGCGGCTGTATTTGATTCCGGCTAGGGACGGCGCCAGCTTAGCCACCTCGTTGTCCCAGATGTCCTGAGCACTGCCGGAGGCCCATTCCTGACCCATGCGTCGGGCGATCTCCTTGAATATCCACCAGTTCGGCTTGGCTTCTCCGGGGGGGGGACTGGCGGTTCTGACCCGGTTGACCCGCCGCTCACTGCTCGTGAAAGTGCCGTCGTTTTCACTCCAGGCGGCTGCCGGCAGAACGACATGGGCAAAGCGCGTCGTCTCTGTCGGAAAGATATCCTGGCAGACCAGAAATTCCGCCGATGCCAGGCATTTCTCCACATGCCGGATATCGGGCTCCGTATTCGCCAGATTTTCGCCGAAGATGTAGAAGGCCTTGACTTTGCCGTCCAGGAGTCCTTCCACCATCTGGGGGATCATGAGGCCCGGCTTCTCGGGCAGTTTTGCTACGCCCCATGCGGCCTGGAACTTCTCCCGGGCCTGGGGGTTGTCCACCCGCTGATAACCGGGGAAGACATTCGGCAGGGCCCCCATGTCGCAGGCCCCCTGGACGTTGTTCTGGCCCCGGAGGGGGTTCACGCCGCCGCACTCGAAGCCGACGTTGCCCAGAAGCATCTGCAGGTTGGCGCAGGATAGGACGTTGTTGACGCCGCAGGTATGTTCCGTGATGCCCAGGGTGTACATAAGCATGGCCGGTTTCACCGCTGCGAGACGGCGGGCCATATCCCGGATGATGTCGGCGCCGACGCCGCTGATCTCCGCCGCCCGCTCCGGCGGGTATTGCAGCACAGTCTTTTTCAGCTCCTCGAAGCCCATCGTGCAGGATTCGACATACGCCTTGTCGTAGAGGTCCTCCGTAATGAGGACGTTCATAACCCCGTTTAGAAAAGCAACGTCGGAGCCCACCTTGATCTGGGCATGAAGCGAGGCGAAATCGACTAATTCCGTGCGCCGGGGATCGATAACCATGAGCTGGGCGCCGGCGAGGACGGCGTCCTTGACGAACGTCGCCGCCACGGGATGGGCCTCTGTCATGTTGGACCCGATTACCAGAATCATTTTGGCCTTTATAAAATCAGAGAAGGAATTCGTCATGGCCCCGGAACCGAAAGAGGTCGCCAGACCGGCGACAGTCGGGGCGTGTCAGGTACGGGCGCAGTGATCGATGTTGTTTGTCCCGATCACCGCGCGGAAGAGTTTCTGCATCTGATAGGAGTCTTCGTTGATGCTCCGGGCGCAACTGACGCCTGCAATGGCATCCGGTCCGTCACGGTCGATGATATCCTTGAATTTTGAGACAACCAGATCGAGGGCCTCATCCCAGGAGGCCTCCCGGAACTCTCCGTTTTCACGAATCAGCGGGGTTTTCAACCTCTCTTCAGAGTAGATGAAATCATAGCCGAAACGTCCCTTGACGCATAGACGTCCCTGATTGGGTTCTGCATCTTCGACGGCCGTCACCTTCGTGATTTGACTGTCTTTTACATGAAGCCATAACTGACAACCGACGCCGCAATAAGGGCAGGTGGTGCGAATCTTCTCCGTATCCCAGGGACGGCCGAGGCCCCTGGCCTTCTTTTCCGTCAGGGCGCCGACGGGGCAAACCTCCACACACTGACCGCAGAAAACGCACTCGCTGTCATTATAAGGGCGGTCTCCGCCCGTCACGATCTTTCCTTGCGCCCCCCGATAACCGTAACTGATGGCGCGGTTCACGACCACCTCATTGCAGGCCTGGACGCAACGGCCACAGAGGATACAGCGGCTGAAGTCCCTGATGATGAAAGGATTCTCCTCTTCTGTCGGATAAATGACGTCTTCACGTTTGAACCGTGGTTCTTTGATGCCATATTGGTATGCCAGATCCTGAAGCCCACAACGGCCATTCGCTTCGCACACCAGACAATCATGACTGCCGCTGCTCAGAAGAAGTTCGACATTCATCTTTCTGGTTTTGTGAACACGTTCGGTTTCGGTGAATACCTCCATGTCGGGGCTCACCGGCGTGGAACAGGCCGCTACAAGTGACCGCGCTCCGGAAACCTCGACCAGGCAGATACGGCAGGCGCCGGTGGGTGTTGCTCCTTTCAGATAGCAGAGGGTCGGAATTTTAACCCCGGCGTTTCCGGCGGCCTCCAGGATCATCAGGCCCTGTTCAAAGTCGATCGTTTTTCCGTTCAAAATAAAACTCTGGTCCATGCCTGCCTCCAAATATCCGGATGTTGTGAAGTATTGTGTCATAAATGGCATATATCTTTTTTGGCTGAATATAACAGCACAGGCAGGAAGTCAACAGGAGATTGGGAAAGATGTGAGTGACAAATCACCTTGACTTTCCTCTGAATGTTTTATATTGAGCCAAACGTAACATATACCAACTTTAGCATAGGCCTATGAGACGAATTTTAATTTCTGCATTTTCCGCACTGCTTTTCTTCCTCTCGATTTCCTCCTGCTTTTCCCAGGAAAAGATCAGCGTTGCCGTGGCGGCCAATTTCATTACGCCCTTTCAGGAGATGACCCGGGTGTTTACGGTCCAAACGGGCATCCATGTGGAGATGACTTTCGGTTCTACCGGTCAGCTCTATGCCCAGATTATAAACGGCGCCCCTTATGATCTTTTTCTATCGGCGGACCAGGAGAAGCCGGACCTGCTCTATAAAGAAAAACGCTCTGAAGCGCCTTTCGTCTATGCAACCGGGCGGGTTGTCCTCTGGACCCTGCGGAAGGAGCTTTGCCGGGCGTCGGACTGGCGTCAGCTTGTGGCCATGCCCGGTGTGAAGAAGATTGCCATAGCCAACCCCAAAGCGTCTCCGTACGGGGCTGCGGCACAGGTTGCTCTGGGAAAAAGTGGTTTGCCACAGAATGTTCAGGACAGATTGGTCTTTGCCCAGAACATCGCTCAGGCCTTTCAGTACGCATCAACCGGCAGCGTCGATGCGGGGTTCTGCGCCTTGTCCGCTGCCTTGTCGGAGGAGGGCCGGAAAGGTTGTTCCTTCAATGTGGATGAAGCGCCGCCCGTTGTCCAAAGTGCCTGCCTGTTGAAACGATCAGCCGGTAAAAGCGCCCCGGAAAAGCTTGTCCGTTTTTTGGCCTCACCGGAGGCCACAGTTGTCAAAATGAAATATGGATATCGTTAGATGATGGACTGGCCTGCCTTATATTTATCCCTGAAACTTGCCTGCATTACGACGGCCGTACTGATGCTCCTCACGGCGCCGCTGGCAGGTCTTCTTGTCTATGGGCGCTTTCCCGGAAAGGCGTTTCTGGAGGCGTTTGTGAACCTTCCCCTCGCCTTGCCGCCGACAGTGGTAGGTTTTTATCTCCTCGTGGTTATGGGTCCGGAAGGGGTATTCGGACGGATGTGGCAAGGGGCCACGGGTTCTCCGTTGCTTTTTACCTTTGCAGGAATCGTGATCGCCTCCATTGTTTACAGCATGCCGTTTTCCCTCCAACCCATGAGGGCGGCCTTCGACAAGATCGACCCCCGGCTCATTGACAGTGCCCGCGTTCTCGGCCTTTCCGCACCGGCGATCTTTGCCCGGGTGATCGTGCCCAACAGCCTGAACGGCCTGGCAGCTTCGGCTATTCTGGTTTTCCTTCACACCCTGGGCGCCTTCGGTGTGATTCTGATGGTGGGCGGCAGCGTACCGGGGGAGACCCGGGTGGCCTCCATCGCCATCTATGAGGCGGTGGAAACCCTTCAATACGGCAGCGCCGCCATGATGTCCCTGGCTCTGCTGCCCATTGCCTATTGCTTTTTACTGGTTGTCCAGTGGTTGACCAGGAGATAATCATGCACCTTGATATCGACATCCGGAAAAAACTCCCCCCTTTTGATCTCTCCATCAAACTCAAATGCCCGACGGAAAAGATGACCGTCGTCATCGGACCCTCCGGCGCCGGGAAGACGACGCTGATCAGGATCATTGCCGGTCTGGAGAAGCCGGACGAAGGAAGTATTCGATTCGGAGACGAGATCTGGTCGGACACGATCAGGCGTTTCTTCCTGCCGCCCCGGAAGCGTGGGCTTGGCTACGTGTTTCAGGACTACACCTTGTTCCCCCATTTGTCCCTTGAAGAAAACGCGGCCTTTGCGGCGAACGATAAAAAGGAGGTTCGCAGGCTCCTGGGGATTTTCGGCCTGTGGGCTCTGCGACATCGAAAACCCGATGCCGTATCCGGGGGGGAACGACAACGGTGCGCCATCTGCCAGGCCCTGGCGCGAAAGCCGCGTGTTCTCCTGCTGGATGAGCCCTTTTCCGCCCTGGACGTTTTCACCCGCCGGGACCTCCGGGACAAACTGCGGGCCATGAAAGAGGAATATTCCGTGCCCGTCATTTATGTGACCCACGATATTAATGAAGCCCTTTACCTTGCCGATGAGATCGTCCCCGTTGTAGAAGGTCAAGTGGACAGGAACTGGCTTCAGCGTTCCATCTCCCGAGCCGATGTGCCCGGCGGGGAGCGGGCAAAATCGGTCAGGGAGCCGAGGTTGTCATTGGCGTATTAAAACTTTTAAAGGAGATTTATTCATGAACATCGGAACCTATTCATACGACGAGTATATCCACCTGGTGAAATCCTTCCATGGCAGCCTCGCCCCCGGTCTGGTCATCGGGGGGTTTATTGTCGATCTTGCCCTGAAGAATTTGCCGGAGGGCGAATTTTTCGATGCCATCTGTGAAACATCGGTTTGTCTGCCCGACGCCGTTCAGCTCCTTACTCCCTGTACGATCGGTAACGGCTGGTTGAAGATAGCCGATATGGGCCGCTTTGCCGTCACCCTTTTTGAAAAGGAAAAAGGTGAAGGCATCCGGGTGTATCTCGATGCCAAGAAGCTTGGAGTATGGCCGGAATTCAATGCCTGGTATTTCAAACTGAAACCCAAGAAAGAGCAGGACTTTGAATTATTAATGAATCAGATCAAGACGGCCGGCACCGACGCCCTGAGCATGCAGCGTGTTCGGGTCAAGCCGGAATATACGGTAAAGAGAAAGCTGGGAAAGACTGCCAATTGTCCCTCTTGCGGGGAGTCGTATCCGCTGAGGGACGGAGACTCCTGTTTGGGATGCCAGGGGCGATCACCTTACATGGAATAGTTTGCGTTAAGGTTTGACAATTGAGGTGCCATCGTTTTAGGATTCCGTAAGGGGGGAGAATCATGGAAATCAAATACAAGATCTGGCTGGAAAAGGACGGAAAGGTCGTTTTCGGTCACGGCAGGGAAGAATTATTCCTGGCCATCGAGGAATGCCGCAGCCTGAACGCCGCCGCCAAGAAGCTGGGGATGTCTTACCGCGCCGCCTGGGGGCGCCTGAAGGCTTCGGAGGCGCGCCTGGGCATCAAACTGGTCGATACGGATGGCGCCGGGAAGGCCATGTCACTGACACCCCAGGCGAGAATCCTCCTTGGGAGGTTTAAGCAGTTGGAAAGCGAGGCGCAGAACTATCTCCAAAAGGCCGGCATTGAACTCACGGATATGCTCGAAGATTGCCGCCCCGCCTCCGGATAACGGCCCCAGATAATCGTTGACAGTCGTAAAAAACTGTAATAGGCGTCTTGGCAAGATTGTGATCAGGATTTTGTTGCAGCCATGACACGGACCAATTTTAATAAGGCATTTGCTGTTGCCTTAACGCTTCTTTTTTTAATCGTTACCGCAACGATCGATTTAAATGAATATCGTGCCATGAACGATCACGGTAAGCTCGTGGTACAGCAGGGCAACGAAAATGAAATCGCCGAGAGTCATTCCGGCAAAACCAAGATTATCATCGCTGTTGATCCAACAACGCTTGATCAGCCCATTTACGTCTTCAGGCGACATCTTTCCAACCACTCTTTCAAAATAGCTCCGATTATCAACCTGTGTCATGCCCTCAGAGCCCCGCCTTACCGCCTGACATAGCCTCCGGGATTGCCGCGCTGATTTTGAGTGCCTAATGCCACACGTGACGGGTGTTTTTCTTTTAAGAAAATGAAAACTATAATATTTAGTAATAATAAAACGGTAAGGATTTGCCGTTTGAATAAATGGCCATGACCTTATTATCATTTATTCCTTGACCATATGCCTAAAATGGCATATGTCGCGCTAATTGTAATTGGCTCTGCTTTTGCCATCATCAATATAGGTCCGAATTTGAAATATCATCGAAAATCATCAACAGGAGGACATTATTTATGAGTTCTGAATACAACCGTACCATCAGCAAGCAATACCGGCAGTTGATGGAACAGGCGAAAGTCCATCTGGACAAGATGGATCATGAATTGCCGCCAAGCGTCGAGGATTTTGGCACGCTCTTGAAAGAGCGCGGCATCAGCCGCCGGAGTTTTCTCAAGTGGACTTCCGTCATGACGGGCGCCCTGATGTTGCCGCCCGTTTTTAAGCCCATGGTAGCCCGGGCGGCGGAACAGTTCAGCCGGCTTCCCGTGGTCTGGCTCCATTTCGCGGAGTGCACGGGATGTTCCGAAGCCTTTTTAAGAACGTCTTATCCCAATGTCGATGATATACTCCTCGACACCATTTCCCTTGAATATCATGAAACCCTCATGGCCGCCGCGGGTGACCAGGCTGAAGCCTGCCTGGAAAAGTGTCTCCACGATTTTGCCGGCAAATTCATCTGCGTCATCGAGGGCGCTATTCCTCTGGGAATGGACGGTAAATACCTGAGGCTGGGGCCGAAGGGCAAAACAAGCCTCCAGATCGGCAAAGAAGTCACATCGAAAGCCGCCGCCACGATTTGCATCGGCAGTTGCTCGGCCTTCGGCAACATTCAGGCGGCGAAGCCGAATCCAACGGATGCTGCAGGTATCAGCAGGGCCTTGGGAATCCAGACCATCAATATCGCCGGTTGCCCCCCGAGCCCGACCAATTTTGTGGGCACCATCCTCCATTATCTCATGTTCGGCGGCCTTCCCGCCCTGGATAATCTGGGAAGACCCGTATGGGCCTATGGCAAGCGTATTCATGATTACTGTGAGCGCCGTCCTCATTATGACGCGAGTGAATTTGTCGAACAATGGGGCGATGAAGGCGCCAAGAAATCCTGGTGTCTTTATAAAGTCGGTTGTAAAG
The DNA here is from genome assembly GCA_964492965.1 of uncultured Syntrophaceae bacterium. Lineage (GTDB taxonomy): Bacteria > Desulfobacterota > Syntrophia > Syntrophales > UBA8958 > CAZBME01. The sequence continues at coordinate 89,314 of CAZBME010000009.1, read as the reverse complement.
GTCCCTATACCTTTTCCAATTGTGCCAAGGTCCGTTTCAATGACGGAACGTCCTGGCCCATCATGGCCGGTCACGGCTGTATCGGCTGCACGGAACCGGCCTTCTGGGATACAATGACCCCCTTCGAGAAACCGATTCCCGATGCCGGTATTGCTGCGGCTCTGGGTGGCGGCGAAGCGACGGTGGATGGCATTGCCATGGTCTTGACAGGTGTGGCCGTGGCCGGTGTCGCGGCTCATGCGGGGCTGACGGCTTATGTGCACAGAAACGACGGTAAAAAAGAAACCGCTCATAAGGAATAGGACTGGAGGATAGAATATGGGTAAGAGAATCATTGTCGATCCGATCACGAGGATCGAAGGACATTTAAGAATAGAAGTCGAAGTCGATGCCGATAATGTCATCAAGGATGCCTGGAGCAGTATCACCTTATGGCGGGGCATCGAAACCATTCTCAAGGGACGAGATCCCAGGGATGCCGGGTTGTTTGTCCAGCGTTTCTGCGGTGTCTGCACGTATGTGCATTATGAAGCCAGCATCATGGCCTGTGAAGATGCCTTCAAGATCAAACCGCCGAAGAATGCCCGCATCGTCAGAAATCTGATTGGCGGCGCCCAGTACCTTTATGACCATGTCATGCACTTCTATCACCTCCATGGCCTGGATTGGGTCGATGTCGTCAGCGCTTTGTCGGCGGATCCCAGGAAGGCCGTCGATATGGCCAAGGCCTACAATCCGAACCCGTACAACTGCTCGGAGACCCATTACAAGGCTGTTCAGCAGCGCCTGACGAAGTTTGTCAAGGCGGGCCGTCTGGGGCCCTTTGCCAACGCCTACTGGGGCAATCCCTCGTACAAACTGCCTCCGGAAGCCAACCTCATCGTCCTGTCTCACTATCTGGACGCCCTCCAGGTTTCGAAGCTCGGGGCCCAGATGATGGCCATCTTCGGCGGGAAGAATCCCCATCCGCAGTCCCTCGTCGTCGGCGGCATCTCTTCCGTGGTGGACATGCTCGATGCCTCCCGTCTCGGAACCTATTTGTTCAAACTGAAAGAACTGAAGAATTTTGTCGAGACGGCCTATATCCCCGATGTCCTTCTGGCGGCAACATACTATAAAGATGAAGGCCTTAAGGGTGTCGGCGCCGGCGTGAAGAATTATCTGAGCTACGGCGGCTTTGCCCTGGATGAGGGCGGGGAGAATCTCTTTTTCCCCCGCGGCCTGGTCAAGGGCGCCGACATCTCCAAGGCACTGAAGCTTGATGAGGCCAAAATTACGGAAGAAGCTTCTCATGCCTGGTATGCGAATCCCCAGCCCCTTCACCCCTACAAGGGCGAGACGGTTCCCCAGTACACCGATTATGATAAAAACGGTAATCTCAAGGGTGATGAAAAATATTCCTGGTGCAAGGCCCCCCGCTATGACGGACTGCCCTATGAAGTGGGTCCCCTGGCCCGCATGGTTGTGGCCTACACCCAGGGCCATAAGGAGATCAAGGGCCTTATCGACGCTACACTCAAACAGACGGGGCTTCCCGCGACGGTCCTCTTTTCCACCCTGGGCAGAACGGCGGCCCGGGCACTGGAAACGGTCTATATGGGCAACCATATTGAAGAGTGGGTCAACGAATTGATTACCAACATCAAGGCCGGTGATACCCGGACCTGGACCAAGTGCGATGTCCCGAACAGCGGTGAAGGGCGCGGCCTCACGGAGCCTCCCCGCGGCGCCCTTGGACATTGGGTCCGCATTGAAAACAAGAAGATCGCCAACTACCAGGCCGTTGTGCCGTCCACTTGGAATTGCTCTCCCAGGGACAAGGCCGGCAAACGGGGTCCTTACGAGGAATCTCTCATCGGGACCAAGCTCGCCAAGGTGGATCAGCCGCTGGAAATCCTGAGGACAATCCATTCTTTCGATCCCTGTATGGCTTGCGCGGTGCACATTATCGACCCGAAGACGAACGAAATCAGGAAATTCAAAGTGACTTAACGGGATAAGGAGGTCAAGGTGGAATCAATCACACCCAAAAAAGAGTGGACAGTGGCCATCCGGTATAACCACTGGATGATGGCCTTCTCGATCTTCGTCCTGATTGTGACGGGTTTTTATATTGCCAAGCCCTTCACTGTTTTTACAGGCGAAACGGTCAATAAATTTTTCATGGGCAACATGCGCGTCGTCCATGTGTTTTTCGGGATCGTTCTGACATTTATATTTGTCTGGCGCATTTATCTGGCCTTCTTCTCCAAATTTCATGCGGACTGGAAGGATTTCTTCGCCTGGACGAACATAGGGAACACGATTAAGCAGGTAAAATTTTACGCGCTGGTTTCGAAGGAACCGCCGGCGCATACCCATCTTTACGGCCCATTGCAATCCGTCGCCTATGCGGGGCTTCTCTTCATGGTCTTTCTCATCGTCCTGACGGGTCTGATCCTGATGGGGGCGGGTTACCATGCCGGATGGACATCCTTCATCTACGGCATCGTGAAACCCTTTGAAACGATCATGGGTGGGCTGGCGAGAGTCCGGTTGATCCATCATATCCTGACATGGTGTTTTGTTTTGTTCATCATCGCCCATATCTATATGGCGTTCTGGTACGATGTCATCTTCAAGGAAGGCACCGTGTCCTCCATGATTAGTGGTATGGTATTCCGGAAGGATCACTGAAGCTTAAGTCGGATAAATCGTATGAGTGAAAGGGGGAGATGGCTATAGCTCCCCCTTTTCATTATGGTGACCCATGGACGAAAAAAAGAAATTGATCATTCTCGGAATCGGCAATATTCTCCTTCAGGACGAAGGATTCGGCGTTCATTTTGTCAATTGGTTTGAAAAACGCTGGCAATTGCCTGATGACGCGGATATCATCGACGGCGGGACGCTTGGTTACGTCCTTCTGAATATCATGAGCCATTGCGAACGGATGATCATCATCGACATCATGAGGCTTGACGATGAGCCCGGATCCATCTATCGCTTCAGCCGTGAAGAGATGGAAACCCATTTGCCGCCTCCGACGACGGCCCACGAGGTCACCTTTGCCGATGTCCTGTTCAAGGCGGACCTGATGGGGGAATGTCCGGAGATGGTCTTCCTTTGCATCGTCCCCAAGGCCTACGGTGACCTGGATTTGGAAATGACGCCGCTGATCCGGGAGAAGTTTCCGACGATGGAAAGGCTTCTTCTGGAAGAGCTGGCCAAGAACGATATCGTGCCGGAACGTCTGGATTATGCATGAGCTGTCGCTGATCAACGGGCTCCTGGAGATTGTCCTGACCTACGAGGGGACACACGGCTTCGGGCATGTCAACACCCTGAAACTCTCTTTCGGCCGCTTCTCCTGCATCGATCCGGGGGCCCTGCGATTTGCCTTTGAGGTACAATCGAAAGGGACGAAGGCCGAAGGCGCAGCCCTGGAATTTGACATTCGCCCGGTTGTCCTCTATTGTTTAAATTGTGAGAGGGAGATGATTGTGGAACGATACCCGGTCCCCTGTCCGGAATGCCGGGGGGAAAATGTCATCATGACGGGCGGTACGGAATCACTGCAACTCTTGGAAATGGACGTGGATTAGAAGCGACGGCTTCGTAAAAAGCCCGGACGCTTTGTTTCGCTGCATCCTTCGTCACTGCGGCGTACGTGACAGTACGCCGCAGTCCTCAGGATTTGTGTGCCTTGCCTGCGAACTTTTTTACGAAGCCATCCATCGTCTCATTGGATAGACATTTTTGAAGAGTCCGTAACATAAGATTAAAGAGGTAGATATGTGCATAGCCTTTCCCGGAAAGATAATATCCATAGATGAAGACAATATCGCCGTGGTCGATATCAGCGGTACGAGGCGGGAGGTTTCCCTCGATATTATCGATGAGGAAGCGAACGTCGGCGATTACGTCATCTCCCATGCCGGTTTCGCCATCCATAAGGTGGATGAAGACGTGGCCAAGGATAAACTTGAATTCCTCAAAGAGTTGATCGAAAACGAGATCTATTGACGGCTTTTATGACGGTTTCCAAATCCATCAAGTATATCGATGAATACCGCGATGCCGCCCTTGCTAAAGCATTGCTTGCACGGATCGAGCGACTGGCTGCTAAGATGAATCAATCCGTGACGTTCATGGAGATCTGCGGCAGCCATACCCATGCCTTGAGCCGTTTCGGGATCAGGCAGCTCCTGCCGGAGAGCATCCGCCTTATCTCGGGGCCCGGCTGCCCCGTATGTGTCACCTCCGTTCAGGATGTGGATACAGCCCTTTACCTGGCGGGGCAGAAGGATATCATCTTTGCCACGTTCGGCGATATGTTGCGCGTTCCGGGATCGGAATGCGCGAGCCTGCAGAAGCTTCGGGCCGCCGGCGCCGATATCCGCGTTATTTCCTCCCCTCTGGATGTGATTCCTTTGGCGCAAAACCATACCGACCGCGAGATCATTTTCATGGCCATCGGCTTTGAAACCACAGCACCGGCGGTAGCCGCCGCCATCGCGTCTGCAGGCAAAAAGGGGATCAGAAATCTCCATGTCTTTTCCGTTCATAAAACGGTTCCACGGGCCATCGAGGCCCTCCTCAATGATCCGCAGCTTCAGGTGGACGGCTTCATCTGTCCAGGTCATGTCAGCACCATCATCGGCGCCGACGCCTATCAGGGTATCGCATCGGCCAATCGGGCGGCCGTCATTACCGGTTTTGAACCTGTCGATATTCTTGAAGGCATCCTCATGATGCTGGGGCAATGCCTCGACAAGGCCTATGCTGTGGAAATCGAGTATGGGAGGGGCGTGAAAAGAGAAGGCAACCTGAGGGCCCGACAGGTCATGATGGACGTTTTTGAAGAGACGGACGGATACTGGCGGGGCTTGGGGGTTATTCCCGGAAGCGGCCTGGTTCTAAGGGACACATATGAAGCCTTCGATGTCCGGCAGCACTTCCGAATTCCGGTGTTCCATTCCAGTGAACCCAAGGGCTGCGCCTGCGGCGATATCCTGCGCGGCATCAGGACGCCCGAAGGCTGCCCCCTGTTCCGAAAGATGTGCACACCTGTCAATCCTATCGGTCCCTGCATGGTTTCTTCCGAGGGAACCTGCGCGGCCTACTTCAAGTACCATTGAAAAATGACCATGAAATAGAGAGGATCACTTTATGAAAATCAGCGTAGTAAAAAACATACTCGATGCCAATGACCGGATTGCCATGGAAAACCGATCATTGTTCAATGAGAAGAGGATGTACGTCATCAATTTGATGAGCTCTCCCGGAGCGGGGAAGACCAGTCTTGTCGAGAACACCATTCTGGCCTTGAAGGACAAATACCGGATTGGCGTCATCGAAGGTGATATCCAGGACACCTACGATGCGGACCGGATTGCAAAGCTGGATATACCTGTCGTACAGATCAATACCGGTGGTGGTTGCCATCTCGACGGCAACATGATTCGCGAGGCCCTGCCTTCCCTTGATCTCAATCACCTTGACCTTCTCATTGTGGAAAATGTGGGTAATCTGGTGTGCCCCGCGGAATTTAAAATCGGGGAAAACGTCAAGATCATGATCCTTTCCACCCCTGAGGGGGCCGATAAACCGGCTAAATATCCTCTTATGTTCCAGGAGGCCTCGGTTATGGTCATCAACAAGATCGATCTCATGCCCTATGTCAGCTTTGATCTTCAAAAGGCTAAAAAGGACGCCCTGGCCCTGAACCCTAAGCTGAAAATCATCGAGGCTTCATGCAAGACGAAGGAAGGGTTGGATGAGTGGACTGGGTGGCTGACAGAGAAGATCGAGGCGTATCGGGCAACGGTATAGTATCCAGATGAAAAGACGCCGACTTCTGTTTACCGGTATTGTCCAGGGGGTGGGCTTTCGTCCTTTCATCTACCGAACGGCCCTCCGGTATTGTCTGACGGGCTTTGTCCAGAATCGTCCTGACGGCGTTATTGCTGAAGTCGAAGGGGCGGAAGAGAATCTCGCTGCCTTCGTGAAGGCGGTGCCTGCCGGATTGCCGCCGATGGCAGACCTTTCGGAGATCTCAAGTTTGGATATTCCTCTGGCTGGAGATCGTGAATTCCTCATTATCGCCAGCGGCAGGGAGGGGCGTCCCGAGGTTCATATCGCTCCAGATATCGCCACCTGTCCGGAATGCCTTGCCGAATTATTTGCGGAACAAGACCGGCGTCACCGCTATCCCTTTATCAACTGCACCAACTGCGGCCCGCGTCTGACCATCATTTCCGATATTCCCTATGACCGTGTCAATACGTCCATGTCATGTTACCCCATGTGTCCGGCGTGTCAGGAGGAATATCAAGACCCCGCGGACCGCCGGTTTCATGCCGAGCCTAACGCCTGTCCGGTCTGCGGGCCGATGCTGACTTTGCTGGATGGTGGCGGTCGGGTTATGCCGACGGCGGACCCCTTGCAGAAGGCCATGGACATGCTGAAACAGGGATTGGTTCTGGCCATGAAAGGCCTGGGAGGCTTTCATCTGACGGTCGATGCCAAAAACGATGAGGCGGTCAGGCGGCTGCGAACCCGGAAATTCCGGGAGGAAAAACCATTGGCGGTCATGGTGAGGGATTTGGAGGCGGCCAGTGCACTTGCCGAAATAAACGAGCCGGAGCAGCAGCTCCTCAGTTCATCTCCCAGGCCCATGGTCCTTCTGAGAAAAAAGCCGGAATTAAATGGGATATCTCCTTCTGTTGCTCCCGGCATGCCCAACTTAGGCATCATGCTTCCTTACACACCCCTGCATCACCTACTCTTGCGGGGCCATTCCGGGGCCCTGGTCATGACGAGCGGCAACCAGACCGACGAGCCCATCTGCATCGGTAACCGGGAGGCCGTGGAGCGCCTGCAGGGGATTGCCGATTTTTTTCTGGTCCATAACCGGGACATTCTGGTGCGCTGCGATGATTCCATCGCTGCGGTCGTTCGGGGTAAAACCACTATCCTGAGGCGCTCCCGGGGCTATGTCCCGAAGCCGCTACTGCTGAAAGATCGTTTTCCCCCGGCTCTGGCCCTGGGACCGCAGATGAAGTCGACCCTTTGCCTTTTGAAGGGAAATCTGGCCTTTCTCAGCCCCCACATCGGCGATCTTGAAACACCCCAGGCTAGGGACTTCTTTCATGAATCCCTGGCCGTCATGGAGCGCATTACCGAATGCCGTCCCCATATCCTGGCCTGCGACCTTCATCCCGGTTATTATGCAACCCAGGCGGCCCGGCAGATGGAAGCGGCCGCGAAGGGCAAGATAATCCTGCAACCGGTGCAACACCATCATGCCCATATCGTGAGCTGCATGGCCGAAAATAATCTCACCGGGGATGTCATCGGCCTGGCTATGGACGGGACGGGCTACGGGACGGATGGGCATATCTGGGGCGGTGAATTTCTTGTGGCGAACGAATGCACCTTCACCCGCATAGGCCATTTGAAAGAATTTTCCTTACCCGGCGGGGAGAAGGCCATTAGGGAGCCCTGGCGCATTGCGGCGAGCCTGCTGCAGGGAGCATACGGCCCGTCCTGGACCGAGATCGCCGAAAGGCTGCAGCTCGTTCCCGACGGGACAAATGTGGAAATCATAGGGCGGATGATGGCCCGCGGCATCAATACCCCGCCGACATCGAGCCTGGGGCGTTTTTTTGACGGCGTTGCCGCCATTCTGGGGCAAAGGCGACGTGTCACCTTCGAGGGACAGGCGGCCATGGAACTCGAAGGGGCGGCCCGGGAAGGTTCCAAAGAAAGGCTTCCCTATGACATCAGCGAAGAAAAGGTGTTGCATCTCGACCTTGGGCCTGCTATCCGGACCCTGGCGGAGAAAAGGATCAATGGCAGCCCTTCGGGGCCGCTCATTTTCTCTTTTCATGTGACGTTGGCCGGGGCATTTGCGGACATGGCGGTGAGGATCCGCAAACGGACGGGATTAAATCGCGTTGCCTTGAGCGGCGGATGTTTCCAAAACCGAATTCTTCTGGAGGGAACCATCCGTGGACTGGAAGATGCCAGGTTTGAAGTGTTTTCCCATCACGTGGTCCCGACAAATGACGGGGGTGTTGCCCTGGGGCAGGCGATCTGTGCGGCAAGCCTTATAGAAAGGAAACGATAATCTATTATGAACCATGAACGTATTTTACTGGAACACGGCGGGGGCGGGCTTTTGTCGAATGAGCTCATCAGCAGGATGTTTCTTCCTTTTTTCCGCAATGATTATCTGGAACGTCTTGAAGACGGCGCCGTCTTTGAGATCGGCAATACGAAACTTTGTATTTCCACGGATTCCTATGTCGTCAAACCTATTTTCTTTCCGGGCGGTGATATCGGATCTCTTGCCGTCCATGGTACGGTCAATGATCTGGCCATGTGCGGCGGGAAGCCCCTGTTTCTCTCCGCCGGATTCATCATTGAGGAAGGGTTCCCCATGGATGATCTCGGGAAGATCATTGCCTCCATGTCAACGGCGGCGGCGCGGGCCGGGGTTCAAATTGTCACGGGCGATACGAAGGTCGTGAACCGCGGGGCGGCCGACGGTCTTTATATCAACACCTCGGGCATCGGGGTAATCAGCTATGGGGAGACCATCTCTGTCAGATCCATACGTCCGGGTGATGTGGTCATCATCAACGGCACCATCGGCGATCACGGCGCCGCTATTCTGGCACAGCGGGAGGACCTGGGTCTTTTATCGGATATCCGGTCCGATTCCGCCGCCCTGAACGGTCTGGTGGAGAAGGTTTTGGCGGCATCTGCTCACATCCACTGCATGCGAGACGCCACACGTGGCGGATTGGGGGCGATTCTGGCGGAAATCGCCGGTCAATCGGGCCTTGAGATCACCCTCGATGAGAGCCTCTTGCCTGTTCGCGATGACGTCCGGGGAATCTGCGAAATCCTGGGTTTCGATCCCCTGTTTCTGGCCAATGAAGGCAAGATGGCCCTCTTTTGTCCGGAGGCCGAGGCGGATAAGGTCCTGGCCGCCATGCATGCTCATGAATACGGCCGTGAGGCTTTAATCATTGGAAATGTGGTACAGAAGGGAAGGGGCCGGCTGATCATGAAGACACTTATCGGCGGCGAGCGGGAAGTGGATCTTCCCACGGGCGAACTGGTGCCCAGAATCTGCTGAGGCCGGACCATAAAATTCTTCCCGTGCATACATTTTCTGCAAGAGGCGTCAGGATATAATCCCGGCAAAGCAATTTCAGTCAAGGGCCTCGATAGGGTCGTTCATTTCGCCTGAGATCTGGAACTTCCGCATGAATCTGCGGTCTATATAATCTTTCAGAACCCATGGGAGCCTTCCATGACAAATGCATGATTTTCTTATCATAATTCCCGTTTCGTCCCCCAGGTTCAAAATTTGCAGATAGGCCTTTTGTGGCTCAAATCGCCTCATCGGTCTGTTTTCGAGGGCGGCCGACAGGTTATGATGCAGCACATCGCCCTGACGCACCGCATAGACACCGACCTTATCCAGAGGGTGCTCAAATGAAACACAGTCCCCTCCCCCAAAGATTTCATGAAAGGCCACGCTCTGGAGATAATCATTCACCAGCAATCCGCCGTCAGGGCCGACGGGCAGTCTGGATTCTTTGAAAATAGGGGAAGGCCTCACGCCCCATGCGAGAAAGGTCATATCTGAAGGGAGCCGGGCACCTTCATCCAGGAGCAGATATTCCTCTTCAACCCTTGACAGTCGGGCATTTTCCAGGACATGGATATTCCGCCCCAGAAGAGATTTTCTCGCCAGGCGCCCCGCCTTCTCCGGCAGAGCGGGCAAAAGCGTTCCTCCGGATACAAGGGTTATATGCGCAGCCCCTTTGTTTTCGAGGACCAATCGGTGCAGATTGCCCGCAAGTTCAACCCCGGCGGGGCCTCCCCCTACGACGACCAGATTGGGCGTGCCTTCCTGAATCAGCTGCAAGATGTTCTTCTGTGCCCGGATCAGGTTCACGATGGGCTTGACGGTGAACGCAATATTCCTCGTAGCTTCAAAGAGATCGGTCGAAACGAAGCTGCCTGTGTTAAAGGAAACCACATCATAGGGCAGGGTTTCTCCTGTTTCGAAATATAAGAGACGTTCATCGGGCTTTACCCGGACAACTTTCCCCAGGACAAAGACCGCCCCTCTGTCTTCCGCAAGCTTCTTCACGTGAAAACGGACTTGCTCGGGGCTGTAGCTCCGGGACAGCATGCCGGGGCCCATGCCGGAATAGTAGTGATGGGTATCCGGGCTGATCAACGTGACTTTATGGCCTCGCCGGGTATAGTCGGCGAGATTCGTCAGCGGTCTCAGGTGTGCGTGTCCACCCCCCACGAGAACCAGATGCTTAGCCATCCTTTACACCCTTCTTATTCATGCGGATATGAACGCATCCTGTCTATGCTTGCGTGCGATACGAGCGGCGTCTGGAGAGCCTTCTTCCGATAGCTGAGATTCACGGCTGCCCGATAGGGGATACCGCGCCAACTGCGGAAAACCCGCTTCAGGATGCTGGGCCATGTGTATGTCTCCCGGAAAATCCAGTCATAGCCATCCTGCAATTCCCTGATGCTCATCTTGACGGGTTGGATGACAACATGGCTCGTATGATACTTTGACCAGTCCCGTTCCAGAATGCGCCCATCCTGCGCCATCCTTTCATATAAACGTGTTCCGGGAAATGGCGTGAGGATATGATACTGACCGGCGGCAAGGCGATTTTCCAGGACAAAATCGAGGGTATGCCGGAACACGGACAATTCGTCATGATCGAGGCCCAGGATGAAACTCCCGATAATATTGATGCCTGCACGATGAATCTTGCCAATGGCCTCTTCATAATCCTTGGTCTTGCTCCATGGTTTGTTGATGTCCCGCAGGTTATTCTGCGATAAGGTTTCAAGTCCTATGAAGGCGTATTGTCCGCCGCTTTTTGCATACAGATGCAGAAGTTCATCGTCCTTGGCAAAAGTAATGGAGGTCTGGCCTCCCCATGTCTTCTTCAGTGGAATCAATGCCCGGAACAGTTCTTTCGCGTAATCCGGCTGGCCGCAAATGTTGTCATCGGCAAACAAAAAATCCCGTGAACCGAAGGCGCGGATTTCATCCAAAACCTCTCCTATGGGCCGCGTCCGGAATTTGTGGCCAAACACGCCGGTAACGGAACAATAGTCGCAATCGTAAGGGCAGCCGCGGGTGGCCTGAATCGTATGGAAACTGGTATACATGTTCCGGTTGAGGAGTTCCCGCCGGGGGATTTTCATTTTCCCCATGGAACAGAGCGTTTCCGAATGATAGGTGGTTTTCATTGTTCCCGAAGAAAAATCGCGGAGCACCTGCTCCCATATTTCTTCCGCCTCCCCGATGATAACGGCGTCGGCATGAGCGAGAGCCTCCTCAGGCAAGGCGCTGACATGAACGCCGCCCAGAATGACCGGAACGCCTCTTTTCCTGAATTGGTCGGCAATGGCATAGGTGCTGGGGATTTCTGCCGTATACCCCGTAATGCCCACCAGGTCTACCTTTTGCTCGTAATCCAGATCGGTCACTCGGGCGTCGTGTATGGCCACATCCCAATCCGACGGTGTAATCGCCGCCACTGTAGGCAGCCCCAGGGAGACGATGCCTGCTTTCCCGTGCCTTACTTTTCCCCAATAGCCGCCTTCACTTCTGGGAAATACCAGGAGGAGTTTCTTTTTCATATCATCACCTTTTTGTGTGTTGTATTATGTCTTGCCGTAACGGCAAGGCCCTGTTTTCCTTTTTGCAATAAACGTTTCAAGGTCGTTGACTTAAGTACGATAGTCCCCCTCTCTTATAAAGAGGGGCCAAGGGAGGTTTCACAGCATGCCAATATAATTCCCCCTGTATCCCCTTTTAAAAAAGGGGATTTGCAAAGGAAAAATCGTTAAGCCGCCGACGCGGATAAGGGGTCGATATGGTTAATATAAAATAATTATAAATATAATAAGCCCTTTGCAATGAGCCGTCGGATATCGTTTCCATTAGTGAATGCACGGAATAACAATAAGGACTTATTGAAAATAATGCAACGAAATACTGCAAAACGCATTGTCTCGAATGAAGGGGAATGGGATGGCGGCGGGCGCAATTGGAGAAGGTACAGATCATTTATTGATCCGGGAAGCCTATGCGGGTTTGACCGCCTGTGATGTTCTGAAATGCCTCTGGAGATCAAGCAGAATTAATCTGACGAAAATACTTGAATTTATCCTGAACATATAGCATTCTCATCGGGTATAATCCAATTCAACAATGTTCTTGTAGTCAGAAAAAGTCTTGAAAATAAAAAGGAGAAATATCATGGGAGACAAGGGCGGAAAGAAGGACAAGGAAAAGCACCAGAAGCAGAGCGCCGACAAACAGAAACAAGATGTCAAAAAGAAGCAGGACAAGCAACCCAAAAGAACCCCGTAACCGTCAGGTTGGCAAAACGGAAGCAGCACGGGCGCGATCCTTGCGCCGCAAAAGGGCGGAAGCCCCCCAAGGGGTAACCGCCGCTTTTTTCTGAAGATATCTATTCGCTCACGGACCCGGAAACAGCCTTCTTGCTGGTTTCTGACGGTGCTGCCTGTCATGAAGGACCTTTCTGAAGAGGCCATCCCCTCGGTCCGGTCTGCCGGGTTAATGATAAATGGCCGGTTTCGCGCGGGATTGATCCGGCCTGTTCGATCTCGTCCGGCATTGATATTTGCGGGTCATTATTTCGTTGACAAATAAAACCGTCTTGTCTTAGTTTGTATCATCCACAGGAAGATTCAACGCGTCATCAGATATCAGAATCAGATATGCATAACCTTAACATTCTTGGAGGTAGAAAATGCAAAGGTCTTTGGCTCATCGATTTGGGATCATTGTGGCCGTTTCTTTTTTTCTTTCCTTTACTTGTCTCTTCAGTTGGAATTCTGCATTGGCCTTTCAACCCCTTGACGGGAATATGGCTACCTTCATTCCCGGCAAATCGGATATGCCGGTCACCGGGGATACCATCAAGATCGGACTTGTCAACCCTTTCAGCGGACCGGGCGCCCTGGGCGGCGAAATATTCTATCTGACCTCGCTCTGGGTGGCCCATGACATCAATACCCAGGGAGGGATTCTGGTTGACGGGAAAAAGAAGAAAATCCAGATTATCAAAGGCGATACCCAGGTCAAGCCCGACATCGCGAAAAAGGTCATCGAAAAGCTCATCCTGGAAGACAAGGTCGACGCCCTCGTGGGCACTTCCGGGACCCACATCACCCTTGTCGCCCAAATGATGGCCGGGATGCATAAGAAAGTGTTCATGAACAACTGCTCCTACTCCGATCTCCTCCTGGATGAAAAGAGCTGGAACCCCTATGTCTTCCAGGTCATGGCCCCCAATACGACCCAATGGACCCTCGCCCAGGCCCAGTTCTTTACCAAGCGCCCGGAAAAGAAGTTTTACCTCCTCTGCCAGGATTATGCATACGGCCATGCCTATGCCGAAACATTCAAGGCCGCCCTCAAGAAGTATAAGCCCGAAGCCCAGATCGTCGGGGAAGACTTTTTCCCCCTTTTCGTCAAGGATTTTGCCCCTTATCTGACCAAGATTAAGGCGTCCGGCGCCGATGTCATCATCACCCAGGCCTGGGCCGCGGATAATGAAAACCTGGTCAAACAATCAAAACAGTTCGGCATGAAGATGCCTATATCCAGCATCTACGTCGATGACGCCAATACGCTCAAGGCCATTGGCGGTCCTGCCGGGGCCGGTATGGTCGTGATGCAATCCTATATCCCCAGCATCAATACCCCGTTAAACAAAAAATTCACGGAACTCTGGAACAAGCAGTGGAAGAAATGGTCCAAGCCCTACGACACGGAGCTCTATAAATGGCCCGTCGGTTTTCTGGGAAGCAGCGCCATCAGCATCTACTGGCTTCTTGACGTGATGCAGAGGGCGGGAACGACCAACTCCGAAAAGATTATCAAAATCTGGGAAGGAGATAAATATCAATCCATTATCGGCCCCCTGTATATGAGGCCCCAGGACCATTTGGCGCTGGCCGATATCTACCTTTCCGAACTGGTTTTCCCCAATAAATGGTTTGAGCAAAGCGCCAGCTGGGGCCAGGTTGTTGCCATTCCACGGGCCTTGTGCACCCCGCCCGTCATTAACGGGAGAAAATAAAAGGCCGCCGGCCGCATCGGGGGCATGATTCATAAGCGTTCGATGAACATTCCCCGGCAATGTCAATGCCTGCAAGGTGTGGGGCCTTTGGTCCCATGCCTCGCAACCCATAAGGAGATACCATGAATTTCGCCTCAATCATTGAAAAAACCTGCAAAGCATATCCCGATAAAACCTGTGTCGTCCAGGATGGCCTCCGGCTGACCTTCCGCCAGATGGAGGAACGGGCAAACCGCCTGGCCACGGCCCTGGCCGACATGGGCGTGAAACCGGGCGACCGTGTCGCCGTCTTTCAAACCAACTGTTTCCAGTTTTGCGAAATGACCTACGCCATCGGCAAGGTGGGTGGTATTTCCGCCAATTTGAACTTCCGGCTGCGTGGCGAAGAGGTCTCCTACATCCTGAACAATTGCACGCCCAAGGTCCTGATTTTCGGGGATCGATATGCGGAGCTTATCAACGACATCCGATCCAACCTGCCATCGATAAAGCATTATATCGTGATCGGGGATTCCCCGGCGGGGATGAAGAGTTACGAACCCCTGCTTTCACAGCAGCCGTCGGCCCCTTTCCCTTGCGTGTCCGTTCAGGAGAGCGATACGGCCTGCCTCATCTATACCAGCGGAACGACCGGTTTCCCCAAGGGCGCCATGTTGACCCATGCCAATGTCGTTACCCCCATCACGGATCGGCACGGCTTCGGAGCCGGGACATTGCTGTTGAATGTTCCCATGTATCACATTGCCGGCGTGGTCAGCACCTTGCTTCCCCTCTATCGCGGAGACACCCAGATTATACTCCCCCAGTTCGAGACGGGGGCCTGTCTGGAGATTATCGAAAAGGAGAAAGTGGCCACGACCTATCTGGTTCCCACGATGCTGCAGGGCATCCTGGATCATCCTGACTTTCCGAAAAAAGACCTGAGCTCCTTAAAAAGTATCGGCTACGGCGCATCTCCGATGCCCGTTAAGCTGCTCATGCAGGCCAAGGAACTCCTCCAGGCCGACTATACGAATTTTTTCGGCATGACGGAGTCGACGGGCATCATTTCCGTCCTCTCTCCGGAAGACCATCTACTGGAAGGCAGCCCGGAAGAGATTGCGAAAAAAACGCGGCACCTGGCCAGCATCGGCCATTGTATTCCCGAAGGGGAAGTGCGTATTGTGGACGATCAGGATCAGGATGTCCCCATCGGAACCGTCGGCGAAATCATTGCCCGCGGGAAAAAGGTTATGAAGGGCTATTGGGACAAGCCGGAAGCGACGGAAGAAACCCTGCGGGGCGGATGGTTGCATACGGGCGACCTGGCCAGCATGGATGAGGATGGCTATCTCTATCTCGCCGGGAGAAAAAAGGACATGATCATTCGCGGCGGGGAGAACATTTATCCGGTAGAAATTGAAAATGTTCTGCACAGCCATCCCAAGATTTTGGAGTCGGCCGTTGTGGGCATACCGGATGACTATTGGGGCGAGATCGTCAAAGCGGTCATTATTCTCAAGCCGGGACAACAGGCCACATCAGAGGAGATCATGGACTATTGCCGAGAAAAGCTTGCCAGTTATAAGAAACCCGCCATCGTCGAATTTGTAGACGCGTTGCCCAAGAATGCCATGCAAAAGGTCTTAAAAAATGTCTTGCGAGGGGAAACGCCCCAATAGGAAACCGTAACGACTGGATGGATGAGCAGCCGGATAGTTACCAGGGAAAGGATGATTGGGGCATATTCTACCATTTTGCCTCATGCTCTTCCGTAAAACCGAAGGCCTGCTTGATGGAAACGGTTGTATCGCCTTCCTGAAGCGTGCCTTCAAATCTTCCGAAGGGCTGATGGAAACGGCTGAGGATGATGCCTGCATTCACATTCGCTTTTCTCTCTCCTTCAGGGTAAAAGGTCAGATTGACCTTCCCGTCGTTGGAGACAATCTTCCAGGGAGATAAGAAATTCAGGTCATCATACCGGAAGTCAACAACATCCGTTTTAAAGAGCTTTCCGTCGATCCAGAAGGCGTTTTCCGTAAAGCCCGTGTCATTTACCCCGGCGACCAGATTGAAGCCGATCCGCCGGCCGTTGCTGTCGATGCCTCCGCCGGCCGCCCAGTTCCAGAAGGTGTACTTCAGCAGATGCCCTATGGTGTAGTCCAGAACCCCATAGGACATATTCTCGCAGATATCATGGCGTATCCCCTTGAATTGAATGGTCCCCCGGGCGGGGATCCCAGCCTCCTTGTGGGTGTAGTTAAAGCCGTGACGGCCTATCCGGGTTATGATGCTGAGCGGTTCTCCATATCGCTGAAATGTGATCTCCCCGTGGCATTCATTTTTGAGCGACAGCTTCAGGTGTACCTCTTGCCCTCTGTTTTCCATGCAAACATCCATGGATTTGCCTCTAAATCGAGTGATGCCTTCAACAGAGCTGCCCTGCAGGCTGGTATTGAGGCCGAAGGGATGGATAGCACTGTATTCGCTTATCTGTCCTGATTTGCGGTCAAACAGATAGCAGAACATATTGCCCAGATATTTCAGATCGATAACCGCCAGGCCAAAGATGATCTCCTCGGTGCACACGCCCATATATTGCCAGCGCTTAATGTTCATCCGGCGTATCCAGTTATTATCCCCGGGGGATGGTTTGTCTTGTCCGTAGCGGCGGAGGTCTTCCGGATTGATGATGCGAAGCGGGGATTTACGAAGGCCGAATGCGGGGCGCCCGCCGGGGCCGACTAATGTTGCTTCATCCAGGTCTGCCATTGGTCCTTCCTTTCCGGGACATATGAGCTTCATCCCGGGATATATCAATTTTTGAATGTTTTGCCGGGTAAGCCGTTTCGTTGCTCAAGTATACCGCGGATAGATTATTTCACCAAGGAAATAGATCAGGTATACTAATGGGCAACCCTATGTTGAGGGCAGCGGGTTATGAGGACCTTTGCCTGCTGTAACATCCGCTCCGCAGGCGGAATAAAAAAAATACTGTTCACCTCCTCATTGTGATATGCAGAAAACCGTTTATTGGTTCATTCCTTAAAGTCATCACTTCCCATATTTTGCCGGTTTCCTGAAGTTGAGCCCACAACCTCTGTTTTATGGGGAACGGAGGAGCTGCCCTGTTTACATTGCCGGAGATTTGCAGGAATGATCCTTGAGATTAAAGGGGGGCTTTTTCATGAATGACGAGATGAAGACAAAAGAGCAACTTATCGATGAATTGACCATCCTGCGCAAACAAATGGCCGAAAAACGAGAACGGGAGCTTGCCGAGGATATGATACCGGGGGAACTGGAGAATATCTTCGGCCAGTTTATGGAGCATAGCCCTGTTTATGTCTTCTTTAAAGATGAAAATGCCAGGGCCATCAGACTCAGCAGAAATTTCGAGCAACTGATGGGAAGGCCGATTACGGCGTTACTGGGCAAAACCATGGATGATCTCTTCCCCTCGGATCTTGCCAAAAGCATGATTGCCGATGATTTGAGAATCATGGCCGATGGGAAAGCGATTGAGGTGGAAGAGGTATTCAACGGTCGAATCTATTCTACCGTCAAATTTCCCATCATTCAGAAAAATAAGCCCAACATGCTGGCCGGTTTTACAGTCGATATTTCGGAACGTAAAAGAACCGAGCAGGCCCTGCGTGCCAGCGAAGAGCGTCTCCGCCTGATTTCCGACAATTCGAGGGACATCATTTGGATGATGGACATGGATTTACGTTTCACCTTTCTGAGTTCAGCGGTTGAACAATTGCTGGGCTACTCCCGGGAGGAATTCCTAGCCAAGCCGCAGCAGGAGATTGCCACGCCTGATTCCTATGAGAGGCTTGTCGCCACTTTGGCGGAAGAGCTGGTGATTGAAAGCCGGCGGGACAAAGATCTTTTCCGTTCGCGGACGATCGAAACAGAGCAGATTCGCAAGGACGGCGCCAGGATATGCGTTGAGCTGAAAGTGACTTTTATGCGCGACTCAGAGGGAAAACCGATTGGTATCCTGGGTTTTTCCCGCGATGTGACGGAACGCAATCGGATTGAAGAAGAGCTGATGGTTGCCAGGAAACTGGAATCCGTGGGCACGCTTGCCGGGGGGATTGCCCACGATTTTAACAATCTTCTGGCAGGGATTCTGGGCTATATGGAACTGGCCATGGATTATGTCGATCCTGAGAGCCCGGCCCATGAATGTCTGGACAAGGCAGAACGGGCGACGATGCAGGCGGCGGATCTGACCAAGAGCATTATAACCTTTGCCCGGGGAAGTGATCCCGTCATGAAGCGCCTTGATGTCCGGCCCTTGGTCCGGGAAACGGTTGAAAGGGCGGTGACGGAACCATCCGTCAAAAAGTCGTTCTTTATGGCGGAAGACCTGTGGAAATCGGAGATTGACGCCGGGCAGATGCGGCAGGTCATCAGAAACCTTGTGACGAATGCCGTCGATGCCATGCCCGAAGGCGGCTATTTGAAGGTATCTGCCGCGAACACGATGGTCCATCTTAAAGATCAGCTCCCGATTAAAGAGGGCTCGTACATCAGGATATCCATAGAAGATACGGGTGCGGGCATCCCCGCGGATCACCTGGCTTCCGTTTTCGATCCTTATTTTTCCACAAAACAGAGGGGCGCCCAGAAGGGGATGGGATTGGGGCTGTCGGTGTGTTATGCCATCATTACCCGGCATAATGGGTGCATCACTGTAGAATCAATAGAGGGGGAGGGGAGCGCCTTTCATATCTATCTTCCCGCGGCCATGGGGAAGTCATCGCCGAAGGAGCTGCCACGGAAAAAGGCGGGGGAGAGACAGAAAAGAATTCTGATTATGGATGATGAGGCACTCGTGCGGGATATCACGAAGCAGTTATTAATAGGCATGGGATATGACGCAGAAACAGCGGTTGACGGTCTTGCCGCCATCGACCTGTATGTCAGGGCCGTGCAGGACGGTCGGTCCTTTGATCTGGTTATCCTTGATCTGGCCGTCAAGTCGGGGCTGGGGGGGGTGTTGACGCTGGAGAGACTTCTTGCGATGGATCCCAATGTCAAGGCCATTGTCTTCAGCGGCTATACGGATGATCCGGTGATTGAGAATTACAGGCAATACGGATTTCTGGGGGCGGTGACCAAGCCGTTTACCGCTAAAGCATTACGCGCCGTCGTTGAGGAGAATATTTAAAGCCTTTTTAAATGCTTTCACCTATCCGAAGCGGACTAAGATTAATATGAAGCGGTCGCCGTTTCGATAGGACAGTATGCCCAACGAGTTTGCGGATCATGGCGACCACATCTTCCGGCATACCCGTGGCCGCCGCGATGGTCTCGTCGCGGGGGGCCAATGCCAGACGGCTCAGAATCGAATCCAGAGAAGCAAACGACAGCACGCTGTAAATACGGTTGAAGATTTCCATTTCCCTTGTCGTCCAGGTTCTGTCTTCTCGTACAGGCTCGCCTTTAAGAATCCAGAAAGCGAGATCCTCCAGGTCCGTTTCACCCCTCCAGAATCCGCCGGAGGGCGGTTGCGTGATAACAGCATCGGAACAACCCAGGTAATGGGCCAGATCGAATATCTGGGTCTTGTAAAGATGGGCGATGGGGCCCAGATGCCAGACCCCGTCCCCGAAGGGTAGAAAAAATCCGAGTTCATGCTCCGTGCGGTTGGAAGTCCCTACCACGACATAGCCTCTTTCCACGTAGGTGGAAAAAACGGACGTACGCAGGGAAGCCTTGATGCGTGCCGGATCCAGCAACCCCTGGGGGCGGAATCTTTCCGTATGGTCGGCGGCGGCGATGGCTTCAATCAGGGGTTGTGATAATCCGGACAGATCGATTTCCACCAGGGGTATCCCCAGGGATTGAGCCGTCAGGCGGGCGTTGATCAAATATCTTTCTTCCAGGTCCCGCTGTACGACGGTGAATAGCTTCATCCGTCCCGGGCCAAGCGCTCTGGCGGTCAGGCGGGCGACGACATCGGCATCGATGCCGCCGGAATGCCCTACCACTGCCTTGAAGGGCGGCGGCAGGTGATGCTGCAGGAAGTTGGTGATACGCTGAATTTCCAGATGGGCCACTTCGGCCGTCAAATGAGGCGGCATATATCAACTCCTTTCCGATCTGTTCCCGAACATGCTCATTTCCCCTTGAAGCGGGGTTTCCTTTTCTCCAGAAAGGCCCTTGCGGCCTCCAGATGGTCTTCGGTTTCCGTAAGAAGTGACAACTGGGAGGATATATAATCCAGATGCGCCCGCAGAGTGCTTGTCTGGGCCTGATAGACGGCGCGTTTCATCATGCGGATGGCAAGCGGCGGTCTGCTCGCGATCTTCATCGCCAGGGCAATGGTTTCTTCCATGAGGTGATCGTGGGGGACAACCCGGTTGACGATGCCCAGATTCAGAGCTTCTTCAGGACTGATCCTGTCCCCTGTCAGGAAAAGCTCCAGGGCCTTGGCGACGCCGACCAGACGCGGCAGGAAATAGGCCCCGCCGTCTCCCGGGACCAGTCCTAGCAGGATATACGATTCGGCCAGCCGGGCCTTGTCCGAGCAGACCCGCAGGTCGCACATGAGGGCCATATCCAGGCCCGCGCCCATGGCGGCGCCGTTGATCGCCGCAATGACGGGCTTATCGAGGTCCTCGAGCGTGAGGACAATACGATGAACGCCCTCCCATACAAAATTTTTCATGTCCCAGGAGCGGAGCTTCCCTTCGGCCATTTCCCGAATATCTCCGCCGGAACAAAAGGTATCTCCTTTCCCCGTCAAAATGATGACTTTGACCCGATCATCCTTTTTTGCTTCTTCCAGATATTCCCGCCACAGACGGATCATTTCGGGGCTGAAGGCATTCTTTGCTTCCGGGCGGTTCAGGGTGATCAGGGCATAATCATGTTCAACAACATACAGCACATGGTCTTCAGTCATTATCCGCTCCGCTTCAACATTTCATGAATGATTTGAATAATATCCCCGTCTCGTACAGGACTTCTTCCCGGGGGGGCAAAAAACCGTAATCCGTTGTTTTATCGGCATCGTCGTATTTGTCATGGGGAAAGCATGCGGAGAGGTGGGCAAAGGAAAAAAAGGGGTCATCCGTCCCGTCGTCAGAGATGATATGGCTTTCGTGAATCGCAATTCTCCTTTCTGTCAGTGATATTGCCCCTCAGCCGTCTTCTCGATCAATCCCCGGACTACGCCCTTGTCTCTCATGGTCTTAATAATACCGTTGATTTCCTTGATCAGGGCATCATCACCTTTTCGAACGGCGACGGCGATCTTCTCCGATCTTAGAGAATCGCCCAAAGGTTCAATGGGCATATGGCGGTGTTTTATGGCATACATGCCCACGATTTCATCTGTAATGACGGCGTCGGTCTTTTTGTCCACCAGTTGTTGCAGGGTCTCTTCATCATTTTGATACAGCATAACCTTCCCGGCCTCCAGATTGCGGGCGTCCTGTTCATAGGTGGTTGCCCTGGTGCAGCCGATCGTTTTGCCTTTTATGTCTGTGAGTTTCTTGATCGGGGAAGCTTTTCCGACAAAGAGATGAGACCTCGAATAGTAATAGGGTTCGGAAAAACTGATAAGGGTGGCACGTTCCTGTGTCACCGCCATGCTGCTGATAATTGCGTCGCAGGTTCCGGAACGCAACGCTTCGATGATCTCGTGCCACGGCGTATCGATGATGACAGCCTTGACTCCCAGACGTTTGGCAACTTCTTTTGCCATGTCGATGTCAAAGCCATGGAGTTCCTTGTTGCTGTTGTAAAAGCTGAAGGGGATATAGCCCACGCTGACGGCAAATCTTATCTCTCCCTCTTTACGGATCTTGTTTAAAGAGTTCTGTTCCTCCCGGGTGCAGGCACCGGTGAAAACAATCAGAATTGCCACTGATATTGACAGAATAATAGCTCTCATGATGGGATCATTTATAATGGAAAAGATTACGGCATGTCAACGGCAATAAAGCCGATTTCTGAAAGAATCGGTTTATTCCTCCGAAAACCGGTCGATCCCAAATTGTTTGCCCACATTTCCCTTACATGGTAATCTGCCGTATCTTTTTGCGAAGGAGGTTTCCATGCGAATCATTTTGATGTCTTTAACAATAGCGGTTTTGCTGGTCCAGCCCTGCCGGGCCGACAATGCGTTCAAGGAAGGGGCAAAGGATGTCGGCAAGGGGATCAAGGAGACAGGTCAGGGGTTCAAAGAAGTAGGCAAGGAGACGGGCAAGGCTTTTAAGGAGGAGGGACAAAAAGCCGGCAAGGCTATCAAGGAAGAAGGACAGGAAATCGGTCAGGGGTTCAAAAAAGCGGGAGAAACGGCCGGTCAGGAGGCAAAAAAAACAGGACGGTCCGCAGGGCAGTGGTTCAAGGATGCCGGGAAGATGACCGGCGATGCCTTCATGGAATTTGGCCGTAGTGTGAGGAAATTTTTCAAGGGGGATTAGGAGCAATCAAAACAGTGAAAAGGGGGGTGCTCATGGCGAAATACACGGCAAGAGAAATATTTCAGCATGTTTTGAATATTGAAGATGCGGGGGAGAAGTTTTATAACGCCCTTGCGGCAGGGATCGATCACGAGCCTCTGAAAAAGGTGTTTTTACACATGGCCGGGCAGGAAGGCCGGCATCGGGAAACCTACCGGGCTTTCATGGAAGCCGTAGGCGATGGCCCCGCAGAAAAAAGGTCTGAAGCCGCTGACGGGAGCTTCGATGAAAGGCAATACGAGGAACTCAAGGACAAAATTTTTAACCGCATGGAGAGTATAAAAAAGATCGCCAGGTTGAAGACTTTGGGGGATGCGCTGAATTATATGATTGACATCGAATGTGCCGCCGTCGATCTCTTCGAGCAGCTTCAGCATCTCGTGAACCAGGCGGAACGCCCCCAGATTACGCGGATCATCAACGAAGAGCGCAGCCATGTGAAGCAGCTCGTCGACCTGCGGCAACGATTCGAGAATGTGAATATTAAAGCAATGTCAGCAGCTTAAGCATTGCTAAAGATGGGGTGGGGGAGATTTTCCAGAATACCCATAAAATCCACCTGTATCCCCCTTAATCAAGGGGGACTTGAAGGGCAAAAGCTCTTAAGCCCATGACATTGAATCTTAAAGCATATGAAATTCCCGGAGACTGATTCTCCTGCTGAAAGGAAACCGCCATTCAGCAGAATCCTTTCAGTTTGTCGGGAACCTATTTGTAATAACCGCAGTTAATGGTCAGTCCGTCCACGATCTCAAAATAGACATATTTCATTTCCACTTTTTTGGTCAGGGGGTGGGTCCAGCGATATGAAATCTCGCCGCCGCCGTATTTCTTGCCCATTTCGTTTTTCTCTTTGATAAAATACTTTCCATCGGCGTCCTTCAGATTCATCATGCTCTTGCCTACCAATGCCGGCGTGTAGGGATGGGCCAGGGTGACGCTATCTTCAAGTGTGCCGGCATAAATATAGAGATCCTTGGAAATGAATTTGCCCTTGGGGTTGTTGAATTCGGCCAGGGCTTTATCCTTGCCGACTTCCTTTACATAGGCCACGGCCTTCTTCACGAGAGCCTTGGCCTCGGCCGGTGTTCCCCGGTCCTGGGCTTGGGCCCCGCCGGCCATTAGCATGATCGCTGTTAATAAAACAAAAAGCTTTTTCATCGACACTAACCTCCTATTTGTAGTAACCGCAGTAAATGATCATCCCGTTTATGAATTCGAAATAGGTTTCCTTTTTCTCTACTTTTTTAGTCTGGGGATGGGACCATCGATACTCAATCGTGCCGGCTCCGCTTTTCTTCGCGATTTCAACAGCTTCTTTTATAAACAGCTTGCCGTCGGCATCCTTGAGATTGATCATGTTTTTGCCGATTAATGCCGGAGTGATGGGATGAGCAAGCGTTCCGCCGTTTTCATCACCGACATAAACGTAAATATCCTTGTCAACGAATCTGCCCTTGGGGTTGTTGATTTCTGCAATAGCCTTTTCTTTTCCGACTTCCTTTACATAGGCCACGGCCTTCTTGACCAAAGCCTTGGCTTCGGCAGATGTCCCTCTATCCTGGGCCTGGGCCACACCGGCCATAAACATCATCGCTATTATAAATACAAATAGCTTTTTCATAATAGTTTCCCCCTCCTTTATGTCAGATAACAATCCGGCAACAACCCCGAATGAACCGTGATGGAAATGATCTGCTCTGGGTTATTGCCGGACGATGATTCAATCTGCTGCCGAAGGCCTATTTGTAGTAGCCGCAGTTAAGGATCAGATCCATGCCGGATATGAATTCAAAATAGGCTTCTTTTTTCTCTACCTTCTTGGTCTGCTGATTCGACCACCGATACTCGATGGACCCCTTTCCCTTAGCCTTGGCGATTTCGAGCCTTTCCTTGACAAAAAGCTTCCCGTCGGCATCCTTCAGGTTCATCATATTCTTGCCGATGAGGGCGGGCGTGTAGGGATGGGAAAGGTTCGTGCCGTCCATGGCTGTCGCCCAGACGTAAAGATCCTTGTAAATAAATTTCCCTTTGGGGTTGTTGAATTCGGCAATGGCTTTATCCTTGCCGACTTCCTTTATGAATGCCACGGCCTTTTTGACCAAGGCCTGGGCCTCGGCAGGGGTACCCTTATCCTGCGCTACGGCAACACCGACACTGGCCAGGAACATAATGGCCATCGCAAACACCAACACTTTCTTCATTGTCTCTTTCCTCCTTCTTTAAGTTTTATGCGTTTAAAAATAATAACCGCAATTAATGATCATATTATCCACGACTTCAAAATAGGCTTGTTTTTTCTCAACTTTTTTCGTCTGGGGATTACTCCACCGGTAATCGATGGTTCCGCTCCCTTTTTCCTTGGCGATGGAGGCCCTTTCTTTTACATAGGATTTGCCGTCGGCATCTTTCATGTTCATCAAGTTCTTGCCGATCAGAGCGGGTGTGAAAGGATGGGCAAGTTCGACGCCATCCATATCGATGACGAAGACATAAAGATCTTTGTAAATAAATTTCCCTTTGGGATTGTTAACTTCGGCAAGGGTTTTTTCTTTTCCGACTTCCTTCATGAATGCCACGGCCTTCTTGACCATGGCCTTGGCCTCGGCAGGGGTGCCCTTATCCTGCGCTACGGCAACACCCACACTGGCCAGGAACATAATGGCCATGGCAAACACCAACACTTTCTTCATTTTCTTAAAGTCTCCTTAATTTCTTATTTATAGTACCCGCAGCTAAAAATGATACCATCCGCGGATTCAAAGTAGGTTTGTTTTTTCTCCACTTTCTTTGTCTTCGGATTGCTCCAGCGGTAATCGACGGTTCCACTTCCTTTTGCCTTGACAATCTCCGCTCTTTCCCTGACGAAGTACTTGCCGTCAGCGTCTTTCAAATCCGTTAAATTTTTACCGACAAGTGCCGGCGTCATCGGATGCGCGAGGCTCACGCCACTGATATCCGTGACAAAGACATAGAGGTCCTTATAGACAAACTTTCCTTTGGGATTGTTGAATTCCACCAGGGCTTTATCCTTGCCGACTTCCTTCGTGAACGCCACGGCCTTCTTGACCAGGGCCTTGGCCTCGTCCGGTGTTCCTTTGTCCTGGGCCTGAACAAAAGATACGCTCACCATGAGCATCATAAAAACGACAACCAGCATCAGTTTTTTCATCAGAAACCTCATCCCTTTTATTTGATTTAGTTGTTGATTCGCTTTGTTTGTCCTATTTATAGTAGCCGCAGTTCAGGATCATGTTGTCCACAACTTCATAATACGCCTGCTTGGGCTCCACTTTCTTTGTCTGGAAATTGGTCCATCGGTAGTCGATGATGCCGCTGCTTTTTGACTTGGCCATGTCGACCTCTTCCTTGATATGGGCCTTGCCGTCGGCATCCTTGAGCCCGAGCAGTGGTTTGCCGACAAGTCCCGGGGTGAGAGGATGCGCCAGTCCGATCCCGTTGGTATCAACGGCCCAGATGAAAAGATCCTTTTGCATAAATTTGCCTTTGGGATTGTTGAATTCGGCGAGGGCTTTTTCCCGGCCGACTTCCTTCGCAAAAGCGGCGGCTTTCTTAACCATGGCCTTCGCCTCGGCTGCCGTCCCTCTTTCCTGGGCTAGAGCGATGCCGGCACTTGCCATAAGCGTCAAAGTGATGACAATACCTATTAGCTTTTTCATTTTAATCTCCTATTTCCTGCTTCACCATCCCCATCATCACCCATGACGAAACTCTCCTTCATCACGGGCATTGCCGCGTTCCCATCATTCATTGATTTATAGCCTTCGTTGTGCCTTTTCCACCTTCTTCCGAGCCCCGATAACCGGGATAAGTGCGTCAACGAAATTATTCTCTGCGAGGGAAGCCGGAGATAGTAATTTCTGACGTGCTAAAAGTGATCCTCCTCATTCAAGGGAAGGAGTTTTTCCGGATCGGTTATCCTGCCTTTTGCGCGTTGGGGAGAAGCGCTGCCGCGGGTAAATATTTTGCCCTGCGGCGGAGCCTCCGATGCGGCCTCCGTCGTGAAGATCGACATGATGGATGACAGGGTTTCCGCATTACTGGCGTTTTGCTGCGTCGTGTTGCTCATTTCCGCAATGGCGCTGTTGACCTGGCTGATGCCCTGCGACTGCTCCTGGGATGCGGCGGCAATTTCCGTCATGAGCTCGACTACTTTTTCCGAACTGGATGTCACCTGGCCAAAGGCCGTGCTGGTTACATTCACGAGCGTCTCACCGCCCTTGACCTTGTGGACGATATCTTCGATCAGGTTCGATGAATCCCTGGCCGATTCCTTGGCCCGCAGAGCCAGATTCCTGACCTCGTCGGCGACAACGGCAAATCCCGCGCCGGCTTCTCCGGCCCGGGCAGCCTCGACAGAGGCGTTCAATGCCAGCAGGTTGGTCTGGAAGGCAATCTCATCGATACTCTTCACGATCTTCTGGGTCTGTTCGCTTGATTTGGCAATCTCTTTCATGGATTTGGTCAGCTCGGTCATGGATACATTGGCTTTCTGAATGGCCTCTTTTGCCGAGATCATCAATTGGTTGGCTTCCGTCGTATTTTCCGCATTCTGCCTTGTCATGGAGGCAATTTCATCGAGCGAGGCGGAGGTCTCTTCGATCGACGCCGCTTCTTCGGATGCCGAGTCCGTTAAAACCTCGGATACCTGTAGGGCCTGTCCGACGGCGTCATTCATTTTACTGCGCATGATATTGACGGAGTGGACAAGCTCACCGATTTCATCCTTTGACTCAAGATGAATTTTCTGGGTGAGATCCCCCTCGGCCAAACGGCTGAGGACCGCAATGGTTTCCCTGATCGGCGCCAGAATTAATCTTGTAACGGATATGCTGGTCAGCAGGGAAACGATGACGGCGATCACCAGGACCACCAGGAAAATCGTCAAAGTCGTATTGACGGCTTTCAGGGAAAATTCATATTTTTCCTTGCTGAGTTTGTCTTCGAGGGTGTTCAGGTCGCGCAGGCTCTTGTCGAGAATCACGAATTTGTCCTCGGCCATGCCGAATGCCATGACCGCCGTGCTGGCGTCCTGTGCGGCGATCTCAAGGGTGCTCTTGGCCTGCTTCTGGAATTCAACCAGATTATCATAGGCCGACTGATAATATTTTTTCTCTTCAGTGGTCAGCCCCTTTGAATTCAGGACCTTTTTCGTGAATTCAACCGTGGTGGTAATCTGGGCGTCTGTCTGCTTGGCGAGCTCCTCAATGCGTACCTTATCGAAATTGGAAGAAATCCAGTTCATGATCTTGTAGAGCTTGGCCTGGACGGTGGACATCTCGACAAGGATATGAGAGCTGTTTTGGTAGCCTTTGAAACGGTTATTATAGATGTCGTCAATGGAATTGCTCTGCAGGGAAATGGCTTGATAGGTCCCCAAGGCAAGGATCATCAGAAAGATGAAGATAACGCTTGGCGCCAGGAGCATTTTATTCCCTAATTTCAAATTATTGAAGAATCTTTTCATACAATTTCCCCCTCATTTTTGGCCATGTACAATATGTTCATCTATGGCACTTAGGCATTGATTAAGCAGGAACGCGATACCTGATGGTTCCTGTTTTATAACGGAGATGTGCAATTGTTGTACCAATGAAGCAAGGCCGGTATTCCTGAATGATTAATGTCTTCTATCCGCGTGTGAAATCGATAATATATTAAGGTGAAAGGCAACTTTTCTTAACTTTTGGAAATGCGGTTTTGTGAAGCTGGGTAAAGAATATATCCAATATTCGTAGTCAATTGCATGACAGAGATTATTGCGGTCGTCAATAAATTGACAATGAAGCGACCGTTTCCCCCGCCGCCTCTTTTTTTGGGAAATAAAACGATCGTTTCCTAACAACATATTAATTATCTTGACAAACAAACGACACTTAATTATACGGTCTGTCAAAAGCCGTCTGCTTTCCTCAGGAAGAATCGCATTTTCAATGTTTAGGACGCCATGGGAATAACCTTATTTATAAAAAATGGCGTTGCCTAAGCACGTCATGATTCCCGAACGATTAGAAGCTTTTTAAATATAATAATAACAGGAGGTTGATTTATGATTAAGACAGTAGCGCAGTATCTGGAAAGTCTCGGTGACGGACGGGAAGTCTGGTGCCTGGGAGAAAAGGTAGCTGATGTCCGGACCCATCCGACGATCAGCACCATCATCGAAATGGCAAGCATGGATTACGTCCTGCCGAACCACCCCGATTATCGGGATCTTTTTGTCACGAAGGACAAGGACGGCGAGGATATTAATTTTTTACTCACCTCTCCAAAAACACCGGCAGACATGCTTCGAAGGCGGGAATGCTACATGACTGGAATGAGGGCAGGCGGCGGGGTGCTCGTACATTGCATGGGCGCCGATGCTTTGGCCGCCTTTACTGTCGCCGCCCAGGTCATGGACAAGAACCTGGGGACCGGGTATATGGAGCGCGTCGAGAATTATCGCACATACCTGCAGAAGAACGACCTGGCCCTGACCGGTGCCATTACGGATGTGAAAGGGGACAGAAGCCTCCATCCCTCGCAGCAGAAGCAGCACCAGGACTTTTACCTGAGAATCGTGGACAGGCAGAAGGACGGTATTGTGGTGCGGGGCGCCAAAGTGCATATCAGCGCCTCGCCCTGCGCCAATGAGCTGCTGTGCCTGCCCTGCCGGACCCATGGCGAAGCGGACAAGGACTATGCCCTGGGTTTTGCCGTCCCCGTGAATACGCCCGGGGTCAAGCTTTTGGGCGTGGAGCCGAGTGCGCGGATCTACGGTGAGGAAGGCGCCTTCGATTATCCCTGCTCGAATCATATGCAACCGACGGAATCTCTGATCATTTTCGATGATGTCTTTGTGCCGTGGGAGCGGGTCTTCATGTGCGGCGAATGGCAATTCTCCCAGAGTCTGGCCTACGCCTTTGCCAGTTACCACCGCCTCTTCGGGTCCTGCAAGATGACGGCAACCCTCGAACTCATGACGGGGGCGGCGAGCCTGATCGCCGAATATAACGGTGTCCAGAATGTCCCCCATGTCCGGAAAAAGCTGGCCTGGATGGCCTATATTACGGAAACGGTGCAGATGCTGGCCAAACAGTCCTGCCTGGAACCGGTGGCGGAATTCGGCATGGATGTCATGATGCCGAACCGGATGGCCATCAACGCGTCGAAGTTCACCTATGCGAGCAACTTTCATCCGATGTGCCAGCATATGCAGGACATCGGCGGCGGATTGACGACCACCGTGCCGGCCTATCGGGATTGGAAAAATTCTGAAATACAGCCCTTCATCGAAAAATATCTGGCGGCGAAAGACGGTATCCCCACCGAGGACCGCCTTCGCATCCTGCGTCTCATAAAGGACATCACCGGGAATCACTGGCAGGTTGACACCATTCACGGCGAAGGCTCCATGGCTGCCCAGGAGATGTTCCTCTATGCCAGCGCCAACTGGAAAAAACTCCAATCGGCGGCGCAGCGGGCAGCCAATATCGACGGATGGCAGGATGACACCACTTATGGAAATCTTCCGTTGCAGAAGGATTTTGTCAAAATGCCGGCTTATGATGAAACCTATGAAAGCATCGCAAAAACGGCAAAGAAGTAACACCCATAATACCCGGGGAAACCTTCCCCGGGTATTGCACATGCTCCGGGGTCTTTTACGGGCGATTGGTTAAAGTCTTTTTCTCCGGGGTGATCTGAAAAGTGAAAGCATCCTTAACAGATAGCCTGACTTTTGTTAAGCAAGCATCAATAATCATTGAATTAATGGAGGTTCTCTTTCACATTCCCCTTTTCTGAAGGGGGATGTGAAAAGGGGATTTTACTGGCCTTCTGTAAAATCTTCTCTGACCCCTTTTAAAAAAAGAGGGGGGCGATTGTCCGGCGGTCCAATGATCGCCTGGAAAGAGGAATCAGAGACGAAGACCCGGCTATCGGGACGCCAGCTTTTCATCTCTCTTCTGTTGGTAATAAGTTGTCGTCAAATCCAAAGCCACGGTGTTCGGAAAGGAACTCACGGGCGACAGCCGCCGCAGAAACTCGATCTCTTCATCCGTGGGAACGGGAAAAGAATGGAGCGTATCGGCCACCTTCAGGTCCCAGGGGATATCGGCCCGGACGTCGTCCACCTTGACGCCGGGAAACAAGGCATCCAGATACATTTCCTTGGTATTTTGGTGAAATTTAAAAATTCCCTTGGATGTGATGAGAATACTGGGGCCCGATCCCAGTGTGTAGCGTCCCGATTTTTCACGCTCATCGCCGCCGCCCAGGTATCCCGGCGATGTCATATACGGCAGTTTCTCGACAAATCCTTTGCCTTTCATGGTGAGGATCGTCTCCCTGGCATAGGCGTAGAATTCGGGCGCGCCTCCGGCCGCCGTGATGCGCTGGGCCGCGGGTGGCGTCCCAAGATATGAGGTATTGATATTGCCGAACTTATCGATCTGCCCCACACCGAGAAAGGCCTTGTCGAGATATCCCGCGTAAGTGATCGTCGTAAAGACGCTGAACAGATCCGTGGCATATCCATATCCGCGAGTACAGGTGGCATCAGCGACATTCGTGGGCAATACCCGGGGGTCGAAATCGACGATCCCCGATTCCATCAGCAGGACCGCTTCGGGGGCATGGGTGTTCTTCGCCACGGCCCCGGCCAGGATCGGGAGTCCGATGCCCAGAATCACGACATCGCCGTTTTTAATCTGGCGGGCCGCCGTCACGACCAGCAGCTCTTCTTTTGTGACTTGCTTACTCAACATGGACCAGGTCTCCTTTCTCTGCAATCAGTTGTTCCAGACCGGCCATATCGACGCCCAAGCCCAGCGCCAGGCCGTTCGTGTCCCATCCCGAATCAAAGGCGGCGCCGTAGTTTGCCGGTGCCGAAAAATAGGATTTTGCCTGATAGCGATTGAGGGATTCCTGCCCGAAGACCTCGACATAGTGCTGGATGTAGGCCGCGCGATCGGGAAGGTTGTAGATCCATTCATTGAACATGGAGCGAAGCCCCTCCTCGGAACAGATGGCGCTGTTGATCAGGCTGAACATGGCCCGGTCCGGGCTCCTGTAGCCCGGAAGCTCGACAGGGTGGCACCCGTAAGGCTCCTCGATGACGGCGCTTACCCTGAATCCGGGTACGATGGTATGGTGGGGACTTGATTTGATGATGTCGGAAGCCACTATTTCCTCGCAGGTGACGATGATCTTTTTGCTTGCCAGGCAGGCATGGACGGTGGAGCCCAGGCCGCCCCAGTGCTGGGCGTTTCCAAATTTATCGGCCCGTTGGACGTGCAGCAGGCAGACATCGGGATTCGCTGCGGGGACAACAGGAATATCCCTCCCGGAAAAGGGGCATTTAATGACGCCGAATTTGCTGTTCCCCATATAGCCGCGGATTTTGAAGACATCCGAATCCATAATGGCCGGCAGGACGGGCATGAAGGAATAGCCGTAAGCACCCGCGGCCAGTCGGGCATTGTAGGTGAAGTTGGTGTAGTCCTCCACCAGGAGTTTTCCCGCCCGCTGGTAACGTTCCACCATACTGCCGGCGCCCCGCCCGCCCCATTTATGGATGAAGGCCGAGCACATCTTGTCGACGCAGTCGGCGGCAACAAGGAATTCGGCATCCGCCGATCCGGATTGGCTGTAGTAGGTGAGATGCTGCTTTCTCTGGCGGATAATTTCGAAGATCAGGCTGAAGGGCATGCCCTCCGTATAATTGCCGACAATAACGCCGTCGCCGTCATGGACAAAACGGTTGACGGCTTCCTTGGTGGTCATCACCTTGGATGCCCCGCGCACTTCCATATCAATCCCTCCTTACGGGTACATGCTTTCTTCCCCCTTTTCTCAAGGGGGAAGAAAGTGATTTTGCCTGACTCGGGGTGTTTAAAATCCCCCCGGCCCCTGTAGAAAAGGGGGGATATTTTTGATTGCGAGAGGCTTAATTGCCTAGGGCTTAATCATCACCTTGATAGCGCCGGGGTCCTGAAGTTGCGTTTTGAACCCCTCGGCGGCCTGATCCAGAGAGAATCTGTGGGTGATGAGGGGTTTGGCGTTGACTTTTCCGTTTTTGAGAAGCTCAATCGCTGCGGGGAAATTGCCTCCCAGGCATCCGATCAGGGAGAGATTTTTGGCGATTACGGGCAGGGGGTCCCAGGTGAGGGGCTCTTCGTAAACCCCGACCAGCATGATCTTCCCGCCGCCACGGGCCATGGCGACGGATTGATCGAAGGTCGCCTGCATGCCCGCGCATTCGACGACCGTATTGACGCCCATGCCGGCAGTTGCTTCCATCACCGCCTGAACGGCGTCTTCTTGCGCCGCATCAATGATAGTATCCGCTCCGCATACCTTGGCCGCTTCCAGGCGCGAGGGTCTGCGGCCGCTGGCCACGATCTTCGAAACCCCCATGGTTTTCAGCACCTGAATGGCGTACAGACCGATGACACCCAGGCCGAGAACGGCGATGGTTTCATTTTCCTTGGGCTGTGCCCGGGTGACGGAAAAATAGGAGATGGAAAGCGGCTCTACCGAAGCGGCATCCTCATAGGTTAATTCATCGGGTAACGGGAAAACGCTGCGCCCCAGGGCGGCAAAGGGGACATGGACATATTCCGCCATGGCTCCGGGGAACTGGTAGCCGAGAAGCGCCATGGCGGAGCAGCGGTGCCCCTTGCCCTGGGCGCACCAGAAGCAATTTCCGCAAGGCTTGAAACCGACGGCCGTCACGCGCATCCCCGGCGTAATGCCCGTCACCTGGGACCCGACTTCCGCCACATCGCCGCTGAATTCATGCCCGAAGATGGTTCCCGCCTGGCCGTCGCGTTTGTAAACGTGCAGGTCGGACCCGCATACGCCGCAAGCCTTGACCTTGATAATCACCCCATGGGGTTCGAGAACGGGATCGGGTACCGTTTCCGTTCTGATGTCCCTCGCGCCATGCATAACTGCTGCTTTCATATGATATCTCCTCCCTTGTCGATAATATCTCCGTGTATTTCAAACATTCCGCCAACTGTCAAGACGATAAGGGGTTTGTGGTCAGTACCTGTCGGCATCGCCTTGATATTTTTAAAATTTCTTGACATGGGGATAGTCTTCATATAGACGCACATAAAACGGTCGTTTTATGCAATAACCTTTAATCGATATTAAAGTATTGATATTAATGGGCATTAATACGACCAGTGCCTATGCATCTATTATGGGGTAGGCATCATGAAAGGAGAAACCCTTTGGAAAACATGAGATTTGAAAACAAGATCGCCCTGGTGACGGGCGGGACCTCCGGTATCGGGCGGGCCACTGCCGAGGCCTTTGCCATGGAAGGTGCCCAGGTCATCATCGCCGCGCGCCGGGAAAATCTGGGAAATGAGGCGGTCAACGCTATTGCAGGCAAGGGCGGAAAAGCAATTTATATCAAAACGGACATCCGGCATCCCGAAGAAATCGACAGCCTTTTCCAGACGATCTTAACCCGATACGGGAGGCTGGATTGCGCCTTCAACAATGCCGGTCTCAGCTCTCTGGGCATGCCGCCGGCCGCCAAGATTCCCGAAGAGGAATGGGACGATATTCTCAACACCAACCTGAGAGGTACATGGCTCTGCATGAAACAGGAAATCAGCCAGATGCTCAAACAGGGAGGCGGGGTAATCGTGAACACGGCGTCCGTGCTGGGATTGACTGGGGAATATGGCCTGGCCGCCTATTGCGCGAGCAAACACGGCGTGATTGGTCTGACCAAGACGGCGGCCCTGGAATATGCCCACAAGAACATACGCGTCAACGCCATGTGCCCGGGACCGATCCGGACGGAAATGCTTGAAGCGCCCATGGCACAATATCCCAAGATGTTCGACATGCTCATCGCCAAGACACCCATGAAAAGGATGGGTGAACCCCAGGAGATCGCCGGCGCCGTTCTGTGGCTCTGTTCCGATGAATCCTCGTTCATGACGGGGAAGGAACTTGTGGTGGCAGGCGGGCAGGGCGTTGCATCATAACGTTTTTTGTGAAAAGGAAGGAGAGGGATTTTGAGAAAAAATAGATTCCAAGACAAGGTTGCCCTGGTCACGGGCGGCAATTCCGGCATCGGCCGCGCCGCGGCACTGCAATTTGCCGCCGAGGGGGCGAAAGTGGTGATCGCCGCCCGCCGGGAAGAGTCGGGCAACGATGTCGTGCAGAATATAAAAGACAATGGCGGAGAGGCGGTTTTTATCAGAACGGATGTCACCATACGGGAGGACATCGAGCGCCTTTTCGATACGATTGTCAGCCAATACGGACGATTGGACTGTGCCTTCAACAATGCCGGGGTGAGTTCGGCGGCCATGCGGCGCATGGCCAATACGACCAGGGACGATTGGGACTGGATGATGAATACGAATCTCAAGGGCGTGTGGTTGTGCATGAAGCATGAGATTACCCTGATGCTCAAGCAGGGCGGCGGCGCCATCGTGAACAACTCGTCCATCGCCGGTATCTGCACAGAGGCGGGTCTCTCTATTTATGCGGCGAGCAAGCACGCGGTTCTGGGATTGACCAAGGCGGCAGCCCTGGATTATGCCCACCGCAAAGTGCGCATCAATGCCGTGTGCCCGGGGTTTATCCATACGCCGATGCTGGAGGAGCCCTGGTCGTTGAATCCGCAGATCAAGGATCTGACGATGGAACTTGTTCCTATGAAGCGCTTCGGCAAGCCCGATGAGATCGCCGGGGCGGTCCTGTGGATGTGCTCGGATGAAGCCTCCTTCATGACGGGCCGGGAAATGGTTATCGGCGGCGGCCAGGCCATTCATTCCTGAAGCTGCCCTTGTGTGATCTTTACACCGAATGAAATAGAGGTTGCCCGGTGATTGAGCAGCCTCTATTTCGTTAATGTCCTTCCTGTTTTATGACAAGCCTGATGGGTGGCGGCGGGATAAATTCACCCGGCTTTACCTTGACTTTAGCTGTGTACGGTTCGCATTCGTCCGCTGTGATCGACAATGTGTAATCGCCTTCGGGAAGATCGAAAAAAACAAAATGTCCCTTGTTGGCATAATCTTTAGAGGAAAGGAAGGTCCGGAGGACTTCCTTGTCGCTCATGTTGTCCGTGGGATTGAGCACCCGCCTGTTGTCTGTTCCTTCAAGATTGATGGCACGGATCTTTATCGTCTCCGGCAAATCCTGGAAAAATCCCCAAAAACTGTCTTTGGACGCCGTTGTTGCGGTGATGATGCCGGCAACCATTCCCTGGGGGGTCAAGGTATAGCTGACGTCGGTGATCTTGCCGGCTTTGACGGTCAGGGGACAGTTCGTCGGATCGGTTTTAAAACCGAGGGCGCACAGGCTTGCTTCGTAATCGCCGGGCATGATGGCCGCCGTCTCCTGCCTTGCCGTAAACGGATCAACCTTGAACTGGGTCTCCTGGTCATGTCCTTTGGCGGGAACAAGAACGAAGGACATCTGCAGGGGTGTCCTTACATCGGGTGGCAGAAATCTGTGCTGGATATTTACATATCCGCTGGTGGAAACAATGGCTTTCTTTAGATTCGCCTCTGTGGTCTCGACGATGGCTTTGTACTGGGCAACGGTTTCAGGACTGCTGAGGATGCTGACATGATCTTCGTTAAAGCCAATCACCTTCAGGGCATCGGCCTGCGCCCTCGGGTCGAGCATGCTTTCCAGGGTAACGGTATTGTCATTGTTTTGCCGAAAGGGGCTGCCGCCGCCCTTGTGGCCGAAGAAAAGGTAATATCGGATCGTATCCGGAATCTTTGTGGCGAAAATGCTGCGAATGAAATCACTGTCCGGTTCAATGTCCTTCCAGCTCGGAATCACGGCCGGTGAATTATCCACACCCGTTTTGGCCCGCTGCTCCCCGCCCCATGGCGTCGATATGGAAATGTACAGCTTCACCGCCCGGTTGTGAAGATCCTTCTCGATCAGGGCGGATCGGGACACCAGCCCCCCCATGCTGTGCGCCACGACGTACAATTGCTCGAAATGATATCTCTGATGAAGATCGTATAGCTTCTTGCGCAGGAAAAGGGACATGGTTTTCAGCCGGGCGCCGGACGGATAATGAAAAATCCACGGCTGATAGCGGGAATGGTCCATGGTCTTGATGAAATACCGCCAGTCCTGTGGAGAGCCGGCAGCACCATGTACCAAAAGCACTGGTATCTTCCTGCGATCATAAGGTTCCAGAAAATAAACATTGCAGCCGTTCTGCTTGAAGAACTCCAGCGGCGCCCAGAATCCCCTTTCTCCCATTTCCGCAGAGAAGGCAGGATTATCAAGTTCAGCGACGGCACCGGCGGAAGTGCTGATCTTTCTCTTTCCTGAAGAATGGATGGCCAGAGTATCCGCCAGGAACGGAGCCGGCTGGCGGAGATTCTCCGACAGCTCCAAATCGAGTCCCCACGCAACCCCACCCGGCTGAGTCGTTACATTTCCCGGTTTTCCATAATAACCTGCCCATTCTCCCGGATCATAGGTCATGTTATCGTTGGTATCCTCGAAGGCAAAAATATGGTAGATGCCCTGCTGAACGAGCAACTCATATGGCCCCGCTTCGGAAAGGACGGCATAGTCCCCAATGATGGCTTTATCCCCCTGTATCGCATAGGCAACGACAATAATAGGTTTTCTTAGAGGCGATTTGCTGATGATTTCACCGAAAATCAGGCAGGAGTCTTTTGAAAACTGCACATCTTCCCGCAGTTTGATTAATGCACAACCGCCGAGTAGCCAGAACGTCAGAAACATAAGTAATGCAATGCTGCATCGGCGCATGAAGAAACCTCACGTCAATTTATGAATGCCAGACAAGGATGCTTTAGCCGGATGAAACAATTATCAGACATAAATCTCTAGGGTCAAACAAAAAGAATGAGTGAAACAAAAAATAGCCCTTAAATATCTAAGATAGGTGTGGTATATGCACCCCTACAAATCCAAGGATCAATGACGGCTTTCGCTTCATGAAATCTCAAGCATTCAGATACGGATTTTCCGGCGCTTTCGTTATCGTTACGATGGTAATGGTGGTCGGTATGGGCTGTCCTGTCCCCGGTTTCTGTCAGGATGCTGCTCAAGACAAGAATAAAACGATCCCCAAGATGACCGTGGCCGATGCCGTTGTTATTGCCCTTACAAATAATGTGACTCTCCGCAGCGCCTATCTCGACCGGCATCTCAACAGGATCGATCTGCAGATGGCGGAAAGAAGATATTACATGCCCACGGACCCTTCCTTGACTCTGGCCACCAACCGGGTATCCACCTATGACGCGCCGACGGCCACCACCGCCGCCGATCGGACCGAAAACCTTAATTATGCTGGGGTTTTGTCGGCTACCCTGGCTATGCCGACGGGGGGGGCATTTACATTTGCCTGGAACAACAAGGGCGATCGGCCCGACGCCGGGCAGAACTTCAACTATTCATCGGACTGGAGCGTCATCTTCAAGCAGCCGCTCCTCAAGGGTGGCGGTATGGACAATGCCGCCTATAGCGTGAAGGTTGCCAGGATTACGGAGGAAAAAAATATTCTGGCACTCCGGGATACCATTGCTTCGACGATAAAAGCGGCCATTACGGCATTCCGGAACCTTAAATCTGCTGAAAGGGCACTGGTCATTGCCGATATGGGGCTTGTGCGGGCCAAGGCCCTTTACGAATACAACAAGGACATGATTGCCGCCGGACGCCTGGCCGGTACGGAAATCGTCCAGGCGCAGGCGGATATCGCCAATCAGGAAACATCGGTCATCAATGCCAAGAACAGTCTGGATGATGCCCGCCTGTCCCTTGTCCAGGCCCTGTATATTGATAAGAAAACCACATTCCAGGCCGTGGATGAAAGTGAGCAGGCGGTGGTTCCGCCGGTCCTGGAGGAGGCCATATCCCTGGCTTTTCAGCATCGGACCGACTTTGTCAGGGCCCTGAAGGACCTGGAAGTGCGCAAATTAGATCTGGCCAAGAATAAACGAAACCGTCTCTGGAGCCTTAATCTGACGGCGGGAACGACGGATGCCTCCGCGGCGAACATATCCGACACTTATGATTCGGCCTTCAGGCGT
The DNA here is from genome assembly GCA_964492965.1 of uncultured Syntrophaceae bacterium. Lineage (GTDB taxonomy): Bacteria > Desulfobacterota > Syntrophia > Syntrophales > UBA8958 > CAZBME01. The sequence continues at coordinate 50,605 of CAZBME010000009.1, read as the reverse complement.
GCGCTCAGCAGCGGCCCGGAAAGAAACTGGACGGCAGGGCTGTCCCTGGAGATCCCCCTGCTTTATATGACCCAGGATATGCGGTCCTATCTGGGAGCAAAAAACGATATGGATAAGGCAATGATGGCCTTTGAAAAATTGAAGCTCGACATTGAGATCAGCGTGCAGAATGCCGTCCGGAATGTCGATTCCAACTATCGATCGCTCCTGAGCGCAAGATTGGCCCGTGAGCTGGCCGAACGGAAGCTGAGTATTGAGCAGGAAAAACTGGGGGCCGGCCGGACGACGAACTTTCAGCTTGTCAGCTTCCAGAGGGACCTGCAAACAGCCCAACTCAACGAGTTGTCGTCCATGACGACCTATTTGAATTCCCTGACCAATCTTGACGATACTCTCGGGACCACGCTGGCCACCTGGAAGATCGAAGTCAAGAAGGATGATGACCGGATACAGCAATCCGAAATCCTCAGAAATACCAGTTCACCGAAACCGTGAGAAGAAAAAATGGCAAGTGACATTATTTTCCGGAATATCCTCGAAAGCATGAGCGACGGCGTCATGACGATTGGTCTTGACGGCAAGATCCTGACGTTCAACGCGGCGGCGGAAAGCATTCTCAAACTGAAAAGCGACGATGTTCTGGGGGAGTCTTTTGCCGAGGTTTTTCTGGTGCAAGAGGAAAACGACCAGTTTAACCAGACCATTCTGAATGCCGTTTACGATGCCGATACGATCCATAATAAAATTGTCCTCTGGCATTCGGGAGAGGTGGTTTTGACCCTGGAGGTCACCACATCGTTTCTTTCCGCTGAAGAAAACGGAGAAAAGAAAAATATTGCCGTCATTGTTGTTTTTACCGACAAAACGGAAGTGGAGCGACTACAGGACTCGGAGCAGCGGCTTACGGAGGAATTGAAGGAAAAACATAAGGAACTCCAGGCATCCTATCTGGAGATGGAAGAGGCCAACACCAGCCTCAAGTCGGCCCTCAAAAAGGTTCAGATCATTCGCGTAGCTGCTACGGTTTTCGTCATCGTCCTTTTTCTGGGGATTGGGTTCATCACCTGGAAACAGACCGGGCCTGTCAGTGCGAAGAGCGTGCAGGAAAGTCCCGGCAAGGGCGGCTCTCAGGAAAGGGTATATGCCGTGGCCCTTCAATCTTTGACGGACAGCATTACCATGAAAGGCGTCTTGAAGCCGATTCAGATCGTCAATATCACAAGCCCTTTCAGCGGCATGGTGAAAGAGAAGTATTTCGAATACGGTCAGGCGATCACGAAGGGTCAGATCCTGTTTAAGATAGACAGGGCGGAGACGGAAGTGAAATATCGGGAGGCGAAGACGGCCTATATCGAGGCTTACGAAAAACTCAAGGAGATGGAAAACTGGAACAACAGCAATGATATGGCCAAGGCCCAGCAAAGCGTATTACGATCAAAAATGACGCTGGAAGGGCATCACAAGACCTTCCAGGAAACGGAACGGCTCTTCAAGAAAGAGATCGTCCCGGCCACGGAGTATGCCAATGCCAAGCAGCAATATGCAACAGCCAAAATGGACTATGAAACGGCCCTCCGGGAAGCGCAGATTGTGAAGGAGAAGGGAGAGGGGCAAAACCGTTACATTGCCAAGCTTAAGCTCGAAAATGCCCGTCAAAAGCTCCAGGATATCGAAAATCAACTCCGCCATGCCGATGTTGTCGCTCCGGTTTCCGGGACGATTCTGCTTCCCGACCAGGCAGGAGACAAGAAGGGCAAGATGGCGGACCGCGGCGTCACTTTTTCACTGGGAGACATCCTGCTGTCTATCGGAAACACGGAAGGTCTTTCCATGACGGCGGAAGTTGACGAACTGGAAGTTCTGAAGATCAAGAAAGATCAGGAAGTGCGGATTACGGGAGAGGCCTTCGGAGAGCCCCTCAAGGGACAAGTGGCCCACATCTCGTCGCAGGCCGTAAAATCCGAAGGCGGCAAAAAGACGGCTGGTTTCGAGGTGACCGTTTCTATTGACAAGGTTCCGGAAACGTTAAGAGGCAAGCTGCGTTTAGGCATGTCTGCCCATATGGAGATTATGGTGATGAATAAGCCCAACGTCATCATGGTTCCCATTGCGGCAGTGCGCATGGAAGGCAAGGACCGTGTCGTGACCGTGAAGGACAAAAAATCCCAGACCATAAAGAGCGTACCCGTGGAAACAGGCATTACGACGCCGGAGAGCGTCGAGATTACGAAGGGCCTGAGCGTTGGCGATGAGGTTACTTATTAAATGCCTGCCCCGATGCTGGAAATCACGGATATCCACAAATCCTACCATGTCGGACCTACGGAGGTGAAGGTCCTGAAGGGGATCAACCTTACAGTTGCCGCTGGTGAGCTTCTGGCCGTTATCGGGCCTTCGGGGAGCGGGAAATCAACATTGATGCATATGCTGGGCCTTCTGGAAAAACCGGATACGGGCGCCTACCTGATCGAGGGATCAAAAGTCACCTATGACGATGATCGTGTGCTTTCAACGCTTCGGAACCGGAAGATCGGTTTCGTCTTCCAGCAATACCAGCTCCTGCCCAGACTGACGGCCCTGGAGAATGTGGGCGTCCCGCTGATCTACCGGGGACTCGGCGAAGAAGAGATCAGGAAGAAAAGCATGGAATACCTGATTAAGGTGGATATGGAGGAGCGGGCGCACCACAAGCCCAATGAAATGTCGGGCGGACAGCAGCAGCGCGTGGCCATTGCGCGCGCCCTCGTCGGCAATCCCGCCCTTGTCCTGGCGGATGAGCCCACAGGCGCCCTGGATACGAAGACGGGGCAGGAGATCATGGATCTATTCCGGCGCCTGAACAGGGAAGAGGGGATTACCATGATCGTCATCACCCATAATCCGGGGCTGGCGGAGCAGTGCACAAGCAGCGTGAAAATTATTGACGGGATGATCTATCCGGGATGAGGACTCTTCTTCAAGTCAATCTCCGTGAGGCCTCGCGAAGCCTCTGGGCATCGAAGCAACGCAGCCTGCTGGCCCTGATCGGCATCGTCATCGGCATCGGCTCGGTGATCGGGATGGTATCTATCGGTTCCATAGTTCAGAATGAAGTGCTCCGGCAGTTCAAGGATATGGGCATCGATATCATGACGGTCCGGAAGAGTTATGACGGAGGCACGAAAAGCGAGTTCCGGCTCAATGATATTATGAAGCTCAAGGAAGAGTGCCGCAGCGTCTACGAGGTTGCCCCTTATCTGACCGGCAGCATGGAGTATGCTCAGGGACGAAACAAGTCCAACCTGGAGTTGATGGGCGTCACGGAAGCATTTTTTGATTTGAACAAGCTGCATATCCGCGTGGGCAGGGCTATTTCCGATATGGACCAGCATCGCTATTTTTGCGTGATCGGCTCCGAGACGGCGGAGCTTCTTCAAAAGTCCGGGAATGCCAACATCCTGGGCACTCAGATTACAGTCAACAGCCGGGCCTATAGGATCATCGGTATTCTGGACAAGGCGCCGGAGGGGGGGCTTCGCCCTTTCGGCATCAACCGGGGCATTCTCGCGCCCCTTTCCACGGCCCTCCGGGCTTTTGAAAATCCGGACATCAATACGGTGATGGTCAGGGTTAATGCCCAGATGCCGATAGAGCAGGTAAAAAGCGATATTCAATCGCACTTCAAGCGTAAAGCCAGAGATATGCGGGTGGAGATGAATTCTGCGGAAGAGCTGATTGAAAGAATGAAGAAGCAGATGAAGATGTTTTCTCTCCTTCTGGGGGCTATCGGCAGTATTGCGCTTATTGTCGGCGGTATCGGCGTGATGAATGTCATGCTCATTTCCGTATCCGAAAGACGCAGCGAGATTGGTCTTCGCCGGGCCTTGGGCGCCCAGCAGCGGGATATTCAAAGCCAGTTTTTAATTGAGTCGGTGATCCTCTGTCTGGCAGGCGGGATTATCGGGATTATTATCGGCATCGGCGTTTCATTCATTTTTGCCTATTTTTCCAAGTGGCAGTTTATCATGTCCTATCTGTCGATTATCCTTGGATTTGGAGTATCAACGGCCGTTGGCGTCTTTTGCGGCTTTTATCCGGCAAGGCAGGCGGCCATGCTGGATCCCATCAAAGCCTTGAAATCATAAATTCATCATCGGAAAAAGACTGTGGCGCACGATCAGGCGCGCCACAGTCCAAAAACGAATTGTGGCGGGCTATCAGCCCTCTTTCAGAAATGCATCAATCATCGGGTTGATGGTCTCGGCTTCTTCATGTTCGATCCAGTGGGAACACTCCTCAAATTTCACCAGCCGTCCGTTATCGCAGAAGGCCATGGATTCCTCGGCCTGTTCGGGAATGATGGCAACGTCATTCATTCCCCACAGGACCAGGATGGGCATCTTGATTCTGAAATCCGCAGGCGGCGCCGATCGTGCCTGAAGGGCTGCCCGGTACCAGTTCACCATGGAGGAGAAAGCGTCGGGCTGCATGAATGCCTCCCGGTATTTTTCCAGTTCTTCCGGAGAAAATGCCCCCGGCCGGCTGGTTTCGATAAGGAGATTAACAGGCCATTGATAATTGTCGGCCGAGGCGAAGGCTTCGACAACACCGGGGAGCTGAAAATAGAAGATGTACCAGCTTCGCTCCATCTGTTTCTGATTGCCGAAAAGGTGCTTGGCCATGATCAGGGGGTGGGGCACGTTCATGATCACGAGGCGTTTGATGCGCTCGGGATATTTCAGGGACACCCACCAGGAAACGGCGGCGCCCCAGTCATGGCCGACCAGGAAAATCTGATCGCGGCCATAGGCATCGATCAGACCCACGGCATCTTTAGCCAATTCGTCAATCTTGTAGGAAGCGATGCCTTTGGGCTTGTCACTCAGGTTGTAGCCGCGCTGGTCAGGGACGACTACCAGGTATCCTCTTTCGGCGAAATAAGCGATCTGTTTGCGCCAGGCGTACCAGAATTCAGGGAATCCATGGAGAAACAAAACCATGGGGCCATCCGCTGGTCCTGCTTCCATGACGTGCAGCTTGATGCCGTTTGTTTCAATGTAACGTTCTCTTAAATCCATTTACAAAAAACCTCCTCCTCTTTATATTCAGCAACGGTTTGCCGCCGCTGCCTAAAAACTTGATATCTATCATTATTGTTTATTCAATGTCCCCCTTTATGAAGGGGGGTGCTTTCATTTTTTAAATCAATAACATTGATCATTGATGATTTAAGGGCTATTGTCCGGACATGATTTCCCGGAATCCCATCTCGTCGGTGGCGTAAAGGACGGCTTGTTCGAGGGCTTCCTCCCGGTATTTGTGAATTTTAAGGTATTCCGGATCATTGGCCATTTTGAGGAAGGCCTTGCGGGAAGGATACTGCACCAGCATGACGACATCCCACTTTTCGTCGCCATTGAGCAGCTCCTTCGCTTTGCCCAGATAAATCATCTTTCCCCCGACGCCGGCGACAAACTTATCCGCCTCTTTCGCATAGCGGGCATAAGCGGCCGCTCCGCCATCTGCCTTGAATTTCAGAAGATTCAGCATGACCACGGGGCTCTCGCTGGGGTTTTTGAGCATTTCCTTGAATTGATCGGCATTCATGTTGACCGGACTCATCGGATGATCTCCCTTCACGATTATTAGAAAACAATTGTTTCCCCTTATCATACTGATATGTGCGGCGCAACGCCAACCTTTCATCATGAAAGCCGTCCGGCTTCGGGTCATCGAAGCCGGACGGCAGGGGGCGAGATCTCCCGGCGCTTGAACCATTTTTTTACTGTTGCCATATCAAATGGACGGGTGTTATATTCGTGATATGAAAGTATCGGACATCCTGATCGAAGTAAAGCCGGTCCTCCCGTCGGACAGCCTTGAAAAAGCCATCTCCGTATTCCTGGCAGAAGATATGGACATTCTGCCCGCGGTAGATCCGGAGGGAAAATTTATCGGCGTATTGACGCAAAAGAGGGTTCTGGCGGCCCTGCAGGAGGGCGCCCCATTCTCTCAGATGATCGAGCGGTTCCTTGACGGGAGGCCCCGTTGCCTGTCAACGGCTGATCTGATTGACGAGCTTCCCGCAGCCGCTTTGCCTGCGGTGGTTCTTGATGGAGCGGGTTGCCTGGCCGGTGTTGTAACAACCGCTGCGTTGGCTGCCGCCCTCCAGTCGGCGGAATTCACCCGGGAGCTGCGAGCGCTCCAGGACATCAATAAGGAACTGGAGGCCGTAATCGATTCCTCTTATGACGGCATCTGGGTGACGGACGGCCAGGGCGTGATTCTTAAAGTCAACAAGGCCAGCGAGAGGATTTCCGGACGTCCGGCACGGGCGTTTGTCGGCAGAAACATGCGGGAACTGGTTGAGCGGGGGCTTATTGATCAATCGGCGGCCCTTTTGGTTATGGAAAAAAGTGAGCGTGTCACGATCAATCAAACCATCAAAACCGCAAATGGGGAAATGGTGCTTCTGGTTACAGGGAATCCGATTTTTGATGACGAAGGCAAGCTGTTTCGAATTGTCACCAATACACGCGATATCAGCGAGCTGATCCGTCTTCGGAATCAGCTTTCCAAAGAACAGCAGCAATCTCTCAAATATATGACTGAACTGGTCCAACTGCGAACCCTGCAGAGTAAAGATACGGATCTGATTTTTCGCAGCGTTGCCATGCAGAGGATTGTTGAACTGTCCGCAAGGGTGGCCGACGTGGATTCCACCGTCCTGATAACAGGCGAATCGGGAACAGGCAAGGAAATGTTGGCCAGGCTGATTCACCGCCTGGGAAGGGGAGACAAGAAGCCTTTTATCACCATCAATTGCGGAGCCATCCCGGATCAACTCCTGGAATCGGAGCTCTTCGGTTATGAGGGCGGCGCCTTTACCGGGGCCAAAAAAGAGGGGAAGCCCGGGATGTTTGAATTGGCCCATTCGGGAACCCTGTTTCTTGACGAAGTGGGGGAATTGCCCCTGGCCCTTCAGGTGAAGCTGCTCAGAGCGCTTCAGGAGAAAGAGGTCGTCCGTGTGGGCGGAACCAAGCCTGTGCCGATTGATGCCCGGATTATCACGGCCACAAATAAAGACCTTGCCTTGATGCTCAAGGAAAAGGCTTTCCGGGAAGACCTCTATTACCGCCTGATGGTCGTTCCCATTCATATTCCGCCATTGAGGGAAAGAGGGGAGGACATTCCGCCTCTCGTCTCTCATTTTATTGATGAATTCAACAGACATTTCGGGTTCAGGAAAACGATTTCACCCGAGGTAATGGACAAGCTGATCAGTCACGATTGGCCCGGGAATGTCAGGGAATTAAAAAATGCCGTCGAACGCATGATCGTCATCTCTCACGGAAATGAGGTGACGCCCGCCGACCTGCCGGGTTTTGTCCACTCGAAACGACCGCTGCCCAAGCCCGGTACCCGCCTCAAAGAAGCAGTTGTCGAAATGGAAACCTATCTCCTGTCTGAGACATATAAGGAATGCGGGTCATGGCAAAAGGTGGCCCATCTCCTGGGTGTGGATTATACCACGGTCTATCGCAAGGTGGCCCGGTACCGGCTGGCCAATCGGCCATAGCCAAAATGCAAATATTGCGTAATTGCAAAAATGTAATTATATAAACTTTAAATACATAATTATGGTATATCTCTTTGCATATATGCAAGGGCACTTTTTCCTCTCCTCGAGTTCTCTCGACAGTTAATAATTTTGTATGTCATTGTAATGAGGTGATTTAATGGATAATAGGCCATCAATTTCATACGTCTTCTCCACTGGCATGCATCTCGCAATTACTTTTCGACTCGACTTTTCATTAAAAAATATTGATTTTTTGTATCACCCACGCGACTTCGATACATGGCGACGTATAGATCAAGCCGTTTGTCATGCCGGACGTGATCCGGCATCCAGTGCTTTTCTGGATTCCGGCCTGCGCCGGAATGACGGTATGTGCAATTCAATATGTCGTTATATATAAAAACTTGAATCGGACCATTTTCCCGGAGTGATTTTGACTCTTCACCTTTCCCTCATCGGGATTGGGCACAACAACACAGCCCGGACGAAAGAGTTTGTCCGTAAATAAAAAACAACATGATAGGAGGAGGGAGACAAGATGAGGAAAAAGGCAGATTATATCAATGGTTTATCAAAGATGAAGCGGAATCTTTACTTCGACGGCCAATTGATCGACCGGACCGATGAACTCCATATGCGCTGTCTTGATGTTCTCGGGACGACGTACGACGAAGCGGAAAAGCCCGAGAACCAGGATCTTATGACGGCTATTTCGCACCTGACCGGGGAGCGGATCAACCGGTTCACCCATGTCCACCAGAACAAGGAGGACTTGCACAGGAAACAGGATATGACACGCATGCTCTGCCAGAAGGTCGGCGGCTGCATCCAGCGCTGCATGGGCATTGACGCGACCAACGCCATCTATAATGTCTCATTTGAGGCTGACAAGATGAATAACGGCGCCACCCAGTACCATGAAAATTTCAAGAAGTGGTTGACCCGTTTCCAGACGGAAGATCTCATCGGTTGCTGCGCCCAGACGGACGTCAAGGGCGACCGGATGCTCCGCCCTGCGGATCAGCCCAACCCCGGCTCCTATGTCTATATCAAGGAGCGTCTGAAGGACGGCATCGTGGTCGAAGGATGCAAGTTGCATATATCCGAGGCCTCCGTGGCTGACGAGGTTCTCGTAGTGCCCACCCGGGCTCTGCGCCCCCAGGATAAGGAATATGCCGTTGCCTTCGCCATCCCCGGCGACTGGGACGGTCTGAAGCAGGTCGTCACCATCCACTCTCTGCGCGAAAGAGAACATTTTCAGAGAGGCTTTATGCCTGGGTCCACCGATTCCTATATGATCTTCGAGAACTGCTTTATCCCCTGGGAACGCGTCTTTCTGGCCGGAGAATGGCAGCATGGCGGTGTCAACGCCCTGTTGTTCGCCCTTTTCCATCGCCACTCCTATTCGGGTTGCAAGCCCGCCATCGGAGACGTCGTCATGGGAGCAGCGGCCCTGGCCGCCGAAGTGAACAACGTCCACAAGGAATCCCACGTCCGGGAGAAACTGGCGGAGATCATCATGGTCACGGAACTGGGCTATGCGGCCGGTTATACGGCCTCCGATCTGGGCGGCCCCCAGGTGTTCATGCCCGGCAAGGGCTTCATTCCTTACGGTCCCGGTTCCTATATCCCCCATTCGATATACTGCAATGTCGGCCGCTGCCTCTCGGGCGAAAACGTGTTCCGGGAAGCGGAGATCCTTTGCGACATCGCCGGCGGCGTCGTGGCTACTTTCCCCCACGAGAAAGACTTCCTGAACCCCGAAACGGCGGATCTGCTTCTTTCGTACACCAAACGCAGCCCGACCATGCCCGTGGAAGACCAGGCACAGTTCTGGCGGTACCTGGGTGATGTGCTCTGTTCGGCGACGGGCGGCATCCGGAATATCGGAGCCTATCACGGCGGCGGCTCGCCGATCATGGAGCAGATTGCCATTACGACCCAATACGACATCGAATCACGCAAGAAGCTGGTGAAATACATTGCCGGCATGAGCGGCGGGGATCGGGAAGCCCTGGCGAACTCAGTTCCGAAACCGGTATAGTGGGGGGCGGAGAACGTTTTCCCCGGCTTCGGCGGGCCGTTGTATCGAACGATGCCGGAGCCGGGGAACGTCCCAATCGCCAATGCCCTGATTAGCAGTGAGTTTGGAATTATTTTCTGCGTTATTTTTTTGCAGAAAATCATTTTGTTAACGCACTTATCCCGTTGTCTGGGTTAGGAGGGAACATCATGTTAAAAACGAAACTGACAGAAATGCTGGGAATCAAGCATCCCATCATCCAGGCCGGCATGGGGCCTTTCAGCAACAACAACCTTTGCGTAGCTGCCGCCAATGCAGGAGCCCTCGGCCTTCTTTCGACCAGCGGCTTGTTCAACAAGGAAGAGCAGCCCTGGATTTACAGCGCTTTTATCGAGAGTGCAGAGGCCACGATGGATGACGACATGGCCACGGTGCTTGAAAAGGTCCTGAAACGGACCTACCGCCTGACGAAGGAAAAGGGCGGCGTTTTCGGCATTAATGTGATGGTGTCGGCGGAACTGCTGGATAAATCGAAGGTTATGATCGATACGGCGATCAGGGTCCGGGAGGAGAATCCCGATATGAAGAATCATTTCAAGGTGATCTTCACGTCGGCGGGCGATCCCGTTCCCTGGCGCGACAAGATTAAAAACGCCGGGTTCACTTGGCTCCACGTTGTGCCTTCCGTCAAGGGTGCCCTCCGCTGTAAAAAAGCCGGGGTGGACTGCATCGTCGCATCCGGCCATGAAGGCGGTTTCCACATTGCCTGGGAGCCTGTTCATTCCATGGTGCTCTTGCCGGCCGTCATTGATGCCATTGCCGATCCGGACTATCCCCTGGTGGGGGCGGGCGGATTCTGCGACGGCAAGACCCTGGCGGCGGCCATTGCCATGGGCGCAGCAGGCGTTCAGATGGGAACAAGGCTTCTGGCCACCGAAGAGAGCGATTTCCATCCGCTGTGGAAAGAACAGGTCGTCAAAACGGGCGACAGGGGGACCCTGGTGGCCCGTGGTATCGTCGGGCCTGCCCGGTGGTTGAAAACACCTTCCAGTGAGATCCATCTGCAGAACTCCATCGTCAAATCACCCGGGGTGTTTACGGGGATTCCCGATGACTGGACCACCGTCCCGCCGGATTTGATCCTTTACGAGCGGGAAGCCATCAAGGCGGTGTGTACGGGCGATCGAGAAAAGGCGATGATGGCGGGCGGGGAATGCGCCCAACGGGTGGACGATATGCCCAGGGTTGCGGACCTGATGGATCGGATTATGAAAGAAGCCACGGACATTATCCGGAATGTGTCGAGGCATGTTGTGGCTTCATAGAATACAAAATTCACAGGTTGCGGCAGCTGATCGCCGCAACCTGCGAAAACGAAGCCTGCCTAATTCAGAATGGCCTGATAAACAATACTGCGTATGAGATAACGGTAATTCAGGCGCTGGGCAGGTTCCTGGATCATGAAGATCGCCAGCAGTTCCTCTTTGGGATCGACCCAGAAGGTTGTCCCCGCCACGCCGTCCCAGTAATAATCACCTACCGTCCCCGGCCATGCGGCCACACCGTTCTGGAGCCTCACAGCAAATCCCAGGCCGAAACCGTAACCGATTCCGGGAAGGTAAATCGGTCCCGGCTTCACAGCTGTTCCCATGTGATCGGCCGTCATGTATTCAATGATCTTGCGATTGAGCAGCCTGGCATCGTCAAGCTGTCCGCCGTTGAGGAGCATCTGGAGAAAACGGGCATAGTCCATGGTGGTGGCCACCATGCCGCCGCCGCCGGAAAGCAGTTTGGGCGGTTTTGTGACGTCATTGAGAGGCGGGGCCTTGCCTGTCTTCGGGTCCTTCTGGCCCTGGGCGATGCGATGATGTTTTTCCGATTTCACATAAAATCCGGCATCTTCCATCTTGAGCGGTCGCGTGATCCGTTCTTCAATAAAGCGGTCCAGGGGCATTCCGGAAGCGACTTCAATGACGCGCCCCAGAACATCCGTCGACCGGCTGTAGTCCCATGTGGTCCCAGGCTGATAGGCGAGGTGTACTTTTCCCAGCTTGGTGATCATCTCTGGCAGCGTCTGATCCTGCGATTCAATGCCCGTCTTCTTGTACATCTCCTTCACGGCTGACTTGCCGAAAAACCCGTAAGTCAGACCGGAGGTATGCCGAAGGAGATCCTGAACAGTCATGTCACGCATAGCGGTTGTGTCGGCGCAGGTGGCTTCATCGGTTTTAACATTGGTTGTTTCGGTGCAGACCTTGAGCTTGCCCATTTCCGGGACATATTTGGAAACGGGGTCGGCAAAAAACAGCTTTCCCTCCTGATTCAGCAGCATGGCGCCGACGCTGACAATCGGTTTGGTCATGGAGTAAATGCGGAAGATGGCGTCTTTCTGCATGGGCGCCTTGGCTTCCTTGTCGCGCATGCCGAAACTCTCGAAGTAGGCAACCTTCCCCCGGCGGGCCACCAGGACAACGGCTCCGGGAATCTTCCCCTGGTCGATGTCTGCCCGCAGAACCGCACCCAGCCTTTCCAGGCGCTGGGAGGAAAGGCCCACATCCTCCGGTTTGGCGACGGGAAGTCCCTCGGACCAGACAAAAGCGGACTGGGCAAGCAGAAATAACAGGCAGACGATCATAACCACACGACAACGCATTTTCATACGGCCTCCTTTTATAAATTGATATTCAAATAATCACCACGAGAAGGATCATAACATATCATTGCCATTTACTGAAGGTTGAAGTATAGAAGCAATCATCTTTTCAAAGGGGAGATCTTTCGCTGCCTGTTGTTCTCAAACGAATTCCCCTGATCCTGTCAATATTTGCATTCAGCTATCCATGGGCGTTGGGAGCCATTGTTTGCAGGAAATGGGAACATCGTTCATGATAATGTAAGCTTGCTATCCGGACGAAGCGAGAGGGGCATGCGGAAAGAACAATTCAGACATTCCTCCGGGTTCACCCTGCTGATCATCAGAGAATCGGTCCGTTCGTTTCTGAAAAACAACAACTTCGAAATGGCGGCGGCGCTGGCTACATACGGCTTTTTTTCACTCATCCCACTGCTGTTTTTTGTTTCTTACCTGATCGGCAATTACGCCATTTTGTCGCATACCATCGCCGGCGGCATCGAAAACCTCATTGGACATCTGTTTCCCTTGGCCGGTGGCTTTTCCTTGAATGATTTTTTTATTTTAACACGGCATAAGGCGACATGGGGAGCCATCACCCTCGGGTTTGTCTTTATATCCATCATGTCTCTCACCGATACGGTGAGGACCGCTTTCCAAAAAATATTCAGCATGAACAACGAATTGTCTTTCCTCAAAACGCAAGGCCTGAATGCCCTGGCGGCGGCGATCATCCTTGTCCTTTTTTTCTGCCTTATCGCCGGAGAAATCTTTTTCTCCGCCATTAACCATGCCGTTTTGCGGGAAGGCCGCTTTTTTGCCGCATTCAATATCCTTGCCTCTGTTGCTGTGGCCATGTTCTGCATGATCATTTTTTATCAAACGTTTCTGCCCGTCAAATTCAACCTCCGCCGTCTGGTAACGGTTTCCCTGGTCTCGGCCATACTCATCATCGGCATGAGAGAGATTTTTTCAGGCTATCTCCGCGCCAATCCCGACTATGGCCAGGCGTTCGGGTCTCTTCGCATGATTTTCATCATGATCATCTGGGTTTATTACTGTTTTCTGGTCACCCTGTTCGGCGCTGAAATCATGGTCAATTTCAGAAAAAGAGAGGCCCTGTTGCTTAAAGGGATTTTTCTCGAAGATTCCTGCATGCCCGGCAGGCTCATCCGCAAGTTCATCAGGCGATGTCATCCAGGGGATACGGTTTTTCAGGAAGGGGACAAGGGCAACATGATGTTTTTTGTGCTGTCCGGCTCCGTTAATATTTTGAAAAAGGGCCAGATGATCCGGGTCATGCAAAAAGGCGACTACTTTGGTGAAATGTCCATGCTCATCGATACGCCCAGGACCGCCACGGCTATTGTCGCGGCATCCGACACACAGCTTGTCGGCATCTCACGCGACAATTTCGATATCATTCTCCGGGAGAATCCGCAGATCGTCTTTACGATCCTGAAAGAAATGACGATGCGCCTCAAGGTAACAGGCGAGTATCTTTGAATCCCTCGGGATCAGCCGGTTTGATCCGCATCTTGATTTCATCTTTGCTTTGAAAACGGGACTGGTGTAAAAACCAGTGATTATATGATTGATCCTATAATACTGAGGTGCTTATGAATGCTTTGATGATTAAACGAACGATTACGATACTGGCCTTTGTCTTTTTTTGCCTCCTGATGACATCCGTGCTCCATGCCGGGCAATCGACGATTACCGTTGCGGACGGCAATGCGTGCATGGGCGATGACAAATCGAAGAAGCAGACGGAGAGCGAGGCTTTCATGGCTGCCAAGCGTAAGGCCGTGGAATTTGCCTCCACGTACCTCAAGAGCGAGACGAAGGTGAAGGACCTCCAGGTGGAGAAAGATCTCGTTGATGCCTATGCCAACGCCACGATCAAGATTATAGAGGAGATCGAGAAGGTTTGGTACAAAGACGCCTCATCGGGGGACTGCTACAGGATCAAGATCAAGGCGGAGGTTATCCCCGATGATAAGGCCATGGCGCAGATCGCCAAAGGCCAGGGGGCGCAGGATGATCCCCAGGCCCCGCTTCAGGTGCAGGTGTGGACGGACAAAAAGACATACCGGCAATCAGAGAAGATCAAGGTCTATCTCAAGGGCAACAAACCCTTCTATGCCCGTGTCCTTCATCGGGATGCGAAGGGCGTCCTGCTGCAACTGCTCCCGAATGCCTACCGGACGGACAATTATTTTAACGGTGGCGTGGTCTATGAGATTCCCTCCGGCAATGACCGCTTCGATCTGGAAGTGACGCCGCCCTTCGGTGATGAGAGCATCATTGTTTACAGCAGCCCGATGCCCCTGGGGGATCTCAGCCTTCAGGATGCGGGCGGCGTGTATCAGGTGAAGACGAAGGCGCGCGATGTCGGGATCAAGACGCGGGGCATTAAAATCAAGGAAAAGGGAGAAGGCCGGGAACCGGCCGCGTCAGAGTTTTTTGAGGGCAGCGTGACGGTTCATACGGGAAAATAGATGCGACCGGCCGTTGAACAAGCCCTGTTATTCAAATTCCAGGAATAGCCCAATTGTATGCCTGTACCGACTGACGAAAATCAGGTGATGCTCAAGATCGAAAACGCCCCCAGACGGCCGGGCGTTTATATGATGAAGGACGCCGAGGGAACGGTCCTCTATGTTGGAAAGGCCAAGGACTTGAAGGCGCGGGTCCGGGCGTATTTCGGGGGAACCGACAGCCGCTTTATGATCCCCTTCCTCGTCTCCAAAGTCCACGATATTGGTTTTATCATTACGGATACGGAAAAAGAGGCCCTGATCCTCGAAATCAACCTCATCAAGGAGCATCGGCCGCGGTACAACGTCGATTTCCGGGATGACAAGGCCTATTTCAACATCCGCCTTGATCCGGCGGCGCTGTTTCCCCGGTTTCAGCTTGTCCGTCGTTCCCGCAAGGACGGCGCCCGTTATTTCGGTCCTTATCCTTCGAGTTCCAGCGCCAAAGAAACCCTTTATTTCCTGCAATCCGTCTTTCCCCTGCGGACCTGCCCGGATGGGGAACTTAAAAGGCGCACGAGGCCCTGCCTGGAATATGAAATCGGCCGCTGTGCAGCCCCCTGCGTGGGATTGATCGATACTGACGCCTATGGGCGCCTCGTTCGGGACGGGCTGGCTTTCCTTGAAGGGAAGTCAAGTCGACTGGTTGCCGATCTTGAGGCACGGATGGTCCGGATGGCCGAGGAAGAGCATTTTGAGGAAGCCGCCATTCTCCGGGATCGCCTGGAGGCGATCCGGGCCACCCTGGAAAAGCAGCGGATCGTATCCATGAGCGGCAGAGATCAGGATATCTTCGGTTTTCTTCGGGAAGGGGACTTGACCCAGGTTTGCATCCTGTTTATCCGAAATGGAAAGATGATTGGCCAGAGGGCATTTCCCCTCGTCAAGCTGCCCATCGAAACACCGGAAATCCTGGCCTCGCTCATGAAACAGTTTTACGATGACGCCATTGACATCCCATCGGAAATTCTCCTGCCCGTGGATCTGGAGGATCAGGTCATCCTGGAGGAATGGCTGGGTGAAATTAGGGGGCGAACCGTCATTGTGGGAGTCCCCCGGCGAGGTCGAAACCTGGAGCTGCTCCGTCTGGCCGAAAGCAATGCCCGGAACACTTTTGAGGCCCTGCGTTCATCGTCGGGAGATATGGAGGATGTTCTGCAACGTCTTGTCCGTATCCTGTCCCTGAAAAATCACCCGGAGCGGATTGAGTGCTTCGATATTTCAAACCTTGGCGGCCAATATGCCGTCGGGTCCATGGTGACGTTTCACATGGGCAAACCCTTGAAGGAGGCTTACCGGCGGTATCGCATCCGCACCGTTTCCGGTGCCGACGATTACGGCATGATGTACGAGGTGCTCCATCGCCGTTTGCGTAAGGACGATCCTCCCCGGCCGGACCTGCTGATGGTGGATGGCGGGAAGGGGCAGCTTTCCGTGGCCTTGTCGGTTATGAAGGATCTGGGAATTGCCGGTGTCGATGTCATCGGGTTGGCCAAGGCGATTGATGATGTCAACCTGCCGGGGGCGCGCCGTCTTGCGGGCAAAGAGAAGGCGCGCTATCCGCGGGGTGAGGACCGGGTTTTTATTCCCAACCGCAAGGACCCGATTTATCTGAATCGCTGGCCGGCTGCCTTGTTTTTACTTCAGAGGGTTCGGGACGAGGCCCATCGCTTTGCCGTGGCCTATCACCGGAAAAGAAAAGAGACACAGGATCTGCAGTCCCTGCTGGACCGTATCGATGGTGTGGGCCCCGTCCGTAAAAAAGCACTCCTGACTCACTTTGGTGATGTAAAAAAAATAAAGGGGGCCACGCCGGAGGATTTGCAGCAAGTGGAAGGGATCGGCAGGGATACGGCAGAGGCCATTGTTACTTATTTGAAGGGAGGTTCCCCATGACAGCACGGCACGATTTTTACCGTCTTGTTGCGACGCCATTCGGCGATCTTGGAATGGTCTGGACGGAAAACGCAAAAGTGTTTCGGATGCTGAGAATTTTTCTGCCCGAAGGGGATGGCCGCATGATCGATCTGGTCAGAGACGTCTTTCCTATGGCCGGGAAAGGAGATTCCGAAAAGGCAGACCAGATGGGCCGCCGTCTGCAAAAGGCCATGGAAGGCAAATCAGGGGCCTTCAGCCTTGCCGACCTGGATCTGAAACAGTGCACATCTTTTCAGCGAACCATTCTGGCTGCCTGTTTCAGAATACCCAGGGGGCGGGTTTGCTCTTATGGCGCTCTGGCGAAGGTTGCCGGTGTGCCGAAGGGGGCAAGGGCGGCAGGAACGGTCATGGCTACCAATCCCTTTCCTCTCGTCATCCCCTGCCACCGTGTGGTCCGTTCCGATGGTGCTTTGGGGGGATTCGGCGGCGGACTGGCCATGAAAAGGGCTCTTTTAGCGGGAGAAGGCGTCCATTTTGATAACCGGGAGATGGTCGTTTCCGGTTGTATGGTTGAGAATCTGTAACCCTTTACAGGACTGGGGCGCAGAAATCGGAAGGGGCTTGACAGCCTGCCGTCACATTCCTCCCTTTTGCAGGGATTCTGGGCGCCGGACGGCTTGTTTTTTTGAATAATTCAGGGGAGGTTGCTTTTGATGGAAGTCAGGATCATGGGTCAGAAAGAACTCCTGGAGCAGGTTCAGCGTGCCGATTTATGCACGGGTTGCGGGGCTTGTGTCAACCTTTGTCCCTACGGGGCATTCTATCACGATCAGACGATTGCCCTGCACCCTTGCGACATCAAAGAGGGGCGATGCTTTGCCTTTTGCCCCCGGACGCCGTCGGATCTGGCGGCCATGCGGGCACATTTATTCGATACGGCCGATATGACGCCCGAGATCGGGGCGGTAAAGGATTATCTGATCGTCCGTGCAGCAGACGAACAACTTCGCCGGAGCGCCCAGCACGGCGGAACAGTGACGGCCCTCATGAGCCTGGCTCTGGAGGAGGGGCTTATCGACACAGCTGTTGTTGCCGAGGAGGTGGAGCGTTTCCTGCATCAAGGCGTGGCGGTTGGTGAAGCGGCAGCCGTCCGGAAACGCGGGAAAAGCAGATTTATGGCCGCCGGGACCGTTGCGGTCTTCAACGAGACGGTTAAGGGCGACGCCCGGAAGATAGGCGTTGTCGCTACACCCTGCCAGGCCTTTGCTTTAGCCAAGATGCGCATGAAGCCCCTGCCGGAGAAAGACAATCATATCGATAAACTCCAACTCGTCATGGGTCTTTTCTGCGGGTGGACCTTGTCATGGCGGAAGTTTACGGCCTTGCTGGAGGCCCGGACCGACCTGAAGGACATCGTCGGCATGGATATCCCGGCGGGCAAGCGTCAGGTGGCTATTTACACAACAGCGGGGACCATCGAGATCCCCTGGGAGGAGATTGAACCCGCCATTCGGGAAGCCTGCCGCTACTGCATCGATACAACGGCCGAATTCGCCGATATCGCCGTGGGGTCTGCGCGTCTTCCCGAGGCGTGGGAGACGGCCCGAACATGGAATCAGGTGATCGTTCGGACAAAAGCCGGTCAGGAGCTTATCCGACTGGCCCGGGATAAAGGCATCCTTGAATTCCGAGAGGTTCCGGCAGGCGTTCTGGAGGCGCTGAAAAGGGCCGCCGTAGATAAGAAGAAGGCATCTCTGGAAAAAATCGTTGAAAAAACGGGAAATCCTGAAGACTTGATCTATGTGGATCGCCGTGATCCCGCCATCTGCGGGCTCATGGATGAATGAACCAGACGGGGGAGGAGGGATGTGTGGAGAATCCTTTCGCCCCCCGTGAAAAAATGCGGAGGCCAATATGTCGAAACTGATCGATGAACGAGAGGGTAAACGGGTCCTGCTCATGGGTAACGACGCTATCGCCCGCGGCGCTCTGGAAGCCGGGATTTCGGTCGCGGCGGGCTATCCCGGGACGCCTTCTTCGGAAATCATGCAGGGACTCGCCGAAGTTGCGGGAGTGCGGAACCTCTACGTCGAATGGTCCGTCAACGAAAAAGTGGCCCTGGAGGTAGCGGCAGCGGCCTCTTTTGCGGGGCTTCGATCCCTGTGCGTCATGAAGCAGAACGGCGTGAATGTCGCCTCCGATTTTCTCCTGCACCTTGCGGCGGCCGGAACCCGGGGGGGCATGGTGCTCGTATCCTGTGATGATCCCGGGGCGCTTTCGAGCGTCAATGAAGGCGAATCGCGCCACTTTGCCAGGATGGTCGAGATTCCGCTGTTGGAACCCGGTGATTTCCAGGAAGCGAAGGACATGACAAAATGGGCCTTCGAACTGTCGGAGACGATCAGAAATCTGGTCATGCTCCGGAGTGTGACCCGCATGTCCCATGCGAGCGGGAATGTGGCTTTGGGCCATCTTCCCGGTGTTGCCGCCCACGCGGAGTTCAAGTGTGACGGTTTTATTCTGGATCCTCTCGAAGGGCCTGTCATCAGTTCGCCTGTGCCTTACAAGCATGGCCTTCAGCAGGAAAAACTCAAACAGGTCAGGGAAATATTCGAGGATAGCCCCTTCAATCGCTATGCGGGTCCAGAGAGGCCCGAGGTGCTGATTATTTCGGGGAGTGCCTGCAATCTGTACTGCCGGGAGGCCATCAGTGTCCTGGGGCTGAAAGATCGTGTCGGCCTCCTGAAAATGGGGACGACCTGGCCACTGCCGCCCAGGCTTATCCGGAAATATCTGGCCATGGCGGATAAAGTCCTTGTTGTGGAGGAGGTCATTACTTTTCTCGAAGATAACGTCAAGATCCTGGCCGCGGAGATGGCCAACGACATTGGGGGCAAGATATTTTTCGGCAAGAACGACGGCACGATTCCCAGTGTCGGAGAACTGAACCCCGATGTGGTGGTGGACGCCCTGGCGAAGATTCTGGGCATCGACTATGTGGCCATGCCGCCGGATTACGAAAAGAAGGCCCAGCTCTACAGCTTTGCCCGGGCCCCGATCCGGGATTTGACATTTTGCCCGGGATGTCCTCACCGTGCCTCCTTCTGGGCGATCCACGGCAGCCTTCAGCGGGACAACCGCCGGGGGTTCGTCTGCGGCGATATCGGCTGCTACTCCCTGGCCGTGCGTCCCAGCGGGATTACAACCTTGAAAACCCTTCATGCCATGGGTTCGGGGCTGGGTGTGGCCGGCGGTTTCGGCCAGCTTCATCAATTCGGCATGGAGCAGCCCGTCATGGCCGTTTGCGGCGATTCCACCTTTTTCCACGCTGTCATGCCGGCTCTCGTCAATGCCGTTCACCATCGGGCGGACATCACCCTGGTGGTCCTTGACAACAGCGGTACGGCCATGACCGGATTCCAATCGCATCCCGGTCTTCGGGTGAATGCCATGGGCGGGGAGGTTCCCGCTCTCGATATCGCAAAAATATGCGAAAGTATTGGTGCGAAAGTAGAGATTCGCGATCCTTTCGATCTGGAGGCGACAAGGGAGACCCTGAATGATCTGCTGGAAGAGAAGGGCGTCAAGGTCCTGATCATGCGCCAGATGTGCGCTCTCAGCCCGGAAAAGCGGGGCAGGAAAAAATTTGACATGCATGTGGACCAGGCGCTTTGTCTCGGAGAAGAGTGTGGCTGCGGACGCCTGTGCACCCGTATTTTCCGTTGCCCGGCCCTGGTATGGGACAGCGGACGAAAAAAAGCGAACATCGACGAGGTCCTTTGTGCGGGATGCAGCGTCTGTTCATTCATCTGTCCGGTCGGGGCGATCCGGAAGGAGGAGGTGGCCTGAGCTATGGAGAAGAAGAAATTGTCGAAGGATCCTTACAATATCATCATCGCGGGAGTCGGCGGGCAGGGGAACGTCATGGCTGCCCGTCTGCTGGCCGGCATGCTCGTTTTCCATGATTATGACGTCACGATCGGGGAAACCTTTGGCGCCTCCCAGCGCGGTGGTTCGGTGATGAGCCATCTCCGGGTTTCCACCCGGGGAGCATGGAGTCCCCAGATTCCCAAAGGGCAGGCGGATATGGTCGTTTCGCTGGAACCGGTGGAAGCGATCAGGATCATGAAGGATTATGGGCATGGGGATGTCCGCATCCTCGTTAATGACAGGCCTATCTTTCCGGTCGGCGTTATTGCCGGCGAGCAGACCTATCCCGGGCAGGAGGAAATAGCCGAAGCTCTGAGGGACATGTCCCGCCATGTATGGTTTGTGGATGCTACGGAGGAAGCGATGAGGCTGGGGAATCCCATCCTGGGGAACGTCATCATGATCGGCGCCGCCTGCGGTTTGGGTATTCTCTCTGTGGGGAGGGAGGCCTTTGCCGCCGTGATGAAGGAAACCATGCCTGCGGACAAATTGGAAATCAACGTGAAGGCCTTTGACCTTGGGATGGGGAAAACAGGGTAAATGCTTTCTTCTCCCGAGATCATGTCTAGGCCAAAGGAGACGGTCAGGGTTGTTTCTCTTTTGTTTCCTTGGTGACGGCGGTGACGGCCATGTTGTCCCGATGGATGACCTCATCATAGTCTTTGTGCCCCAGAACCTGCTCGATCTTTGAGGTCTTCAGGCCCATGATCTTGCGGACATCGGCCGCGGGGTAATTTGCAAGTCCCTTGGCCAGGATGTTTCCCCTCTCATCGTAACAGGCGACTGGATCGCCGACACAGAAATCCCCTTCCACCCCGATGATTCCCGATGGCAGGAGGCTCTTGCCATCGTCGATAATGGCCTGTCTGGCGCCTTCATCGACGATCAGTTTCCCCCGTGAACGCAGGGTGAAAGCAATCCAGTATTTCCGGCTGCTGAGGTGCGTTTCCATGGGCAGAAAGAGGGTGCCCTTGTCTTTGCCCGCAAAAATATCCCGGAGAATGCCCTTTTCTTTACCTGGGGCAATGATATAGGGAATACCGAAGGCGATGACTTTTCCGGCCGCCTGGACCTTGCTTTTCATGCCCCCTGTACCGACGTCTGAGGCCTCTCCAGAGGCGGCTTCTTCAATTTCTTCGGAAATGTTCTCGACGAGGGAGATGACCTTGGCTTTCTTGGAGCGGTGGGGATTCTTGTCGTAAAGGCCTTCGATATTGGTCAGATTGATGACCAGATGGGCCTCGGTGATATTGGCGGCCATGGCGGCCAGCTGGTCGTTGTCGCCGAATTTGATTTCATCGACGGCTACGGTATCATTTTCATTGATGATGGGGATAACGCCCCATTCCATAAGGGTGGACAGGGTATTGCGAACATTGAGGAACCGTCTGCGGTCCGTCAGATCGCTCATGGTCAGGAGAATCTGAGCAACATTAATGCCGTGCTTGCCGAAGGCGTTGGAATAGACGCGCATCAGGCGACTCTGTCCGATGGCGGCGGCCGCCTGTTTCTGGGGCATGGTTTTCAGGGCGTTTATGATCCCCATGCGGTGTTTTCCCGAGGCAATGGCGCCGGATGTCACGATGACGATGTGGTGGCCTCTTTTCTTCAGGTCAACCATTTCATCGACGAGCTGTTCGATGATGTTCAGGTCCAGGCCGCTTTCGCCCGTCAGAACGGCGCTGCCGATTTTAATCAGGATAATTTTCTTATTTACGAGAACTTCTTTTCTTGTCACAGTCATTCAATAAACCTCATGAAAGATTCACGTCTGTGATTGCCGTACTCTGCTGATCCTGTTGACAACTGAGGAGATTACGGCATCTAAACCCTCGCCGGTTGCGGCTGAAAAGGCGAACACTTCTATGCCCTTTCTCTTGAATATGTCAATGTCTTTTTTAATGCGCTCCCGAGTTACGGGAAGGTCCATTTTGTTGATGGCGACAATCTGGGGTTTCTCCAGAAGAGCAGGGCTGAACTGTTCCAGCTCGCCGTTGATTGTTTCATAATCGGTCCATGCGCTTGAATAGTCTTCTCTCGATATATCGATGATATGAACCAGTACCGCCGTTCGTTCGATGTGCCGGAGGAATTGAACGCCCATGCCGGTGCCCGAATGGGCGCCTTTGATCAGTCCGGGGATATCGGCAAGGACAAAACTCTGATAAGATCCGAAGGCAACAACACCGAGATGCGGGGTCAGGGTTGTGAAGGGGTAGTCGGCAATTTTGGGGCGAGCTGCCGATACCCGAGAGAGAAAGGTTGACTTGCCCACATTCGGCAGGCCGATAAGGCCGGCGTCTGCCAGTAGCTTCAACTCCAGATAAACCCAGCGCTCTTCACCGGGCATGCCGTCCTGGGCAAATCGGGGCGCCTGATGCGTTGATGAGGTAAAATGGGCGTTTCCCTTTCCGCCGATTCCTCCCTTTGCGATAATGGCCCGCTGCCCGTCCAGGGCCAGATCGGCCAGCACCTCTCCCGTTTCTACATCCTTGATCAGGGTGCCTACGGGAACCACGATCTCCATATCTTCCGAACCTCTCCCCGTCCGGTTGCTGCCTTCTCCATGGCCGCCATGCTTTACGGTGTGATGTTGACGATATTTCAGATCCAGCAGAGTTGAGCAGGAGGCCACCGCCCGGGCTATAATATCGCCGCCCTTGCCGCCGTCGCCGCCGTTCGGTCCTCCCCGGGGGACAAACTTTTCCCGCCGGAAGCTGACGCAACCCCTGCCTCCATCGCCCGCCTTGATGTAAATTTTCGCTTCGTCAATAAACTTCATATGAAATCTGAAAAAAGCCTCAAAAAATAAAAAGGCACTTGATGATAAGTGCCTTAAAAAGTAAAATCCAACCCCGCCTGTCATTCCTCGCGTAAGGGAAAGCCATGCAAAGAGATATCCAACCCTATGTCATTTTAAAATAGTGAGATCGCCTGTGTATCTGAGCAGGATTCCCTAGATCTTGCGGACGTCAGCCGCCGATTCACCTTTCTGATCCTGCTTGATCGAGAACTCGACACGATCCCCTTCCTTCAATGTGCGAAAACCATCGGCCACAATCGCACTATGATGGACGAACACATCCTTGCCGGACTCTCTTGAAATGAAACCGTACCCCTTTTTGTCGTTAAACCACTTAACCAGACCTGTTTCTCGATCACCCATGTTGCTGAAAGCCTCCTTTAAAAACATGCCTATGCGGAATAGACACTTACTTTCTTGCGAGTTTTGTCGTATCTCTCATACTTGACGACGCCGTCGATCATGGCATAAATGGTGTAATCTTTTCCCAGGCCGACATTCTTGCCGGGGTGGATCTTGGTGCCGAGCTGACGGATAATGATCGAACCTGCATGGATCTTCTGGCCGCCATATACCTTGATGCCCCTTCTCTGGGCATTACTATCTCTTCCGTTGCGGGAACTGCCTTGTCCCTTTTTATGTGCCATTTATCATGTCCCCTTTATTTATAGCGATATTTCCTTGATCTTAACCCGGGTCAGCGGCTGGCGGTGCCCGGTTTTCTTGTGGTATCCCTTGCGCCGTTTCATGCGGAAGACAACAATCTTGGGACCTTTTGTCTGTTCCATGATTTCACTGACTACTTTTGCGCCTGTCACGGTCGGGGTGCCGATTTTGATATCACCCTCGTTTGCGACCATCAGCACCTCGTCAAACACCAGGGCATCCCCCTTGTTGCCGACGATCTTTTCGACAGCAATTTCATCGCCTTGCGATACCCGGTGCTGCTTGCCGCCCGTCTTGATTATTGCGTACATGATCCACTTCTTCCTTTAGAAAAAAATTTTGAAGGGGGAATCTACCTGAAATGAGATCTTTTTGTCAATAGAATTTATTGCGGGGCAGTAAAAAAAGTATTCTCCTTGACCGTTCTCATGATGATGGCCGTATCGTAAGGAATGTCCAAGACCTGCGTCAGGATATCCATGGGCCTCACGGAGCCCTGGGCATTGAAGCGCAGCTCCATGGAAAGACTCCGTCTTATGGGGTCCATATCGAGCTTGTCCACAAAGGGCCGGATATCTTTCTTCGTTTCTTTTTCCTTGGTGACCCTTGTGATGGTGAACGTCGGTGCTGCCAGAAAGTCCGCCGCTTTTTGATCCATGGCGTCCAGATCCTCTGTGGTCATGGTTTCCGGCAGTGTGATCGTGAAGGAGAAGCCCCTGATGATATCCGTGAGGGAAGGGGCGTTGGCAGGTAGTTCCAGAAGAGTCGTGACCTTGATCCCCTCAGGCAAGCAGGCATTAAGTTTTGTTAAATGGGCCTCTTGATTCTCCAGGGCGCTTCCGGTCTGGATATCCACATATTCGCCCAGGCTTTCCATGCCGACCGGCGTGGCGAAGGCGAATGATATTTTGGGATGGGGATGAAATCCTTCGGAAAAGAGAATGCCTGTCCGGCACCGCGCCATGGCCCGGGATAGGGTGGCGGAGATATCCAGATGCGAGAGAAATCGCGCCATCCCTTTTTTTGTAAAGGTCAGGCGGTATCGTTTCCCCGGTATTCTGTTCGGCCCTGCTGCCATTTCCGGCGTGCTTTCGGGCTCCTTTTCTTCAACAGACGTTTCGGCGATTCTCGTCTTGATCGTCTTATGATCGCAAACACCGCACTGCCTGCAGCGGTCGGAACGACAATCCGGTGTGAGTTCGCCCCTTGTGGCGCAATCAGCTTCGTTGATGAGAAATTGCTTGTCCAGGCCGCAGTCGATCCTGTCCCAGGGCAACACCTCCGCATGATCACGGGCGCGCAGGTAGGACGAAGATGCAATGCCTGTGGCCGTCATCGCTTCTTCCCACAGGTCATACCGGAATTGTTCACTCCAACCGTCAAAACGGCAACCCAGCAGAAAGGCCTTCTCGATTAGCGCTCCCAGGCGTTCGTCCCCCCGGGAAAAAAGGCCTTCCATCAGGCTCATCCGGTTATCGTGCCATCTCACCTCGATATTCCGGTGGCGCAGACGGGATTTTAAATGGTTTTGCTTTTCGAAAGTTTCCTGCAAGCCGATCTGAGCCTCCCACTGGAAAGGCGTGTGGGCTTTCGGAACGAAGGTGGATAAACTGGCCGTGACCTGTCCGCGTTTTTTCGCTTTTCCCAGGACTTTGTAAGTGAGATCGACAATGCCCTCCATATCGTCCGCCGTTTCTCCCGGCAGACCGATCATGAAGTACAATTTCACGGCCCGCCAACCGGCGTCGAAGACACGCCCGGCCGTATCCAGAAGATCGGCTTCCGTATTTCCTTTGTTGATCACGTTCCGCAGGCGCTGGGTGCCTGCCTCCGGCGCCAGGGTGAAGCTGGTCTTTCTGACCCGTCTGATATCCTCAATCAGTCTCTGGGTGAGTGTTTCCACCCGGAGGGAAGGCAGCGCCAGGGCGATTCTTCTTTCATAATATCGATTCATGAGGGTGCACAGGAGGCTTTCAATCTGGCTGTAATCACCGGAGCTTAATGATAGAAGAGACAACTCGTCCTGCCCCGTAGCCGACAGCATGGCGTCGGCCATTTGCTCCAGGAGCTTCGGATTCCTCTCCCGCACCGGGCGCCACACCATGCCTGCCTGGCAGAACCGGCAGCCCCGGCTGCAGCCCCGGGCGATTTCGAGGGTAATCCGGTCGTGGACCGTCTGCATGAGCGACGTCACTGGCCGCAGGGGGACAATCGCTTGATCGAGATCGGCGATGATTCGTTTTTTTATCCGGTCATTCGGACCATGGACGGCAGTAACGAAGAGTCCCGCAATTCCGGCGAGGTCTTCCAGGATCGCCCGGCGGGATCGCCCGGCGGCCTTGGCTTTGATCATCGTTTCCGTCATATCCACAATGACATCTTCGCCCTCGCCGATGGCAAAGACGTCGATAAAGTCATCCATGGGCGCCGGATTGAAGGTGCAGGGGCCTCCCGCTATAACGATCGGATCGCCCTCGCCGCGGTCCCGGCGCTTGCAGGGAATGCCGCCGAGATCGAGCATGGCCAGGACATTCGTAAAGGATAGCTCATACTGGAGAGAAAACCCCACGATGTCGAAATCGCGCAGGGGTGTGCCCGATTCCAGCGTGGAAAGGAGGGCGCCGCGCTGACGCATCAGCCGTTCCATATCCGGCCAGGGGGCATAGACGCGTTCGGCAAGAACGTCCTTTTGATGATTCAGGATCGTGTAAAGAATCTGGAGGCCGAGATGGGACATGCCCACTTCATAGGTGTCGGGAAAGGCCAGGGCGACGCCCAGTTTGCACAGCTGCCTGTCTTTCCGTACGGCATTGATTTCACCACCGATGTAGCGGCCCGGTTTTAAAACGGACGCGAGAAGGTCTTCCTGGAGATGATCCACGTGGCTCCTAGCTTTCTTCGTCACGGGTTCTGTATTTATACGCGTTCTGCTCAATCTCCCGGAATTTTGATTTGGCAAACTGACGGGGAAATTCATCTCTGGAAAGGTACGGCAAGGCATCCCTCTTGAAGGGGCCAAGCAGTTCTGCGAAGACCGCTTCTTTCTGGTCGGTCTTCACATAGGATTTTACTTTCCGGTATTCATACACGCCCTTGGGGCCGATGGTTTTGACGAGTTTGTCGTAATATTCATGCTTTAAAAAATAGGAGGCCTTGAATTCCACTTCTATTTGAGCCACCAACTCAACCTTGGTGGTATTGGCGGCGATGGACCGCGAATAATCCCAGACCAAAACCGTCATTCCGTTGGTGAGTTGAATCTTTTCGTGAAGGGTCATTGCATTAGCCGCCTGATGTTCAGATTATGATGAGGCCCCCTTTATCATCTTTATTCTTGACCTGCAATGCCAATCCTCATATAGTCCATACCGTTATGTCGTTTGATCATTTTCCCCATTTATGTCAGCCTGATGCCTGCAAATCCTGCGGCGCCTGTTGCGGACTTTATAATTATGCCGACAGTTCAAGGGCCTCCCTGGAGGAACGCCTGCGGAAGCGAACCGCCCTTTTCGGTCATGCCGATAAATCGCCCGAGGGTTTAAGGGCTTTTTCCGACATGATCCGGGAAAGGGAAGACGGCACGAAACGCTATGAAGTGATTTATTGCTGTGAATACCTGGGATTTCTGGATGATACGGGGCAGCGGTGCGGCTGTCTCCTCCATCCCCTGCAAAATAGCGGTGAAGATCACCGGGGCGTCTCCTTTTATGGGCAGGAACTCTGCGACGGCCATTTTTGCCCCAGCTATTACTATATCTCCACGGACGAGAAGCTTTCCCTGCTTAATATCTTTGACGACTGGTACCTTTACGGTCTTATTGTAACGGATATTGATCTCGTGAAATCCTATTTCAAGCTGATCAGCGACGGGGTTTTTGAAACGCCGTCGCCGGAATTCTTCAAGACGGGTAAGCTCCGGGATCTGGCGTTTAACTTCTTTTCCCTGAAGCTAGACTGGCCCTTCCGCTGCCCCGACACAAACCGTTTCGGCAAGTACTATTTTGATGGGTCCCAGTATATGATTAATTTCATTGACTATGATGCCCTTGAATGTCAGCGGTCCCGCTTCGACAAGATATTTCTGAGTCTTTCGTCGGAATTCAAGGATAAAAGAGAAATCGAGCAGGCCGAAAAACTCATTCAATCCCATATCGACGATTTTATCCAGGCCTATCGATCGGCCGCAGCATGAATTTGTGTTGACAAGACTCAAAGCATTTCATTAAGTTCATTCGCACGGGAGGTGCTGTTTTTATGGAAAAAATGGATAAGGAGATTCTGTATTCCCGGGAGGCCATCCAGAGACGCATAAGCGAACTGGCCGATGAGATTGAATGTCATTACCTGGGGAAGGAACTGGTCGTGATCGGGGTTCTCAAGGGGGCCTTTGTCTTCATGGCCGACCTTATCCGCTGCTTGCAGGTTTCCTGTGTTGTCGATTTTGTCAGGGTGGCCAGTTATGGGGCCGGCTCGGAAACCTCCGGGGAGGTGCGGATTACAAAGGACATCGAAACGGATATCCGGGGGCGGGATGTCCTGATTGTGGAGGATATTGTCGATACAGGTCTGACGTTGACCTTTCTTGTCGAGGCGATTAAGCAAAGAGGCCCTGCATCGGTTGCGGTTTGCGCCTTTATCGATAAACGCGGGAGAAGACGCGTTCCCTTCGAGGCCGATTATGTGGGGTTTTCGATGGACGATGGATTTGTTATCGGGTACGGTCTGGATTATAATGAAAAGGCACGTTTTCTGCCCGATGTGTATATTGTTAAAAGTCTTTAGCATGGCGTTGAAAACGCCATGTTCTTAAGGTTTTATATTTTGAATAGCTTGTTTTTTTTATCCAGGGATTAGGGGGAATCACAACATGATTATCCAGTGCAAGGCCTGCAAAACCAAATTTCGTTTCGACGATGCCGATTTTACGGGAGAGGGGGTTTGGCTGCGCTGCAGTCGCTGTCAGAATTTATTTTTCCAGATGACTCCTCCTGGCCTGGAGACAAAAAAAGTGGATGCTGCTCCGGAGCCTTTTGTCGACAGGGAGCCTCCCATGGACAGGGAGTCTTACCTGGATCGGGAAATATTGCCGGCAGCCGTTGAGGAACCCGCCCCCCCCGAGGAACCCCGGAAAAAGTCCTCCGCCTTGACATGGGTGCTGGGGCTTATCCTGATTATTCTGATTGCCGTCGCCGCAGCCGTTTATCTTTATCCCGCAGTTGGGGATATGCTGCTCAAGCCGATATCGACGGTTTTCCCGGGGCTTGTGCAGACGGAGTCCGGAGCGCCGGTCGTGGGGCCTGCTCAGGTCAGGATCTCCGATCTGAAGCAGCGATTCGTTGAAAATGCCATGATGGGCAACATCAGGGTTGTCGAGGGAATGGCGGCAAACGGGTCTCCCGAGCCGATGACGCGGATCAAGGTGCGGGCGGATCTTTATGATATGCTCGGCACTCCCGTTCGGCAGGGGGTTTCCTATTGCGGGAATCTTCTGACGGACCAGGAATTGAAAACAGCGACAGAGGAACAGATTGTGCGGAAGTTGTCCGTTCCCCAGGGAACGGACATTTCCAACGACCGGGTGACCCCGAATGGCATGATCCCGTTTATGATCGTCTTTCTGCGGGAACCCCCCGGTGTTACCAAAACCATGGTTTTTCCCATGGAAGCGGAGAGATTGTTGCCCTAAAAAATCCTGTCGTTATTTTTTCTGGGCGTCGTAAATCTTCAAAATCTTGTCCGTAACATCAACACTTTCCTCAGCGGTCACGACGGTGCTTCTCTCCAGGATCAGGGTGTAGCGCTCAGTTTTAGCATAATTCCGGATGATCTGCATGATTTCGACGAAGAGCTTCTGGGATATTTCCAGCTCCTTGCGCTTGACTTCCGCTTCCAGATCCTGGCGAAGATTGTTCAAATCCCTGCCATCGTGCTTTAACTTATCTGTTTTCTGACGTCTTATTTCCACTGAGACGCTGGGATCGAGGCTTTTTAGTTCTTCTTCCTGCTTTTGCACATCTTGCATTTTCTCAACGAGCTGGGCTTTTTTAGCCTCCACTTCTTTCAGGAAATTGCCCCGGACGGCTTTTGCAATCCTTGACTCCCTGACGACCTTCTGCATGTCCACAATGCCGATTTTAATCTGCTGCCTGGACTGGGTGTCCTTCGGATTTTCCTTTGCGGCCATGGCGGGCATGGCGAGGGAGAGTCCCAGGAGTATTGACATCGCTAAAAATGTTCTTTTCATATGTTTCCTCTCTCTTAACTAATGATATGTCTTGCGGCCATGTTGGTCATGGCGATCAATTTTGATAAGTTTGACGGGTCTCAACATAGTTCCGGCGCGTCGATATGATCATGTTTCTTTGTGGCGCCAGACTAGCAGGAAATGTTGATTAGTCAATAAATATTATGTAGTTTTGTGTAAAAAAACCCTTGCCGCCAATTGTAAAAAAGGACTAATATCCAGTTGCTTGTTTCGTGCCGACAAATCCGCCTACCGCCTGGATGGATGTTCCCGTCCGTCCGGCCTTCCAGGCTCCTCCGACGCCGTTTCCATTGTTGAAGACAGTGCCTGTGGCCCCCTTTATGGTGGCTGCTGCGGGAGTGCTGCCGTCGGAGATCACCCATGTGCCGGTAGCTGGGTTAATCGTGAAAGTGCTCGTTGAGGCGCTGAAAGTTCCCGTAGCGCCGCTGATCGTTACGCTTTTGCTGCCAGCGCCTGTTACGCTGACATTAAAATCGGTGACCGCCGGGGAGGCAAAATTAATCGAGCCGCTGAAGGTTCCCGTTAATTGCGTCCCCGTGTTGGCAGTGCTGAAGAAGGTACCGAAAGCGTTGCCGGAGTATGTGCCCTGAATCGAATTGGTTTTCAGTGTGGCCATCTGGTCTGCGGTCGTGGGATCGCCCCAGACATAGGCTCCCTCATTTTTAAAATAGTAATTGGTTCCATTGATATACATGGCGGCCGGTTGTGTCCAGGTTCCCCATTCCATATAGGCATTGGCTCCGAGCCTGGTAAATGTAACGGGCGCGCTGCCCGTCCAGGCGCTTCCCTGGCCGACCACGCCAAGTTCCACCATATTTTTGCCCGTTCCCGATCCGTCTATTTGAGTGGACCAAGTCAAATTATTATTCATGGCATAGGCGTTGTTTGATTTAAAATTCTGGGTTGAATCCGTCATATAACTATCCACGTACTGGACGGAACAATTCTGGAGCAGTCCCGCAAAGTGGCCGTATTGCGTTGCAAGAGAGGGGGCGGCATATGCCCCCTGGAAGATGCCAACGGCGCCGGTGTTGAGACTGCTGTTGTACATGGCCCAGGGGCCGCCTATGTAATTGGGGCCGGTGGCAGCAGTGCCGGGGCCGTAGAACGACCCATAAGCTTTCTGATAGTCTGGCGTTGTCCCGTTGAGGTTCCAGGTTCCACCGCCAACGGAAAAAGTGTTGTCAGCGGCAATCGATCCGGAGGCGCCGCTGATGGAGGCGGATCTACCGCTTCCGGAAACGTTGAGAGAAAAACTTGATAGGCTGG
Source organism: uncultured Syntrophaceae bacterium (assembly GCA_964492965.1). Classification (GTDB taxonomy): domain Bacteria; phylum Desulfobacterota; class Syntrophia; order Syntrophales; family UBA8958; genus CAZBME01. The sequence continues at coordinate 19,038 of CAZBME010000009.1, read as the reverse complement.
CGGAAGTGAAGTTGACGCTCGTGCTGAAGCTTCCGGTCATGTCGATGCCGCCGCTGGCGGTCCAGTAGGTGCCGTAAGCCTTTCCGCTATAGGACGCCGTGCCGGAAAAACCGCTCAGAGCCGGTGAATTGTAGCCGAAAATCCAATAAGTCCGGTTATCATTCAGGTAGCTGTTGCTGCCCACGGAAATGGATTGCGGCACCGTGGCATAGCCCCATTCCTGATAGCTGTTGCTCCCCAGGGTTGTGCTTGTAACGGGATTATTGGCCCCCAAGTCTCCTGATCCGATATCTCCGATGGCCAGGAATTTAACATAAGGCGTCGATTTGAAGCCACTGCTGCCCTGCGCCCGCATGAAGTCCTTTTCCGGATTTGTCAAGCTTCTTGCCCAGATATTGCCGTCACCGTCGTATCGATTCCGGCTGATAAAGACACCTCCCAGTTTGCCGCCGGAAACATCTTTCAACAGGCTGGCGAAGTAGCCGACGTTTTTACCAGAGGCATTGGTCTTGGGATCCGTGACGTTATCCACCTTTGAACTCGTTTCCACAGTTTGTGTGAGCTGGGTCTGCGTGATACTCGTAAGGTCGGGTGGTGTTGTTTGCCCTCCTGTTGTGCCGAGCGGGGCGGATGTTCCCCCTGTTGTCTGGCTGCCTCCGCCAGGGGGCTGAGAACTTCCTCCCCCGCCTCCTGCGGTTTGACCGCCTTCTGTGCTGCCTCCTGCCGGGGGCGGCACGTTCGTCTGGGACTGGAACCTTTGGGAAACCTGGGGCGGTGTCGGGATCAGGGACCCCAGGCCCTGTCCCGAGGAGGAAAGGGTTTGCCCCGCACCGACCGTTGTGGTCCCTCCCGTCACGGCTGATGTGACGGCCACCGTGCCGTCAAATCCGTGGACGGTGGTTGTTACACGCCCAAGTATCGATGGAGGAGGCATCTGCTGGGCCAGGATGAGATGACGCCCCCAGTTTTCAGAGCTATCTGCCAGAAGAAGGGGCAGGGCGCCCACGGTTTTTTCCTCTTCAACGGTGACTTCCATGCCGAATTTGGTTCCCCGGACGCCGGCCGTCGCCGTCGGACTCTCAACGGTCATGGACAATCCCTTGTGTTTCAGGAGCCGGATGGCATAAAACATGGCCTTACCTCTGGCCAGGGCCATGGCCGATTTCTTTTCGGGGGTGTCCCGGCTGCCCGTCGCCTCTTTGACGGCCAGGCGGGTGTTGTCGCCCAGGGTGATGATATCGTCATTATGGAGCTTGATCCGGCATTTCGAGTCTTTGAGTGTGAAAATGATGTCTTTCTCATAGAGCTTGTCGCCGCCCGCCGCAAAATAGGCCTGGCTGAGGTCTCCCCGGGCGACCACCACATGGGCCATGACGGTCTGGAGGCTGCCGACCTCCCTGACGTTGGCCGGGATGAAGTAATCCTTGACGGTAACGCCTTTCAGGTCTTTGGGCAGGGCGTTTGCAGGGGCGGCGTACCCCCGGTTCTCAGCCGCTGCGGCATCATAAAGCATGCCTCCACAGACAATGAAGCACAAGAGGGCCATGCAGAGAATATGTTTGCGGTGGTTCATCATAATGACCTCCAGATAGAATGAGAAATAAAATCTAAAGGCACGGGTATTCCCCTCAAAATTTACAGGGCCAGATTGAAAATACGCCATATGAATGCAGGAAATGGCCGTAAATCAATGAATAATATGTAAAGCCTTCTAAGAAAACGATTCGCCTATTGTCATGCACAGTATCGACGAGCCACCAAGCATTTTGCTCTGTTTATCTCCGGCCCTGGAAAACGCCTGTTGACTTATTGGCGCCGTCGGAAACCCGCCAGACACCGCCGATGTCCTGCCCATAGGGTCCATAGACTGCCCCGTAGGCAGCTTTTCCCGTGGACGTGGCGGCGTTGCCGTTGATCGTCCAAGTGCCGGTGGAGGGGCTGATGACGAAACCGCTGGTTGCCCCGGAGAACGTTCCTGCGGCGTTGCTGATCAGTACTCGGTTTGAACCGTTCGCCACATCGACATTAAAATTCGCGATGGCCGACGAGGCGAAGCTTACAGCGGCGCTGAAAGTGCCCTTGAGATCGTTGATCGGGGCATTGCCGATGAGGATTGTGCCGTTGGCGGGACCGGTGTAGTTGCCGACGATGCTATTCTGTTTTAGGGAGGCCATCTGGGCGTCCGTGGTCGCATCCCCCCAGACATACCATCCTTCTTTTTGGAAAGAATAAATGTATCCTGCGGCATTCATGTCAACCGGCTGGGTCCATTTTCCCCACTCCATGTATGCATTGGAGCCGATTTTTGTAAACGTTACGGGTTTCGTTCCGTTCCATGATCCCATAACCGCAGTCAAATCAGTCATGTTTTTCGTTGTTCCGGAGCCATTGATCTTGGCTGAATATGAGCCGGACGTGCTGTAAGCAATTGCAGCGGCCGAATCAAAATCCTGCGGGGCACTGGATGTGTATGTATCGACATAGCTTCCGCCTGAATTTTCAAGCATTCCCGTAAAGAACCCCTTGCTTGCCTTATAGAGTTTGCTCCCGGTATCGCTCATGTCTCCCTGGAAAATGCCGACGGCGCCCGTATTTGATGCACTGTTGTACATGCCCCAGACGCCCCCCATGGAATCTGCGTTGCCGCTATAGAAAGATCCGTAGGCCTTTTGATGTGTAGGGGTTGCCCCGTTCAGCGTCCAGGTACCGCCGCTGATGGAAAAGCTGCTATCTTCGGCGATCGTTCCGGAAGCACGATCAATTTTCGCTGAGTAATTGCCTCCCGCGACATCGATCACAAAATAACTGATGGCTCTGGAGGTGAAATCAACATTGGTACTGAAAGTCCCCGTCATGTTTGTGCCGCCCCCGGAGGTCCAGTAGGTGCCATAGGCCTTTCCGCTGTAAGCCGCAGTACCTGAAAATCCGGACATGGTCGGCGTATTTGCGCCGAAGATCCAGTAAGTCCGGTTATCGTTGGTATAATTACTGCCCCCGACGTCGATGGCCTTGGGGACGGTAGCATAGCCCCATTCGAGGTTGTAGTACCGGCCGATGGTTCCTGTGCTGATCGGATTACTGGTGCCCAGGTCTCCGGATCCCTTCCCCCCGGTGCTCACAAATTTCAGATAGGGTGTGGAACTGAACTGCTGTCCGCTGTTGCCTTGCGCCCGCATGAAATCCGTATCGGGTGCGGTAACACTCCTTGCCCAAATATTGGTGTCGCCGTTGTATCGGTTCTGGCTGACAAAAACCCCGCCCAACCGGCCGCCTGAGACATCCGTCAACATGCTGGCGAAGTAACCGACATTGTAATTGCTGCCGGACGACGCATTGGTTTTGGGATCCGTCACAGAATCAACCGGGCTGGACTTTGCCTCATCTACCTTTTGTGTTAATTGGGTCTGCGTCAGACTAGAAAGATCGATGGTCGTTGTTTGTGTCGTATTGGTTCCCCCCGCCAAACCCTGAGAGCTTCCCGTTCCGCTCGTTCCTTGGCCGGTTCCTCCACCGGTTCCCGTGCCACTGCCCGATCCGCCTCCTGCGGTTTGACCGCCTCCTGTGCTGCCTCCTGCCGGGGGCGGCACGTTCGTCTGGGACTGGAACCTTTGGGAAACCTGGGGCGGTGTCGGGATCAGGGACCCCAGGCCCTGTCCCGAGGAGGAAAGGGTTTGCCCCGCACCGACCGTTGTGGTCCCTCCCGTCACGGCTGATGTGACGGCCACCGTGCCGTCAAATCCGTGGACGGTGGTTGTTACACGCCCAAGTATCGATGGAGGAGGCATCTGCTGGGCCAGGATGAGATGACGCCCCCAGTTTTCAGAGCTATCTGCCAGAAGAAGGGGCAGGGCGCCCACGGTTTTTTCCTCTTCAACGGTGACTTCCATGCCGAATTTGGTTCCCCGGACGCCGGCCGTCGCCGTCGGACTCTCAACGGTCATGGACAATCCCTTGTGTTTCAGGAGCCGGATGGCATAAAACATGGCCTTACCTCTGGCCAGGGCCATGGCCGATTTCTTTTCGGGGGTGTCCCGGCTGCCCGTCGCCTCTTTGACGGCCAGGCGGGTGTTGTCGCCCAGGGTGATGATATCGTCATTATGGAGCTTGATCCGGCATTTCGAGTCTTTGAGTGTGAAAATGATGTCTTTCTCATAGAGCTTGTCGCCGCCCGCCGCAAAATAGGCCTGGCTGAGGTCTCCCCGGGCGACCACCACATGGGCCATGACGGTCTGGAGGCTGCCGACCTCCCTGACGTTGGCCGGGATGAAGTAATCCTTGACGGTAACGCCTTTCAGGTCTTTGGGCAGGGCGTTTGCAGGGGCGGCGTACCCCCGGTTCGCAGCCGCTGCGGCATCATAAAGCATGCCTCCACAGACAATGAAGCATACGAGGACCATGCAGAGAATATGTTTGCGGTGGTTCTTCATAATAATCTCCAGAAGTAATTAGAAATAAAACCCAACGCTTAGGGTGTAGGTTTGTTTCCTGAAGCTATACAACTCCAGGTTTGAATAATTTTCAATGTAGTTAAAGGCGAATGATGAAAAGAAATGTTTCAGGAATTCCTGGCTGATCACCACGGTGAAACTATGACGCCGGTCCACCCGTTCTTCTGTGTATAAGATCGGCGCTGCCTTGTAATCCCTTTCGCCATATTGGTATTTGACAAAAATATCGGTCTTGGTCGGGAAACGGGTGTAGTAGGAAACAGCCCCGTAAGGCGCTGTATAGGTGAAGCTCCGGGCGTCCGCATTGACGGTTTCATAGCCGACATAGGCGGAGAGGATGTGCTGCCGGTTCAGAAAGAAGAAGTTCGGAACGATTTCGTATCGGGCCGTGGTGTTGTTAAGATTCTGATTGGAAATATCCAGGAAGCTTTCCTTGCTGAAGGCATACTGGCCTTTCAGGCTGAAACCGGGGGTGAAATAGTGCTCATAACTCGGCCGGAAATGGTAGATCGTTGACAGAGGGGAGCTTCCGAATTCCTGTTTGGCAATCCCCATGGGAATTTTCAGGATATCTTTCGGTCCCACCCACCAGAGGCCGGTGGAGATATCTCCCATTGTATAGTTGTATTTCCCGTTATTAAAGTAGAACTGGTTGTAGATATCGGCGGTTGTGTTCCACATGAAGCCCTGCTTTTTACCAAAATCATAGAGCACATTGCCGGAAAAATTTTCGATGGATGCCCAATCGCTTGTTTTGGCCTGGTCGCCGGCCAGGGTCAGTGTGCCCCCTGTAACACTGAGGAGCTTCTGGTCCGGCCCGCTCGATATGTTGCTGTCCCATTGAATACCTTGGGAGAAGCGGGCATTCCAGTAAACCTTCCTCGTGCTGTCGTCGATGGCGGCCAGGAGTTTATCGATATTTTTAAGAACCTCCTCAGGTGGTTTGGCCAGTTTGACGATTTCAAGTTCCCGGCGGGCCTCATCGTATTTCCGTTGTTCAAAATAAACGGTGGCCAATTCCAGCCGGACACGGTGGAGCTTGGGATCAATTTCCAGCATCTTTCTGAATTTTTCTATGGCCAGCTTGGCCTCGCCGGTTTTCATGGCGGATGTGCCCAGCCACCACATGATGTCCATGGTTTCCACATCGGCGGAAATGGCGTTGAAAATGGGGAGCGCCTGCCCAAATTTTCCATCATAGTAAAGGGTCAGGGCCTCCGCCAGTTTATCGTCGAGATCGGCGATCTTTTCCGGCGGCATCCGGCGAAGCTTTTCAACGGTCTCCTTGTTGACTGTCTTGAATTCCAGGTCTCCCGCTGGCTGACCGGTTGCGGCCGGGGCCGTTGCCGTATCGGGGGCCTGGGAATGAGCAGGCGGGACGGAGGTAAAAAATGCAGCCATAGAAAAAATGATAAGGCCGAGAAAACAAAAATAATGTCTTCGCAACATAGTATTTGCCTTTCCTCTTTTATGTCGTTTCAGTTTTGCTTGATCCATGGCATCTACAATGAAAAATATAGTGTATCTCTTTGAATGTCCTCAAATAATCATAGAGCGATTGTTTCATATCATGATATTTCCCCACGATCAAGAATTCAAATGAGATAGTCTAATTTTTTTATGAAAGGAGAGTTCAGCCTTAAAGCAGCGCCAGAATATCGGCATCGGAGATGACGCCTTTTCTCAGGATGACGGGTGGTGTCACTGTGAGGTCAACCATGGTCGAGCCTTTGCCTCCCGGTGTTCGCCCGCCGTCCAGAATCATATCGATGTGGCGGCCGAGTTGATCGAGGACTTCTTCTGTGTTGACACAATCCTGCCCCCCGGACAGGTTGGCGCTCGTTGCCGTTACCGGCCGTCCAAGGGTGCCGGCAAGTGCCAACGCAACCGGATGGCTCGAAATACGGATGCCGATCTTGCCCGTGCCTGCCGTCAAACCCGGCGGCACCTTTGGGGATGCCTTGAAAATAAGGGTGAGGGGACCCGGCCAGAAGGCCTTCATCAGCCGTTCGGTGACTTCCGGGATATCGTCGGTGATCAGTTCCAGGTCTTTGCGGCTTCCTCCGATCAAAGCAATGGGGCTGTTGAAGGCCCTCCCCTTGATGTCGAAGATTTTGCCTATGGCGTCTTCACGGAAGCAATCGGCCCCCAGACCGTATAGTGTTTCCGTTGGATAGGCGATCACGCCGCCTTCCCTGATAATCGCCACGGCTTCATCAATCAGGGCGTCGTCGGGATGGAGAGGGTCGATTTTGATGATTTTTGTCATTCGGGAAATTTTAATAGGGGCGGGTTTGAGACCCGCCCCTACCCATATGGTCTGTTTTCCGTGTTAGTTACGAAATGATTAATTTTGCCTGCTTCTTTTCAACATCCTCCGCCATTGTCCGGACATAATCAGCCAATTGTCCCGTCAGGCGCTTATCTCCCAGTGCTAGGATACGGACAGCCAGGAGGGCGGCGTTTTTGGCGCCCGCCTTGCCGATGGCCATCGTGGCGACGGGAATGCCGCCGGGCATCTGGACCGTCGAAAAAAGGGCATCGAGCCCTTTCAGGGATGTGGCATCAATGGGTACGCCGATGACAGGAAGGAGGGTATGGGAGGCGATGACGCCGGCGAGATGCGCGGCGGCACCCGCCCCGACGATGATGACCTGAATTCCTTTTTTCGCGGCCTGATGGGCGAAGGTCATGGTTCGCTCCGGAGAACGGTGAGCGGAGGTCAGAAACAATTCATAAGGGACCTGGAACTGATCCAGAATTTTTGCCGCTTCACTCATGACCGGCAAATCCGAATCGCTTCCCATGACGATGCTGACGAGTACATCCTTGGAGTCGTTTTTTGCTTTCATGCAGATTCCTTCTTGTTTTTATAATGATGCTCGCCAGTTAAGATGATGGCGAGGCCTGTTTTGCAACGCTGACGAGGGGCCGTCTGCTTGATTTCGTGATGCCAGTTCCCCTGTCTAATCCATGCATTATACTTGCGCCTCATAACTCATTGGATGTCTAATTGCAAGCGGCAGTTATATACCAAGCAACTTGGCTTGGCGCAATCTCGTTTCTGGTTGACATACGCATCGCCTCTTCATATACTCCGCAAACAAAAAAATGATGCCTTATCCATATCAAGGAGAGAAGTAATAAAATGAGTAAGAACTTATACGAGTATCTGGGCGGCAACGAATATCCGGGCCGCGGTATCTGCATCGGGAAAACGCCCGGCGGAAACAAAGCCATGGTAGCCTATTTTATCATGGGCCGTAGCGTCAACAGCCGTAACCGTGTGTTTGACCCCATTGACGGCGGCATCCGCACCCTGGCGGCCGATCCTTCTAAAATGACGGACCCGCACCTGATTATTTACAAACCCGTCCTGACTTATGACAACACAACGATTGTGACCAACGGCGACCAGACCGACACCATCCGCGATTTTATGGCCCGTGACGATTTCCGGGGTTTCAGCTTCGAAGCGGCGCTCAATACCCGCACCTTTGAGGACGACAAACCCAACTGGACACCCCGCATTTCCGGCGTGGTGGATATGGGCACGGGCGGCTATAAACTCAGTATTTTGAAAAGCGACGATGGCGACGACAGGAGCGTGCAGCGCTTTACCTTCGATTATTCACAGCCCCTGGCAGGCGTTGGACACTTTATCAGCACCTACAAGTGCAACGGCACGCCGATTCCCAGTTTTGCAGGTGAGCCGCTACGCGTCGCCATGGACGAGGAAGATCCCAATGAATACGCAGGCAAACTGTGGGAAGCCCTGAACGAGGACAACAAGGTGAGCCTGTTTATACGCGCCATCGACCTGAAGACCAGAGGCTACGAGGACGTCATCATCAACAAATACAAAACGGTGGAGGAATAGTCCATGAACGAAATAGCACTTAAATACGGCTGCAACCCCAACCAGAAGCCCGCCCGAATCTTCATGGTAGACGGAAGTAACCTGCCTGTTGTCGTACTAAACGGCAAGCCCGGCTACATCAACTTCTTGGACGCCCTCAACAGTTGGCAGCTGGTGAAAGAGCTGAAAGAGAATACGGGCATGGTCGCCGCGGCCTCCTTTAAACATGTTTCCCCCGCCGGCGCTGCCCTGGGCTTTCCTCTGGATGAGGTCTTGCGCAAGATGTATCACATCGATGCCCGGATGAAGCTGTCGCCATTGGCCTGTGCCTACGCACGGGCCCGCGGCGCTGACCGCATGAGCAGCTTCGGCGACTGGATTGCCCTTTCCGACGTCTGCGACGTGCCCACGGCGCAAATCATCAAGTCCGAGGTCACCGACGGCATCATTGCCCCGGGCTATGAGCCGGAAGCCCTGGATATTTTAAATTCCAAGAAAAACGGGAACTACAGCGTGGTTGCCATCGACCCCAACTACGTGCCTGTCTCCCTGGAGCACAAACAGGTGTGCGGTATTACCTTCGAGCAGGGCCGCAACGATCTGAAGATCGACAGCAGCATGCTGGAAAACATGGTCACCGAGAACAAAACCCTGACGGAAGCGCAGAAACGTGATCTGGTGCTTGCCCTGATTACCCTGAAATACACCCAGTCCAACAGCGTCTGCTTCGTGCAGGATGGCCAGATCATCGGCGTGGGCGCCGGCCAGCAGAGCCGCATCCACTGCACCCGCCTGGCCGGCCAGAAGGCCGATAACTGGCAGTTGCGCCATATGCCCAAGGTGCTGGACCTGCCTTTCCGCGACGATGTTTCCAAACCGAACCGTGACAATGCCACCGACGTTTACCTGGGCGATACCCCGGAGGACGTCATTGGCGACGATGTGTGGGCGGAAACCTTTACACGCCGGCCCGAGCCGCTGACGGCGGCCGAAAAGAAGGCATGGCTTAGCCAGGTCACCGGCGTATCCTTAGGCAGCGACGCGTTTTTCCCCTTCGGCGACAACATCGAGCGCGCCCATCGCAGCGGCGTGACCGCCATTGTCGAGGCCGGCGGTTCCATCCGCGACCAGCAGGTGATTGATACCTGCAACAAATACGGCATTGCCATGGCATTTTGCGGCCTGAGGTTGTTCCACCATTAAGAATGGAATTGATAGCGTTTCAGGCTGTAAAAGGTTCAAGGTAAAAAGAAATGCGTCATACCGGCGAAGGCCGATATCCAGGAATGTTCCGTTAGATCAAGTCTTTTTGACTTGATCTAACGGAAGGCCAGGTGATAAGTTTCGGTCGAGTCAAGAAAACTCGACCGAAAAGAGAACCAAGGATGGCGCTGATGCCAAAGGGCTTATCGCACCTTTTCGGGTGATTTGCGGCTAAGCAGATACAGAAGAGGTGAGAAGGATCCGACCAATAGTGTCGCGACGATCCACGGCCAAGGGTTTCGGCCTGTCGCTTTGGCATCGCCCCATATCCAAACCATGATCAATACGAGGGCGATGACCAAATCAACATAGATTTGGGCCGACCCGAAACTGTCTAAAATTGATGCGAAGATTCCTGTGATTCCGTCCTGCCATACTGCCAGGGCTGTCAATGCTCCAAACAGAATCAGGGTAATAACAATCAGAATACGGCTCATACATAGTCCTCCTTAAAATAGTTATTGTAGCATTCGCTACAATAATAATGTAGCGAATGCTACAATAAATGTCAAGAGGAAAATACATGAATAAAACCGAAGCTAAGAGGCACGTTATCATCGAGAAGACAGCCGATCACCTTCTTTCGCACGGCATCAAAGAAGCTACTCTACGGAAATTAGCAGCGGCTGTAGGAATGAGCGACAGGATGCTTATGCATTACTTCACAGACAAGGAAGAATTGATAAGAAGCTCCCTTAACCTGCTGACAGCCCGTCTGGTAGGACTTTTGGAGAGCGCCCGCACAGAACAAATGCCGTTCCAGAAATTTCTACCATATCTTGCCGAAATGATGAAACATCCACAGGTTCGGCCCTATCTTAGGCTATCGCTCGAACTTGCGGCCCTTTCGGCAGAAGGAGGAGAATCCTACAACGTCATCGCTCGAAAAATATGCGAAGAATTTTTGGGCTGGATTGCGTCGGCTTTGCAAGTAGAACGGGAAGAAGATCGCATGCCCATGGCGGCATTTGCATTTGCGACGACGGAAGGTTTTATGGTCCTCGATGCACTTGGTAGTGGATCAATCATTGCGGGGGCGCTGAAAGGAATTGCAAATTGGTCCGGGTCAGGTCTTGAATATTAAATATTCTGCCGAAGCCAAATCTGTGTGGATTACCCGGTCAAGCCGGGTAATGACATGAGGAGATCTTTCCGGCTATACTTTATTCCAATTCCGAATCGAAGATGGCCTTTTGAGTCAGGATTGGAAGACTATTCTTTCCTTATCTTCCTCATATGATCTATGCGTTTTTGTATGAGGGCGTCTGTGCCGATGTCTTCGCGGAAGGCGACGGGGCCATGGACGGCTTTGACGCCTTCTTCGGCGATCTTGCGGGCGGCATCCAGTGTGTCGGCGATGCCGACGATGCCGATGGCGCGTGACGAACTAAGATACAGGCCGTCCTCCTTCTTATCCACGGAGGAATAGTAGAGCCTCGCTTTTCCTACGTCGCCTACTTCGATCTTTGCTTTGGATGAAGCCGCGTCGGGATGATCGGCGGGCAATCCATAGCCTTTGGGAACAACGTATTTGCAAACCGTTGCCTTTTGCTCAAATTCAATTTTCAGTTTGTTGAGCGTGCCGTCGATGATGTGTTTGCAGATGTCTACGAAGTCGGTCTTGAGCAGCGGCAGGATGTTCATGGCTTCGGGGTCGCCGAAGCGCGCGTTGTACTCCAGCAGCTTCGTGCCGTTTTTCGTGGCGATGAATCCGCCGTACATGACGCCTTTGTATGGGCTGCCGGTCTCTTTAAGGAGCGCCGCCGCGACTTGACGGGTAATTTCCAGTCCTTCCTCAATGTCTGAGGGTTTCAAAAACGGCATGGAATGATCCGGCAGGGAATAAGAGCCCATGCCGCCCGTATTGGGGCCGCGGTCGCCGTCGAAGCGCCGCTTGTGATCCTGCACCAAAGGTGTGCCGACAACTGTTTTGCCGTCGCACAGGCATTGCAGGGAAAATTCCTCGCCATCGAATTTTTCTTCGACAATGACGGAAGCACTATCCTTCAAAATATGAGCGCATAATTTCAGCGCTTCTTCTTTTGTGGTAAAATGATCACCCTGCACCAGCACACCTTTGCCGCCGGTGAGTCCATCCGGTTTCAGGACAATGCCGTCGAGCGAATTCAAAAACTTGTCCACCCCATCCATTGACGTAAAGACTTTGAACTGCGGATTGCCGGGGATTTTGTATTTACTCACCAAATTGCGGGTGAATGATTTGGATGTTTCCAGACGTGCCAGGCTTTTCGTAGGGCCCACAGCCGGGATGCCTGCGTCGCCGAGCGCATCGACTACGCCTGCGTTCAAAGGATCTTCAGGCCCAACAATGGCGAAGGAGCTGTGGCATGCCTTGGCAAAATCCACAATGCTTTTGAGATCGTCATAGCTTCCCAGGCGGCTGTCTTTGGCCAGGGCAGATATACCCGGATTGTTGGCTTTCATATAGGCATATAGCTCAGGTCGGTGGCCGGAGCGGATCAACGTTTCAGCGATGGCATGTTCCCGGGCGCCGTTACCGATGAGAAGGACATGGACGGACATAAGATTACTCCTTATGATTTCTTTGAATTGGACAAAAAGAATGGTGTTAAATATCGGAAAAATGTCCCGGAGTCAAACAAATCCGTTTCCTCCTCCGGAACTTGACAGGTGGCATCCAACTTGATAGGAGCTTTCTATGGTCATGAAGGGATAAGAAGATGAAAACAAAACCGTTAAGCACGCTTATATTGGCCGCGGGCAAGGGAACGCGGATGCAATCGGACCTGGCGAAGGTTCTCCATCCCGTATGCGACAGACCCATGCTGGCGTATAGTATCGATACGGCCCGGACGGTCGGATCGGAAAGGATTGCCGTGATTATAGGCCATCAGGCACCGTTGGTGCGGCAGACATTTTCCGGTGAAAACGTCATTTTTGTGGAGCAGAGGGAACAGAAGGGGACAGGTCATGCCGTCCTTCAGGCCCGTGACGTCTTCCATGATTATGACGGACTGGTCCTGATCCTGTGTGGCGATGTTCCCCTTTTGCAGGCAGCTACCCTACAGGCCCTGATCGCCTTTCATGAGGATCACATGGCTGTGGTAACGGTCATGACGGTCGTTTTGGATGATCCCGGAAGCTATGGACGGGTTGTCAAAGGGACGGGCGGCGAGGTCCTGAAGATTGTCGAGGCGAAAGACGCGACAACGGAAGAACGCGCCATAGGTGAAATCAATACAGGCATTTACTGTGTCGATAGCCGTTTCCTCTTCGCTGCCGTCAGCAGAATCTCCAACCATAATGCCCAGAAAGAGTATTATCTGACGGATATCATGGAGATTGCCCGTAAGGACGGATTGATCGCCATGGCCTTCGTGGTCCCTGATCCGCTGGAAGTGATGGGCATTAATACCCCGGAAGACCTGGCGTTGGCCTGCCAAATTCAAACGGAGCGGAAGGCCGGGGTAAAACCTTGATCAAAATAGGGCAGTTATCATTAAAAAACAATATGCTTCTGGCTCCCATGGCGGGGATCACGAACCTGAATTTCCGGATATTGGCCCGGGAATTCGGATGTGCCCTCGCATTTACGGAGATGGTGAGCTCCAATGGCCTGATCCGCCAAACGCCTAAGACCTATTCCTATCTTGATACGTTGCCCACAGACCGACCCCTGGGTGTCCAGATATTCGGCGCCGATCCGGCAGTGATGGCGGAAGCGGCCCGCCTGGCCGGCGAAAAGGGGACCGACCTGATCGATATCAACATGGGTTGCCCTGTAAAAAAGGTGATCAAAACAGGGGCGGGGGCGGCCCTGATGCGTAGCCCGGAAAAAGCAAAGGCCATCATTGCCGCCGTTCGAAAGGCGACGGCCTTGCCCCTCACGGTTAAGATCCGCGCCGGGTGGCGGCGCACGGAAATCTGTGCCGTGGAAATTGCACGCCTGGCCGAGGATGAGGGGGCCGATGCGGTGATTGTTCATCCCCGGACGGCTGATCAGGGGTTCAGCGGGCATTCGGATTGGGAGATCATTCGAAAGGTAAAGGAATGTTTGAAGATTCCTGTTATCGGCAATGGCGATATCCGATGTGCCGCGGATGCCCTCCGGATGATGGCTGAGACGGGTTGCGACGGGGTCATGATCGGACGGGCTTCTCTGGGCAACCCTTGGATATTCGGTGATATATTGCATTTGATGCAAACGGGGGAGAAAGGGGAAGGTTCGTCCCTCCAGGATCGGGAAGCGATGATCAGGCGCCATCTGGAAATGGAAATGGCCCACATCGGAGACGTGCCGGGCCTGCGCAATTTCCGGAAACACCTTCTTTGGTATACGAAGGGCTTGACGGGCGGTGCGTCATTTCGCCAGATTCTGGGGCAAATCCATGGAAAAGAGGCCCTGTTAGATGTTGTGGACGCTTATTTTGTTGCTCAAATAAGGCCTTGACTTTCCGGGGCCCTTTGGCATAAAATGAAAATACATTCAGTCAGTAATGCAGCTTTATTACATGCATTGTTGATATGATAAAGTATAGAAAGTCAGGTGACAATGTGGAATTTGTAAAATTTAATGCACTGGAGGAAAAAATAAAAGGCCTTATAAAGGAACAGGCCGAATTAAAAAAGAATAACCAGGAGTTGGAGGGACTCCTGAAACAAAGGGAAACGGAGCTACTGGAAGTAAATAAAAAAAATAGGGATTTGGAAGAGGAAAGGGACGCTATACGCACAAAGGTGGATTCACTGCTGGATTTGCTTCAGGATATACAGGTCCCGCAATAAGGTTATTTTGGGGTGGCGCTGATTGAAAAAGCGTTTTCATATCAAGTTACTGGGGCAGGAGTTATCAGTATTGAGTGACTCGGGGGATGATCACGTCGCGAAGGTTGTCAAGTATGTCAATGACAAAGTGGATGAAATAGAGAGAAACCAAAACAATTTCAACACTTTAAACGTTGCCATTCTGGCGGCTCTGAACATTGCGGATGAGTTTTTTAAAAGTAAGTCGGTTGATGAAAGTAATTACAATCAATTAGAAAATCGATCCGAGAGACTGATTGATTTGATTAATGAAACACGATAGCAGCGTTTTTGCTTTTTGATAATTATCCCCTGCGATGTGCGTGATTAGCATAACGTTTTTTGAGCCAACACCTTGGAACCGGGAACCTATCCTTGTATGCCGTGTGCAAGTCTGCCAGCACCCTGTGAAAACAGGCGGTGGAAAGCCTAAAGCAGCAATAGCGGTACCCACTTAACGGCAGGTTCAAAAAGGTCGTTAACACGGCATTGGCGGGGGTTTCTTATGACATATAACACCCCCACTAAAGAACGTCTGCTCCCAAATCCACTCAAATCTTAAAACACAATCACTGTCGTTGCGGTATCTGCAGATCGGCAATGCTCACAGGCAGATACGGATAAGGACATAGAACCGACAATACTTGTAAGGAGGTGGTCGGATTTTGACAAACTACATGATCATCATAGCGATATTTCTGGCTCTGGCGGTCGGCGGAGCCTTGGGATATCTTATCAGGCAGGCCATTGCGAGAAAGCAGATGGCATCTTCCGAGAGTCTTTCAGCGCGGATTATTGGCGAGGCCAAGAAGGAAGCGGAAAATATCAAGAAAGAATCCTTGCTCCAGGCGAAAGAAAACCTGATCAAGGCCAAGACGGAGCTGGAAAAGGAAGGCCGGGAAAAAAAGCAGGAACTTGACGCACTGGAAAGAAGAATCCGGAGCAAGGAAGAGCATCTTGAGAAGCGAATCGATACCTTATCCCAGAAGGAATCCGGTATTGAAAACAGGGAAAAGGGATTGCTTCAGAAAGAACAATCCCTTCAGGATAAGCACGAAAGATTAAACCGGGGATTGCAGGAGCAGAAGGAATTGCTGGAACGGATTGCCGCGATGTCCTCGGAGGAGGCCAGGAACATGCTGGTGGCTTCCATGGAATCAGAGGCGAAGGTCGAAGCGGCGGCGGCGGTTCGCAAGATTGAAGACGAGGCCAAACGGCTGGCCGACAAGAAATCCCAGGAAATCATTGCCTATGCCATTCAACGATATTCCGGGGATTTTGTGGCTGAGAATACCGTATCGGTCGTTAATTTGCCGAACGATGAAATGAAGGGGCGAATCATCGGTCGGGAAGGCAGGAATATCAGGGCCATAGAGGCCGCGACGGGTATCGATCTCATTGTGGATGATACCCCGGAGGCTGTTGTCCTTTCCAGCTTTGATCCCGTGAGGCGGGAAGTGGCCAGGATTTCTCTGGAAAGATTGATCTCCGACGGGCGGATTCACCCTGGGCGAATTGAGGAGATTGTCAAGAAGGTCAGAACGGAAATCGATGCCGTCGTCCGCGAGACAGGGGAACGCACCTGTTTTGATGTCGGTGTTCATGATGTGCACCCGGAGCTTGTGAACCTGCTGGGGTGCCTGAAATATAGAAAGAGTTTCTCACAGAACGTTCTTCAACACTCCATAGAAGTGGCTCATCTGACAGCCATGATGGCCGCGGAATTGAAAATGAATGTCAAGGAAGCCAAGAGGGCGGGTCTTCTTCATGATATCGGGAAGGCCATCGATCATGAGGTAGAAGGCACCCATGCGGCCATTGGTGCCGATTATGCCCGGCGCTTTGGGGAGTCCCCCAGCATTGTCCAGGCGATTGCCACGCACCATGATGACGGCAGGACAAATACGATGATTGGTGTTCTCGTGCAGGCGGCGGATACCCTTTCGGCGGCCCGACCCGGCGCCCGGCGTGAAATGATTGAATCGTATGTCAAGCGTCTCGAAGAACTCGAAAGTATTGCCAAGTCATTTAACGGGGTGGACAAGTGCTTTGCCATTCAGGCGGGCCGGGAGATTCGTATCCTCGTTGAAAATGAAAAGATATCAGATAACGATGCCGTCATGCTTTGCCGGGACATCGTAAAGAAGATAGAGAATGATCTGGCCTACCCCGGACAGATCAAGGTGACCGTTATTCGTGAGACCCGGGTCTCTGATTATGCAAAGTAAGGTGCCATGAGAATCTTGTTCATCGGCGATATCGTCGGCAAGCCGGGACGCCGGGCCATGCGGGAGCTCATGCCGCAACTGATTGCGGGGCGTCAGGTGGACTTTGTCATTGCCAACTGTGAAAATGCCGCCGCCGGTTTTGGGGTGACCCGCGAGATCGTGGAGGAACTCTACCATAATCACGCGGATGTCCTGACTTCGGGCAATCACATCTGGGATAAAAAAGAAATACTTGAATTTATTGAAGATTACGAAACGCTATTGCGGCCGGCCAACTATCCGGCAGGAACGCCCGGTCATGGAAGTGTCGTGATGCCGACGCCGGCAGGCATCCACGTGGGTGTCATTAATCTTGCCGGCAGGATTTTTATGCATCCCCTGGACTGCCCCTTTCGAAGGGTGGAACAGGAAATTGAAAAGCTCAAAAAGAGAACAAACATTATCTTTGTCGATATGCATGCCGAGGCGACATCTGAGAAGATTGCCATGGGCTGGTTTCTCGATGGCCGAGTGAGCGCCGTCGTTGGCACCCATACCCATGTACAGACGGCGGATGAACGCATCCTGCCGCAGGGAACCGCTTATCTGACCGATGCCGGCATGACGGGTCCTTTTGATTCTGTGATTGGTACAAGAAAAGAAACCGTTCTGGACCGTTTTCTCCTCCAGATGCCCAATAAATTTGATGTTGCCAATGGGGACATACGCCTGCAGGGTGCATTAATCGATATCGATGAAAAAACCGGCAAAGCCCTTGCCATTGAACGGTTGAGTGTGCCCTTGCCTTGATAAGGGAATAATCATGAGTGTCTATGATGTTTTCGTCAGTCGCGGATTTGTGGAGCAGGTGACCGATGAGGGGGAGCTCCGGGAACTATTGAAATCCCGTGAGATCACCTGTTATATTGGCTTCGATCCCACCGCCACAAGCCTTCATATCGGCTCCCTGGTGCCGATTATGGCCTTGGCCCATATGCAGAGACATGGTCACAAGCCCATTGCCCTGATTGGTGGCGGAACAGGCCTGATCGGCGATCCGAGCGGCAAGACGGAAATGCGCCAGATTCTTACAAGGGAAAAAATCGATTACAACGCTTCGTGCCTGCAGAAACAGCTTGCCCGCTATCTCGATTTTGGGGAAGGGAAGGCCATGATGCTCAATAATGCTGATTGGCTTACAAAACTCAATTATATTGAATTTTTACGTGATATCGGGCGGCATTTCAGCGTCAACAAAATGTTGTCAGCCGAAAGTTACCGGATGCGTTTCGAAAAGGGACTCAACTTTATTGAGTTCAATTATATGCTGTTACAAGCCTATGATTTTCTACATCTATTCAAGAACTATGATTGTCTTGTGCAAATGGGAGGCAACGATCAGTGGGGAAATATGCTGGCCGGTAGCGATCTGATACGCCGGGTTGAGGGAAAGACCGCACACAGCTTGACTTTTCCCCTTATGACAACGTCCGCAGGCCATAAAATGGGAAAGACAGAAAAAGGTACGGTCTGGCTGGACGACCAGCTGACTTCCCCCTATGACTATTACCAGTATTGGGTCAACGCAGAAGATGAAGACGTCGAGCGGTTTCTCTCCCTGTTTACATTCCTGCCGATGGATGAAATCCGTCAAATAGGGGCATTGAAGGATTATCAATTGAATATGGCCAAAACCGTCCTGGCCTTTGAGGCAACAAAGATCACCCATGGTGAAGAGGAATCCATCAAGGCATGGAGGGCTTCGTCCATGGCCTTTAACGCCAAGTCGGTTGATGCGGGCATCATGCCGTCCAGCAGCATCCCCCGTGAGGATAACACGGCTGACCTCTCTGCCATGCCCTCTATGGCGAAATTGCGTTCGGATATGGATAAGGGCATTGCCGCCTATGAACTCTTTAATGAGGCCGGTTTATGTGCATCGAAAGGTGAAGCCAGGCGCCTGATCGAACAGGGCGGCGCCTATGTGAACGATCGCCAGGTGCTTGTTTTTGACGAAAAGATCACAGCAGGCGATGTAAATTCGGATAGCCATATCCACCTAAGGAAGGGAAAGAAAAAGCATTTTCTAATTATTGTAAAATAATGAAAATTAATCCTTGACAGGATGAGAAAGAAAGGTTAGAACGCCGCTCGTTGCTTGTTGATGCAAGCATTTTTTTTTGCAAGGCGAGAAAATAAGTCTTGACAAATCGGCGCAAGCCGGGTAAAAATACCATCCTTGTCGCAAGTACAATTTTTAAAGATTTTTAAAAAAGTACTTGACAAGAAACGAACCTTGAGTTACTTACTTCGGCTCGTTTCTGGATTGGCTCTTTGGCAATTGAATAGTGGGATAACAGATTTGTGGGTCCCTAAGTTAGATTTAAAATGAAGAGAGAAATCTCAGCAAGGATTAAAACATGAGAGTTTGATCCTGGCTCAGAACAAACGCTGGCGGCGTGCCTAACACATGCAA